>NZ_JAKVQC010000004.1:590000-1597722 GCF_022488005.1 Ochrobactrum sp. A-1
ATGAACTCACCGCGCCTCAAGGAAGGCAGCGTCCTGCGCATCGGTACCGAGACGCAGGATGGCCTGGACCGCATCGTGCGTGCAAGCATCTACAATCGCACGACCCATCTGGTGACCGTCGCCCTCAACGACCGGGGACAATATATTCCGTCTGACGAACCAGAACAGACTCCGCTCCTGCAGACAGCTTTCGACGGTAACGCCCTTCCGACAGCCATTCGAGGCAATCTGCCAAGTGTCTATGACGGGATCAGCCGTGCCGCGCTTGCCTATGGCATGTCGGAGACGATGCGCGAACAGCTCGTCAAGATGCTGGCAAGCGATGTCGATCTCCAGTCGCGGCTGTCGCCGAGCGATCAGATCGACGCATTCTTCTCGCTGCCGGACGACCCCGACAAACCGGAAGCCGATTCGCAGCTTCTGTATGTATCGGCCAATTTTGGTGGAACAACCCGCAAATTCTATCGCTATCAGGCCCCGGACGGCAGCGTCGATTACTTCAATGGCGACGGCAAGAGTGCGAAGCAGTTCCTGCTCCGTAATCCGGTTCCCAATGGTGTATTCCGCTCACCGTTCGGCATGCGCCGCCATCCGATCCTTGGCTATAGCCGCATGCATACCGGCGTGGACTGGGCTGCACCGCGCGGCACGCCAATCATCGCTTCCGGTAATGGCGTGGTGGAGAAGGCGGGCTGGACCAACGGTTATGGCAACCAGACCCTGATTCGCCATGCCAATGGTTATGTAAGCAGCTATAGCCACCAGAACGCCATCGCCCGCGGTGTTACCGCCGGTGCGCGCGTGCGGCAGGGACAGGTGATCGGCTATGTGGGGTCGACGGGTCTTTCGACCGGTCCTCACCTTCACTACGAAATGATTGTGAACGGCACCAAGGTCGATCCGCTGCGCATTCGTCTACCCGACAACAAGGCCCTTTCGGGCAAGGATCTTGAAGCCTTCAAGCAGGAACGGGATCGCATTGACACGCTTTTGAACAGCGATGAAAACGGTACCAAGCTTGCCTCGAACGGATCGACGAAGAGCTGATAAAGAGAAAGGCCGGGGACATGCCCCCGGCCTTTTCTTTGAAATTACAGGAATGCCTATAGCAGGGCGCTAAGATGCTAGCGCGTCACGCCCTGAAAATGCTCAATCGCCACACGGCTTAACCAAGCCTCGATGCGAAAAGCTCAACGAGACTTGGTATTACTCGGTAAACTCGACCGTTACGCCAGCTTTCACCAGCTTTGCCAGCTCTTCTGCATCCCAATTGGTCAATCGGACACAGCCATGACTTGACGTCTTGCCGATTCTCGATGGTTCCGGCGTACCGTGAATGCCGTAAGTCGGCTTTGAAAGCGCAATCCAGACCGTTCCGACCGGCCCATTCGGTCCCGGCGGAATGGTCAGCACCTTGTCGTTATTGCCCTGCTTGAAGTTGATCTTCGGATTGTAGGTGTAGTTCGGGTTGATCGCGATGCGCTCGACCTGAACGATGCCGGATGGCGACGGATTGTCCGACGAACCGATCGTCGACGGATAGGCAACGACCAGCTTGCCGGTTTCGTCGTAGCCGCGAACCTGCTTACGTCCCTTGTCGGCGATAATGCGGGCCACCTTGGTCCGGACAGGTTTCCCAAGATTGGGAATCTTCACAATCGAGCCGGGCTGGTTGAAGTTCACGCCGGGATTGATCTCTTTCAGATAGGCCTCGTCTATATGAAACTTTTCGCCCAGCATTTCGGTCACCGATGTATAGGCCATCGCCGGCAGCTGCGCTTTGTGAGCGTAATCTTCTGGAATCGACGCAACATATTGTCGACCAACGTCCTCATTGGTGATCGTGTATTCCGTAAAAGCTGGACCGCCGGTGGCTTCTAACTCGGCATTGACAGCTGCTTCATCCGTTGGATTGATCGACTTTCCTGTCAATTCGCCGTAAGCCGCCGCCGCCTTGTCGACATTGCTGCCCGAGCGACCGTCAATTACGCCCGGCGATGCACCGGCGCGGTCGAGGAGTATCTGGAAGGCTGCGATCTTTGCCTTTGCGCCCTGCCCCTTCGGCATTTCGATGGCCGGGGCCATGTCGCCTGGATCGGGAACGCCCCTTGGCTGTTCATAACCCGGCTGGCCGTAATCCTGCTGCCCGTCATAGCCGGGATTAGCGCTGGCTGAATTCGTGTTGGTATTGTCAGGATACTGATCGCCAGCGGGAGGCAGTTCCGAGCGCTGCACCTGTCCATCCCGGTTGCCGCCATATTGTGGCGCCGCCGGAGCGTCCGGGTAATAGTTCGGGTCTTCGGGCACATTACCGAAGCCGTCATAGGGCGCGCCACCGTCGACCGGACCATCGAGTGTCCAGTTGTCGTCTGGCTGCGGCGCACGACGAACCCGACGGTCATAGGCGTTCGGGTCATAATTATTGGCGTCCTCGACACTGAGAATGCGCCCGCGACGATCCATGGTAACGCGGCGGCCATACTGGTCGATAAAAACCCGTACCCGGCGATCATGATAGATTTCTTCACCCGGATCATAAAGCTGCGCAAGCTGTACCGGGCGTTCGGTAGCCGCTGCAGAACTGACTTCCTCTGCGCGCGCAATACCGTTGAAGGCAGTTACCGCAACGGAAGCGAACAAAGCGAAACGAAGCATGCGTGTGTAATGCGCCATGAAGAATGCCCTGGGTGATCGAGAGATCATGGATGCCGCTAATATGGTTAACAACTGATTAGTTGATAGAGCAGATGCCAGATGAACTGGACATGAAAATGGCCGACATCGAAGGAAAGCCAGAAAACTTGTCAGGACAGATATGAAAAAGGCGCCGCAACCTATCCGGTTGCGACGCCCAGCCTTCAACTCAAGAACGTTCAGGCGTTCTCACCGACCTTCTGGTCTTCATCTTCAAGCGCACCGCGAACCGGACGGAAGTTGAGCCTATCCGAACCGGCGGTAATCTTGACGATGGAACCATCCAGAATGTCGCCCAGAAGGATGCGCTCGGCGAGCGGGTCCTGAACTTCCTTCTGGATGACACGCTTCAACGGACGTGCGCCATAGGCCGGGTCGTAACCCTTGTTGGCCAGCCATTCGCGTGCATCCTCTTCCAGCTGCAGCACGATCTTGCGATCGGTCAGAAGCATCTGGAGACGCTGCATTTGAATATCGACAATCGCACCCATGTCTTCGCGGCGCAGCCGGTGGAACAGGATGATTTCATCGACACGGTTCAGGAATTCCGGACGGAAGGCAGCCCGCACCACGCCCATCACTTCGTCACGAACCGACTCGACATCGTCCTTCTCGCCAAGATTGACGAGATACTCGGCACCGAGATTCGAGGTCATGATGATGACCGTATTGCGGAAATCGACCGTACGGCCTTGCCCGTCAGTCAGGCGTCCGTCGTCCAGCACCTGCAACAGCACGTTGAACACGTCCGGATGCGCCTTTTCGATCTCATCGAACAGGATCACCTGATAAGGCCTGCGACGAACCGCTTCCGTCAGAACGCCACCTTCTTCGTAGCCGACATAGCCGGGAGGCGCGCCGATCAGTCGGCTCACGGAATGCTTTTCCATGAACTCCGACATGTCGATACGCACCATGGCCGTATCGTCCTGAAACAGGAATGAAGCAAGCGCCTTGGTCAGTTCCGTCTTACCGACGCCCGTGGGGCCGAGGAAGATGAACGAGCCGATAGGCCGGTTGGGGTCCTGAAGCCCGGCGCGCGCACGGCGAACCGCCTTAGAGATAGCCTGAACCGCCTCGCCCTGCCCGACGACCCGTTTCGCGAGTTCATCTTCCATGCGCAGCAGCTTCTCACGCTCGCCTTCCAGCATCCGGTCGACTGGGATACCGGTCCAGCGCGAAATGATCTGCGCGACGTGGTCAGGCGTAACAGTCTCTTCAAGCAGAGAACCCTTGTTTTCATGGCTTTCGGCTTCGACAAGCTGCTTTTCCAGCTGCGGAATCTTGCCATAGGCCAGTTCGCCTGCCTTCTGGAATTCGCCGCTGCGCTGCGCGATGGCAAGGGCATTGCGCGCCTCTTCAAGCTGACGCTTGAGATCGGCGGCAAGTCCAAGCTTCTGCTTTTCAGACTGCCATTTCGACGTCAGTTCCGCCGATTCCTCTTCCAGATCGGTCAGTTCCTTTTCGAGGCGCTGGAAACGATCCTTGGAAGCAGCGTCGGTTTCAACCTTCAACGCTTCGCGCTCGATCTTCAACTGCATGATGCGACGGTCGATTTCATCCAGCTCTTCCGGCTTGGAATCAACCTGCATGCGCAGGCGCGATGCCGCCTCGTCGACAAGATCGATTGCCTTGTCGGGCAGAAAACGGTCGGTGATGTAACGGTTCGACAAGGTCGCCGCAGCAACCAGAGCCGAATCCGAAACGCGCACCTTGTGATGCTGCTCGTATTTTTCCTTCAGGCCACGCAGGATCGAAATCGTGTCCTCGACTGTCGGTTCATCGACGAATACCGGCTGAAAGCGACGGGCAAGCGCTGCGTCCTTCTCGACATATTTGCGGTATTCTTCCAGTGTCGTCGCGCCGACGCAGTGCAGTTCACCACGTGCAAGAGCAGGCTTCAAAAGGTTCGATGCATCCATGGCGCCATCGGATTTGCCTGCGCCGACAAGCGTGTGCATTTCATCGATGAAGAGGATGATCTGGCCAGCAGCCGTCTGCACTTCCGAAAGCACCGCTTTCAGACGTTCTTCAAACTCACCGCGATATTTGGCACCGGCAATCAGCGCTCCCATATCGAGCGCCATCAACTGCTTGTCCTTCAGGGATTCGGGCACGTCGCCATTGACGATGCGAAGCGCCAGACCTTCCGCAATTGCGGTCTTGCCGACGCCCGGCTCGCCGATCAGCACCGGATTGTTCTTGGTGCGGCGCGACAGAACCTGAATCGTGCGGCGAATTTCCTCGTCACGACCGATCACAGGATCGAGCTTGCCTGCCCGCGCATCCTCGGTCAGATCGCGAGCATATTTCTTCAACGCATCATAATTGCTTTCAGCGGACGCCGAATCGGCGGTGCGGCCTTTGCGCATATCGTTTATGACCTTGTTGAGCGCCGTCGGGGTCACACCGGCAGCGGAAAGAATTTCAGACGTCTTTGCGGATTTTTCCATCGCCAGCGCCGTCAGCAGGCGCTCGACGGTGACGAAGCTGTCACCGGCCTTGCTTGCAAGTTCCTCGGCAAGCGAGAAGACCTTGGCAAGCGGCTGCGATAAATATAGCTGGTCGTTGCCGCCCGACACTTTGGGCAGCTTTTCGAGCGCGTTCTGCAGACCGGTGCGCACATCGGCAATGCGTCCGCCCGCACGTTCGATCAAGGATGAGGCAAGCCCTTCGTCATCATCGACGAGAACCTTCAACACGTGTTCCGGCGTGAATTGCTGGTTGCCCGACGACAGCGCAAAAGTCTGTGCAGACTGGATGAAGCCCCGGACGCGCTCTGTATATTTTTCGATGTTCATGATGTCTCCTTTGCCTTCCGGCCCGTCATGCGGCACCGAAAGATGTATGGTGACGAAGCCCCCACACTGGGCGGGCTTCTTTCCAAGACAGCATATGGGACGATGGCCGGGTTTCGGCAAGGGTTACAGGCACTTGCAAAACCAAATAAAAATGGCGCGGAAACCGCGCCATTTTAAACTCGATCAAGAGGAGACGTTTTAAGCGTCGGAATTTGCAGGTTCCGTCACTGGCGTCTCGTCACCGCTGTCCTTGGCGGCTCGACGCGGACGACCCGGGCGGCGCGTAGCGCGACGTGGTGCGGCTTCTTCGGCAGATGCTGCATCGGCAGCAGGAGCGGCTTCAACGACCACCGGTGATGCCTGTTCGGCCACGACTTCAACCGGAGCCGAAGCCTCTTCAGCCACCGGCTGAGCCTGCTTTTCCTGCGGCTGTTCATCCGAACGCTCGTCAGCGTTGAAGCGCTCACGCTGCGGACGGCGACCACGACCGAGACGACGATCACGATTGTCGCGTTCGCGCGGCTGCTGGCGACCTTCGCCGGACTTTACCGGCTCGCCACCATCTTCGCCGTAGACGACCTCGGCAGGAGTGCCTTCGATAACCGGCTGCGGACCGGAACCGTTGACGGGCTGCGGCTGTGCTGCGACAGGCGTGAAACCTGCTTCTTCATCATCCGAACCGTCATCGTCAAAGGTTTCTTCGCGCTGGAACGGCACTGGATTCTGCGCCATGGCAGCCATGATGATGCGATTGTAATGTTCGGCGTGCTGAAGATAGTTTTCTGCCATCACGCGATCGCCAGATGCCTGTGCGTCCCGCGCAAGTGTCGAGTATTTTTCTGCAATATGTTGCGCATTGCCACGGATCTTCACATCCGGGCCATTGCTTTCGTAATTGCGCGACAGAGGATTGGGGCCCTTGCGGTTATTGTTGTTGTTATTATTGTTATTCCCCCGTCCGCGCATGCGCCTGTTCTGCTGTGCTGGCCTCATATTCATCTCTTTTCAGATTAAAGGGCGTAGAAACTCCACAGCCAAAAAAGCTGCCGGTTTCACGCTATCGAACCATGGAGGAAGTACGCCCTAAAAACTTCCCACAAATCGACTGCTCCTGAGTTAGGTACACCTCTATGGGTCACCGAAACTCCGCGGTTGCATTAATGCATAACCACTCCGAAAAGCTTTGCTCTTCGAGATTATGCTTGAAAGTCGAGTACTTCCGCACAAGCCATCCCCAAAGAACCCTCCGGGGAGCATGACCAAAAATCGTCATGGAGCATTTCCGCCACCGCCCATCAGCGGGCAAAACCATTCTGGCTGTATACGGTGGCCGGAAACTAAACGGCTTCGCCGCAAATTCCAAGTGTTTTTTAGCGGTTCGCCGCATCAAAATTACGTATTTGATTTGTGCGCGAAAAGCATGGCCCTTCTGTGGCCGCCAAGATCGCTCGCATCTCCTGCGAGAGAAAAACCTGCGCTTTCGAACAGCGCCTCAACATCCTGGAATTGTCCGGCGCCGATCTCTACGGCAACCATTCCACTCTTATATAGGTGATCTGCCGCCTTCTGTGCAAGGGCTCTGTAGAAATTCAGTCCATCGGCACCGCCATCAAGTGCGGCAAGCGGATCATGTTCGCGCACTTCGCGCGACAATCCCGCAATATCTTCATGCGGAATATAGGGCGGGTTTGAGACGATAAGATGAAACCGTCCGCTCACATACTGGAACCAGTCGCTTTTAAGTGCGGCAAAGCGGTCGCCTACGCCATTGGCGACTGCATTGATTCGCGCCATTGCCAGCGCACCGTCGGCCATGTCGAGGCCGATGCCATGCGCATGTTCGAAGCGATGGAGAAGCGAAATGACGATCGCGCCCGTTCCGGTGCCCATATCGAGAAGCTCAAGCGTGCTGTTCTGTCCCGCAAGCGCCTCCAGCGCCGGAATGACCAGCTCCACCAGAACTTCCGTATCGGGACGTGGTTCAAGCGTCGCGGCAGAAAGCCGGAAAGGCAGGCCAAAAAACTCGCGCGTGCCTATGATGCGATGCACCGGCTCGCCTGCGGCCCGGCGCTCCAGTGCAGACCGAAGCGCCGCGACACGTTCGTCATCAATCAGCTTTTCCGGCGTAGAAATCAGATCGAGTCGAGTTGCCCCCGTCACCCATTCGACCAGCAGCCGCGCGTCGAGATCGGGTGTATCGAGCCCCACGTCCCGAAGCTGTTTCCGGGCGGCGCTCATTAGTGTGTCGAGGCGTTCGCCGCTCACGCTCAGGCGCCCAGCTCGGTCAGCAGTGCGGTCTGGTGATCAGAAATCAGCGCATCGACCAGTTCGTCCAGATCACCTTCCATAACCCGGTCGAGCTTGTAGAGCGTCAGATTGATGCGATGATCGGTGACGCGCCCCTGTGGAAAATTATAAGTGCGGATACGCTCGGAGCGATCACCTGAACCGACCTGACTGCGGCGCGATTCGGAGCGTTCGGTTTCTGCCTTCTGGCGCTCCATATCATAAAGGCGTGCACGGAGAATCTGCATGGCGCGTGCACGGTTCTGGTGCTGGGATTTTTCAGCCTGAACGACCATAATGCCGGTCGGAATATGTGTGATGCGAACCGCCGAGTCGGTCGTGTTCACGTGCTGCCCGCCGGCACCTGACGCCCGCATCGTATCGATGCGGATATCTTCATTGCGGATCTCGATATCGATATCCTCGGCTTCAGGTAGGACTGCGACGGTTGCAGCCGAGGTGTGAATACGGCCACCCGCTTCCGTTTCAGGCACACGCTGCACGCGGTGCACACCTGATTCGAACTTGAGCTTGGAGAACACGCCCTTGCCGGAAACTGTGGCGATGATTTCCTTGTAACCGCCAGCATCGCCTTCGCTGGCCGAGACCAGTTCGACCCGCCAGCCTTTTTCGGCGGCATAACGCTCATACATACGGAACAGATCACCGGCGAACAGTGCCGCCTCCAGACCGCCCGTACCAGCCCGAATTTCCAGAATGGCGTTCTTCTCGTCGGCTGCATCCTTCGGCAGCAGCAAAATCTGGACTTCCTGTTCCAGCGTCTCGATGCGCTTTTCGACTTCCGGCAGTTCTTCCAGAGCCAGCGCGCGCATCTCTGCATCCGTAGAGGCATCGTCACGCATGGCCGCCAGATCAACTGCTTCCTTGCGGGCGTCCGTCAGTTCGCGAATCTTGCCGACTACCTCCTGCAACTCGGAATATTCAGATGCGAGCTTCACATAGGTTTCCGAATCCGGATTATTGGCCATCTGGCTTTCGATCATCGAGAACCGCTTCAAGAGCTGGTCCATCCGGTCCTGCGGCAATGCGATCATGTCATGTCCTAAAATTTGTCAGCGGCGTGCAAGAATGCAAAACGAAACGCCGCGCAATCCTGCACCGCGACCGTTCGGTCAGATCAATCTGCTTCGCTATAACGGAATATCGTTGTCTTCGGCAAATCTCATCAACAGTTCGCGCAATGAATGCGCGCTGTTCGGCTTGTCCAGCTCTTCCGCCAGCAAGGCCGTAAGCTTGCCCGCGTCCAGCGCATCGAGCATGGCCTTGACCGGGCCAATTGCCGCCGCAGACATCGAGATCGACCGAAACCCGATGCCGACCAGCGCCATGGCTGGAAGCGGCCTGCTGGCCATTTCACCGCATAGGGTAACCGATTTGCCGTGGCGATTGCCGGTTTCCACGATGAAGCGCAGTGCCCGCAGGAATGCAGGCGAAAGCTGGTCGAAGCGACCCGACATCAGCGAGTTGCCACGATCCGTCGCCATGAGAAACTGGAACAGATCATTTGAACCGACGGAGATGAAATCGACGAGCGACATCAGTTCCTCAAGCTGCCACAGCAGCGACGGCACCTCGATCATCGCTCCCAGTTTCAGACACATCGGCAACTGATGGGCGAACCGCGACAGGTGACGGACCTCACGATCGATGATCTCGCGCGCGGCCTTCACTTCGCTGACTTCCGTAATCATCGGCAGCAGGATTTTCAACTCACGGCCGCCCGCCGCCTTCAAAAGCGCCCTTAGCTGGGTGCGCAGCAGCCCCGGACGGTCGAGCGTCAGACGGATGGCGCGCCAGCCAAGTGCCGGATTTTCTTCCTGCACTGTCGAACTGAAATAAGGGAGGACCTTGTCTCCACCAATATCCAGCGTCCGGAAAGTCACCGGCTTGTCGCCTGCCGCCTCAATGACCGAGCGATAAAGACGTTCCTGCTGTTCGGCACGCGGGAATGTCGAGGCCACCATGAACTGAAGTTCGGTGCGAAACAGGCCAATCCCTGCCGCACCCGAAGCCGACAGTTGCGGCAGATCGACGAGAAGCCCGGCATTCATCAGAAGCGATATATCGACACCATCCTTGGTGACAGATGGCTTGTCCCGCAACTCACGATAATGAGCCTGACGCCGCGCCCGGAACCGAACCTTTTCGGCGTAAGCCGTTTCCAGATCGGACTGCGGGCGCAAATGCATGATGCCTTCATCGCCATCGACAATTGCCGCATCGTTGTTTTCGGCCATGGATACAATGCCCTTGGCCTGGCCAACGACCGGAATGCCCATTGCTCGGGCCACGATCACGACATGGCTCGTGGCTGCGCCATCTTCCAGAACCACACCGCGCAAACGCTCGCGCGGATAATCCAGAAGTTCGGCAGCACCCATCGAACGGGCGACAATGATCGCGTCCTTGACCAGCGATTCGGCGATGGTCTTGATGTCACGCCCCATGAGCTGGCGCAGCAGACGGTTCGCGAGATCATCGAAATCCGACAGGCGCTCACGCATATAGGGGTCGGTCAGATGCACCATGCGCGCACGTGTGTCGCTCTGCACCTTTTCGACCGCCGCCTCGGCGGTCAGACCGTTGTGAATGGCTTCTTCCAGACGCCGCACCCAACCGCGATCATGGGCAAACATGCGATAGGCTTCGAGCACTTCGCGATGCTCGCCCTCCGCCGCCACATCGCGGCGCGACAGCATGTCATCGATGGATATGCGCAAGCTGCCAAGCGCTTCGTCCAGCCGGTTCAGCTCTGCCTGGCTATCCTCGTTGAAAAGATTGGTGACGACGATGCGCGGCTCATGCAGCACCACATGGCCAAGGCCGATACCGTCGTTGAAAGCCTGTCCTGTCACGCTCATCGGGCGACCGAGATCAAGCTCTATGCCCGGACGGGCCAGACGTAGCCCGTCCCCGGTCGCGATGATTTCGGCAAGGACCATGGCGGTGGTTTCAAGTGCTTCGACCTCGTCTTCCCGATAAGCCCGCTTGGTCTTGTTCTGGACGACAAGAACGCCCAAAGTGCGGCCAGCGCGCAGGACGGGAACGCCGAGGAAGGAATTATAGGCCTCTTCACCCGTTTCCGGCAGATAGGCGAAAGCTGGATGGCTTTGCGCATCGGTCAGATTGAGAGGACGGGCGCTTGCGGCAATCGTGCCAACCAGACCCTGACCGAGGCGAAGCTGGGCAAGGTGGACTGCCTGCGGATTGAGACCTTCGGTCGCGTAAAGCTCTAGGACGCCATCAGCGCGCAATATATAGAAGGAGCAGACTTCCGCGACCATATTCTGGGCGATTTCACGAACGATCCGGTCGAGGCGCGCCTGCGGTTCCAGCGGCTCTGCCATCAATTCGCGCAACCGCTTAAGCAGTACGCGGGGACCGGTTGTCAGCTCACGCATGATCGTCGGGGGCTCCTTCAAAATTGCTGACGTGCGTTCCGCCAGCCGATTCCCAATACCCGCCCGCGAAGCGTTACGCCAACCCCTTTGTGAGCATTTTTGACACCCGCGTCCAGAACAAATAGTCGCTGCTCGCAAAATGTTGCAGGGCCGCGCACCCTTTCGGCCGCGCGGCCCTGCATACAACTCTGTTTCAAATGGAAACTAAACTGGCTGACTACTTGTCGAGGCCATAGACCGCATGCAGCGTGCGCACGGCCAGTTCCGCATAAGGGCCGTCGATCAGGATAGAAATCTTGATTTCAGACGTTGTGATGGCGCGAATGTTGATGCCCTTTTCGGCCAGCGCCTTAAAGGCGGTAGCAGCAACGCCCGCATGGCTGCGCATGCCGATACCGATGACCGAAATCTTGGCGAGGCCGGTTTCGGACTGGATATTGTCGAAGCCGATCTCGCCCTTGACCTTGTCCAAAACCTTCAGGGCCTTGTCGACATCACCGGTTGGAATGGTGAAGGTCATATCGGTCTTGGAGCCGTCTTCCGACACATTCTGCACGATCATGTCGACATTGATGTGCTCTTCGGCGAGCGGCCCGAAAATAGCTGCCGAAACGCCCGGCCGGTCGGCCACGCGCCGCAGCGAAATCTGAGCTTCATCCTTCGCAAAGGCGATACCTGTGACGACCTGCTGTTCCACGATTTCATCCTCGTCGCAAATAAGGGTTCCGGGCGGGTTGATCGGATCACCCATGCCCGGCGCATCTGGGTCCGTAAAGCTCGAGCGCACGAAAGTGCGCACCTTGTGCACCATGGCGAGTTCGACCGAACGCACCTGCAGAACCTTGGCACCAAGCGATGCCATTTCCAGCATTTCCTCGAAGGAAATCTTCGAAAGACGCTTTGCCTTCGGCTCCACGCGCGGGTCGGTGGTGTAGACGCCATCGACATCCGTATAAATATCGCAGCGATCAGCCTTCACACCGGCAGCGATGGCGACGGCAGACGTATCCGAGCCGCCGCGCCCGAGCGTTGCCACGCGGTTGTCAGGACCAATGCCCTGGAAACCGGCAACAACGGCAACCTGTCCCATTTCCATGCGGCGGACGATTTCCGAGCCGTCGATGTCCTGAATACGGGCAGCGCCATGGGCATTGTCGGTCTTGATCGGGATCTGCCAGCCCTGCCACGAACGTGCGTCGACACCGATGGACTGAAGCGCAATCGCCAGAAGCCCGCTGGTCACCTGCTCGCCGGAAGCGACGATGGTGTCATATTCGCGGGCATCGTAGAAAGGCGAGCTTGCGCCGCAGACTTTCGGTATATTCTGTACCCAGCCGACCAGCTCGTTGGTCTTCCCGGACATGGCCGAAACGACGACGGCAACCTGATTGCCCGCCTCGACCTCGCGTTTGACGTGGCGCGCCACATTATAGATGCGTTCCAGATCGGCTACCGAAGTGCCGCCGAATTTCATCACGATGCGCGCCATTTAAGGTTACGTCCCGCTGTTTAGAAAAATTACACTCTCACCTGCCCAAACCTTATATTGTTGCGACAGGCAAACCCGGGGTCACATAGCTAAAATGCCGCTCTTCCGCAAGGCCGCGATTCGTATCGGGCCCCTTGAGAGCGAAATTGATTTGTTCCTTGACTTTGGAGTACTACCTTGAGAGCAGAACTGCACGCTTCCGCCGCTGGAGAATGAAATGACCGAGACCGCCCGCACCACCATCGACGCTTCGGAAATCGAGCATTTTTCGCGCATCGCCGCGGAATGGTGGAATCCGCAGGGCAAGTTCCGTCCCTTGCACAAGTTCAATCCGACACGGCTTGCCTATATCAAGGAAAAGATCTGCGCCAAGTTCAATCGCGATCCCAATGCGCCGCGCCCCTTCGAGGGCCTGCGCCTACTCGATATCGGCTGCGGCGGCGGGCTTCTCTGCGAACCGATGGCGCGCCTCGGCGCAACCGTGATCGGAGCGGATGCCTCCACGACAAACATCGAAGTGGCGAAAATCCACGCCGCACAAAGCGGTCTCGACATCGATTATCGCGCCACGACCGCAGAAGCACTGGCCGAGGCCGGTGAAAAATTCGATGTGGTCCTCAACATGGAAGTGGTCGAGCACGTCTCCGACGTTGACCTGTTCATGTCGGCAACGAGCGAAATGGTAAAGCCCGGCGGACTGATGTTCGTCGCCACAATCAACCGCACGCTGAAGGCTTACGGTCTGGCAATCATCGGCGCGGAATATGTCCTGCGCTGGCTGCCGCGCGGCACTCATCAATATGAAAAGCTGGTTCGCCCGGCAGAACTCGAATCCGCACTTGCGAAAGGCGGTCTGCGTCTCATCGACAAGCTTGGCGTAACCTATAATCCGCTGGCCGACAGCTGGAGCCGCTCCCGCGACACCGATGTGAACTATATGGTGCTTGCCGAACGCCCCGCCTGATCCAATCAGCCTCTTTGCGCGCGCGTTGTCATGGCAACGCCTGCGCAGATGACCAGCGCCCCGATCCAGGTCAGCGGCGGATAGTGTTCGCCGAGAAACAGTGTTCCCGAAATAAGCCCCAGTGCGGCTGCGACATAGCCGATCTGGCTAAGATAGACCGGCCCGCCAACCGCCTGTAACCGGAAGAACAGGGCGAACATGCCAGCCGACGCAATCGACTGGGCCAGTGCAGCCCATGGCGCGAATGCAAGTGTTTCAATCGGAAACTGGCCGGTGAATATGAATATTCCAGCAAAAAGCATCAGTGCTGATGCGAGATGGCTTCCGGCTGCAAGCTCGGTCGGATCGGAGTTCTTCGGCCAATCGAGCGTGCGATAGACATTGCCGATGGCGAGAAACACAGGAATGAGCAATGCAGCGGCGATCCACAATGGATCGGCTGGTTTCCCCACCTCGCCGCGCGTCATCGCCACCATCACCGCGCCGATAAATCCGGCGGCGATACCACCGATCCCCAGCGCATTGGGACGCCGCAGTCCGAACCCCATAGACAGAACGAGCGTGATAACCGGAGAGAGCGTGTACATGATGCCGGTAAAACCCGCTCCAAGGCGCGGAATGGCAGAAAGAATGAGAAGATTGGGCACGGCATAGGAGATGAACGCGGTGCAGATATAGTAACGCAGTCGCCCGCCTGAAAAGCCGATCTTCTTTCCCTGCAGGAGAAGAACAGCGAACAGAATGATCCCTGCACTCGCCGAGAACAGAAATGTCCAGATCGCGGGCGGAATACCGGCCTGCGCGGCGATCTTGCCGAGCGGCAGGATGAGGCCCAGCAAGGTGCCGGTTGCAATCAGCAAAAAAGGCGCAGAATCCGTCAGTTTCATGCGCCTTGTCCCCTATGCCGGCAATCAGTTCTTATCTTCTGGAAATACCGGCAGCGGCAGAACGTCGACACCGTCTTCAAGCAGCGAATGCACATCCTCGCGCGACGCTTCGCCATAGATACCACGCGTTTCGGTCTCGCCGAAATGAATCTTCCGGGCTTCTTCGGCAAATTTGTCGCCGACATAATCCGCATTCTCACGAACCTTGCGGCTCAACTCCCGCATTTCGTCCAATATCTGCTTTTGCGTATCGCCCAACGCCATGGCAATCTTTTCCTTGCCGCGACTTGTCGAGACCGCAGGCGCCATCAGCGACTTCTGAACGGCCTGCGAATTGCACACCGGACAAGCGACAAGCTTCCTTTCCGACTGACGGTCGAAATCGGCATTGTCGCGAAACCAGCCCTCGAATTCATGGCCGTGATCGCAATGAAGCGAAAAGCGGATCATGGAACTTACGCATCCTCTTTCTGTTTCGCGGAGCAAGTCCGGACATCGAACTCCCGCGCATTCTTCAGGTTCGGTATCTTGCCGCGTGCAGCAGCGCTTTCCGCCACGTCGATGTCGGCCAGAATGACACCCGGTTCATCGTGATCGGCCTCGGCGAGAATCTTGCCCCATGGTGAGACGATGATCGAATGACCATAAGTTTCCCGCCCATCCTCATGCAGACCGCCTTGCGCGGCAGAGATCAGGAATGCACCATTTTCGATGGCACGCGCACGCTGCAAGACGTGCCAGTGGGCTTCTCCTGTCTGTTTCGTGAAGGCAGCCGGGCCGGTGATCACATTGGCACCGGCAAGCGCCTGGGCACGGAACAATTGCGGAAAGCGGATATCGTAGCAGATCGCCATGCCGAGATTTGCGAAAGGCAGTTCGGCAACGACAGTTTCCTTGCCCGGCTCATAGGTCGCCGATTCGCGCCAGCTTTCACCATTGTCCAGATCGACGTCGAACATGTGAATCTTGTCATAGGTGACGAGTTTCTCACCCGAAGGCGTGAAAATTCCGGCGCGATTGGCAATCTTGCCATCACCGGCATCGATGGCGGTTGAACCGATGTGAAGGAAGATACCGTGTTTCGCCGCCAATGCCGAAGCTGCCTTGAAGACCAGATCATTGGCTTCATCACGCAGGCTCGCCTTGAAGGCTGCACGATCACGCATCATCGCGCCGGTCATTTCCGGCGATTGCACATAAGCCGCGCCCTTTGCTGCCGCTTCAGCGACGAATTTCTCCAAAGCCTCGATATTGCGGACAACATCTGTGCCGGAACGCATCTGTACTGCAGCAGCGCGGAACGTGTTCATCGGTTTCTCCCCCTTTATATTCTAGGCCAATTCGCCAGTCTTGAGCAGGCCGTCCAACTTACCCTGATCTTCCAGCGCGAAAAGATCATCGCATCCGCCGACATGAACAGGCCCGACGAAAATCTGCGGGAAGGTGTTACGGCCCGAACGCTCTTGCATTTCAGCGCGCAATTCCGGCGATGCGCCTGCATCGATTTCATTAAAGGCAACACCCTTGCGAGTCAGAAGATCCTTCGCCCGAGTGCAGTAAGGGCAACCGATACGCGTGTAGATCGTTACATCAACCATTATAAACTCCAATCGTTTTGGCCACTATATAAGCGGCAAAAGCGCCATCTGAAAGCCCTGACGCTTTTCACGAGCCTGTGTAGCCGATTATCGGGTTCAATCCGGGAGAACACGGCTGAACGTCAGCACATCGACGCTTTTTGCTCCGCCGCGCAACAGGGCCCGCGTCACCGCCTTGACTGTAGCGCCGGTCGTATAGACGTCGTCGATCAGCAGAACCCGTCGCCCACGAACATGAATCTCGTGTTCCTGCGGCACACGAAACGCGCCGTCCACATTGCGCTTTCGCTCCTTGATGCCAAGACCGATCTGCTGTTCGGTCCGGCGCACACGCTTCACGCCTTGCGGTGCAAAGGGTTTCGCCTCCAGTTTTGCCAAGGCGCGGGCAAGTTCCGCCGACTGGTTGAAGCGCCGCTGCCAGAACCGCCAGCGATGCAGGGGCACTGGCAGTATCACGTCACATTCATCCAGCAATTCGCGGCCCGCGCGCTGCATCCAGCGCGCCATCCACGGAGCCAGATCGGTCCGGTCATGAAACTTGAGCGAAACCGCCATGCGCTGTGCCGCCCCTCGGTGCAGGACGGCAGACCGGAGACGCCGGAAAGGTGGAGGATCGGCAATCGCCTCCGCACTCATGAAATTCTCACCGAAATCGTGACTGAAAGGTATGCCCAGCACAGGACAGTAGGGCTTTTCTATAAAGCGCAGCTCCGGCCAGCATTTCGGGCACAGCGTCCCCGGTTCGGACACATGCATCCGACAGCCGATACATGTCGGCGGAAACAACATGTCCGCCGACGAGCGAACAGCCCTGCCAGCCAACAGCCGAAACCTTTCGCCCGCGTTGCGCAAAAAGGTTTGATGCGTTCTATCGTCATCCGCCATTGCATTCGCCCCCGTTCGAATGCATCTATCCCCGCAACGATTGTACTGAACCTTGCTCGAAAGAGAAGACGGATTCCATGCCTGCGCCGACTGATGATAGCGCGATCTTTGATCGCGATCTCCTGCTCTCGTTTCGCCGCCGCGCTTTTGCGCGCGCCGAACCCGGCGCGGATTTCCTGTTGCAGCGCATTGCCGACGATCTCGCTGATCGTCTCGACGCAGTGGAGCGCCATTTTCCCGTCGCCGTCGATCTGGCTGGCCATACCGGCGCAGCGGCTGCAGCCATAGCACAGACTGGCAAGGCCAACCTGATTGTCCGCATCGAACGCGACAGGGATTTTTTGCAGGGTTCATTCCCGGCTATTGTCGGCGATGAGGAGATACTTCCGCTGAAATCCGGCAGCGTCGATCTTGTCGTGTCGCTGATGGCGCTTCATGCCACCAACGACACGCCGGGCACAATGGTGCAGATCGCCCGCGCCCTGAAGCCGGACGGACTTTTTCTGGCCGCCCTGAGCGGCAGCGGAACGCTGGGTGAATTGCGCGAAAGTCTGCTTCAAGCAGAAATCGAATTGACGGGCGGCGCCTCGCCGCGCGTTTTCCCGTTTCCGGACGTACGCGATGTGGGCGGCCTTCTGCAACGTGCAGGCTTCGCCCTGCCTGTAACCGACGTCGATAACATCACAGTGCGCTACGATTCGCTGTTCAATCTGATGGCCGATCTGCGCGCCATGGGGATGCAGAACATCCTGCATGATCGGTCCAGAAAGCCGGTTTCAAAACGCCTTTTCCTGCGTGCCGCTGAAATCTACGCAGAACGGTTCTCCGATCCGGACGGGCGCATCCGCGCCACTTTCTCCGTCATCTGGCTATCGGGCTGGGCGCCGCATGAATCGCAGCAAAAGCCATTGAAGCCCGGCTCTGCAAAAGCATCGCTCGCGGAAGCGCTGAAAAAGGCTGAGGAAGAATAAAGCATGCCTCCCAAAAGCGGGAACCCGTTTTGGGAATAAAGGCATGTGAAAGACGGCTAACAATCGCCGTGGTGGCTGCCGTTTGTCTCAATAATGCAGACGGAATTCGGACTTGACTGAAGCACGCTCTTGCGCACTGTATAGGTCTGACCTGCCGCGTGCGGCTGATTGCCGGCATCACGTTTGATCGAACCGGTCATGGTGCGATCGATCCCGGCCGGGAGCACTGACTGGGCTGCAACCTTGTTTGCCTGATCGTTGAGAACCGGCACAATGATGAGAGCCAGAGCGACAACGGCAGAGCCGAACAATAGCACAACGCGCAGGATTCCACGACCAGCCTTCGTTAGCGGCTTGGCCGTATATTCGTTGTGATCGGCACTGAAATAATTGTTGTCGAAACTCATGCTTCAAGACTCCGGGGCGGCTCGTAAACGAGAATGCCTCAACGGAGTGAATCATAGATTAACCGGCCAGCGGAATCGTAAGAAATTGCCAACCTTTTTCCACAGTTGTGGGCAGTGCTCTCTTTACAGAAGATCCAACAGGAACGGGATCAGCGGTTCGTCGGCCGGCGGCATCGGATAGTCGCGCATATCCTTCGGGCGAACCCATTTGAGTGCCTGCCCTTCAAGCCCTCGCGCGATGCCTTCATAACGACGGCAGACATAGAGCGGCATCAGCAGATGGAAGTCATCATAGGTGTGGCTTGCGAATGTCAGTGGCGCAAGGCAGGCCACCTTCGTGGTGATGCCGATTTCTTCCTGCAATTCGCGGATCAGCGTTTCTTCCGGTGTTTCACCAGGCTCCACCTTGCCGCCAGGAAACTCCCACAGCCCGGCAAGCTGCTTGCCTTCCGGGCGCTGCGTCAGCAGAACGCGGCCATCCGAATCCACCAATGCGCAAGCTGCGACCAGAAGAATGCGCCGTCCCTTTACCTCGGTCATTTGTCGTTGCTCTCCCGATAGGCATAGCGATAGGCTTCCAGAAAGCCGAAGCTCTCGTAAAGAGCAAGTCCGGCGACGTTGTCCGCCTCGATCTGCAGCCATGCCGTCTTCGCACCGAGCTTTGCGGCCCATTTGAGCGCAGAACCGACAATCGCATGCCCATACCCCTTGCGCCTTGCGTCGCGCAGGGTTCCGACATCGAACAGACCTGCCATCACACCGTCCTGCACACACAGCAGGTTGGACACAGCGCGACCACCTTCCTCAAGCACGAACATGCCCTTGTTCGGGCGAACGCTGTTGAGAAGCTCGGAAAATCCGGGCCGCATATCCTCCGGTCTTTCATGGATCGAAAGCGAGGCATCCACGAAACGCCCGATATCCTTCAAGGGTATCTGGTCGATGGCGCCCGACAGATCGAGTTCCTCGAGATTCGCCGTCATCACGATGGTTTCGTCCCGGCGCTTCCAGCCAAGTCCTTCCAGATAATCCTCAAGCTCGAGCGGCGCGAGTGGCGAAAGCCTGAAGCAGGGAACACGGCCATAGGCGCGAAAACGCTGTGCCGCCAGTTCCACACGCGTTGGAATATCACGCGTGTCGCCGGGATCGAGCGGGTTAATCGAGTTGAGACGCCGGGATGGATGCGCTGCGGTCATGCGTATCGCCCAGGTGCCGTCATAGTGGACCGACGTGGCGGGCCAGGCACGGAAGCCGACGGCTTCAAGCTGGCGTACGATAGCGAGACTTGGGGTGCTGGTTTTTTCCATCACTTCGATCAACTTCTGTAATCGCCGTTGATGGCAACATATTCCTTGGTGAGGTCGCAGGTCCAGACCGTTGCCTTGCCCTTGCCTATCCCCAGATCGACGCGAATATGAATATCCTCGCCCTGCATATAGGCGGACGTCGCTGCTTCCGAATAGGCCGGATCACGCTCGCCCTGATGCGCAACGCGAATATCGCCGAACCAAATCGCAAGCAGGTCACGATCGGCGGGTTCGCCAGCCTTGCCGACAGCCATGACCACGCGGCCCCAATTGGCGTCTTCGCCAGCGACAGCCGTCTTGACCAGCGGCGAATTGGCGATGGAAAGCGCAATTTTCTTGGCAGAAGCTGCAGACTTTGCGCCCGTCACTTCCACTTCCACCATCTTGCGTGCGCCCTCACCGTCGCGCACGACCTGCAGCGCCAGCGACTTCAGGAGGCGGCCGAGCGCCTTCTTGAATTCACCAAGGCGCTTGTCTGCGGGATCGGTGATCTCAGGTGCGCCGCGTTCTGCCGCCGCACCGGTGGCGAACAACATCAGCGTGTCCGACGTGGATGTGTCACTATCCACTGTCACAGCATTGAAGGTCGAGCCAACGCCCTTGGAGAGCAGGCTCTGCAACACGTCAGCCTTGATCGGTGCATCAGTGACGACGAAGGAAAGCATCGTCGCCATATCCGGGGCGATCATGCCCGCCCCCTTGGCGATACCGTTGATCGTGACCGGCACCTGACCGAGCAGCACCGTTTCGGTCGCAACCTTCGGATAGGTATCCGTGGTCATGATCGCCTTGGCGGCTTCGGTCCAGAAATCCTCGACCGCATCCTTGTTCATGTCGCCAAGCAGATGCGCGAATTTGCTTGCATCGAGCGGTTCGCCAATCACGCCCGTTGACGCCAGAAAGACATCTGTTGTGGCGCAACCGACCGCCTTGGCGGTGGCTTCAGCCGTTGCTTCCGTCGCTTCACGACCCTTGACGCCGGTAAAGGCATTGGCGTTGCCGGAATTGACGACGACCGCGCGGGCCTTTCCGTGCACGAGATTGCGTCGGCAGAAATCGACCGGCGCCGATGGGCAGAGCGAACGAGTAAAGACCCCTGCGGCTTCTGCCGGTCGGTCGAAGACCATCAACATCACATCCGTTCGCCCCTTATACTTGATCCCGGCAGCAGCGGTGGCAATGCGTACGCCATGAACGACCGGCATTGTGGGGTAGTGTTTGGGAGCGAGCGGAGAAACAGACGCGGACATATGTGCCTCGATGGAATGCGGTTTCGTAGAAAACCCGAAAATCGTAATACCCAGCAAACGGCGCCACGCAAATTTCGGATTCAAAATATGACGCGCGCATTGGAAAGGTTTGCAGGCCAAAATCAAGCGGGAAACGCGAGATCGAAATAAAAAACGCCCCGGCAAGCCGGGGCGTTGATATTTAACGCCAGTTTTTACTGCTGCGGAGCAGCCTCTTCCGGCGCGTCTTCCTTGTCCGCGCCTTCCTGGGCTGCTGCGGCATCCTTCATGGCTTTCTCGACAGCCGGGTCCTTGTAGTCGATCTTCATGCCGTCACGCAGCTTCTTGACGGTTTCGACATAACGCTCGCGCATGATGATCGAACGGATCTGATCCTTGACCTGATCGAATGCCGGTGGCTGCTTGGTGCGACGATCTTCGAGCTGGATCACGTGGAAACCGAACTGTGTCTGAACCGGCTCCTTGGTGTATTCACCCGGCTTGAGCGCAAAGGCGGCCTTTTCGAATTCAGGCACCATCTGGCCTTCGGCGAAATAACCGAGATCGCCGCCATTAGCTGCCGTGCCGTCGGTCGAGCTTTCCTTGGCGAGGTCCTCGAACTTGGCGCCGCCTTCAAGCTTCTTGATGATGGCTTCGGCTTCTTCCTTGGTCTTCACGAGGATGTGACGAGCGCGCACTTCCACCTGCGGCGGCATGGCTGCGATTTCCTTGTCGTAGCGCGCGCGCACATCTGCATCACTGATCTTGTCGACAACGGCATCCTTGAAATATTCGTTATGGAGAGCGCGTTCACGCAGGAATTCCATACGATCCTTGAATTCCTGGGACTGATCGAGCTTTTCCTTTTCCGCTTCACCAGCCATCGCCTTGATGTCGATCAGGGCGGCAAGCGCAGCCAGACGGCGCTGATCGGCGGGAAGACGCGAGAACTGCGGGTCAAGATCGCCTGCAGCCTGATCGACTGCACCAACAGTGATGTCCTTGCCGTTGACGGTCGCCAGAACCTTGGACGGATCTTCCTTTTCTGCAGGGGCTGCAGCCGGTGCGGCAGCAGGCTTTTCAGCATCCTGTGCGAATGCGGCGCCTGAGTAGCTTGCCAGCGCCACCGAGGCCGCCAGAGACATGCCGACGACAGCGAGAGCCTTGCGATAAGGGGCTTTCAGAATGGCTTTCATATGGAATTCTCTCCTTCGTGACCGCTTACCGGCCCGATGAATGCGGCAGAATTTGGCCCGGATACCTCCAATATTGCAACAAAGGAAAGGTTTTCCAGCCCTTAGAGCAACGTTGACATCGCCCGAAGCCCCTCTTATCTGTCCTTCGGCTTTACGTCCAGTAAGCGGTGGGGGAATTGCGCCGGAAATGCGCCGTATCTGGCAGCTTTCATAGCGCAGTTTTCTTGCAATTGTTTCAATACGCGTGAATAAAGCATTCGACATTGCCGGAAGCACTTCCGGCTGAACGGACAGGAAAGGACCAGTGATGGTCAGCTTTGGCGGCCTCGCCCGCAAGATATTCGGTTCATCCAATGACCGCCGCGTTAAAACCCTGCGCCAGCGGGCCAATCAAATTACTGCTATCGAGAAGAATTACGAAAATCTTACCGATGAGCAGCTGCAGGCCAAGACCGCCGAGTTTCGCGCGGCGCTGGCTGACGGCAAGACGCTCGACTCTCTTCTGCCAGACGCTTTCGCCACGGCACGTGAAGCCGCGAAGCGCGTGCTCGGCATGCGCCCGTTTGACGTGCAGCTGATCGGCGGCATGGTTCTGCACGAACGCGGCATCGCCGAAATGCGCACCGGTGAAGGCAAGACCCTGATGGCAACCCTGCCGGTCTACCTCAATGCGCTTGAGGGCAAGGGCGTGCACGTGGTGACGGTTAATGACTACCTCGCCACCCGCGACGCCGAAACCATGGGCAAGCTCTACAACTTCCTCGGCCTGACCGTCGGCGTCATCAAGCACGGTCTCGACGATGATGAGCGTCGCGCTGCCTATGCCTGCGATATCACCTACGGCACCAACAACGAGCTCGGCTTCGATTATCTGCGCGACAACATGAAGTATGAGCGCGCCCAGATGGTGCAGCGTCCGCACAATTACGCCATCGTCGACGAAGTGGACTCGATCCTCATCGACGAAGCACGCACGCCGCTCATCATTTCCGGTCCGCTGGAAGATCGCTCCGACTTCTACAATCTCATCGACACCTTCATTCCAGCCCTTGAGCCGGAAGATTTTGAAATCGACGAGAAGCAGAAGACCGCGATCTTCACCGAAGTCGGCACCGAGAAGGTCGAGCAGCTTCTGGAAGCTGCAGGCCACCTCAAGGGTGAAAGCCTCTACGATATCGAGAATGTCGCCGTTGTTCACCACCTGAACAATGCGCTTCGTGCGCACAAGCTGTTCCAGCGCGACAAGGACTATATCGTCCGCAATGACGAAATCGTCATCATCGACGAGTTTACCGGCCGCATGATGCCGGGCCGCCGTTATTCGGAAGGCCTGCATCAAGCGCTGGAAGCCAAGGAACATGTGACCATCCAGCCGGAAAACCAGACGCTGGCCTCGATCACCTTCCAGAACTACTTCCGCATGTACAACAAGCTGTCGGGTATGACCGGTACGGCCGCAACGGAAGCGGAAGAATTCGGGAATATTTACGGCCTTGAAGTGCTCGAGATTCCGACCAATCTGCCGGTCAAGCGCATCGATGAAGACGATGAAGTCTATCGCTCCGTCGAGGAAAAATACCGCGCCATCGTGCGCGACATCCGCGCCTCGCACGAAAAGGGCCAACCGATCCTCGTCGGCACGACCTCGATCGAAAAGTCGGAACAATTGGCCGAACGTCTTCGCAAGGAAGGCATCAAGGACTTCCAGGTTCTGAACGCCCGCTATCACGAGCAGGAAGCCTATATCATTGCACAGGCCGGCGTGCCGGGGACTGTCACCATCGCCACCAACATGGCCGGTCGCGGTACCGACATCCAGCTCGGCGGCAATCTGGAAATGCGTGTCCGTCAGGAACTCGCCGATGTACCGGAAGGCCCGGAGCGCGATGCCAAGATTGCGGAAATCAAGGCCGATATTGCACATCTGAAAGAAAAGGCTCTGGCCGCCGGCGGGCTTTACGTTCTCGCCACCGAACGTCATGAAAGCCGCCGCATTGACAATCAGCTGCGTGGCCGTTCGGGCCGTCAGGGCGATCCAGGCCGCTCGAAGTTTTTCCTGTCGCTGCAGGACGACCTGATGCGCATCTTCGGTTCCGATCGCATGGACAGCATGCTGCAGAAGCTCGGCCTCAAGGAAGACGAAGCCATCGTCCATCCGTGGATCAACAAGGCGCTTGAGAAGGCGCAGAAGAAGGTCGAGGCGCGTAACTTCGAAATCCGCAAGAATCTTCTGAAATACGACGACGTGATGAACGATCAGCGCAAGGTGATCTTCGAACAGCGTCTGGAAATGATGGATGAAGAAGACCTGACCGAGATCGTCGGCGAAATGCGCCACGAGGTCATCGAGGACATGGTCTCGTTGCGCATCCCCAAGGATGCCTATGCGGAAAAGTGGGATATTGCCGGCCTGAAGGAAGACATCATCTCCAAGCTCAATCTCGACCTGCCGGTCGAAGACTGGGCCAAGGAAGAAGGTATCGCGGAAGAAGAGTTCGAAAACCGCATCAAGGAAGCCGCCGACAAGGCTGCTGCTGAAAAGGCTGAACGCTTCGGCCCGCAGATCATGACCTATGTCGAGAAATCGGTCATCATGCAGTCGCTGGACAATCTCTGGCGTGAGCATCTGGTCAATCTCGACCATCTGCGCTCGGTTGTCGGTTTCCGCGGTTATGCCCAGCGCGACCCGCTGAATGAGTACAAGACTGAAGCTTTCGAACTGTTCCAGTCGATGCTTGCGAACCTGCGTGAAGTGGTTATCGCGCAACTGATGCGTGTCGAGATCGTTCGCGAAGCTCCGCCTGAACCGGAATTGCCGCCGATGACCGGCCGTCACATCGACGGCACGACCGGCGAAAACGATTTCGATGAAGCGGCATGGTCCGAACATCAGCACGACGAGCGCAACGTGCCTGCTGCCGAACGCGATCCGGCCGACCCACGGACCTGGGGCAAGGTCAGCCGCAACGAACCATGCCCATGCGGCTCCGGCAAGAAATACAAGCACTGCCACGGCGCTTTCGAGTGATGTGAACGGGCTCAATCGTCGTCTCTATCAAACAACCCCGGCAAACCATTTGCCGGGGTTTGTTTTTTCAGCCGAGCAACTCATGTCGATGTATGTCGAAGGCAGTGATATGCCTTTATTTATTTTAGATATGTCAAATATAGATACCGTTTAGGAAATACTCACCATTCCTTGAAGTCTTGCGACCTTCGACAGATTAGACTTTTTCTTTTTCTCTTTATAAAGAACTCCTGTCTAAGGTTTCCATGCGCGCCAAAGGCAGCAAAGCATAGGCGCGAAAAGCCGGGTTATCCGGTGCAGAACAAGCGGGTCCTGAGACGCCCGCAAAGACAGGGTTGGCAAATAGTGCGGTTTTCGGCGGCTGAAACGGCGAGCCGGTTTCTACCCGGCAGGATCGCGGCCAGGCTTCGTCCCTTGACGGAGCGGCTGGATGCTGTGCTTACGGATAGCGGACCGCAGGCAAGCGCGCAGCGCTCGTCCCTCATTGCCTTTTCCGTGCGCGTGGCGAGTGCGGCAATAGCTCTTCTGTCTCAGGTCATTCTGGCGCGTTGGATGGGTGAATTCGAGTACGGCATCTTCGTCCTCGTCTGGCTGACTATGGTTATCATCGGCGATCTAGCCTGTTTCGGACTGCACACCACCATCATCCGCTTCGTACCGGAATATGTGCAGCGCCATATGTTCGGCCTCGTGCGCGGTATTATCCGAACCGGACGTATCTTCGCTTTTACAGCCGCTACACTCATCGCGCTTCTGGGTGCAGGGCTGCTGCTTCTGCTCAAGGACCATGTGGCGAGCTATTATCTCGTGCCCTTCATCCTCGGCTTCATCTGCCTGCCAATGATCACGCTCGGCAACATGCTAGATGGCATTGCGCGCTCTCGCACCTGGGTGATGATGGCGCTGACGCCAAGCTATATCGTCCGCCCGCTTCTGGTTCTCCTATTCATGATTATCGCGCATGAAACAGGATTACCCTCCACTGCGACTATCGCGCTGGCAGTATCGATTGCCGCAACCTGGCTCACCACCGCCGGGCAATTTCTGACTGTCGACCGCTCAGTGGAGAAAGATATTCCCGCCGCGGGGCGCGAAGAGCGTCTTGGCGAATGGATGAAAGTTGCCCTGCCGATTTTCCTCGTGGAAGGCTTTTTCTTCCTGCTCATCAATGTGGACGTTCTGATGGTTGGCCACGCGCTCGACCCCGAGCACGTCGCGATCTATTTTGCGGCTACGAAGATCATGGCGCTCGCCCATTTCGTCTATTTCGCAGTAAAGGCCAGCGTCGCCCAGCGTTATTCCGACCTGCTACACAGTGGCGACCGCGCCGAATTTGCAAGTTTTGCCAAGGCCTCCGTACGCTGGACATTCTGGCCGACCCTGTTCCTCGGCGTCGTCATTCTACTCACCGGCTATCCGCTCCTGCGGCTTTTCGGTCCGGCCTTCACAGCGGGCTATCCGCTTCTGTTCATCCTCATTATCGGGGTGATCGCGCGCGCCAGCGTCGGCCCGGCAGAAAGCCTCCTCAACATGTCGGGAAAGCAGAATATCTGCGCGCTCCTTTATGCGGCAACCCTTGCTGTCAACGTCATTCTCAATCTGGTCCTGATACCGCGCTTCGGCCTGACGGGCGCCGCCATTTCGACAGCCATTGCCATGCTGATGGAAGCAGCACTTCTTTCGGCAGCCGTATCACGCACCTTGCACATAACCATGTTCATTCTCATTCCACGAGACCGTACCAAGACCTCGGAGGGGACTTTGTAATGGCCGCGAAACCTTTGCTTGAAGAATCGGCAGGCGGAAATGCAGCTCACATCGTGTCGGAACTCTCCGAAAGCGGTATGGCGCACGAAGCCATCAAGAAGCTGGAAGAAAGCCTTCATAGCCGCGATATACCGCGCAAGCTCGCGATCTATGGCGCTGCAGCAGGCTTCGAACTGCGCGACGAACTCGATCACCTGAGCAACCGGACCGTCGAGCCGAACGTGTTCTTCAATGCACGGTTTCTAGCGCCAGCCATGCCGCGCCTTGAGGATCGCGAAGTTCGCTTCATGGTCATGCGCGACGAAAACGAAATCCGCAGCCGCCTGCGCTTCGTCATGCCCTATACGATCGAGCGTCCCGGCCTGCCGCTTTCGACGCCTGTGATCCGTGCCTGGTCGACACCGTTCGGGCCGCAAGGCACTCCATTGATCGACCACGACGACCCTGTCGGCGTGCTAGAAGACTTGTTCGACATTCTGGCGCGCAGGCATCTCAAATTACCGGATGTGCTTGTTTTGCCCGAAATGCGCGCCAATGGCCCGGCTGCAAAACTGATCCGTTCGGTTGCGGTGGGCCGACAATTGCCTTTGGTTGCCATAGAACAGAAGGAGCGTCCCTTTCTCCAAAGCGATCTGGACGGCGATGCCTATATCAAAGAGGCAATCGGCGCGCACCATCGCCGGGACTATAATCGTCTGTGGCGCAGGCTGGCAGAAAAGGGCGAACTTGCCTATCGCGTTGCCCGCACGCCTGACGAAGTGCGTCACGCATTCGAACATTTCCTGACGCTGGAAGCGAGCGGCTGGAAGGGCAAACGCGGCACCGCCATGGCTGTCGACCGATTTCGCGCCGCCTTCGCCCGCGAAGCGGTCAACAATCTTGCTGAACGCGACTGCGCGCGCGTGCATACGCTGGAACTGGATGGACGGGTTATCGCCATTTTGATCGTCTTTACGGTTTCAGGAGAAGCCTGGACATGGAAGACTGCCTATGACGAAAGCCTGAACGCCTGGTCGCCTGGCGTTCTTCTGATGATCGAAGTCGTGAAGAACCATCTGAACGATCCCAACATCAACCGCACAGATTCCTGCGCCGTCCCCGACCATCCGGTCATGACGCGGCTCTTCGACAAGCGCGAGACAATCGAAACGCTGGTAATTGGCCTCAATCCGTCCACGGACAAGCTTGTCCGTCAGGCTGCCTCGCAGATTCATCTTTATCAACGGACACGCAATCTGGCCCGCATCGTGCGCAACCGCATCCGCAGCTTCACCGAGAGGAAATAGGGTCGAATTTAAGCAACCTTAAAAAAGCCCAGAAATCACTGTCCTGAATCTCCTGCGCCGGATTTATCCGGCAAGAAAGTTGCGATTGCAGTTTTGCGGAAGCCCTGCGAAGCTCCATCCCCAACAGCCACTTTGAGATTTTGAAGGTTCAGGAATGCGATTTCCACGCCCAACCGTCGCCAGCGGCACGCTTTGCGTCCTGACCGCGATTTATCTCCTCGCCTTCACCAATACTTCTTTCTGGCAACGGTTGATCGCCTATTTTTCCGACCACCCGCAAAAGCTGGTTGTTGGGGCGGCGGCTATCCTTCTCATCCATATCGCCGTGCTGATGGCCTTCTCGGCGAAATATATCATCAAGCCGGTTCTGATTTTCGCAATATGGGTCGCCGCGGGCGGGTCCTATTTTACAGACACGTTTGGCACCATTATTGACCGCAACGTGGTCGAGGCGACGCTCACGACGACAAAAGCCGAGTCGGGCCATCTGATAACGACGGGCTTTCTGCTGCATATGCTGCTTTACGCCGTCGTCCCCTCGCTTCTCATCATCTGGGTCCGCGTGAAGCACCGGCCTTTACTGCAAAAGCTTCTGGTCAACACCGTTTCGATCATCATCTGCCTGGCTGTCGCAGTCGCACTTATTGGCTCCGATTACGGCAGCTTCTCCTCAATGTATCGCGAACACCGCTCCGACATCATGGAACGGCTCATGCCCGGCACACCGCTCAAGAGCACGGTGCAATATATTGTACGTGACCTGAATGACAGGCAGATCGTGATGCAGCCGCTCGGCCTCGATGCCAAACAGGCATTGCCGCCGATAGCGTCGGGCAAGAAACTGCTGACGGTTATCGTGGTGGGCGAAACGGCACGCGCCCAGAATTTCAGCCTTTACGGCTACCCGCGTGAGACCAATCCCGAGCTCAAGCAGCAGGATATCGTCACCTTCACGAACACGACAAGCTGCGGCACCGATACCTCGGTCTCTGTGCCGTGCATGTTCTCCCCCTTTCCACGTGAGGATTATTCGAGCTCCAAATTCCATAGTTCGGAAAATCTCATGGATGTCCTTAATCATGCTGGCGTGCAGCTAGCATGGTACGAGAACAATACAGGCAGCAAAGGCGTTTCAGACCGCATACCGACGGTTGACCTGCAAAATTCGAACAATGCGCAATATTGCGAAGGCGGCGAATGTCTTGACCAGATTCTGGTTGATCAGCTTCGCGATCACCTGAAAAACGTGGATGGTAATGCCACGATTGTCCTGCACATGACAGGCAGTCACGGACCATCCTATTATCGCCGTTATCCGCCGGAATTTGCAAAGTTCAAACCGGAGTGCCGCACGAGCGAGTTTTCCGATTGCACGACAGACCAGATCGTCAACGCTTATGACAATTCTATCCTCTATACCGACCATATCCTGTCGGAGATTATCAATGTCCTCAAAGCAAGCGAGGACCGTTTTGCGCCTGCCATGATCTACATGTCCGACCATGGCGAATCGTTGGGCGAAGATGGCCTTTATCTGCATGCCGCGCCCTATTTCATCGCTCCTGACGAACAGACGCATATTCCATTCGTCGCGTGGTTCTCGCCGGACTATGCCTATGCCACCAAGCTCGACACGGCCTGCGTAAGGCAGGATGCCGCTGCCCCTTCCTCACACGACAATCTGTTCCACACGATCATCGGTATGATGGGCATAAAAACCTCGGCCTATGATCAGGCACTGGACCGCTTTGCAAATTGCCGGAAAGCCAGCGTCGCAACGTCGAATTAGAACATTCACTGTTGCGTAAATTTGGCTGATTATTCCAACCGAACCAATGATTTGAGCCTCCTGACAAAGCGTGATACACTCTGTCTTGGGAGAGCGCATGGACAGGCGGAAGAGGAGGTCCGCACCGGTGCATTCCGGCACTTTGAACAAGTGTCCGACGCCCGGATAATTATAAGCTTCCGTCTGGCTCAAACGCTGTCGCGCCCTCCCAGGGAAGGAGATGCGCCATGGAATATTTTCACTATGTCAGCACGCTGGATTACGTCCTGCTCGGCTTTATCGCCTTGCTAGTCTTCTGGAATCTGGTTGAAGCGAACTTGCGCAGATAAAGAGCGGCAGTCTATTTCCAAGCCGTTCTGGACATATGAGACCTGTTGTGCCTGACGCTTGTCAGGAACGGATTTTTTAACCTGAACGCAGCCGTGACGACGGGCGGTTGGGTAGACCACATGCCACCACTTCTTACCTCTTCAACTTTCTTTCAGAAGAGCGGTACAAGCTGCGCTTTTGAGCAATTGACCTCGTTTCGTTTAGCCGTTATATCCCAACCCGCTGTCCCTTTGGACCATATCAAACTGCTTCGGCAGAAATGTGCGGGTGTGGTGGAACTGGTAGACGCGCCGGACTCAAAATCCGGTTCCGAAAGGAGTGTCGGTTCGATTCCGACCACCCGCACCATTCTTATCAATCATTAATGGTGGAAAACTGCGAAGGCATTCAGCACACCTCCGCAGCAGGCCGTCTCAGCGCTTCAGCAATTGCTTCATTTCACTGCCATTCACGCCATATTTGCTCTCGGCAATGGAGCAGACCTTCTTATCCGGTACATTCTGATAGCGCAGCTTTGCGCTCTTATAGCCGTCCAGCGAGCCCTCGATGAAGCTCTTCGCAGTTCGCTCTGGATTACACTCCCTGTTGTAAGCCTTGTTTGCCATACAATACACGAACACTGCGCGCTCGGCATCAACCGCCTTATATTGAGGACAGCGAGACTGAAAATATCGCGCTTCGCCCATATGATGATCGGTTCTGAACTGTTCTGGAATGCGATTGGTCGTGCAAGCCGTGAGCGCCAGAAGCAACCCGGCGCCTAATATAAATTTGCCCCTCATTATCCCTCCAATATGTCTTGAATTGACCATACTGAATTAGCATTGGGGCCTTCTTCGAGAAAGCACCGGCAACCGGTCGCTGCTTTCTGTCGCATAAGGTTTTCAAGCCGTTTCGAGTGCCTGCGCCAGATCGGCGATCAGATCGTCAGGATGCTCGATGCCGATGGAAAGCCGGATCGTAGAGTCCAGCACGCCGATACGCTCTCTCACATCGACGGGAACGCCCGAATGGGTCATAGCAGCAGGATGGCTTGCAAGCGATTCCGTGCCGCCAAGACTGACCGCAAGCTTCAATATCTGAAGCGCATTCAGGAAGCGGAATGCCGCCGCCTGCCCGCCTTTAATATCGAAGGAAAAAGTCGACCCCGCACCGCTGCATTGGCGCTTGAACAGCGCGCCGACATCCGAATTCTCATCCTCAAATGGGAGATAATGCAACTTCGCGGCCTTCGGATGGTCGCGCAGAAATTCCGCGATTGCCCGAGCGTTACTGTTGGCGCGTTCCATGCGCAGCCCGAGTGTTTCAAGCGAGCGCCCAAGCATCCAGCATGAATGCGGATCAAGCTGTGTGCCGATGGCACCGCGCAATGCCTTGACCTGCTTTACAACAGCCTTGGCGCCCAACACTGCCCCCGCGATCAGATCCGAATGTCCGCCGACATATTTGGTCAGCGAATAGACCGAAAGATCGGCACCATGATCGAGTGGTTTTTGATAGACAGGCCCGAGCAGGGTATTGTCGCAGGCAATGATCGGTCGGTGTCCCTGCTCTTGTTCGATTTTTTCTGCAACACGCCGGATGGCTGCAATATCGACAATGCTGTTGGTAGGATTGGCGGGCGTCTCGATCAAAATTACCGAGACGCGCCCCTTGCTAACAGCCTCATTCGCTGCCTGTTCTATCGAGGCTTCGTGCACGCCATCGGCGAAGGCGACCGCTTCGACGCCGAAATTGAGAAATGTCTTGGCAAGGAGCGTTTCCGTACCACCATAAAGCGGCTGCGAATGTAAAATGACATCACCGGGACGTGCGAAGGCAAATAGCGTCGTAGCAATAGCCGACATGCCCGAAGAAAACAGCGCGCAACTCTCTGTCCCTTCATAGACCGCGAGGCGATCTTCAACGATCTCGCTGTTGGGGTGATTAAAACGGGAATAGACGAGACCGGCACCCACACCGGCGGGCGGTTCCTTGCGACCGGAAACAAAATCGAAGAAATCGCGCCCGTCTTCGGCCGTCTTGAACACGAAAGTTGAGGTCAGAAATACTGGCGGCTTGACCGCTCCTTCAGAGAGTTCAGGATCGTAGCCATAATTAAGCATCTGCGTTTCAGGATGAAGCGGATGATTGCCCAGCATGGTTTTTGAAGGCCGTGGCGCAGTCATGATTACCTCCTTGAGAAAACTCCTCCTGTCCGAGTACGGACGGGAGGAGCTTAACAGAGGTTTTCAGGAATCTTCTTGCGTTGTCATGCGCGTTAGAGAAATCGTTGCAATGTCGGAAGATTGGAAATAGCTGCCAATTACTTGATGACCAGTACCGGCACAGTGCTAAGCGACAGAACCTCCGCCGCCTGACTGCCCAGCAGCAACTTGTTCACACCGCGACGTCCATGCGATGCAATGACGATCAGATCGGCATTCCTGGCATTCGCAGCCTCGACGATGCCCTGCGCCGGTGATTGGTTCTCGACATGCACGGCTTCAGCGCCGACGCCAATCTCCGTTGCCTTCGCTTTGGCCTTCGACAGGATTTCCGTGGCTGCCTTGGTAATGGCCTCGCGATATTCCTGAAACGCCGCCGGGCTCGACGCCCATTCTGCAGCGACCACGATGCCATAGGATGGCAAAAGTTCAGTTACGGACACAAAGGTAACCTTGGCACCCGTTTCCTTGGCCAGCGCGACACCCTGGTCGACGCCTTTTTCCGCAAGTTCAGATCCATCGGTTGCGATCAGTATGTTCTTGTACATTCGTGCTCTCCTGCAGCCTGATACCCGATGATGCGCGCCTCCCCTTTACAACGCATTGACGCGGATCAATCGAGCTTTACTCCAAGCTAATACGTCGCCCCTCATTTATGAGGGAATTTATTTCCAATTTATTCAATTATAAAGAATATACTTCCAAACTTGATGCCGCGAGCGCACGTACCCAACTATGCTTTTGCGTCATTTCCTCCTAAACTTTGCGCGACAAAAGGGAGATCACGCCATGAACAAGCCCCTGAACGAACCGAAAGCCGGTAAAACAGCAGGTCGCGGTCGCATATACGATTCCATACTCGACACGATCGGCAACACCCCACTTGTACGGATCGACAAATTCGCCAAGGAAAAGGGTGTGGAAGCCAATCTTCTCGCCAAGCTGGAGTTCTTCAATCCTCTGGCGAGCGTGAAGGACCGCATCGGTCTGGCACTAATCGAAGCGCTGGAACGCGACGGCAAAGCCGTACCGGGCAAGACGGTCTTCGTTGAACCCACTTCCGGCAATACCGGCATCGCGCTTGCCTTTGCCGCTGCGGCCAAGGGCTATCGCCTCATCCTCACCATGCCGGAAACCATGTCGGTGGAGCGCCGCAAGCTTCTGAAGCTCCTCGGCGCTGAACTGGTTCTGACCGAAGGCGCAAAAGGTATGAAGGGCGCGATCGCGGAAGCGGAAGCTATCGCAGAAGGCAATCCGAACGCGATTATCCCGCAGCAGTTCGAAAACCCTGCCAACCCCGAAATTCATCGCCTGACGACAGCGGAAGAAATCTGGAACGATACAAATGGCGAAGCCGATATACTGATCTCCGGTATCGGCACGGGCGGCACGATCACCGGCGTGGGGCAGGTCATCAAGGGACGCAAGCCATCCTTCAAGGTGATCGCGGTGGAGCCGAAAGATTCACCGGTGCTTTCCGGTGGCACACCCGGCCCGCACAAGATTCAGGGCATCGGCGCAGGTTTTGCCCCGAAGACGCTCGATACCGGCATCTATGACGAAGTCGTTCAGGTCTCCAATGAAGATGCCTTTGCCAACGCACGCCTGCTCGCCCGGCTCGAAGGCATTCCGGTTGGCATTTCATCCGGCGCGGCTCTGGCCGCCGCTGTCGAAATCGGCAAGCGTCCTGAAAACGCCGGTAAGAACATCGTCATCATCATCCCGTCCTTTGCCGAACGCTATCTTTCGACGGCACTGTTCGAGGGACTTGAATAGACCGCCCACACGCAAATTCTCAAAAGACAAAAGCCAGAGCGGACAACCGTTCTGGCTTTACTTTTTACAATGCCAATCCGTTCGCCAAGCAAACGGAGGCTTCAAGCGCTCATGTCAATGATGGGTACGCGCGGCGCAAGCCGGGCCTGGTCCGCGCATATAATGACGCTCGGGCCGGTAGCTCGGTGCGACGAACTCGCGGATGACATTAACGCTGTCACGCAGCTGAACAAGAATGCTCATCGTCTTAACCTTCGTCAAAAACACGCTATTCGGAATGGATGCCCGTCATGTCCCGACCACCAATTAATCGGGACCATGAAACCCTGTTCATTTCCGAACATCTTAATGAAAACTTTAACAATCAAAGATGAATAAGCTCTGAACTCATATGGTTAAGGGTAAGTTAATAGTAAGGATGTTTGCGCTTTTCCACAGCCCGCGAATTATTGCCACAATTGAAAAAGGCCGGTTCAAACCGGCCCTTTCCACGAAACCATTGTACACCTTAGCGCGTCGGAACCGGATGCTCACCACGATAATCGTAAAAGCCACGGCCAGCCTTGCGCCCCAGCCAGCCTGCTTCGACATATTTGACCAGAAGCGGGCATGGGCGATATTTGGAATCTGCCAGTCCGTCGTGCAAAACCTGCATGATGGAAAGGCAGGTATCCAGGCCGATGAAATCGGCAAGCTGGAGCGGGCCCATCGGGTGATTGGCACCGAGCTTCATCGCCGTATCAATAGCTTCGACACTGCCAACGCCTTCATAAAGCGTGTAGATGGCCTCGTTGATCATCGGCAACAGGATACGGTTGACGATGAAAGCCGGGAAATCTTCGGCAACCGTTACCGTCTTGCCAAGCGCAGTTACAAAATCATTCGATTTGCGGAAGGTTTCCTCGTCCGTGGCTATCCCGCGCACCAGTTCAACAAGCTTCATCACCGGCACCGGATTCATGAAATGAATGCCGATGAAGCGCTCTGGACGATCGGTCGTGGAAGCAAGACGCGTGATAGAGATCGATGACGTGTTGGTCGCGAGGATCGCTTCCGGGTTCAAAGCCGAGCAAAGCTGCGCGAAGATCTTGCGCTTGACGGTTTCGTCTTCCGTTGCTGCTTCGATAGCCAGATCGACACCCGCCAGATCCGCCATGGAATTTGCCGGACGGATAAGCTTCATCGCTGCAGCGCGTTGATCTTCCAGCAATTTTCCTGAAGCAACCTGACGCGCCATGTTGCCATTGATGGTGGCGATGCCCTTTTCCAGCCGGTCCGCTGCCGCATCATGAAGAAGCACATCGAACCCGGCCAGCGCGCATACGTGAGCAATACCGCTGCCCATCTGTCCTGCGCCGACCACCCCTACCGTCTTGATTGCCACAGTTATAACTCCTTCATTCAGCCGCCCCACAACAGAGCCGAGGCCGAGAGCATATGCTCTAACTTTTGTTCTTACGCATTACCCCCAGCAAAATCGCTTCGCACTTTTGCTGGGAATGCTTCAATATACCAATTCTGCCTAAGACAGATACAGCCCTCATTCAGCGAAAGCAAAATCAGTGCTTTCGTGCCTGAAGTCCTCCAAAATAAAAAACGGCGGGACCAGCCCGCCGCTTTCTGATCGATCAAAGCGCTTTTTGCAGTTCGGGAAGAACTGTAAAGAGATCGCCGACGAGGCCGTAATCGGCGACCTGGAAGATCGGCGCTTCTTCGTCCTTATTGATGGCGACGATGACGCGGCTGTCCTTCATACCAGCCAGATGCTGGATCGCTCCGGAGATACCCACGGCGATATAGAGATCCGGCGCAACCACCTTGCCCGTCTGGCCGACCTGCCAGTCATTCGGTGCATAGCCTGCATCGACCGCCGCACGGCTTGCACCGACAGCAGCACCGAGCTTGTCGGCTACAGGCAGGATCACTTCCTGGAATTTTTCGGCAGAGCCGAGTGCACGACCACCCGAGATGATGATCTTGGCCGAGGTCAGTTCCGGACGGTCCGAATCCGACAATGCATTGCCGACGAAACTCGACAGCGCCGGATCGGCTGCTGCGTTGACGCTTTCAACTGCAGCCGAACCACCTTCGCCCGTTGCCTGGAACGAAGCCGTACGAACGGTGATAACCTTCTTTGCATCGGTCGACTGCACCGTCTGGATCGCATTGCCCGCATAGATCGGACGCTTGAACGTATCAGCCGAAACGACTTCCATGATTTCGGACAACTGCATCACATCGAGAAGCGCTGCAACGCGCGGCAGGATGTTCTTGGCCGAGGTTGTTGCCGGAGCAATGATCGTGTCGTAATTGCCTGCCAGTTCCACGATGAGAGCGGCCGTTGGCTCGGCCAGACGGTTTTCCAGTGCGTCGCTTTCAGCGAGCAGAACCTTACGCACGCCCTTGAGCTTGGCGGCAGCATCGGCTGCAGCCTTCGCGCCCTTGCCTGCAACCAGAACATCCACGTCGCCGCCGATCTGGGCAGCTGCCGTCAGCGCTTTCGCCGTCTGGTCGGAAAGGGTTGCATTATCGTGTTCGGCAATAAGAAGAATAGCCATTTATATCGTCCCTTCCGATTTCTTTAGAGTACGCCGTCAGCTTTCAGCTTCTCAACCAGCTCGGACACTGAACTGACCTTCACGCCGGCCTTACGGCCACCCGGCTCTTCGGTCTTCAGGACCTTGAGACGCGGCGCAATGTCGGCGCCGAAATCAGCAGGCGACTTTTCGTCGAGCGGCTTCTTCTTGGCCTTCATGATGTTCGGCAACGACGCATAGCGCGGCTGGTTCAAACGTAGATCGACCGTGACAATCGCCGGAAGCTTCACGTCGATGGTCTGGAGACCGCCATCCACTTCGCGCGTGACCTTGGCCGAACCGTCAGCCAGTTCCACCTTGGAGGCAAAGGTTGCCTGGCTCCAGTTGAGGAGCGCCGACAGCATCTGACCGGTCTGGTTGGCATCGTCGTCGATCGCCTGCTTGCCGAGGAAGACGAGATCCGGCTGTTCAGCCTCAACCACGCCCTTCAACACCTTGGCGACGCCGAGTGGCTCGACCGTCTCGTCGGTCTTGACCAGAATGGCGCGGTCCGCACCCATGGCGAGCGCCGTGCGCAGCGTTTCCTGTGCCTGTGTCGGGCCGACCGAAACCGCGACGATTTCCGTCACCTTGCCCGCTTCCTTCAGACGGATCGCTTCTTCAACCGCGATCTCATCGAAAGGGTTCATCGACATCTTGACGTTCGCAAGCTCAACGCCCGAACCGTCTCCCTTTACACGGATCTTTACGTTGTAATCGACAACCCGTTTCACTGCGACAAGGACTTTCATCCGCGATTACCTCTTCAATGACTCTTGCAGCACGACTATGCCGCCGTGAACTCCCACCCGCATGTCAAAATCCGACATGAAAGCGGCACCAGCGCAACTTGGGTTATGACGCAAATGCGCTGCCTATCCGCCGGGAACCGGCACGAAACCTAAAGACGGTTGACGTGCACGTCAATCAGGCACGGCCCGCTATATCGATTAAAATCAATTTATTCTGACAAGACGTCATTCCGAAACTGAGCAACCCGACACCTCCTGTTTTCATGTCGTTTACAAGCGATGCACCATGCTTTAGGTAACGCCTCGCAATCCGGTCGCAGCCTACCCGGTCAAAACAAGGACTCTGACTATGAAAACGCTTGTCGTCTGCTCCGGCGGACTCGATTCCGTTTCGCTTGCTCACAGAATAGCAAGCGAACACCAACTTACTACCCTCCTCTCCTTCGACTATGGCCAGCGCCACAAAAAGGAACTGGATTCGGCCAAAGCCTGCGCCGAAAGGCTTGGCGTTTCCCATCAGGTCATCAACATCACCGATATCGGCGCCAGCCTGACCGGCTCTGCGCTCACCGACGATGTCGATGTGCCGGACGGACACTATGCCGAAGAAACGATGAAGATCACCGTCGTTCCCAACCGCAATGCGATCATGCTGGCAATCGCATTCGGTGTCGCGGCAGCACAAAAGGCAGAGGCCGTAGCCCTTGCTGTCCACGGCGGCGATCACTTCATCTATCCTGACTGCCGCCCCGGCTTCATCGATGCTTTCCAGACGATGCAGAACCATGCACTGGACGGTTATGCTAACGTAAAGCTGCTCGCGCCTTATGTGCACGCATCGAAAGCCGACATCGTTATCGACGGCGCAAAATACCGTACGCCCTTTGCCGCGACGTGGTCCTGCTATAAGGGCGGCGAACACCATTGCGGGCGCTGCGGCACCTGTGTCGAACGACGCGAGGCCTTTCATATCGCGGGCATCGAAGACCCTACCCTCTATGAAGATGCAGATTTCTGGCGCAACGCCGCTGCACGGAGGAACGTCTGATGTTTCGCATTACCAAGGAATTTCATTTCTCCGCATCGCATCAGCTGGCTGACCTGCCGGAAGACCATCAATGCGCCCGTCTGCACGGCCACAATTATATCGTGGAGGTCGAACTCTCGGCTCCCGATCTGAACCAGCACGGTTTTGTCCGTGATTACCATGAGCTGGCGCCGTTCAAGTGCTATATCGATGATTGCTTCGACCATCACCATCTCAATGATGTTTTGGGTCACAACCAGAGCACGGCTGAAACACTTGCCCGGCATTTTTTCGAATGGTGCCATGCGCGCTGGCCGGAAATTTCCGCTGTGCGGGTCAGCGAAACGCCCAAAACATGGGCCGAGTACAGACCGTGACACAGATACGCATCGCAGAAATTTTCGGCCCGACGATACAGGGCGAAGGTGTGTTGATCGGCGAGCCGACGGTTTTCGTGCGAACCGGTGGCTGCGATTATCGCTGCTCCTGGTGCGACAGCCTCCATGCCGTTGAAAGCCGTTTTCGCCATGAGTGGAAAGCAATGAGCGCGGAAGCGATCTGGGATGAAGTGACGACACTTTCCCGAAATCAACCTCTAACAGTGTCACTTTCAGGTGGAAATCCGGCCATTCAACCGCTAGGCCCCTTGATCAGGCTCGGCAAAACCGAAGGCTATCGCTTTGCACTGGAAACCCAAGGGTCGGTCGCACAAGGCTGGTTTTCCGAGCTCGACACGCTGGTACTGAGTCCAAAACCACCTTCAAGCGGTATGGACGTCGATTTAAATGCGTTCGCAACATGTGTCGAGGCTGCAGGTGGAGCGCCGAGAACGGTGCTGAAATTCGTCATCTTCGATGAAGAGGATTACGCCTTCACTAAAGAGGTGGGCAGCCGCTATCCCGCTCTGCCGGTCTATCTCCAGCCGGGCAATCACACACCACCGCCGCCCGAGGCACACGACGCCGCAGTCGATATTGACGGCATCATGCGGCGGATGGAATGGCTGGTGGAAAAGGTGATTGCGGATGGCTGGTACGGAGCACACGTCCTGCCCCAGCTCCACGTGCTGATCTGGGGCAACAGGCGCGGTGTCTGATCAGCGGTTGGCACCGGGCACCCAAAGAATGTCCTGCGCACCATTATCATTGACGGTTCGCGATGCCACGAACAGGAAATCGGAAAGGCGGTTGATATATTGCAGAGCCTCTGCCGAAACGATCTCTCCTTCGACGCGGGCAAGCGCAACCATCAGGCGCTCGGCCCGGCGTGAAACCGTACGAGCAAGGTGCAATGCAGCCGATGCCGCCGAGCCGCCCGGAAGAATAAACGAGCGGAGCGGCTGCAAATCGGCATTGAGGAGATCAATATCGGCTTCCACACGCGAAACCTGCGATGCGACGATGCGCAAAGGTTCGTAGGCGAGCGGTTTGCCGTCATCCGGCGTCGAAAGATCTGCACCAAGATCGAAAAGATCGTTCTGGATACGGCCCAGCATGGTATCGATTTGCGCATGAGGATTATTGTCGCCGCCGGTGTGAAGGCGCGCCATGCCAATGCAGGCATTGGTTTCATCCACCGTACCATAGGCTTCGACACGCAGGTCCGACTTCAGCCGGCGCGGCCCGCTGGCAAGCCCGGTCGTGCCCTTGTCGCCCGTGCGGGTATAGATCTTGTTGAGCTTGACCATATTTACTGACCGGTTTTCTGGCGAGCGAAATAGATCGCGCCGACGATCAGAACAATCGCAATGAACTGCAGGAAAACGCGCAGCTGCATCATCTTGTTCGAGAAATTGCCGTCACCGCCGCGCATCATGTTGCGCAGACCGATGATCAGAACGACGGCCACAGCAAACATGGCCACCATTGCCGCGCCCTTGAACAGAACGTCCATTTTATTTCCTTCCCATGCGCACTGTTCCTGACCTCATGACTGGTCGGACAGCATCCGGTAGAGCCAGCGTGCAGGCATCAGGCGCCGTGCCAGTAACCCAAGTTTCGCCGGTCTTGTCACCACATAATGCGGAAGGGGACGCGGCGCCTCCAATGCATGAAGCAGTACATCATAGACGGCTTCCGGTCCAAGCTTGTTCTTGGATTTTGTACCGCCACTTTCTAATTTCGCCATCTGGCGCTGGTAGAGCTCACGATGCACCGAAGCTTCCATATCGATATTGGCTCTGGCGTGACTGGCCGCATTATAGGTAAAGCGCGAAGCAATCGGGCCAGGCTCGATCAACGACACATCGATACCAGAGCCTTCCAGCTCCATGCGCTGCGCAAGCATCAGCCCCTCAAGCGCGAATTTCGACGCCACATACGCGCCGCGCCATTTCATCGGAACCAATCCCAGAATCGACGAACAATGCACGATACGCCCACATCCCTGCTGCCGCATGACCGGAACAACGCGCCGGGTAAGGTCGTGCCAGCCGAAGAAATTGGCGTCGAACTGCTGGCGCAAGGCTTCGACCGGCAAGTCCTCAATCGCGCCAGGTTGCGCGTAAGCACCATTGTTGAACAGGGCATCGAGCGTCCCGCCAGTCTGCCGCAACACCTCACCGGCAAGGGCAGCGATCGACTGCGGCTCCGTATAGTCGAGATAATGGGCTTCAATTCCCTTTGCCTTGAGTGCCTCAATATCCGCATCCTTGCGGGCGGTCGCAAATACGCGCCAGCCACGCTCATGAAGCGCTTCGGCACAATAGGCGCCTATACCGGAGGAACAGCCGGTGATGATGATATTGCGTTGTCGATTCTGACCGGAATGTGCCGGAGCCATAGGTTCGTTTCCCGCTGCAATTTCAACAAGCTTGCTTGATTCGGGTCCGGTTTAAAACGGGTCCTGCCCTTGCAATCCGCAGACCGATGCTAGATTTAAGGCCTTGAAACACAGGCTGAACACCTATCGAATACCGACCAAGGCTTTAGGGGACAAATCTGCGGATGCGAAAAATCAAACGTTTTCTCCGTCAGATCACCTACGACGTCATTGGTCATTTCAGTTCCGACGATGGCTGGGCTTTCGCCAGCCATATCGCGCTTTCCGGCTTGATGGCACTGTTTCCGTTCCTTATCTTTGCTACCACACTGGCGAGCTTTCTCGGCACCAAGGAATTCGCCGATACGGCGGTACATGTTATCTTCGATATGTGGCCATCGAATATCGCTGCTCCAATTGCCAACGAAGTGATGAACGTGCTGACCGTGCAGCGCAGTGGACTTCTGACATTGAGCGTGATTGCAGCGGCTTATTTTGCCTCGAATGGTGTCGAGGCGTTGCGCATCGCGCTCAACCGCGCCTATCGCGTCACCGACCAGCGCTCGATCATTTTCTGCCGCCTGCAAAGCCTGGGCTTCGTTCTGGTCGGCACATTGAGCCTGATGGCAATCAGCTTCCTGCTGGTTCTGGCCCCGCTTGCCGTGCGTATTGCCGAACAATGGTTTCCAGATATTGCGCCGTTCACCGGCACAATTGCCTTCTGGCGCTACACGGTAGCGGTGGCAGTGCTGGTCCTGGCACTGTTCATGGTGCATATCTGGCTTCCAGCCGGACGACGCAGCCTCGGTGATATCCTGCCCGGCATATTGATCACACTCATAGCCTGGCTTGCCGCCGCGATGGCCTTTGCAAAATATCTCGAAACCTTTGCCACCTATGTGACGACCTATGCAGGCCTCGCCTCGATCATGGTGGCGATTGTCTTTCTCTACATGCTGTCAGCAATCTTCATCATCGGTGCAGAAATAAACGCTGCGATCATGATCTTTCGCAAGCGCGAACAACAACCCGAACTTAACTCATAACGATCAACGCACGATCCGGTCCGAAAACCGGCTCCCACTTTTCGGGATCATGCCCGGCGTAAAGTAGTCAGCGCAACGCCAAGCGTCGTCACCACCATGCCTGCGATCTGGATTGCCGATAGCGTCTCACCGAAAATCAGATAAGCCATGACCGCGGCAGTACCGGGCACCAGATAAAACAGCGATGCGACTTTCGACATTGCGCCTTCGCGGATCATCACAAGAAGTGCCAGAATAGCGCCGATGGAGATGGCAAGCGTCAGCCAGACCAGCGCAAAAATCAGTGATGGCGACCAGATGATGACACGTGTTTCAAAGGCGAAGGCGCAGATAGAGGTCAGAATGGCAGCAGCGATATATTGCACCGCCGTTCCGGCCTTGAGATCGCCAGCCGTGCCGAAACGCTTCTGCCAGACGGTGCCAGTGCTGATCGCCACTACGGCCAAGAAAGCCGCCGCAAGGCTTTTCGGATCAACGCCGCTGCCCGCCGAAAACTTTGGCCATACAACCATCGCAACACCGATGAAACCGATGAGAAGCCCTGTCCATTGCCGTCCGCTCGCCCGTTCTCCCAGAAGAATGGCCGCAATCAGCGTGGTCAGCATCGGCTGAAGACCTGCCACTAGACCGGACATTCCCGCAGGCAGGCCGTGGTGAACGGCCCAGAACAAGGCTGAAAGATAGACGCCATGTATGAGACATCCAGCAATCGCCGCATGAAGAAGTACATTGCCTTTCGGCCAGATGCTCCGGCTTGCAAGCGCCCAAAGCGTCATGATGACAGCCGCGATGGAAAAACGCACCGCCATGAAAGTGAACGGCTCCGCATAAGGCATGGACAGCCCCGCACCGATGAAACCGGTGGCCCAAAGCAGGACAAACATGATGGGGAAGAAACGGGCAGCCATGGCAGAACTCTCACTTTCGCGGCTCGCCTTATACCGGTTCGCAACGAACGCCTATCTCATAAAACTGAACGCAGCGTTGAATTTGCCAAACAGCCGCCCGCATTTTATGAAGCGGCATGAACAACGAACCTGAAACCATCTGCATTCTCGTCGATGCCGACGCCTGCCCGGTGAAAGCTGAAATCTATCGCGTGGCGGAACGACACAATCTGCCGGTCGTGCTGGTGGCCAACAGTTTCATTGCCATCCCACGCGATGCAGAACGTGTTGAACGGGTTGTCGTATCGGACAAGCTCGACGCCGCCGACGACTGGATCGCCGAGAATTCACGGCAGGGCGCAATCGTGATTACCGCCGATATCCCTTTGGCCAGCCGCTCGCTCGAAAAAGGCGCCTCGGTGATCGCTCCAAACGGGCGCGTTCATACCCAAAGCACCATCGGCAATACGCTTGCGACGCGCAATCTGATGGATAGTTTGCGTTCTGCAGGCGAAGTTACAGGCGGACCCGCTCCCTTTTCGCCCAAGGACCGTTCTGCATTCCTCTCGGCGCTTGATCTGGCCATCGTCCGGCTGAAACGCGCCGGTTTCATCTCAGGTTGATCGCATTGAGGCGGAGGCAACACCGGCACCGATCAGCAATGTCCCGCCCGTCCGATTGAAAATGCGCAGCGCCCGTTCGCTTGAGAAGAAGCGGCGTGCCCGGGTCGCCAGAAGCGCATAGGCAAAGGCGTTAAGAAAAGCGAGCACGAGGAACGTGCTTTCGAAAACCAGCATCTGGGTCAGAAAATCCCGGTGCGGACTCAGAAATTGCGGAAGAAAGGCAACGAAGAAGGTGATGCTTTTCGGATTGAGTGCCGTCACCAGCCAGGCATGAACCAGCATTCTTGCGGGATGCACCTTGTCGTGCCGCGCACTGGCATGAAGTGTTCCGCCAGCGCGAAACAATTTTATGCCAAGCCAGATGAGATAGGCGGCACCTGCCCATTTTACGGCGGTGAACACGGTTGCCGAAGCGACCAGCAACGCACCCACACCAAGCATGGAAAGCGTCATAGCCGTAAAATCCCCCAGCGCAACGCCAATCGCCATCGGGAAAGCCGCTTTCCAGCCCTGACCGAGTGCGTATGAAACGACGAGCAGAACAGTCGGCCCCGGAATAATCAGGAGCACGATGGATGCGGCGGAAAATGCAAGCCAGACTTCAAGGCTCATAGGCAACTCCCTCTTTGGAAGAGAAAACAAGCCACTGATTCTCGATTTTGTCGAGTGTTAGAGTCTCTGAGCGGCGTCGATCAGTTTCGCAGCTTCCGGGCTGTCCCACGGCGCCGGACCGTTCATGGATGCAATCTGGCACCCGTCCTTGTCGACCAGCAGCGTCACCGGAAGGCCAAAGGCCAGGTTCTTGCGCTTCAACTCGTTGAAGCTCGACATGGAAGCATCTCGGTGCAGGGTCAGATTCTTGATGCCGATTTCGTTCAGAAAGCCCTTGGGCTTGTCATCCGAACCAGTGTCGATGTTGATCGCGACGACCTCGAAATCAGCTCCGCCTTTTTCGGCCTCCAGCTTGTCGAGAGCGGGCATTTCCTCGCGGCACGGCGCACACCACGTCGCCCAGAGATTAACCAGCAGTGTCTTGCCCTTGAAATCGCCCAGCGTCATCTGCTTGCCGTCAGGCCCCGTAAAGGCAATATGCGAGACTGAGATCGGCTTTTCGGCAGCACGCATCGCAGCCACACCACCAGTCGCAGCTGCATCAAGTGCCTTCAGCTTATCCGCCTTCAACACGCATTGAGCCGAAGCTTCATCGTTTTCCGCAGAGACATTCGTCGAAACATTCTGGGTAACCACATTGCCAGAAGGGCGCTCCATCACGTATACCGCCCCAATACCGGCAATGACACCGGCAAGGGCTGCGAGAAGGACGATCTTGCGATTTCCCGATTTCGCCTTTTCGTTGTCTTCTGCCATGTCGCATCACTTCTTTCTATTATCCGGCCAAATCGTCACTCGGGGCATATGAGCATGAGCGAACAAAAATCAAGCAATCAGATGTGGGGCGGCCGTTTTGCCTCAGGACCCGATGCGATCATGGAAGAGATCAATGCATCCATCGGCTTCGACCGCAAGCTCTATGCGCAAGATATTCAAGGCTCACTCGCCCATGCAGCCATGCTCGCAAAGACGGGCATCATTACGGCAGACGACCACAAGCAGATCGAGCAGGGTTTGAAAACCATCCTCAAGGAGATCGAGGATGGCAAGTTCACCTTCTCGCGCAAGCTCGAAGACATTCACATGAATATCGAGGCGCGGCTGGCCGATCTGATCGGCCCTTCTGCCGGACGCCTGCATACTGCCCGCTCGCGCAATGATCAGGTGGCCGTCGATTTCCGCCTCTGGGTCAAGCAAGAACTGGAAAAGACCGCCATCGCCCTGAAAAACCTGATCGAGGCTTTTCTGGAACGCGCGGAAGAACACGCCACGACCGTGATGCCGGGCTTCACCCATCTCCAGACCGCACAGCCCGTCACTTTCGGTCATCACTGCATGGCCTATGTGGAAATGTTCGGCCGCGATCTGTCGCGCGTGCGTGATGCGATTGAACGCATGGACGAATCGCCGCTGGGCGCGGCAGCCCTTGCAGGCACCGGCTTTCCGATCGACCGTCACATGACGGCCAAGGCACTCGGCTTCCGCGAACCGACCCGCAATTCGCTCGACAGCGTTTCCGACCGCGACTATGCGCTGGAATTCCTGTCGCTCGCCGCTATCTGCGCCGGGCATCTTTCGCGCCTTGCCGAGGAAATCGTCATCTGGTCGACCCCGCAGTTCAATTTCGTGCGGCTTTCCGACGCCTTCTCCACCGGCTCCTCGATCATGCCGCAGAAGAAGAACCCGGATGCCGCCGAACTGGTGCGCGCCAAGACTGGCCGCATCAACGGCTCGCTGGTCGCCCTTCTGACCATCATGAAGGGTCTACCGCTCGCCTATTCCAAGGACATGCAGGAAGACAAGGAACAGGTCTTCGACGCCGCCGAAAATCTGGAACTCGCCATCGCCGCCATGGCTGGCATGGTGCGCGACCTGACCATCAATGTAGCGTCCATGAAGAAGGCCGCAGGTTCGGGCTATTCCACCGCGACCGATCTGGCCGACTGGCTGGTGCGCGAACTGGGCCTACCCTTCCGCGAGGCGCATCACGTCACCGGTCGCGCCGTGGCGCTAGCCGAAAGCCGCAAGGTCGATCTGGCCAAGCTCTCGCTGGAGGAGCTACAATCAATCCATCCGGGCATCACGGATGCGATCTTCGGTTATCTCACGGTTGAGAAATCGGTGAAGAGCCGTCAATCCTTCGGCGGGACAGCCCCGCAGGAAGTTCGCCGCCAGATCCGTTACTGGAAAAAGCGCATCACCAAGGCCTGATAAGCTATCAACATGACGTCATGTGGAATCATCTGCCGAACTGATGATTCCACTTTCGAACATTATGAGTTAGACCTATCGCAAGATTATACGTTTCGGGAACCAAAGCTGATGACAGGCCGCTCCGCCATTTCTTCCGTGCTTCTGATCGCCGCGCTTGCGGCCATGCTCGCTGCTTGCGGTCGTAAGGGTCCGTTGGAGCCGCCGCCATCGTCGCTGATCACCGACGATCAGGGACACACCAAGCCGAAACCGAAGGAAGACAAGCCTATCATCCTCGACAAGCTGTTGTAAGTTTCTGCTGCAGGCCTTCCCGTGAACCATTTCGAATATCGCAACGGCGTTCTTCACGCCGAAAATGTCAGCCTGCCTGAAATCGCTCAGGCTGTTGGTACACCTTTCTACGTCTATTCCCGCGCGACCATCGAACGTCATTTCCGGGTGTTCAGAGAAGCCTTCGCCGGTATGGAAACGCTGGTGACCTACGCGCTGAAGGCCAATTCCAACCAGGCCGTGCTGAAAACGCTGGCGAAGCTTGGCGCCGGTGCCGACACCGTCTCGGAAGGTGAGATCCGCCGGGCACTTGCTGCGGGCATCCCGGCCAATAAGATCGTCTTTTCAGGCGTCGGCAAGACCCCACACGAAATGGACTTCGCGCTGGAAGCAGGTATCTATTGTTTCAACGTTGAATCCGAGCCTGAACTGGAAATTCTTTCTGCTCGTGCCGTCAAGGCGGGCAAGGTCGCATCCGTATCGCTGCGCATCAATCCCGATGTGGATGCGAAAACACATGCCAAGATTTCTACCGGCAAATCCGAAAACAAGTTCGGCATTCCCCGCGTCAAGGCGCGCGAGGCCTATGCCCGCGCGGCAAGCCTGCCCGGTCTCGACGTGGTCGGCATCGATATGCATATCGGCAGCCAGATCATCGATCTCGAACCGTTCGACGATGCCTTTGCTCTGATGGCGCAGTTGGTCAAGGAACTGCAGGCCGACGGTCACAACATCCGCCACGTCGATGTTGGCGGGGGGCTCGGCATTCCTTACCGTACTGACAATACGCCTCCACCGCTACCCGTCGCTTACGCGGAAATCGTTGCAAAACACATCAAGCCGCTCGGCTTGAAAACCGTGTTCGAGCCGGGCCGCCTGATCGTCGGCAATGCCGGACTTCTGGTAACGGAAGTGATCTTCGTCAAGGAAGGCGACGCCAAGAACTTCGTCATTGTGGATGCGGCGATGAACGACCTGATTCGTCCCACACTTTACGATGCATTCCACGACATTAAGCCCGTAACCCTCCCGAAGGATGATGCGCCACGCATCCACGCCGATTTTGTCGGCCCGGTCTGTGAAACCGGCGATTATCTCGGCCTCGACCGGGAAGTGGCAAAACCTGCTCCGGGCGACCTTATCGCCATCTGCACGACGGGCGCATATGGTGCGGTTTTATCCAGTACCTACAACAGCCGCCTACTCATTCCCGAGGTGCTGGTCGACGGTGATCGCTATCATGTCGTACGCCCGCGCCGTACCTACGAAGAATTGCTGGCGCTCGATTCCGTGCCGGAGTGGCTATAAAACCCATGCGTACAATTATCATGGCAAAGCCTCGCCTTTGCCATGATGCGTGTTATCCTGTTGCCAGATGAAAACGCGATACACGCCAGAAAGCCCAGATGACGGATCGTAGCAACGACAGGAAAGACGGGCCGCGCCCCGCGCGGGATGCCTTCCTGCGGCTCTTTTCCGGGAAAGGCGATGCTCTGCGTCGGCTCCGTCTCCGCGCCTTTCTATCAATCAGCTTCGAGCGCTTCTGGCCGCTGATACTGCCGCTGGTCCTTCTTGTCGGCCTGTTTGCCAGCCTGAGCTGGTTCGGCTTGTTCGGCATGATGCCGCGATGGCTTCATATCGGCGTGCTGGCGCTATTTGGTCTTGCCGGTCTTATTGCGGTCTATCTGCCGTTCCGATTTCGCCCTCCGACAGAAAGTGACATCACAAGCCGCATTGAGGCGATCAACGGTTTGGTTCACGAACCGCTTGCCGTCCAGACGGGCCATATGGCAACCGGAGAACACGATCCTTTCGCCGTCGCCTTGTGGCGGGAACACCAGCGCCGCATGGCAAACCGGCTTAAGAACCTGCAATCCGGCCTGCCCTATACACGCGTTCCCGAACATGACCCCTTCGGCATTCGTACAGTGGTTGTCCTGCTCTTCGTGACTGCCTTCGCCTACAGCATCAGCCCGAACAGCGGCCGTATTGCCGATGCCTTTCATATCCGCCCAAGTGATGACAGTGCCATTGCCCGCATTGATGCATGGGTGACGCCGCCGCGCTATACCGGCCGTGCTCCGGTCTTCCTGGCTACGACGAGCGACAGTGAACAAGCCGCAATCAACGTACCGCAGGGCAGCATTCTGTCGGTCCGCGTGATCGGTGGCGGTTCTGAACGCCTGACTGCGACCGATGTGAAGGGCGAGCGCCGCGACGTGCAGCCGGTAAGCGCAAAGGATGACCGAAAAGAGCCAGCAGAACAGGCCGTCGTCGATGGAAGCCGCAATTTCCGTTACGATTTGCAGCAGGACGAGACATTGGCGCTTTCGGGCACCGATGCTCGCTGGAAATTTGCCGTCACGCCGGACAACCCGCCGACGATCCACTTCACAAAGGAACCCGGGCATGCGCTGAACGGCACATTGCAGCTTTCCTATCAGATCGAGGACGACTACGCGCCCGTAAAGGCCGAGGGTGAGATTATCCCACTCAACAATGATGAGGACGAAGAAGCCGCACCGCTTTACGATGCGCCGGAACTGCCTCTTGCATTGCCCCGCCGCGGCGTAAAGGACGCTACGACGTCGAAGGACCTGACCGAACATCCTTGGGCGGGCGAAAAAATTGCGCTCACGCTGGTTGTAACCGACGCCGCCGGACAAATCGGTCGCAGCGAAACCAAGATCATTACCTTGCCAGAGCGTCCTTTCAGCAATCCGCTCGCCCGCGCCGTTGCCGAACAGCGCCGTATCCTCGCGCTCGATGCCACGCAACGCGACCATGTGCTCGACATGCTGTCGGCAATCACACTTCGCCCGGAAGAAACCATCAAGAATGCAGCTCATTATCTGGGTTTGGTCACGATTGGCACGCGCCTCCGTCTCGCCAGGAGTGATGACGCCTTACGCGATGCGGCGGATTATATGTGGCAGGTCGCGCTTGGTATCGAGGACGGAAACCTGTCAGCTGCCGAAAAGCGCCTGCGGCAGGCACAGGAAGCCCTAAGAAACGCTCTGCAGAACGGTGCATCGCAAGAGGAAATCGAAAAGCTTTCGGCAGAACTGCGCAAGGCAATGCAAGACTTCCTGCGGGAATTTGCCCAGCGCCAGCAGCAGAACCCGAATGCACGCCGCACCGCACCAGACCCCAATGCGCGAATGCTGACGGAAAAAGACCTGCAGCGCATGATGGACCAGATCGAAAATCTGGCACGTCAGGGCTCGCGGGATCAGGCTGAACAGTTGTTGTCGCAATTGCAGAACCTGATGAACAATCTCCAGATGGGGCAGACACAGCAGGGCCAGCAAGGTCAGGGGCAAGGCCAGCAGAACCAGATGCAGCAGCAGATGAACAAGCTCGGCGAACTGATGCAGCGCCAGCAAAAGACGATGAACGAAACTTTCAATCTCGATCAGAAAATGCAGCGCCAGTTCGGCGGCAGCGATGGCGAAGGCGAGTTCGACGACAACCTGTTCCCCGGCGATAACGGCTCCATGGGCGGCGGACAGCCGGGCGGTGAAGCTGATAACGGTCAAAGCGGGAAAGGCGATATTCCTCCTGATATGGCCGAAGCCATGCGCAAGCTGCAACAACAACAGAAGGACCTTCAGTCCGATCTGCAAAAACTGATGGACGATTTGAAGGGCATGGGCATTGAACCCGGCAAGGATTTTTCGGATGCCGGAAAATCAATGGACAATGCCACGGATGCGCTCGGCCGCAGCGAAGGTGCAGAAGCAAGCGACCAGCAGGGTAGCGCGCTCGATGCGCTACGTCGTGGCGGGCGCGACATGATGCAGAAAATGCAGCAGGCCATGGGCCAGCAAGGTCAAGGGCAAAGTGGCGCCAATGGCAGTCGCGGAAAGGATCCCCTTGGTCGCCAGCAAGGTACCGGCGACAGCGGCCTCAACGATGACGTCAAGATTCCAGGTGAAATAGATATTCAGCGTGCGCGCGAAATTCTCGACGAAATCCGCCGCAAGCTCGGCAATGCGCTGACGCCGCAGATGGAAAAGGAATATCTGCAGCGTCTGTTGAAGTTCGATTGATCTGAAAGTACGGACGCCGGACGGCGCTTATTCCATCACCCGGCCGACATAAGGCAACTGGCGGAAGGCATGCCCGACGTCCATGCCATAGCCGACGACAAAATAGTCGGGGCATTCGAAAGCCACGAAATCGGCATCAAGATCGACCTTGCGGCGCACGCTCTTGTCGAGAAGAACAGCAATGCTGACGCTCCGTGCGCCCCGTTCCAGCATGAGTTCGCGAACGAACTTCAACGTCTTTCCGGATTCCAGAATATCGTCGATCAGAAGCACATCACGGTCACGCACATCGCTGTCGATATCGCGCAGCAGACGAACTTCCGTGCTTGTCGTTCCCTTGCCGTAGCTTGAAACGGTGATGAATTCGACATCGGGTTCCACACCTGCATCGTGCATCGCGCGGATGAGGTCGGCTGCAAAGATGAAGGAGCCCTTCAGGATCGAAATTGTCAGCAGATTGTGAAACTTGTGTTCAGCAATGGCCTTGGCGAGCTCGAGATTGCGACCGGCGATCTCATCCGGACTAAAGAGAACTTCGATTGTCTTGCCACCGACTTCGGGCATCTGCTGCTTCTCCTGATCGTTCGCTTTCGCGCAGACTTCGGCGCCCATCAAAGGTGCCGGAAAGGCACGCTCTATAGCACGGTTTGAGGAAATTGCACCCCACCGGATGAAGATGCTCCGGCTTCTCCATTTCCCAGCGTCGAGATTTCATATAGCGTGACCTGCATGCATCCAGACATCATCGAACTGCGATCATTTTACGACACGACACTGGGCCATCTCGCGGAGCGCGCGATCCGCATGGCATTGGCCGGTCTTTGGGGGCATGTGCCGGGAGAGCGACTTGTCGGCATGGGCTACAGCCTGCCCTATCTCGACCGTTTCAGTGCCGATACAGAGCGCACATTCGCCTTCATGCCGGCAGGTCAGGGAGCCGTTGCTTGGCCTTCGGTAGAAAAAACAGCAACAGCGCTCGTCTTCGATGAAGAACTGCCGCTGCCCGATTCCTCGATTGATCGCGTGCTGATGGTCCATGCGCTGGAGTATGCAGAAAACCCGACCGAAACGCTGAAGGAGATGTGGCGCGTCCTCGCGCCTAATGGACGACTCGTCATTGTGGTGCCCAACCGCCGCGGCGTGTGGGCCCGCTTCGAACATACACCTTTCGGCAGCGGACGGCCTTACAGCCGGACGCAGCTAACGACCCTATTGCGTGAGGCGAATTTCACCGTCAGCACGGTGAGCGACGCCCTGCATTTTCCGCCCGCCACGCGGCGATGGATGATGCGGCCATGTCTTGCTCTCGAAGGCATGGGGCGACGGTTGTGGCCAGTCTTTTCAGGCGTTCTCGTGGTGGAGGCACAGAAGCGGCTATATCAGGGATTGCCTGTCGCCCAGCGTTCGTCGCGCCGCGTCTTCGTTCCGGTTCTCGCACCGCAAGGCACACCCGTTGGTGGATTGCGGAAAGTACCTGTGCAAAGCAACAAGTCAGACCGAAAGAATTAGGATAGGTGCGCATCATCGCCTGTAAAAACGTACAGTTGCTGCAGTCGGCACGTACTATCGAACAAGGTTTTTCTCGACTTGAACGCAATGGCGGGATATGCCGCCAGCGTAGTTTTAACATTGACCTTTTGGCGGAGCCAAAATCATGACCGATACGCAGAACCTTACCCGTCCCCAGCCCAAGGCAGGCCTGCTCGACATCGCAGCCTATGTGCCCGGAAAGGAACATGTGGAGGGCGTTGCCAAGGTCTATAAACTCTCCTCCAACGAAACGCCTATTGGTCCAAGTACGCATGCTGTCGAAGCCTATCGACACGCAGGCGAAAAACTGGAGCTTTATCCAGATGGGCAGGCGCTGGCGTTGCGCGAGGCGATTGCGGAAACACAGGGGCTCAATATGGCCAATATCCTGTGCGGCAACGGCTCCGACGAACTGCTTGGCCTGATATGCCAGACTTATCTTGCTCCAGGCGACGAAGCCATCATCACGGAGCATGGTTTTGCCGTCTACAAGATCCAGACATTGGGCGCCGGCGCCGCACCAGTTACGGTGAAAGAGAAGAATGAGCGTATCGACGTGGATGCCATTCTGGCCGGCCTGTCGTCGCGCACAAAGATCGTCTTCATTGCCAATCCGGCCAATCCGACTGGGACCTATCTGCCTTTCGAGGAAGTCCGTCGCCTTCACGCCGGACTGCCGAAGCACGTGCTTCTGGTTCTTGATGCGGCTTATGCCGAATATGTCCGTCGCAATGACTATGAATCCGGTCTCGAACTCGTTTCGTCCAACGAGAACGTTGTCATGACGCGCACCTTCTCGAAAATCCACGGGCTACCGGGCCTGCGTATCGGCTGGATGTATGCACCGCTGCACGTGGTCGATGCGCTCAACCGCATCCGCGGGCCGTTCAACATGAACTCAGCCGCCATTGCCGCTGGCGCAGCTGCGATCCGTGACCGCGCCCATGTCGAAAAGTCGATCACTTACAATGACAAGTGGCTTGGCTGGCTGGCCGACGAGTTCACCAAGCTCGGCCTGCGGGTAACGCCGTCAGTCACGAATTTCCTGCTGATCCATTTTCCAGACAATGCCGCGCACTCGGCGGATAAGGCCGACGAATGGCTTTCCAAGCGCGGCTATATCCTGCGTCGCGTCGGCGGCTACGGTTTCCCCAATGCCTTGCGCATGACGGTCGGACCGGAAGAAGCCAATCGTGGCGTTGTCGCCGCCCTGACTGAATTTTTGAAGTAGAACAATGTCCACGGTCCATTTCGACAAGATCGCCCTGATTGGCATCGGCCTTATCGGTTCATCGCTGGCCCGCGTTATTCGGCGCGAAAAGCTCGCAGATCACATCGCCATTGCCACACGCAGCGGTGAAACGCTGAAACGCGCCGAAGAACTGGCACTCGGTGACAGCTACACCACCGATAGCGCTGAGGCTGTCAAGGATGCCGATCTGGTTATCGTTTCGGTTCCCGTCGGCTCGTCAGGCACGGTAGCGCGGCAGATCGCGGCAAATCTCAAACCCGGTGCCATAATTACGGATGTCGGCTCCACCAAGGCTTCGGTAATTGCGCAGATGCAGCCAGAACTGCCGGACAATGTACATTTCATTCCCGGCCACCCTTTGGCGGGCACTGAGTATTCCGGCCCCGACGCTGGCTTTGCAGAACTCTTCACGAATCGCTGGTGCATCCTGACCCCCCTGCCCGATACAAATGAAGCGGCACTGGAAAAGCTGAGCGACTTCTGGATCGCCTGCGGCTCGCGGCTCGACCGCATGGACCCGCAGCACCACGATTTGGTTTTGGCTATCGTCTCGCATCTGCCGCACATCATTGCCTATAACATTGTCGGCACGGCCAGCGATCTGGAACAGGTCACCAAATCGGAAGTCATCAAGTATTCGGCTTCCGGTTTCCGTGACTTCACGCGTCTGGCCGCGTCCGATCCGACAATGTGGCGTGACGTATGCCTGCACAACAAGGATGCCATCCTCGAAATGCTTGGGCGTTTTTCGGAAGACTTAGCCTCGCTGCAACGCTCAATACGTTGGGGTGATGGTGAAGCGCTATTTGATCTGTTCACCCGCACGCGCGCTGTTCGGCGCGGTATCATCGATGCCGGTCAGGAAGTAGATGCACCGGACTTCGGCCGTCAGGCTGCGACGCGCACGAGCGAAAAGTAAGGAACGGATAGGGCCGCAAACATAGTGTCCTACTCCCTTACTGCCTTATTCGCCTACTCTCTTAAAGAGCAGGCAACCGTCCGAGCGGAATAAATCCGGCGCTGACTTTACCTTTGCGAACGGCGATCTCCATAACAGGATTGCCGTTTTCGTCTTTCGGCATAGCCGAGAGAGCAAACAAAACGGTGGCGATATTGCCGCCCTGCTCGGGAAACACTGTCTGCCCCGCCTGCGCCAGCGATTGCGGATTAACGAGCGTCAGTTTCACATCAGCATTGACGAGCCCGTCGGCACCGACCGAAAACGGCCCTGCAACAGAAACCATGGCTCCATTGGGCATGGACAGGAAAGCCTGATTGATCCTACCGGAATGTCCGCGCAGACGTTGATGGAAAGGGGTTTCGCTCCTTGCAAGCAGTGTCGCAGCATCTGCCACATCAATATCCGCGACGCCGTCGATTTCAGGGCTGGTGGCACTACCGATCACTGCCTTGGCAAGCTTCAATCCAGCAAAGCGGCCATTGATCTTCAAGGTTCCGTCCGCTTGGCTCATGCGGAAATCCATCTGCTCGAGCGTGCTGAGCGGCTCCGTCTTCGTAGTTTCGGTGCGAAGGCCAACCGCGACCTCACGTGCAGCCAACTCGATTTCGGTCGGGAACGGACGCGCCAGCCGGGTATTGGAGGTAAACTTGCTCCAGTTGACTTCCAGCGGCTCCAGCCCCGGAAACTCAATAAAGGCCGGACCTGTCAGATCGTTCGAGAGTGAACGTGGCGCATAGACCGGAGAACCCGAAGTGAAACGTCCGGCGCGGAAAGACATACCCTCGGAAGGCCGCTGCCAGGAAATGCTGTCGCAAACGACATTGACGCGCAGCGGATAGCCGCCCATGCGCAGATCTTCGCATTTCACGCCAACACCCTGGGCAGCAAGCTTGGCCATGTCAACCTCGGCGCGCGCCTCAAGCCTGTTTGCAATATAGAACCAGCCCGCCGTATAGCCAGCGATCAAGACAACGAGAATAATGATGAGCGCTATGGGGCGCTTTCTGGCTTTCGGTGCGTTCATTCCAGTGTGCGCCATTTCAAAAGCCTTACATTAATCAGACGGTTGTTTCGAAGAGCCTCACTCCGGGTTCAGACCAAATATCCAGCCCCGATATGTTTTGCTCCTCCCGACTGTTGGCCATATTATGGCAGGAATGTGCCTTGTGAAGCGATAGAGAAGAAAAATCGAGGGATATCCGTTGATTACCGGTGGAAATCGGCGTTCACTGAACCATTATGGATACTCTCATGACCACACTCCCCGATGATAGGCGAATGAACGATTTCTGGGTTTTCGGCTACGGCTCGCTGATGTGGCGGCCGGGTTTTGCGCATGTGGAGACCATGCGCGCGCGCCTTTACGGCTACAGGCGCAGCCTGTGCATTTACTCGCATGTTCATCGCGGAACTCCCGATCAACCGGGGCTGGTTCTGGGGCTAGATGCCGGTGGTTCATGTCTCGGTATTGCTTTTCGCGTGCCCGGAGATATGACCGGCGAAGTGATGACCTATCTGCGCGAACGTGAAATGTCGAACCAAGTCTATCATGAAAAGCATCTTCGCTTGCGTCTTGCCGATGGACGCGATGTCGACGCAGTCACCTATGTGGCCGACCGCCGCCACCTGCAATATGCAGGCTCGCTGAAAGCCGAGGAAGCCGCAGCCATTGTCGCATCCGCCCGCGGCGATTCCGGTGCTAATGTGGATTATGTCACCAACACGCTCCAGCATTTGCGCAGTATGCGCGTCCGTGACCACTGGCTGGAGCACGTCAACAATCTCATTCACCACAATACTCAACGACAATTCGACGGTTCGGGCGACTGAAAGCACTTGCTGCGCTTCTCAAAAATTCCAGCGCTTAAGCGCTCAGCCCTTGTTCTCGCCCGATGCAACCGCTACATCTCGGCCAATCGCCAAGGAGGCCTCCATGATCGCATTGTTCCGCACCATTGATTTGGCGCTCGATATTTACACCTATATTATTATCGCGAGTGCCATTTTCTCGTGGCTCTATGCGTTCAATGTCGTCAATTCCGGCAACCGCTTCGTGGCATCAATCGGTGAGTTTCTCTACAAGGTGACAGAGCCTGTTCTGCGCCCGATCCGCAATATCTTGCCCAATCTCGGCGGCATCGATATTTCGCCGATCATCCTGTTGCTGATCATCTTCTTCATCCGTCAGTTCATGTGGACGACGCTGCTGCCGCTTTTCCTTTAGAGCGCGTTTCGATCTGATTGGATCAGATCGGCGCTCTAAGTTATTATATTTCAAGCATAATCTTATCGATCCTCGTTTCACTCCGGCCGGATTATGCTCTAAGCGCATCACTCGCAAGCCCGAAAACAAAAGCGCCCGGACATTGCCGGGCGCTTTTGTTTTAGACGGATCGAAAAGCTATCGCTTACTTGCCCTTGGCGCGTTCGATAGCTTCCACGATGAACTTGCGTGCGTAATCCTCGTCACCCCAGTCACCGATCTTGACCCACTTGCCGGGCTCCAGATCCTTGTAGTGCTCGAAGAAGTGCGCGATCTGCTTCAGAGTGATCTCCGGCATATCGGTATAGTCGTGGATCTTCTCGTAGCGACGCGTCAGGTGCGGCGACGGAACGGCGATGATCTTTTCATCCTTGCCGGAATTGTCTTCCATGACCAGAACGCCGATCGGGCGAACGTTGATCACGCAGCCAGGAACCAGCGGACGGGTGTTGCAGACGAGAACGTCAATCGGATCGCCATCTTCCGAAAGCGTATGCGGCACGAAACCGTAATTGCCCGGATAGGTCATTGGCGTGTAGAGGAAGCGGTCGACGATGAGGGCGCCGGCCTTCTTGTCCATCTCGTACTTGATCGGCTGGCCGCCGACAGGCACTTCAATGATGACGTTGACGTCTTCAGGAGGATTGGAGCCGATGGAGATGGCATCAATATTCATGATGTGTCCTTTCGTGTCGGGCTCTGATAACGGGTTTCATGGTTGCACGCAAGAAAAACGAAAGTTCTAGAAAACGCGGCGAATTGTCGTTCTCGCAACGCAATTGAACGTGATCAGGCCGTTAACATGCTGTGAGGGTTAGGCGCCGAGCTCGTTCAGTCTTTGAACGGCGGTCGGTGGCATGGGTGGTGGATTGGGATCGCGGCTGGCGGCGACCAGAAATTCGTCACAGGCCGTTTCGGTGGATTCGATAAGTCGCTTCAGGAATTCTTCCTTCGGAAGCCCTGCCGGAATTGGCGGCAGAATACGGGCGCGAATGATTCCGGGATAACGGAGGAATTTGCGGCGCGGCCAGTAAAGGCCTGCATTGTGCGCAATCGGCAAAACCGGCAGATTGAGCGCCTCATAGAGATGAACGATGCCATATTTATAGTGCGGCGGAGCACCCGGCGCCCGGCGCGTTCCTTCCGGATAGATCAGAATCTGGCGGCCTTCCGCAATCGCCTTTTCCGCTCCCTTAGTGATCGAATGCAGCGCCTTGACGCGGGAACCGCGGTCCACCGGGATCATCTGCATCTTCGCGATATACCAGCCGAAAAGCGGAATGCGCATCAGTTCCCGCTTCAGGATCAGCACGGGATCGTCAAGATAGGGAAGGAAAGCATAGGTATCCCAGGCAGACTGGTGCTTTGGCGCGCAGATATAGGCGCCTTCGGGGATGTTCTCCAATCCTTCGACCACATAGTCGGTCCCGGCGATATGCTTCTGGAGCCAGAGATTGACCCTTGCCCACAGCTTCGGCACGATCCACGCCTTCTTGCGGGGCAACAGGAAATAAAAGGGCGTATAGACGATCATCTGAACAAGTGTGCAGATATAGAACGCCGCATTGAACAAGATTGAGCGCAGATAGAGAAGCATCAGTCGGTGGAGACCCTGGCTAAAGCATTTTCGCTCCCGGCTGGCGGTAAACGATCACGCGCGAATTCTGGACTTTCTGCAGAAAGTGACGGCACCGATATATCAGGAAGATCGGCCATTTCCATCAGGAAATCGCAATTCTGCGGCCAGATCAGCTCTCGGTCGTTGCATTTTGCCCTGACTGCGTTCCAAACAGTTCGGTCGCACCCACACGGACAGCAGCGCCCAGATATTTCACATATTCGATGAAGAGCACGCGCAATGTGTCACTTTCGGCAACCCAGCTATGTTCGCGTCGCTCCCCATTCACGACCGGATAGGGAATGAATTCCACATCCTTCATGCGATAGGACATTTCCAAGGTGCTGCGCGGAATATGGTAGTTATTGGTGACCAGGATCACGCGGCGATAATTGTTGGTACGAATCCAGCGTTCGCTTTCGGTCGCATTGCCGATGGTATTGAGTGCCGACCGGTCAAGATCGACACAGCAATCGAAGAGGCTCTGATCCGCATGGGTCGCGCGCTGCAGCGCCTTTTCATTGGTCGCCGGATGAACACCGCTGATCAGAAGCCGCTTCCCTCGTTTGTCTTTCAAAAGATCGACGGCCGCCTGGATTCTTGACTGTCCACCAGTCAGAACGATGATCGCATCGGCAGGCTCCTCGATAGCCGGAGGTTGCATGCTGGTGACTTTTTCACCAAACGCGACGAAGCCGACGAGAAACGCCAGAAGAATAACAAAGAGAACGATGGAAACGGGTTGGAAACGTCTGAACATGCGCATCATGACAGACCATAAGAAATTACCGGACGCAACTGTAAAGGACTGCAGGGAAACGCCGCTCCGATTGCGGCGCCAGACCACATCCCCCGTAGAAAGCCCGTTTGCTGTCTGCCTCTGTGCCACTGCATCGTCACTCGACCGGTGCCCGCCCGATAGCGCTTGCGGGATTCGCGTACCATCTCTTCTTCCATCATAGCCAGCATTGCGGCGAGAAGTCGGAGAAGCGGGCGAAAATCTTGTCCTGAAAGCGCCTGTATCGGAAAAGGTCTTCATTCGGAGCGCACTCCCGGACCATCCATGGTTGCAAGCTGGCGGATCACCGTCAGGCGGCTGGTCAGCATGGTGAGGAAACTGACCAGAATAATGATGACGGCAGCTCCGATGTAGCCGCTGCGCCCGATGGCGAAATTACCGAACATGGCAGCAGCCTGGTCGCCTTCGGGGGTCGCCATATGGCTCGATGCCCACCACGAGAAGATCAGAAATACGAACATTGCCGCCGCTCCGCCGCATAGCGCGCCCTTCAATGCGGTGCGGAAGAAGTGCCATTCGAACTCACGTGCCACGAATTTCGATTCAGCGCCGATAAAATGCAGCACCTCGATAATATGGCCGTTGCCTGACATTGCGCCGCGTGTGGCAAAGATCACGGTCAAAACCGTCGCAGCAATCACGAGCGAGAGAACGGCAGTTCCAACCAGCACCGTCGTGTGAGCCATGGAGACAAGCCTGTCGACCCAGGTGCGATGATCGTCAAAGCTAGCCGCCGGAATGGCACGTGTAATTTCAGCACGCATGGTTTCAAAGTCAGGCGGAGCATTCTCGTCGATCGTGACAACGACAAGACGCGGTACGGGCAGTTCATCGATATTGAGGCCACTGCCGAGCCACGGTTCGAGCAAGCGCGCTGTCGCATCCTTGTCGATGATGCTGGTGCCTTTGACGCCGGCAAAGCCGCGCGCGATCTCGCTCGCCTGAGCCAGAGCCTTTTCCATGTCCTGCCCGTCGACCGGTCGGATCTGGATCGTGGCTTCGCGCGCGATCTGGCTCTGCCAGGCAGCAGCCGAGGCGCGAACGAGCGTCACACCGCCCATCGTCAGACATGCTAGAAAGGTCATGATGGCGATCACGATAACGAGCGCGGTGCCTGTCACGCTGCCGTCGGGCACAATGGGACTCGGTCCCTGACGCTTCCGACGCTTGCCTATGCGAACGAGCAGCATGTCCTGAAGGTCTTCGAAACGGACCCGTATATCATCCAATGCGCGTTGCCAGGTGTTCCTTGCATCAATCATAGATGTCGAGCCGCCCATGTTCGAGGATCATGCGCCGCGCATCGACCTGCTCCATCAGGGAAAGGTCGTGGGTCGCGATAATCACGGCCGTGCCTGAACGGTTCAGCTCCGTGAAAAGGCGCAGGAGACGCTTCGCAAGCGGCGGATCGACATTGCCGGTCGGTTCGTCAGCCAGAAGCAGTTCCGGCTGATCGATGAGCGCGCGAGCAATGGCTGCGCGCTGCTTCTCACCGCCCGAAAGGACCGGCGGCAGCACATTCATTCGGTCTCCGAGCCCAACCCAATGCAGAAGCTCCTCCACTTCGTGACGGTAGGTTGCCTCTTCCTTTCCGCGCACACGCAGCGGCAGCGCCACATTCTCATAGGTGGTCATATGGTCGAGCAGGCGAAAATCCTGAAACACAATGCCAATGCGGCGGCGCAGAAGCGGAATTTCCGCATGATTGAGCCGCGCAACATCCTTGCCAAAAATATTGATAAGGCCGCGCGTCGGCTTCAGCGCCATGAAGAGAAGGCGCATGAGCGAGGTTTTCCCTGCCCCCGACGGGCCGGTCAGAAACTGGAATGAACGCGGCGGAATATGGAAACTGACATCGCGCAGGATCTCAGGACCCATTCCATATCGCAGGCCGACATTCTCGAAACGTATCACCGGGCTGTTTCTCTTCAATTGTCCGCGCGCTGAGGGGCGCACGGATGACATCGATATCAGATCGACCTTTATCCTCTATGGTTAATGTTGCGTTAATTCAGCCCGCGTGAGCTTTAAAAAATGCGTTAACGTGGCTGCGGCCATGAAACATTAACCATTATGAGCCAGTGTGTGGCACCAGTCGAAGGGCGAAAAACGCAAAGGAAGATGACGGCATGATGGCGAAACAACCATCGAAAGCGCAGATGTCGCGCGTGCCTTTGCGCGAAAACCATCGCGCAGCATGGTTTACTTCCGATGCCGGACCGGTCGAGGATGCTGAATTCGAAACCATTGTCCCGGCCTCGCCGTCGCCAGAATCCTTCTCACACAGCATTCCGCAGAAGCCGTTTGCGCCAAGCAAGCTTATGTCCGAAACAAGTCTCCCCAGCGGATGGCCCGGTTTCGGCTATTGGGTTTTCGTCGCTCTTTGCGCGACGACCGCCTTCTGGATAGCGGGCGGATATACACTGCTTGCCGACAAGCCTCCTTCCGTCAGGCAGCCGACCCTGCCACTCATTTCGGCACTTCAGCTAACCGATCTCAAAACCAGCGTTGGAGTACATGATAAAGGCGATGTTCTCAGTGTCGGCGGACGCATACGGAACACCACATCCGAAGAACGCGCCACGCCGCCGTTGATCGTCATGATCACCTACAGCGACGGCAGCAAGCGCGAACGGCGCCTGGCTCCAGGAGAAGCAATGCTGAAACCAGGTGCACATATCGACTTCGAAACAATGCTTCCTGCGCTGCGCGGCACCATCGAGAAAGTCGATGTGCGACTGGCCGCCCCGGCCTGAAGCAGTCCGGCTACTGCCAGCAACCGAGGTTACGCCCTTTGAGATTGTGCGAGTCGATCTCGACCACAAGGCGCGGGTCCTCGCGCAAAAGGACCAATGTCGTGCGCTGCTTGAGATCGATCTTCTCCCAGCCCGCGCATTCCGTCGGCATTGGCGTGCTGTCGATCTTCACCTTTTCGGTCCATGCAGTCGCCGTGCAGCCGGACAAGGCTGCAACAATCGGAACGACTTTGACGGCCTCCAAAACGAGCCTTTGCGTTTTCGTCCCACGATGAGTGTTCAAGGCTGACAACTCCAATCTGCCCCGCGAAATCCCGGCTAAACACTCTTGTATCAGCCAGCGTCGCCCGTTCGACATCTGCGCTTATAACGTGCCGCCGCCCTGCTCCGCAATATGGCTGAGCGGGATCGACGGCTTTAAAAGGTCCGACCGACCAATTCTTACTGTCCACTAGGAACCAATTTAGAAGAGATATAAAAGCAATATCGAATATATGAAGAATAGCTTTTTTATTTACTGAAATGACAGGAAAAATCCACAGAGAACAAAAACCGTCAATAAAGTTAAACATGATTGTCCGAAGAAAAAGACGATTATATGCTTCTTGCTATATGATTCGCATATGACATTTTCACTACACCAACCCTGGGGACTTCCATGCTGAACAAATTGTCGGCTGAATTTTTCGGAACATTCTGGCTTGTTTTCGGCGGTTGCGGCAGCGCAATTCTCGCCGCAGCCTTCCCTGAACTGGGCATCGGCTTTCTCGGCGTCGCCCTCGCCTTCGGTTTGACTGTCCTTACCATGGCCTATGCTGTAGGCGGCATTTCCGGCGGTCATTTCAACCCCGCCGTTTCCTTGGGCCTCATGGTAGCTGGTCGCCTTCCGGCCAAAGACCTGATCCCATACTGGGTTGCACAGGTTCTGGGCGCCATTGCAGCTGCAGCCGTGCTCTTCCTCATCGCATCAGGCAAGGAAGGCTTCTCCGCCGGTGGTCTCGCTTCGAACGGCTATGGCGAACTTTCGCCGGGCGGCTACAGCATGATGGCGGGCCTGCTCATCGAGATAATCCTGACGGCCTTCTTCCTCATCATCATTCTGGGCTCTACCTCGTCGCTGGCTCCGGCTGGCTTTGCCCCGATTGCCATCGGTCTCGGCCTGACCCTGATCCATCTGATTTCGATCCCGGTCACCAATACATCGGTCAACCCGGCCCGTTCGACCGGCGTCGCTCTCTTCGCCGACACGGCAGCACTCAGCCAACTCTGGCTGTTCTGGGTCGCACCGCTTGTCGGCGCGGCTATCGGAGCGATTATCTGGAAAGGCCTGCTCGGCAAGGACTGATCCAGAACGACAGCAATGAAAGGCTGGTTTGAACCGGCCTTTTTGTTTGTGAAGCTGTACCGTCACTGTCTGATACAGCACTCACAAAACCGTTCACAAAAAGTGGTTCCGATCATGGGAAGGATGCTGTAAGTAACATCTATCTTCTTGTTGTTGCGCATTATCCCAAGCAAAGCCGCTTCGCACTTTTGCTGGAAATGCTTTAGATGTTATGAGCAATGTCCCCCTCCACTGATGCTTCTTCTGCGGATCGTTACGCAGCATTCCGGCACTCTGCCTTCAAAAAATACTGGGGCGCCCGTTTCCTGAGCGCATTTGCGGTGCAAATCGTGAGTGTGTCGGTGGGCTGGCAGATCTATGATCTCACCCGTGACGCCTTCAATCTGGGCATGGTCGGACTGGTGCAATTCCTGCCGGCCCTGTTGCTGGTTCTGGTAACCGGCGCTGCTGCCGACCGTTTCGGCAGGCGCTTCATCATGGGCCTGTCGCTCATTCTGGAAAGCGTGGTGACGGCGTTGTTGCTCTGCCTGACCCTTGCAGGTCTGTTCGAGCCCTTGACCGTCTTTGCAGCACTAACTCTTTTTGGTGTCGCACGCGCGTTTCTCGGCCCATCTTCCGCATCGCTGGTCGTCAATCTTGTACCCACGGAGGATTTCGCGAACGCCGTTTCATGGAATTCATCGGCATGGCAGGTAGCGACAATCGTGGGACCGGTTGCAGGTGGCCTGCTCTATGGCATTTCTCCGGTCGCGGCCTATTCCATCGCGACGCTGTTCCTGCTGATCGGCTCCTTCCTGATCTTCTCCATTCCAAAGCCCAAACAGCACACGCTTACCGAGCAGCGCTCGCTGACGAGCATGCTGGCTGGCTTCCGCTACATCTGGAAGGAAAAGATTGTCCTCGGCGCGATTTCGCTCGACCTTTTCGCCGTGCTCCTCGGCGGAACGGTGGCTCTGCTGCCAATCTATGCGCGAGACATTCTCGATCTCGGCCCTTGGGGGCTTGGGCTGCTGCGCTCAGCTCCAGGCATCGGGGCTGTCCTGACTGCCGTCTGGCTTGCCGGACATCCGATCCGCGACCATGCAGGCCGCGTGATGTTCATCTTCGTTGGCCTCTTCGGCCTCTTCAATATTATTTTCGGCGTCTCGACACTGACTTGGCTGTCCGTTGTTGCCCTGGCATTTGCGGGTGCGGCTGACATGATCAGCGTCTATATCCGCGAAACGCTGATGCAGCTTTGGACGCCTGATCACGTGCGCGGTCGCGTCAATGCCGTCAACATGGTCTTTGTCGGAGCATCGAACGAGCTTGGCGAATTCCGTGCCGGTCTGATGGCCGCAGCCATCGGCGCTGTTCCGGCCGTCGTCATTGGCGGATTGGGATCAATCGCCGTTGCGGTCGCTTGGGCGGCCATGTTCCCGCAATTGCGCAAGGCCCGTCACTTGCAAGGACGAGTCTGATCGTTCGAGCTATAGGAGGTCATCAGGAAGCAGATGTGCTACGGCTCGCCTTGTCCATGCGCTCCTGAATGGCATTCCGGTCATCCTGCCGGATGCCGACGAGTTCCGCCACGCGCCACATCACGTCGGCCTCGACTTCGCTCACCTTGCCATCGGCATAGACCATTTCCCACATCAGGCCGATCAGGTCGAGACGTGCCTGATAGTCAAGCTGTCGCTTCAGAACCGATGTGAAATCCGATAAATCTATCGCTTCCTGATCGGCTTTTTCCGCGGCAAGGATCAGCCGTTTCAGGCTATCGCCCTTCAGCCCGTATTTCTGCGACAGCATTGAAGAGAGCTTTTTACGCTCGCTTTCACGCGTTTCACCATCGGCATCCATGATGTGATAAAGCAGTGCAGCGGCAGCCAGTCGTGGATCGTCATTGGAGAATTTTTCATTCCGGTCACGAAAACCGCTGGCCGGGAGTTCTTTTAAAAAATCCAAAAGACGATCGAACATTCACCCTCGCTGCCACATTCACTGCTTGCCGACCGTAAACGCGATTCCGGCATATTTAGTTAGCAACATCGAAGGTAACGGGCTGAATGCGCCACGCAAGGCGGTAAACTGTCTTACACCGCCGTTTACCGCCCGAGAGATGCGCTGCGTTGTTTTTCGGCAACGATTCGCGGAAAGCCTGATCAGAAAAGCTTCAATCCACTCTGCACCTTCTGCGAAGATTTGCTTTCGTCGACACCCGGATCGTCCACCACGAGATGCGCGCGACGGGGTTCCTCGTTCGCATCGTCGTCAGTCACGATAACATCGGCGACTGGCGGTTTCACTTCTTCCGCCTTCTTTACCGGAGTTGCTGGCGACACCTTCATGGGCTCAGCAGCGGGAATAATGACCTCGGCCTCCTCGATATCGCGAACAACCGGCTTGCTCTCGGCTCCCGCGGAAACATCCGCCATTTCGGCCTTGTCCCGCAGCTCTGCCAGAACAATCTGATTGACCGGCTTCGCCTCGACCGGGCCCTTGATTTCGGGCTTTTCCGCTTCAATCGCAGGAGCGAGCGCCACGACGGGAACTTTCCACTCGAAACTGTTGAGGCGTCCCGTGACTGGCGATACAGGTGACCATTGTTCGGAAACATAGCCATCGGCAGTCCATGCAGGATCGCGCGGCGCCTTGACCGCACGCGCCAGCCATTCACGAACCTTGCCCTGATCGCCGGTTTCGGCTTCTTCAATATCGGCAAGCAGCAGATAGGCGCTTTCGCGCGGCGAAGCGCGTAGAACCTGCTCGGCATTGTCGCGAGCAAGGCGATAATCGCCCGCCTCATAAGCAGCGCGCGCCAGTGCAAGACTGCCTTCGGCATTATTGGAGCGCAGCGATACGAGATGCTTTGCACGCTTCAGTCGATCCTGTGCCGTATCGCCGGATCGTGCATAGACATAGGTTGATGCAATGTCCGGATGCGGAAACCGCTTCCAGGCCGCTTCAAGAATTTTCGAGCCTTTCCGCACGTCGCCATCAGCGAAAAGGGCACGCGCAGCAACCATGGCGGCGGGCACCAGATCGGGCGCGAGCTTGTTTGCCTCCAGCGCCAGCGCCTTTGCCTGGGCATGATCGACATCGACGACTGCCATCGCCTTGGCAGTCAACAATGCAGCGCGTTCCTTCTTCACCACATCCTTGCTGTGGGCGAGAGCCTGCTTGCGCGCATCGACAAGCTTCAGCGCTCCATCCCAATCGCCCTCGGCACACAGCTGGCCCATCATGGCCGAAGAGGCCCATTCAAGCTGCGGTGCTTGGCTGACGGCTTCGGCAGCGTAATGGCGGGCGGCATCGCGAGCACCAACACGCTGGGCTTCAATGTAAAGCCCACGCAAGCCGAGCAACCTTGTCTCGGGATCCTCCACCATCGCCTCGAAGCCATTGCGGGCATCTTCCGTGCGGCCTTCCAGCATCGCGGTCTGCGCTTCGAGAAGCTTTATCAGCGGCTCCTGATCGGAACTCAGCAATTTCCCTGCCTGCTTCGTCATGCGGCGCGCCGCTTCCGCATCGCCTGCACCGGCCGCAATTAAACCGGTCGAAAGCGACTGATAGCCACGATCGCGCTTGCGCGCGCGAAAATGCCTGCGCAGCGTATAAGGTGACTGGATAATGCTCTTGATGAGCCACCACAGGATAAGAATGGCCGCGACAATGGCAACGATCCCCGCAACAGCGGTTATCAGAGGCACATTGTAGTGGTTGCCCGCGAAGGTGACATCAAGTTCGCCCGGACGGTCCGCAAGCCATGCAAAGCCGAAACCAAGCGCAGCAACAATGGCGAGATAGAACAGGACACGCAGCATTGGCCTGCCTCCTATTGACCGGAAGAGGCCGGAGCCCCGCCGGTTTCACCCGCCGAAACCTTCGGTTTCAGGCTATCCGCAACAAGGCGCTGCACAAGCGCATCAGCATCCCGTCGCGCCCGCACCTGATCGGCAAATTCCTGTGAGGTGGCCTTGGCATCGGCAGGCAACTGCTCCCATTCGCTAAGCGCACGCTCCAGATCGCCGGATTGGAGGGCAGCTTCCATACGGGCCGTGATCGGTCCGACACCGGTGCCGCTAACATTGCCAGCAACCGGGCGCACGTTTACCAATCCTCTGGCGCTGGCGACAAGCTGATCCCAAATTCCGGCATCGGGAGGCAGTTTGTTCTCCGTCGCGATGATCCGGTTTGCAACGGCACCAAACCAGGCATTCAGGTCGGCAACAGTCGGGACGCCCTTGTCGGCGAGGGTACGGAGCTGTTCGATGGATGCCTCGTCGGGCACCACCGACGCATAAGTATCCAGTTCCGCCTTGAACGAACCGCCGCGATCAATCGCGGTTTTCAGCGCATTCGCCGCTATAAGCGCCGTTGCATCGGGCTGGCGTGAAGTCTGGGTGACCTTTTCCTGCAAGGAGGTCAGTTTCGATTCGAGGGATGAAATCGTGCCGCTGTTTCCCGAAACTCCGGCGGTCGCCTCATCCGCCCGGTTCTGCGCCGCTGAAAGCTTGCTCTCCAGCGCATCCAGCCGCTCTGTCAGAGCGGTGGTATCCACTGCCGCGTCCTGAGCGGCTTCTTTCGGCAAGGCCGCAAATTGCTGCTGAAGATCGGCGAAGGAACCTGCGACCGCCTCTGACTTGATCTCGGCGGCCTGTACGTTCTTTTCCAGCGCTGCAAGCTGCGCGCGGCTCGCATCATCAAGCGGCGCAGGCGTTGGATTGCTCCGCAGATCGGCAATCTGCTGTTCCATATGCGCGAGCTGTTCCGCCGTCACTCTTGTACCCGGAGAGGGAATAACATTGCCCCATTGCAGCGCCAGCAAACCGCCAAGTCCTATAACACCACCGGCAACACCGGCCAGAAGATGTGACACGGTCGCACCGCTCTTTTGCGCAGGCTGCTGGGTTTCAGGTTTCACGCCTGACGTAAAAGGCGGCCTGGCATATGTCGAGTTTTCCGGCGTTTCGGTTTTCACGGTCTTTTCGGCAGTCGCTGCTTCCGGTCTAGGCGATGTGGACTTCGGGGTTTCCGGCTTTGGGTTCTCAGGTTTTGAAAAGCTTCCTACCGGCTCCGCATCGGGCGTCGCTTTCGCCGGTTCGTCAACCCGCTTCACATCCGATGGATCGAGATTGATCGTCACGGGATTGCGGGCCGATTTGGAATGTCGCGGAGTGCCGGGTTTCGCCATGGATCCTCTCGTAAACGCCGATTGGTTGCCTCAGACTCTAACAGATAAAATCGCCAGATGAAGGAAGGTTGCGCCGAAATGAGTCAAAGTTTGGCAAATAGCCGGAAAAGTCCGCCTTCATCCGGGTGGTCTGCAACAAGGGCATTTGCCCGCCAGAGCGGCGGCAACCGGTCGGCCACGCGGACAGAAATGCACAAAAACCGCGTTTTCTCGTCAAAAGGCAGCGTGATTTCACGCATCGCTTCAACAAAGCTCGTCGCAGCAACGCCGGAATAAAGCATGACCGCGACAAAAGGCGCGCCATGAAGCACGTCCAGAAGTGCTGGCGCAGAATAAGGAATCACCTCCGTGTCATAGACATCGGCGACGTGCATATCGAGCTTAGCGGCCCGCATCTCGTCTTCGAACACCGGCTGGCGCACGCGTCCAGCGAGATAAAGAACACGGGATTGTTGGGGAAGATTGCGCCGCATCGTCGCCGCAAGACGAACCGCATCGCCGCCACCATCGATCACCTGACCGAACCCGGCCTTCCGCGCCGCCTGCGCTGTTCCCTGACCCACGGCAAAAAGCGGTAAATCAAGAAACGGCTTCAGCCGTTCCGTGTTCATGTGGTGAAACGCATTTGCGCTCGTCACCGTCAAAGCCGAAAATGGGCCATCGGGCAGAACAAAGGAGAGCGCAACGGTCCGGCTCAGCGGAAGCAGAACCGGCTCATAGCCCCTCGACGCCAGTTTTGCGGCGGTCCCGGAGCTAGCTGGCTGTGGCCGCGTTACCAGAACGCGACCAAGCGATGCAATTTGCGCTGGCCCCGCCAAATCTACTCCCAGCCCTCGAAGAATTGGGGACCGGCCTTCGCGCGCAGATGTTCTGCGGCTTCCGTACCAAGTGCGGCAGCATTCGATGCCGGACCTTCGGTCCTTATCTCGTGCGCTTCAGACCCGTCCGGCTTCAAAATCATGCCGTGAAAGGAAACCGTGTCACCGTTCACTGTTGCAAGACCAGCGATCGGCGTACGGCAGGAGCCGTCTAGCGCGGCCAGAAATGCCCGTTCACAGGCAAGGGCGATACCTGTTTCGCGATGCGCAAGGGGCGCGAGCAGCGCATCGATGCGTGTATCGCCGATACGCGTTTCAATCCCGATGGCGCCCTGCCCCGGCGCAGGCGGAAAGCTTTCCGGATCGGCCAGGTCGGTAATGACATCGCCAAGCCCCAGACGTCGCAATCCCGCACAGGCGAGAAACGTCCCGTCAACTTCTCCGGCTTCCAGCTTGCGCAGGCGGGTATCGACATTGCCCCGAAAAATCACCACTTGAATGTCGGGGCGAAGGCGGCGGATCAAAGCCTGACGGCGCAATGATGACGAACCGACCGTCGCGCCCTGCGGCAGATCGACAAGGCGCGAAGCCGTACGACCGATAAAGGCATCACGCGGATCTTCGCGCTCAAGGAAAATGGAAAGATGAAGACCATCGGGCAGAACCGTCGGCATATCCTTGGTGGAATGGACCGCGAGATCGATTCGTCCCTCCGTCAATGCCTGTTCGATCTCTTCGGTAAAAAGCCCCTTGCCGCCGATTTCGGAAAGTGCGCGATCCTGAATGCGGTCGCCCGCCGTCGACATGGGAATGATTTCGATGGCTTCTTCCGGCAGACCATGCGCCTCCATCAGGTGGCGACGCGTCTCGTAAGCCTGGGCGAGAGCAAGCTTGCTGCCCCGCGTGCCTATCTTCAACGTGCCATTCTTCAAGGATGCTGTTTGCATATTGCGCCGTCCATGGTACCGGATTTTCAACGAATTATGAGACAGGCAGGGTCTAACCGCAAATGCGCATTCTTGGAATAGAAACAAGTTGCGACGAAACAGCCGCCGCAATCGTCGAACGTGACGATCTGGGCCGAGGACGGATTCTGTCCAATGTGGTTCTGAGCCAGATCGCCGAGCATGAACCTTATGGCGGCGTGGTGCCCGAGATTGCCGCACGCGCCCATGTCGAAGCGCTGGACCGGCTGATTGCACGCGCGCTGGACGATGCTGACATGAAACTTGCCGACGTCGATGCGGTGGCAGCCACGGCAGGGCCGGGGCTGATCGGCGGACTGATCGTCGGGCTGATGACCGCCAAGGCGCTGGCCATGGCCGCACAGAAGCCATTTTATGCCGTCAACCATCTGGAAGGCCACGCATTGACGGCGCGTCTGACCGAGGGCCTGCTATTTCCCTATCTGCTGCTGCTCGTTTCCGGCGGTCATACGCAGATGGTGCTGGTACGCGGCATTGGCGACTACGAACGGCTTGGCACAACAATCGACGATGCACTCGGCGAAGCTTTCGACAAGACGGCAAAGCTACTGGGCCTGCCTTATCCAGGTGGCCCGGCAGTCGAACGCATGGCGCATCAGGGCGATCCGAAGCGATTCGCATTGCCAAGACCGTTGAAAGGCGAAGCACGACTCGATTTTTCCTTTTCCGGCCTCAAGACGGCGGTACGCCAGACGGCAACAGAACTGGTTCCATTGTCGGATCAGGACGTGGCCGATATCTGCGCCTCTTTCCAGGCCGCAGTCGCCGACACGCTGTCCGATCGGGTGGGTCGGTCACTTGAACGTTTCAGAAACGAATTTCCCGATTGCGAAACACCGGCGCTTGTCGTTGCTGGCGGGGTCGCGGCCAACAAGACCTTGCGCGCAGCGCTCGAAACGCTTTGCGCCCGGCACGGTTTCAGCTTCGTCGCTCCGCCCCTCGATCTGTGCACCGACAATGCTGCGATGATTGCCTGGGCCGGTGCCGAACGTGCGGCGACCGACGCCCCCGATAGGCTTGATCTTGCACCGCGTTCGCGCTGGCCGCTTGACGAAAAGTCGGCTCCGCTGATCGGAACCGGACGACGTGGGGCCAAGGCATGAGCGGTCGGGATATGAGCGGAAAAACTAGCAAGATCGCCATTCTGGGTGGCGGCGCCTGGGGCACAGCCCTTGCGGCCATGGCATGCAGCAGCGGCCACGATACATGTCTGTATGCCCGTGACGAGGCGATGGTCGAAGCCATCAACCGGACACACCGCAATCCGCGCTATCTAGGCGAAATCGAGCTTCCCGCCGCCATTAATGCAAGCACAGACGCGGTCGCCGTAGTCGAGCGTGCGGATGCCGTTCTGGCCGTCATTCCCGCACAGGCGATGCGCGCCGGGCTTTCGCAACTGAGCAACCTTATTCCGCAAACCGCACCTGTCGTACTCTGCGCGAAAGGGATCGAACGCAGCACCGGACGATTGATGTCGGAAGTTGTGGCCGAAGTTCTGCCGAACCACCGGATCGCTGCACTATCCGGTCCAAGCTTTGCAACAGATGTTGCCCGAGGGCTTCCAACGGCCGTGACTATTGCCTGCGAGGACGCTGTAACCGCCGATCAGCTCGCAGCACTTCTGTCTGGTCCAGCTTTCCGCTGCTATTCGACAACCGATCTTAAAGGGGTCGAAATCGGCGGTGCCCTGAAAAATGTTCTCGCCATCGCCGCCGGTGCTGCCGTCGGGCGCGGTTTCGGCGCAAGCGCTCAGGCTGCTCTCGTCACGCGCGGGTTTGCGGAGCTGCGCCGCATCGGACAGGCCATGGGTGCCAGGCCCGAAACCATCATGGGGCTTTCCGGCCTCGGCGATCTGATGCTGACCTGCTCTTCGTCGCAATCGCGCAATTACTCCTACGGGCTGGCGCTCGGACGTGGCGAGGATCTGATCAATCGCCCGCTTGCCGAAGGTGTGGCGACCGCTCCGATTGCCGCCGAATTATGCCGCAAGCACGCCATCTCCGCACCCATCATCGATGCGACGGGTGCGCTGCTTGACGGCACCATCACCATTGACGAAGCCGTGACGGCTCTGCTCAACCGACCACTCAAGACCGAGGACTAGAGCGTGATCCCGAAAAGTGGGAACCGGTTTTCGGACAAGATCATGCTCGAATGGAAAGGATAATTGACAATGCTTTTTGCTCTTCTGTGCAACGACAAGCCGGACCATCTGCAAGTGCGCCTCGATACGCGCCCTGCACATCTCGACTATCTCAAGGGTCTTGGTGACAGGCTGAAGTTTGCAGGCCCTTTCCTCGGTGAAGATGGCAAGCCGAACGGCAGTCTGGTCGTTGTGGAAGCTGCCGACAAGGCCGCAGCGGAAAAGATCGCTGCCAATGATCCTTATGCATTGGCAGGCCTGTTCGAGAGCGTGACCGTGCGTCCGTGGAACTGGGCGATCAATAATCCCGCCAACGCTTGAGGCTCATGACTGATGGCTTACTGGCTGTTCAAATCCGAACCGTTCAAATGGTCGTGGGAAATGCAGAAAGCCCGTGGCGAAAAAGGCGAGCAGTGGGACGGTGTGCGCAATTATCTGGCGCGCAACAACATGCGCGCCATGAAACTGGGCGACAAAGGCTTCTTCTATCATTCCAATGAAGGGCTGGAAGTCGTCGGCATCGTCGAGGTCTGCGCCCTTTCACATCCTGACAGTACCACGGACGATCCGCGCTGGGACTGCGTGGACATCAGGGCCGTCCGCGACATGCCGAAGCCGGTCACGCTGAAAGACGTTAAGGCCAATCCAAAGCTGGAGAAGATGGCGCTCGTCACCTCAATGCGCCTTTCGGTTCAGCCGGTGACGGAAGACGAATGGATCGAAGTTTGCCGCATGGGCGGAATGGACGCAAAGAGCGCTTTGGCATGAGCATGTCTGTATCCCCAGAACGGCTCCCGCTTTGGGAAGACATACTCTGATGCTCAATCCGGCACATAAAAGCGCGCGCGATTTCATTCTGGCCAATACCAGTCTGCAAGCTCCGCCGCACGTGCCGGAAATTCTTTTGCATCTGGCCGATGAAGCGCACGACCTCTGGCACAAGACAGAGGAAGAACTCGCCACAATCGGCCTGCCACCGCCCTTCTGGGCTTTCGCCTGGGCTGGTGGTCAGGGTGTGGCACGCTATATCCTTGATCATCCCGAAACGGTGAAAGACAAGACGGTACTCGATTTTGCATCCGGTTCCGGCCTTGTCGCCATTGCCGCCATGCAGGCAGGGGCATCAAGCGTGCTGGCGTCGGACATCGACCCCTTCGCGCTTCCGGCCATCGAGATCAATGCATCAGCCAATGGCGTGTCGGTTTTCCCCTCTCTGAACGACTTCATCGAGAAGGACGATGGCTGGGACATAATTCTGGCAGGTGATGTCTTTTATGAAAAGACGCTCGCCGACCGGCTTATTCCATGGTTCATGAAGCTTGCCGAACGCGGCGCGAGCATCATCATCGGCGATCCGGGGCGCGCCTATCTGCCCAAGGACCGGCTGCAGCAGCTTGCCGTCTATACCGTGCCCGTCACCCGCGCCCTTGAAGACGCGGAAGTGAAGCGCACGACCGTATGGGCATTTATTTAAGCAAATTTCTTCGCACCCGCCGCGCAGATGACGACCACCACTGCCGTCGCAACCATCCCCATGCTGACTGGTTCCCCCGCAATACCGGCCGCCAGCATAAGGCCAAAAAAGGGCTGGAGAAGCTGCAACTGGCCCACCGTGGCCGCTCCACCCTGCGCAAGACCGCGATACCAGAAGAAAAAGCCGATCAGCATCGAAAACAGCGAGACATAGCCAAGGCTTATCCAGGCTGGCGTACCGATGCCTGTCCATGTCTCCGGGCGTGTCATGAGACTCAGTGGCAGCATGACCGGCAGCGAAAACACCAGCGCCCAGCAGATAACCTGCCAGCCGCCGAGCCTGCGCGAAAGTTGCGCGCCTTCGGCATAGCCCAGACCGCAGACGATAACGGCAGCGAGCATCAGCACGTCACCCAGAAGCGTGGATTGGCTTCCCTGTCCGTAGGCATAGGAAGCGACGATAAAGCTTCCAACCACTGAAAACAGCCAGAACATTGGGCGCGGATGCTCTCCGCCGCGCAGGACAGCGAAGATTGCCGTGGCGAGCGGAAGCAGTCCTATAAAGACAATCGCATGGGCAGACGTCATGTGCTGGAGGGCAAGCCCTGTCAGAAGCGGAAAGCCGACCACCACGCCGAGCGCCACCACAATCAGTGAGATTGCATCGTTACGACGGGGAAAAGGTTCCCGAAACGCCAGCAACAGCGCCAGTCCCAGCACACCGGCAATCGAAGCGCGCGCCATTGTCAGGAAGGTCGGATCGATATCGATCACCGCCAGCCGCGTTGCCGGTAGCGACCCGGAAAAAATCAATACGCCCAAGAACCCGTTAATCCATCCCGCGGTCTTATTCCCAACATTCTCACGCATTGTGTCTTTTCGGCTTTCTTTAAAATCGTATATGGGTTTGGAAGACAATGCCGCGAAACCGCCCGAATAATCAGAGACAGTTTCCGGACAATTCTGACAAACTGTACTGGTACAAGGAATGGTACAGATGATTTCGACGGGCCTGCTACGCAGCCTTGAAGCTGTAGAAGCCGCTTACGCAAGCGGCGAGATCGAGCGCGGCGATGAAAACGCCACCGCCGACAGGACCCCGCTCGTTGAAAAGGTGATGGGCATTATTCGCGGACGCATCACCGCGATGAGCCTCGCGCCGGGTGCACGACTGCCCTCTATCCGACGCCTTGCCGAAACGATGAACGTCTCGAAATCCACCGTCGTTGAAGCCTATGACAGGCTGGCGGCGGAGGGCATCATCCAGTCGCGGCGCGGAGCAGGCTTCTATGTCTCGGAGCGCGCACGTCAGCCGTTTTCACTCGCCACCAACACACCGCACAAGGAACGCCAGATCGATCCTTTCTGGGTCATGCGACAATCACTAGAGGCAGACGACGCCACACTCAAACCCGGATGCGGTTGGCTGCCCGACGCGTGGCTTCCGCAGGACGCGATCCGTCGGGCGATGCGCATGGTTGCCCGCGACGAGACAAGCAATCTAGCCACCTATGGCGAACCGCTCGGTTTCCGACCGCTACGCCAGCATCTTGCTCACCGGCTCGGCGAACAGGGTGTCGACGTCTCCAGCGGAGAAATACTTCTGGCCGATTCCGGCACCCAGGCCATAGATCTCATCTGCCGTTATCTTCTGCAGCCAGGCGATACCGTTTTGGTCGATGATCCGTGCTATTTCAATTTTCAGGCGGTGCTTCTGACGCATCGTGTAAAACTCGTCGGCGTGCCCTATACCCATACCGGCCCGGACCTCGAAGCCTTTGCAAGAGCGGCCAGCGAACACGCGCCGAAACTCTATATATCCAATGCCGGACTGCATAACCCGACCGGCGGCTCGATGACGCCAGCCACCGCTCACCGCCTGCTGAAGCTTGCCGAAGCGCATGGCGTCACGCTCGTTGAGGACAATATCTTCGGCGACTTCCATCCCTCGCCCGCGCCGCTTCTTGCCGAACTCGACGGGTTCGAGCGCGTCCTGCATATCGGCAGCTTCTCCAAGACGCTGTCCGCTGCCGCCCGCGTCGGCTATATTGCCGGGCGTCGCGACTGGATCGACGGGCTCACCGACCTGAAACTCGCCACCAGCTTCGGCGGCAATGCATTGTCACCGCAAATCGTGCATGCACTTCTGACCGACGGTACCTATCGCCGTCATATCGACAGCTTACGCGCCAAACTGGCCGATGCCATGACGCTGACCGCCAATCGCTTGAAAGCGGAAGGCCTCACGCTGTGGACCGAGCCGCAAGGCGGCATGTTCCTTTGGGCGGAATTGCCGGATGGGCTGGACTCCGGCCAGATTGCCCGGCATGCTCTGGAGAAGGGTGTGCTTCTGGCACCAGGCGATGTCTTCAGCCCATCACGCACAGCAATCGGTTTTCTGCGCTTCAATGTTGCGCAATCGCTGGAACCTTACATTTTCGCAGTGCTGCGCGATGCGATGAGAGAAGCCCGCGCCAAAATCGACGGCTAATAAACTCCCTCAACATTAGCGCTCTCGCATCGAAAACAATTTCAAGCAAAAGAGACACAGTCATCCGGACGGCTGCGGTTATACTCCTGCGACATGTCTTTGGAGGAGACATCGCGCATTTCATCGTCGGCTCGGTGTCGAAAGACATTGCGCCATGACGATCCAGCGCGGGAAGAACGGAGAGAGCAGGCTGGCGATGCGTTCACGCCTGCTGGGAGGGAGTATCATTGAATACGCACCAGTCCGGGGCGGATACGCTTTCGCGTCCCGAAGATGAAAAACTATCTGTAGCTGCCAATCTGGCATATGGCTTTCAGCACGTGCTGACCATGTATGGTGGTATCGTAGCAGTTCCGCTGATTATCGGCCAGGCGGCAGGTCTCAGCCCGACCGAAATCGGCCTGCTGATCACCGCATCGCTTTTTGCCGGCGGCGTCGCGACGGTCCTGCAAACCATTGGCATACCCTTTTTCGGCTGTCAGCTTCCTCTGGTTCAGGGCGTCTCTTTTTCGGGCGTCGCCACCATGGTGGCCATCGTCACGTCAAGCCAAACGGGTGAAGCAGGCTTGCAGGTCGTGCTGGGCGCCGTCATTGCAGCAGCCGTGATCGGCCTCGTCATCACACCGATATTCTCGCGTATCACGCGCTTCTTTCCACCGCTTGTCACCGGCATCGTCATCACCACCATCGGCCTGACACTGATGCCCGTCGCGGCGCGGTGGGCGATGGGCGGAGACAGCAATAGCCCCGAATTCGGCAGCATGGCCAATATCGGTCTTGCAGGCCTTACCCTGGTTATCGTCCTCATTCTCAGCAAGATGGGCAATGCCACGATTTCCCGGCTTTCGATCCTGCTCGCCATGGTCATCGGAACCTTTATTGCGTGGGCGCTCGGCATGACCGATTTTTCGCGGGTAGGCGAAGGTTCGATGGTGGCACTGCCGGAGGTCTTCCATTTCGGCATGCCGGTGTTCAGCCTTGCGGCAACGCTCTCGATGTTCATCGTGATCATGGTCACGCTCGTCGAGACTTCCGCCGATATTCTGGCTGTCGGTGAAATCCTCGGCACCAAAGTGGATTCTCGACGTCTCGCCAATGGCCTGCGCGCGGATATGCTTTCAAGCATCCTGTCGCCAATTGTCGGATCGTTCACGCAGAGCGCTTTCGCGCAGAATGTCGGACTTGTTGCGGTGACGGGTGTGAAAAGCCGCTACGTGGTGGCGACCGGCGGGCTGATCCTTATCACGCTCGGCCTCCTGCCGGTGATGGGTCGGGTGATTGCCTGTGTTCCTCCGGCCATTCTGGGCGGAGCGGGTATCGTCCTGTTCGGCACAGTGGCTGCAAGCGGCATCCGCACGCTCGCCAAAGTGGACTATGAGAACAATATCAATCTCATCATCGTGGCAACCTCGATCGGCTTCGGCATGATCCCGATCGCCGCGCCCCAGTTCTATCACCACTTTCCGACCTGGTTTGAGACCATCTTCCATTCCGGTATCAGTTCGGCAGCGCTGATGGCCATTGCACTCAACCTGATGTTCAATGAAATCAAACTCGGCAACAGCAACCAGATGTCAGTCTTCGCGGAAGGCACAGAACGCATCATCCGCCATCACAACATCTCGGAGCTGCATGACGGAGACTATTTCCTGAACGGCAAGCTCTATGACGCCGACGGCAATGAAGTCAGAATCGTTGCCGCTGCTGCACACTGAGAAGATTACCTTAAGACACGGATCATCGTCCGGTCCGTCAGATGAGGCAGGAGGCGCGCCATATCGGCGCGCCTCAATGCTATGCAGCCTTCGGTCGGCGTATAGCCGGGTCGCGCCAGATGAAAGAATATCGCGCTGCCGCATCCACGACGACGTGGCGCAATGTTCCAGTCCATGACAATGCAGATATCATAAAGGTCATCGCGCCGCCACATATCCTCGTGGCTTGCCGCATAAGGCAGCCTGACGGGGCGGTTGTAATTGGCGTCGGAAGGCGCATCGCACCAGCCGTCCAGACGGCGGACACGCCCGAGCGGCAACCGCGATGACGGCAACAGGCCCTTGTCTCCGCGCCGGTATCCATAGAGCAGCCGCATGGTCGCCAGAGGCGTCGCTCCGTCACCTTCACGCTTGAAAGCGGTGATTCCCCCCTTGCCAAGAGCGCATTCCAGCACCAGATTGCCGGCAACAAGCAAACCGCGAGTCTTGTGGCCCGGTTTGGCCCGCACATCAATGACGCCAATTCCCCGGCTAAATTCGTATCTGGCCAAGCCCCCGCCTCCGTGTCATGCATGTGTAAAACCGTTGTCGGCGAGAGCAAAAACCTGTTTCGCGTTTCGCCGCTTCAACTTGTCTCCATTAAATGTCATAAAACACCAAGAGCCATTTAAATCAAAGAGTAACGAGGACAGGCATGACAGGCCGTACGATACTGATTGTGGACGATGACGAAGATCTCCGTTCTATCCTCGTCGAACAGCTGGAGCTGTGCGAAGAATTCCAGATTCTGCAGGAAGACAATGCCACCAAGGGTATTCAGACTGCGCGAAACGGCATTGTAGATCTCCTGATCATGGATGTCGGCTTGCCGGATATGGATGGACGTGAAGCTGTAAAATTGCTGCGCAAGGGTGGTTTCAAGGCACCGATCATCATGCTCACCGGTCACGATACGGAATCAGATACGATTCTCGGCCTCGAATCGGGCGCCAATGATTACGTCACCAAGCCGTTCAAATTCGCCGTGCTTCTGGCTCGGGTGCGTGCACAGCTGCGCCAGCATGAGCAGAGCGAGGACGCGACCTTCATCGTCGGCCCCTATACGTTCAAGCCCGGCCAGAAGCTGCTCATCGACGAGAAGGGCAGCAAGATCCGTCTCACTGAAAAGGAAGCGGCGATCATCAAGTATCTCTATCGTGCTGGCGACAAGGTTATCGGTCGCGATGTGCTGCTTGAAGAAGTATGGGGCTATAATTCGGGCGTGACCACGCATACGCTGGAAACCCACGTCTATCGTTTGCGCCAGAAAATCGAAAAAGATCCGTCGAATGCGACGCTTCTGGTTACAGAAAGCGGGGGATACAAGCTTGTCCCATGATGGACAGCGCCCGATGCAGGTGTATTGACGATCCATGGCGCTTGATGACGATATTCGTATTCTCGGAACGGTAGGTCTGTTCGAGTCTTTCACGCCCGAACAGCTGCGGTTGCTTGCCTTCGGCGCGGAACGCCTGGTGCTCAGAGCCGGGCGCGAGCTTTTCCGTGAAGGGCAAAGCGCCGACTGCGCCTATATCGTCGTATCGGGCAACATCACCCTGTTTCACGAACAAGACGAAGGGCGGATTGCGATCCGCCCTGTCGGTCCCGGCGCCATGATTGGCGAAATGGCGTTGATCGCACAGACCTCGCGGCTTACCGGTGCGGTCGCCGAAGCGGAAACCGAGGTTATCCGCATAAGCCGCGCAATCTTCCGGCGCATTCTGGAAGAATACCCGGAAGTGGCGGCAGCGCTTCATTCGCATATCAGCCGCAATCTTCTGGAGCTGATCGGCGAAATCGAAAAAGTCGCACCGCGCCTTAATGGCGATTAAAGCGCGATCACCCTTTCCATTCCGATAGCATCGAGAAAAGCCTGATCGTGGCTCACGACGATCAATGCTCCTTCATAGGCATTGAGAGCGGTTTCCAGCGCCTCAATGGAATCAAGATCCAGATGATTTGTCGGTTCATCGAGGATCAGGAGTTCTGGAAGCTCTGTTCCACCAAGAACGCAGGCAAGTGCTGCCCGCAACAATTCGCCTCCGCTCAGACTACCGGCAAGCAGTGAAGCTCCCTCGCCGCGAAACGAAAAACGCGCCAGCGCAGCACGCGCATCATTGTCGTTCGACCCCGGATTGAGACGCCGGTAGTTTTCATAAAGCGTCTGGCCACGATCCATCAGGCTCTTCTGCTGGTCGAACATCGCCACACGCGCCGGGCGCACAACGGTTCCTGTTGCTGGTTGAAGCTCCCCTGTCATCAGCCGCAACAGGCTAGTCTTGCCTGCCCCGTTCGGCCCCGCGACAACCACCCGCTCGGCCCCCACGATCTTCAATGACAGGTCGCGGATTACCGGATAATCGGCTTGCGGCCCGCCCGAGACATCTCGCATATCGAGCATGACGCGACCGGAAGGCGGAACCGCACCAGCCACATTAAAATGCATCGGCTTTACCCGTTCGACCTTTGCCTCCGCCTCCCGCAACTGCTCGTTGACCCGATTGGACTGGCGCTCCGCCAGTGCATCGCCCCGGCCTTTCGACTGTTGCGCACGGTCTTCCCGGGCATCGAGCAATAACTTGCTCATCCCAGCATCGGCGCGCGACGTGCGGCCACGGGCATCGCTGCGCGCCTGTCTTTCAACGGCAGCCTGCGCCTTGTGTTCGGCCTGTTTGACTTCGCGCCGTGCCGTTGCGAGATCGCGCGCTGCTGTCTCACGCTCCTCGGTCTTTTTCCCGTGATAGAAATCCCAATTGCCACCGTAGAACCGCAGCCCGTCGGGCGATAATTCAGCTATCGCATCCATGAACTGCAACAGTTCACGGTCATGGCTGACCACCACGGCTGCACCGCGCCAGGCGGTCAGCAAATCGACGACTGCCAAACGACCGGCACGATCGAGATTATTGGTCGGTTCGTCCAATAAAATGAGATCAGGCCTGCGGAAGATGAGAGCCGCAAGCGCCGCGCGTGTCTGCTGGCCTCCGCTCAAGATTGAAAGGGAGGTATCGGGAGCCATATCAGGCAAACCAAGCTGCTGCAGCGCGTCGGTAAAGCGCTGCGGCAGAAACCAGTCTGCCTCATCCAGATCGCTGTCATTGGCCAAACCCTGTTCGACACGTGCCAGTCTGTCGCAATCTGTGCGCGCATCGAAAAGATCCGCCAGCGTCTGAGTACCATCGCCGCCGACGTTCTGCCGCAAAACACCGATGGTCCCGTTTACGGTCACATTTCCGCTTGTCGGAAGCAGCGCACCACTCATCATGCGCAACAGCGTTGATTTACCCACGCCATTGCGCCCGACCAGACCGATGCGGCCTTCGGCTATGCTGAAATTGATGGATTCGAAGAGAGTACGGCCATCAGCCGTAACGCAGGAAACATCCTGAAGTGTAAGAAGAGCAGACATCGCGAACCATGGAAACGTTGAAAACACTGGTCATTTGAAACAGTGCAATCCGATCCATCGTTCTTCTCTCCTCTTCTAAACCGGCTCTTATATAGGCCTTACGATCCGATCAATCCAGATCAAATGTCGCAATGACTGGCACATGGTCCGATGGGCGGTCCCAACCGCGCGCATCGCGAAGGATTTGCAGACCCTGCATATGCCCTTTAAGATCGGCAGAACCCCAGACGTGATCCAGCCTGCGGCCACGATCCGATTCGGCCCAATCCTTGGCGCGATAGCTCCACCAGGTGAAGATCTTCTGGTCAGCTGGAATAAGCTGCCGCATCAGGTCGCTCCAGCCGCCTTTCACACGCAGGTCTTCAAGCGTCTCGGTTTCGATCGGCGTATGGCTGACGATCTTGAGAAGCTGCTTGTGCGACCAGACATCGTTTTCGAGCGGCGCGATATTGAGATCGCCAACGAGAACGGAGGAATGGCCATCCTGCCGGTCAGCAACGATAGCGCGCATTTCTTCGAGAAAAGCCAGCTTATGCGCAAACTTCGGATTGATCTCGGGGTCCGGCTCATCACCACCCGCCGGAACGTAGAAATTATGAATGCGAAGCTTTTTGCCGCCAGCTTCGACCACCGCGCTCAGATGGCGGCAGTCACCCATGTCGCAGAAACCGATCTTTTCCACGCCCGTCAGAGGACGCCGCGATATTGTTGCAACGCCGTGATAGCCTTTCTGGCCGCTGATCGCGATGTGCTCATAACCGAGCGCGCGGAACCCCTTGGACGGGAACTGATCGTCCGGGCATTTGGTTTCCTGAAGACACAGAACATCCGGCTGATAATCGCGCAAAAACTGCTCGACTAGCGGCATACGCAGACGAACGGAATTGATGTTCCAGGTAGCAACGGAAAAGGCCATGAAGATAGGACTCGCAGCAACGAAAAAGATGCCGCGAACCTAATCATTTATCCGACAAATGCAAACCGGTTGCACATCACAAACTGACGATTACTGGCCTTTGCGTTTCATGGCGATGCGCTGATAGTCGATCTTGAACATATCGTCGGTGAACCGAACGCCGCTGCGCACGTTAAAGATCATCACCGTCGTGTCGAGCTTCTGTGCGTCAGTAATCGTCCACTGCTTCAGCTCATAGGATTTGGGGTCGAACATCATGGTGATTTTCGAATCGCCGAAGACCGACTTGTCGCCCAATACCAGCGTGGTCATGTCCGGCTCCTGCTTCACATTCTGAAGACGGCCACCGCCAAGATCGATCCGGTCTGCCAGAAGCAGCTTCAAGGGTGTTTTCGACAGCGGATAGAGATCCCAGGTATCGAGCTTGCGGTTGTTGATGACAACAGATTCGCCATCCGAAATCACACGGATCGGGGAATTATTGTAGTTGAAACGGATTTTGCCCGGACGTTCGATATAGAAAGTACCACCCGTCTGCTCGCCCTTGGGGCCGAACTGCACGAACTCGCCAGTCATTGTGCGAACCGATGAGAAATGATCGGCGATCTGCTGTGCCGCCGCGCCGCCGCCAGCACCCTGCGCAATCGCGGCGACGGGAGCTATAACCAGCGACGTCATGCCAAGTCCAAGCGCTCCCATTCCCAGCACGGCTGCAAGGCGACCAGCTTTCGCGAATGCGGAGAAACGGGAGAACATCATCGACAAACTTTCTCTTTTCATCATTCTGTTGAACTACGCCGCCAGTTGGGCGCGAGTATGGCGTCCCGCAGTCATACACCCGGCTTAGAAATCATCGTCACCGGTCGGGACGAGAATTTCACGCTTGCCCGCATGGTTGGCCGGACCGACAATGCCTTCATCCTCCATACGTTCGATGATCGAGGCAGCCCTGTTGTAGCCAATTCCAAGACGGCGCTGGATATAGGAGGTCGAAGCCTTCTTGTCACGCAGCACCACGGCGACGGCCTGATCGTACGGATCGTCGGAATCTTCCAGATTGCCGGTTCCAGCCGGGCCGTTACCGCTTTCGTCGTCTTCTTCATCCTCGGTGATCGCATCGAGATATTCCGGTACGCCCTGAAGCTTCAGGTGCTGCACGATGCGTTCCACCTCGTCGTCGCCGACGAATGGTCCGTGCACGCGCTGGATACGACCACCGCCAGCCATGAAGAGCATATCGCCCTGGCCGAGAAGCTGTTCGGCACCCTGCTCGCCCAGAATGGTGCGGCTGTCGATTTTCGACGTCACCTGGAAGGAAATACGGGTCGGGAAGTTGGCCTTGATCGTGCCGGTGATGACGTCCACCGATGGACGCTGCGTCGCCATGATGACATGGATACCGGCCGCACGCGCCATCTGCGCCAGACGCTGTACCGCGCCTTCGATATCCTTGCCTGCGACCATCATCAGGTCGGCCATTTCGTCGATGATGACGACGATATAGGGCATCGGCGCCAGATCGAGCTCTTCCGTCTCGTAGATCGCCTCACCGGTGTTACGGTCGAAGCCGGTCTGCACGGTGCGCGCGATCGGTTCACCTTTCTTCTGCGCCAGACCGACACGCTGGTTGAAGCCATCGATATTGCGCACGCCGACCTTCGACATCTTGCGATAGCGGTCTTCCATTTCACGCACGGTCCATTTGAGCGCGACGACAGCCTTCTTCGGATCGGTCACAACGGGCGTCAGCAGATGCGGAATACCGTCATAGACGGAGAGTTCCAGCATCTTCGGATCGATCATAATCAGGCGGCATTCCTGCGGCGTCATGCGATAAAGCAAGGACAGGATCATTGTGTTGATCGCCACCGACTTACCCGAACCGGTCGTACCGGCAACGAGAACATGTGGCATCTTCGCGATGTCGGCGATGACCGGCTCACCATTGATGGTCTTGCCGAGCGCAAGCGCCAGTTTCGCCTTGGACTGTTCGAAGTCGCGGCTCGCCAGCATTTCGCACAGATAAACCATTTCGCGCTTCGGGTTCGGCAGTTCGATACCGATGGCATTACGGCCCGGAATGACGGCCACACGTGCTGCAATCGCGCTCATAGAGCGGGCGATATCGTCGGCAAGGCCGATGACGCGCGAAGACTTGATACCCGGCGCAGGTTCCAGTTCGTAAAGCGTGACGACCGGGCCAGGCTTAACGTTGATGATTTCACCTCGCACACCGAAATCTTCCAGAACACCTTCCAGCAAACGGGCGTTCTGTTCCAGCGCATCCTTGGAAAGCGCAGGATCGCGCTGGACAAGCTTTGGCTCGGCGAGGAAATGCAGTGATGGCATTTCGAAAACGCCGTTGTCCTTGAGGAAGGACGGCTGTGCCTCGCGTTGGGCGCGTGGACCAGGTTTCGGCGACGGGGCGGCCTGCTCCACGCGGGCCTTGCGGCTCCGCGGCGGCGGCGCATCGTGCCATTCCTGACCGACGAGCGGCGCGCCGTCATCCATATCATCCATATCGAAAGGCGGTTCGTCCTCGGCAGCGGCAGGCGCACCGAAACCGGGTTCACGACGCGGCGCATTGCGTATTTCGGCGTTACGGCGCACCACGCGCATATCGTCGAAATCTTCCGCACGCGGGCGGCGACGGCCAAGCCCGGTCAGGCGCTTGAAATTCGCGGTCGAGGTCAGTGCCAGATGGGTGAGTGCTCCCATAAGCTGGAAACCACTACCGGCTGATGCTTCATCATCTTCGTCATCTGCTGAGAAATCATCTTCCTCCACACTACGACGAGCCGAGGGCTGCGCAGAATTGACGATCCCCGCACCGCGCCCAACGATACCGCTAGCGAAAAGGCAGAGCCAGAAAGCCGGGACTGCGAGGATAAGTGCAATACCCGATGCTATTGCACCTTGCGGAAAACTGCCGAGGAAGAGACCCGGAAACTTGAGGATCATGTCTCCGAAGACGCCACCAAGACCGATCGGCATCGGCCAGCTTTCGGGTACGGCGAAGCAGCTGGCGATGGCTGCGAACAGGAGTGCTGCGCCAAGCCATGCGAAACTGCGTTTGGCTATGCGTCCGATGCCGCCGCGCGTCATCATCAGAAGCGACCACACGGCAAGGGGAAGCAGAGCGGGAACACTCGCCAGGCCGAAAAACTGCATCGCGATGTCAGAGAACACCGCGCCGGGATAACCAAGCGCATTCGTTACCGGATTGTCGGTCGCATGACTGAAGCTCGGATCGGCAACATTCCAAGTCGCCAATGCGCCGACAGCCATGCCGGTGAGCGCCAGAAGGCCCAATCCGAACAGGATATAGAACTGCCTGCGGAAGAGATTGGCCAGTTTCAGCCTGTCTTCCGTAATCCGCTCGTCACGCAGCGGGTATGAGGGCGAATATCCTTGCCGCATATAGCCTGTCCCGAACCGAAAATATTTGCTGGGCCCCAAGCGGAAATGCTCCGGGCACATTGAATCGGTCCGATCCTAGTCGCTGGATGGTTAATTCCCCATTAACCATGCAGGGGGGCGCAAACAAATCCGTTGATGAAATGAAAAAGGCACGGTTTCCCGCGCCTTTTTCCTCTTGAGACAATCCCGCTCTATTGAACGGATTCGCCGTGCAAAGCGATATCGAGGCCTTCGATCTCGGCCTGCTTGCTGGGCCGCAGGCCCATGACAGCCTTGACCACGTAAAGAATGATCGCGGTAGCAATCGCCGTATAGACAATCGTGATGGCAGCGCCAAAGAACTGCTTGCCGATGGTTGCACCTTCCCCGGCCGGGTTGATTGCCGCATCGGCGAAGAGACCGGTCAGCACCGCACCAACGAAGCCGCCAACACCATGGACGCCAAACGCATCGAGCGAATCGTCATAACCAAGCGCATGCTTGATCTTCACGGCCGCCACATAGCAGACCACACCGGCGACGATGCCGATGATGAGCGCACCCATAGGGTTGACGAAGCCGGCGGCAGGCGTAACGGCGACAAGGCCTGCGACGGCGCCTGAAATGATGCCGAGTACGCTTGGCTTGCCAGCAATCGCCCATTCTACGAACATCCAGGCCAGAGCCGCACCGGCGGTCGCAACCTGCGTGTTGAGCATGGCGACACCAGCGAGCGCATTGGCACCAGCAGCGGAACCGGCGTTGAAGCCGAACCAGCCAACCCACAGAAGGGCAGCACCAATGACCGACAGCACGAGATTGTGCGGCGCCATATTGGTATGGCCGTATCCGTCACGCTTGCCGATGATGAGGGCTGCGACCAGACCGGCGACGCCAGCATTGATATGAACAACTGTCCCGCCAGCAAAATCGAGCACGCCATCCGACGCCATGAAGCCACCGCCCCAGACCCAATGCGCGACCGGGATGTAGACGATAAACAGCCAGAGGGTCAGGAAGACCAGCATGGAGGAAAACTTCATGCGCTCGGCAAACGAACCGGCGATGAGTGCGGGCGTGATGACGGCGAAAGTCATCTGGAAGGTGATGAACACATATTCGGGGATGGTTCCCGTCAGCGATTCCATCGTGACGCCGGAGAAGAAGGCCTTGGAAAGGCCGCCTATATAAGAATTGAGCGATCCACCGTCGGTAAAGGCCAGCGAATAGCCTGCAACCATCCACAGAATGGACATGAGGCAGGTGATGGCAAAGCTCTGCATTACCGTGGACAGCACGTTCTTCTTGCGCACCATGCCGCCATAGAACAGTGCGAGACCGGGTATGGTCATCATCAACACAAGCGCGGTTGAAGTCAGCATCCATGCCGTATCGCCCGTATCGAGGGTTGGTGTCGGTGCGGCGTCCTGTGCCATTGCCGTCCCGGCCATGGCGACGAGCGCAGGCAGGGTAGCCAGAAGGGCCGTTTGCTTGTTTCTTCCTGTTATGAGCATCGAATATCTCCGTCGAAGGGCGGCTTCAAACGCGGCTGCGCTGGAAAGACCGGTTCAAACAGAGAGAAACAAAAATCGTGCCAGTTGGCCCCGACAGGAAAATTTACTGCAAATTTTCTGATATTCGGTGCGCCGGATGCGGAAATTCCAGGCCATTGACGAGATGATGCCGCTGCAATTTCGAACCGAATGACACCTTAAGTGATTCATTCGATTCAGGTTTTGCGCCATGGGCATTCCGCCAACCAGCGGCGAAATGCCTTATTTTTAATCGAAGCACTAACCTGCGATTAAAAAATAATCATTTCTTTTCATCGTGGACGCGGATCAACCCTTCCTGCGCGACCGATGCAATCAGCACGCCGTCGCGCGTATAAAGCGCGCCCCGGTTAAAACCGCGCGCGCCGGAGGCACTCGGCGTATCCTGCGTGTAGAGCAGCCAGTCATCAAGCCTGCACGGACGATGAAACCACATGGCGTGATCAAGGCTCGCAACCTGCAGGTCACGGTCGAAAATCGTGCGGCCATGCGGATGCAGGGATGTATCGAGCAGGGTCATGTCGGAGAGATAGGCGAGAATGGCGGCCTGCAGCGCCCGGTCATCCGGCACGATGCCGCGCGCCCTGACCCAGACATGCTGTGCAGGCTCAAGCTTCTCGCGTGAGAAATAATGGGTCAGCGATACAGGCTTGATCTCGATTGGCCGTTCCCGCTCCCAGTATTTGCGCACATTAGGCGGCGCCATATGGAGATATTGCTCCTTGATGTCACGATCACCGACAAGCTGTTCGGGCATTGGCAGCCCTTCCGGCATAGGAAGCTGGTGATTAAGCCCACCCTCATCCACCTGAAACGAGGCCGAAAGGGAGAAAATAGCCTTGCCATGCTGCTTTGCCAAAACGCGCCGCGTACTGAAGCTCGACCCGTCACGGATACGATCCACCTCATAGACAATCGGGATCGCCGGGTCGCCGGGTCGCACGAAATAAGCATGCAGGGAGTGGACGTCCCGTTCAGGCTCGACGGTGCGCTGCGCCGCAATGAGCGCCTGTCCGATCACCTGTCCGCCGAAAACCCGCTGCCAGCCGACCTGCGGACTGTTACCGCGGAACAAATCCACCTCCAGCGTTTCCAGATCAAGGATGGAAAGGAGCTCACGCATTGCGTCGGTTTGAGCATCTGCGGACTTTTCTTGATCAGTCATGGACAGCCTGTCTCCTGCAACCATATATATGCTTTGGTTTCTTGTTTGAGCCGGAGCATTGGAACCTGTCAAGAAGCGCGCGGGAAAAGCTGTATTGGCAGAAGCCCGAATACCTCGCTTCGACAGCTCGCGTTTCGATATGCACCGCGGCAAAATATCGGGTTTCATACGCGACGATATATGCCAAAACACTGCGTGAAAGACGGATTCTGGAAAGGAACGACAATGGCTGGCCAGAAAAATGCGGAAGCCCCACGCAATAACGATGTGGTGATTGCAGGTGGCGGCTATGTCGGGCTCGTTACGGCGGTTGCGATCAAATCGGCGGCGCCGCACCTTTCCGTTACTGTCATCGACGGTGCGCCGGCTGGTGCCTGGAAGAACGACCCGCGTGCATCCTCGATTGCCGCTGCTGCATCGCGCATGCTGGACCAGCTCGGCTGCTGGCGGGAAATCCTCCCCGAAGCCCAGCCCATCACGGAAATGGTCATCACCGATTCGCGTACCTCCGATCCCGTGCGTCCGGTATTCCTCACTTTCGAAGGCGAAGTCGAACCCGGTGAACCCTTTGCCCATATGGTCGAAAACCGCGTCCTCAACACCGCCCTGCACAACAAGGCTGAAGCGCTCGGAATCACCTTCCTTGAAGCCACCAGCGTGGAGAATTTCAACACTCTCCCAGAAGGTGTGGCAGTCACTCTTTCCAATGGAAACGCGCTTGAAACACGCCTGCTGATCGCTGCCGATGGCGCACGCTCCCGCCTGCGCGATCTGGCTGGCATCAAGACGGTCAACTGGGATTACGGCCAGTCCGGCATCGTGTGCAATGTCGCCCATGAACTGCCGCATGACGGTCGCGCCGATGAACACTTTTTGCCAGCCGGTCCATTTGCGATCCTTCCGTTGAAGGGCAATCGCAGTTCCCTGGTCTGGACCGAGCGCACGTCGGATGCCGAACGCCTCATCCGCGAAGACGACTTGGTGTTCGAAGCGGAACTGGAACAGCGCTTCGGTCACCGTCTTGGTGCCCTGCATGTCGAAGGCCCGCGCCGCGCCTTCCCGCTCGGCCTGACGCTGGCGCGCGAATTCGTGAAACCGCGCTTCGTGCTGGTGGGCGACGCGGCGCACCGCATCCATCCGATTGCCGGTCAAGGCCTCAATCTCGGTTTCCGGGATGCTGCCGCAATTGCGGAAGTCGTGGTCGAAACAGACCGGCTCGGCCTCGACATCGGTTCGTTTGCCGCCCTGGAGCGCTACCAGTCCTGGCGTCGCTTCGACACCGTGCAGATGGGGGTGACGACAGATATCCTGACCAAGCTTTTTTCCAACGATAACCCTGCCATCCGTTCGATCCGCGATATTGGTCTGGGGCTCGTCGATCGGGTGCCGACACTGAAATCCTTCTTCATCAAGCAGGCCGCCGGTCTTTCGGGCGATATACCGCGTCTGTTGAAAGGACAGTCCATCTAGTTGGGGCTGATTGCTGGAAGCCGTGGTCAAGCGCCCTATATCGGTAGCGGAAATCCCAACCGAGAGGAGAGCTTCCCATGGACAGAAAAGCAACCGCCATCTGGCAAGGCACGCTGAAGGAAGGCAAAGGCACCCTCAACACGCAAAGCGGTGCGCTGAAAGACCTGCCTTATGATTTCAAGGCTCGTTTTCAGGACGAAAGCGGTCGCTCCGGCACCAATCCGGAAGAACTTCTGGGCGCTGCCCACGCAGGCTGCTTTGCCATGCAGCTTTCAGCACTCCTCACGGAGCACGGAACACCTCCGGAAAAACTGGAAGCAACGGCAGCAGTTACTGTCGGCCCCGCAGCCGGTGGCGGCTTTGAGATCAGCCGCAGCGCGCTGACACTCAACGCAACTATTCCAGGCATCTCGGTCGAAGATTTTGAGGCTCTCGCCAACAAGGCCAAGCAATCCTGCCCTCTCTCGAAAGCACTGGGTGCCATCGAGGTTACGCTGGATGCAAAGCTGGTCTGAGCGAGTTCAAGACACGGAAATGATGAGCGGGCGCAAGCCCGCTTTTTATTCGGGCAGGTGGCAGACTGCTTCGATATTGTGCCCATCCGGGTCGGTCACAAAGGCAGCGTAATAATCAGGATGGTAATCAGTACGCAGGCCCGGTTTACCGTTGTCGGCACCACCCGCGGCAATAGCCGCTTCATAAAAGCGGTCAACCTCGGAGCGGGTTCCCGCTGAAAAAGCGACGTGAAGCACGCCCTCCAGTTTCGCGCCCTTCTGCTTGCCGATCCAGAATTCCGGCTTGCCGTTGCGACCGTAACCCACCCAGTCACCGAACTCCATGGCCCGGCTTATGCCAAGCGGTGCCAATGCCGCATCATAGAAACCCCGCGATTTGGGCATGCTGGAAATGTTGAAACCGATATGATCGAGCATGATTGCCCTGTCTCCGATGGACTTATTCTCCAATCAGATATTGGCGCGGCTATAAAGATCAAGCCTTCTGCGATGGTAACCGGCGCTCAGATCAAAAAAAGGGGAAGGTTTGCACCTTCCCCTCATTCAAATTGATAGCGATGCTGCGATTACACGCGGCGCTCGACCATCATCTTCTTGATTTCCGCAATCGCCTTGGCAGGGTTCAAGCCCTTCGGGCAGGTCTGCGCGCAATTCATGATCGTGTGGCAGCGATAGAGCCGGAACGGGTCCTCGAGATTATCGAGGCGTTCGCCCTTGGCTTCGTCGCGGCTATCGATCAGCCAGCGATAGGCCTGAAGCAGCACGGCAGGGCCGAGATAACGGTCGCCGTTCCACCAGTAGCTCGGGCACGAGGTCGAGCAGCAGGCGCACAGAATGCACTCGTAGAGACCATCGAGTTTCTGACGGTCCTCATGGCTCTGCAGCCACTCCTTCTGCGGCTCCGGCGAAACCGTCTTGAGCCATGGCTCAATGGAACGATGCTGAGCGTAGAAATTGGTGAGGTCCGGCACAAGGTCTTTCACCACCGGCATATGCGGCAGCGGATAAACCTTGATGGCGCCCTTGATGTCGTCCATGCCCTTGGTGCAGGCAAGCGTGTTCGCGCCGTCGATATTCATGGCGCAGGAACCGCAAATGCCTTCACGGCAGGAACGGCGCAGCGTCAGCGTCGGATCGATCTTGTTCTTGATATAGAGCAGACCGTCCAGAACCATCGGACCGCAATCGTCGCGGTCGACATAATAAGTGTCGATGCTTGGATTGGCGTCGTCATCCGGCGACCAGCGATAGATACGGAATTCGGTGACCCGCTTCGCGCCATCGGGGCGCGGCCAGGTCTTGCCCTCTTGGGGGCGCGAATTCTTGGGAAGTGCGAGTTCAACCATTGCTCTTTCCCTTGATTAGTAAACGCGCTTTTTCGGCGCAATCTTGGCGAGGCTGATGCCGCCTTCCTCTTCCGTCGTCAACGGATCGAGATGGACAGGGCGGTAGTCAAGCTTGACCTTGCCATCCGGCGACAGCCAGGACAGGGTGTGCTTGCGCCACACGGCATCGTTGCGATCCGGGAAATCCTCATGCGCATGAGCGCCGCGGCTTTCCTGACGCGCTTCGGCGGAAACAACCGTCGTCAGCGCATTGGCCATCAGGTTTTCCAGCTCAAGCGTTTCAACGAGATCGGAATTCCAGATCATCGAACGGTCGGTGACCTTAATATCCGGCAGTTCATGCCAGAGCTTTTCCATGCGCTCGACACCCTGCTTGAGCGATTCCGACGTGCGGAACACGGCGGCATCTTCCTGCATTGTGCGCTGCATCTTCTCGCGCAGTTCTGCGGTCGGCTGGGAGCCGTTGGCAAAACGCAGGCGGTCGAAGCGTTCCATGATCTTGTCACAGGCGGCGAGGTCCAGGTCAGGGATCTTCGACTTGCGGTCGATGACCTGACCGGCGCGGATTGCAGCCGCACGGCCGAACACGACCAGATCGATCAGCGAGTTGGAACCAAGGCGGTTTGCACCATGCACCGAAGCGCAGCCTGCTTCGCCGACAGCCATCAGGCCCGGCTGTACGCGGTCCGGATCGGCCTCAGTCGGGTTCAGCACTTCGCCCCAATAGTTGGTCGGAATGCCGCCCATATTGTAGTGAACGGTCGGCAGAACCGGGATCGGTTCCTTGGTCACGTCAACGCCTGCGAAAATCTTGGCCGATTCCGAAATACCCGGCAGGCGTTCATGCAGAACAGCCGGATCAAGATGGTCGAGATGCAGGAAGATGTGATCCTTGGCCTTGCCGACGCCGCGACCGGCACGGATTTCCATGGTCATGCAGCGCGAGACGACGTCACGCGAGGCAAGATCCTTGGCAGAAGGCGCGTAACGCTCCATGAAGCGTTCGCCTTCGGAATTGACCAGATAGCCGCCTTCACCGCGTGCGCCTTCAGTAATCAGGCAGCCAGCGCCATAAATACCAGTCGGATGGAACTGCACGAATTCCATGTCCTGCAGTGGCAGGCCGGCACGTGCAACCATGCCGCCACCGTCGCCGGTGCAGGTATGGGCGGACGTTGCCGAGAAATAGGCGCGACCATAACCGCCCGTCGCCAGAACCACCATCTTGGCAGAGAAACGATGGATGGTGCCATCATCGAGGTTCCACGCCACGACGCCGGTGCAGACACCGTCAGTCATGATGAGATCAAGCGCGAAATATTCGATGAAGAACTGCGCATTGTTCTTGAGCGACTGGCCATAGAGCGTATGCAGGATCGCGTGGCCGGTACGGTCGGCAGCAGCGCAGGTGCGCTGAACCGGAGGACCGTCGCCGAAATTCTGCATATGGCCGCCGAACGGGCGCTGATAGATCTTGCCTTCTTCCGTACGCGAGAAAGGCACGCCGTAGTGTTCCAGTTCGTAGACGGCGGCAGGCGCTTCACGCGCCAGATATTCCATCGCATCGGTGTCGCCGAGCCAGTCCGATCCCTTGACGGTATCGTACATATGCCACTGCCAGCTATCCGGGCCCATATTCTTGAGCGAAGCGGCAATGCCGCCCTGTGCGGCAACCGTGTGCGAACGGGTTGGGAAAACCTTGGTGATACAGGCCGTCTTCAGGCCCTGCTCGGCCATGCCGAGCGTTGCGCGCAAGCCTGCGCCACCGGCTCCAACCACCACCACGTCGAACTTGTGATCGACATAGGTATATTTGCTTGCCACAGCGGCGTCAGCCGCGTTGTTTACTGCACTAGCCATCGGGCTATCAACCTCCGAAGCTCAGCTTGATGATCGCAAAGATGCAGGCAAAACCGACCACCGCCGTAAAAAAGGTGTTCAGCATCACCAGCACGACCTTCATGCCTTCGCTATGCGCATAATCTTCAATAATGACCTGCATACCCAGACGCATGTGATAGACGCCGGTCAGAATGAACAGCGCCATCACGATTGCCGTGAAGGGATGCGACAGAGCAGCCCGGACTTCCGCATAGCTTGCGCCATTGAGCGAAATGACCAGACCGATGAAAAACATGACCAGCGGCACAAGAGCGACTGCGCTCAGGCGCTGATACCAGAAATGACCGGTGCCTTCCTTGGCCGATCCCAGACCCCGAACCTTGCCGAGCGGAGTGCGCATATCATTGTTCATACCGTTCATGAAACCAGCTCCCCTTAGCGCACCGAATAGGCAACGACCCAGACGACGATCGTGGCGATGACGGAGAAAACGACGGTCGCCCATGCGATCTTCGAAGCTGTGTGCTTTTCAAGCCCCGCGCCCGTATCCCAGATCAGGTGACGAACGCCACCAGCCAGATGGTGCAGAAGTGCCCAGGTATAGCCGAACAGGATCAGGCGACCGATCCATGACGAGAACAATGCATCGACGATATTGAAGCACTCTTCGCTGACTGCAGCCGAAATCAGCCAGGCTGCCAGCAAAAGGGTGCCGACGTAAAGTGCACCGCCTGTGATGCGATGGACGATAGACATCGTCATCGTAATGACCGGCTTGTAGATGGACAGGTGCGGCGACAAAGGACGCTGACGCGTTACAGTCGGTTGTGTCATGGCTCTGTAGGCTTCCCTGACGTTTCTCTCCGGCCACACCCCGCAGACGAAGATCAGCGAAGCAGCCAGATGGCGGGTTCTCCCGAACCCTCGTTCGATGTCGTCCAAAGCGCAGGGAACCGGACTTTACGATCCCGCGCCGGTACGACCCAATAAAATATGGCTGGGCCGTGGCGTACGGCCCTATGTGGCGCTTTCTACTGCGCTTTTACCATCACGTCAAAGAAGCTTTTTCACGAAAAGACTAACAATTGGTCGCACCTGGGCGACACATTCGCGTGATTGCGGCATTCAAACGATTGAACACCGCAATCCGCAAAAACATGTGTAATTTCATCAACTTTTGAGAAATCGATTAATTGCCGAATCGAATCACATAGCTCGACCAATCGGCAGCCGTAGCGATCTGTTCATAGAGCTTGCGCCCGTCTTCCGGCACGCGCGGCGCGTTGAGCACCAGCTTGGACCAGCTGCGCTCCTCGGCCTTGTCGGCCAGCACGTCGATCAGCGCCTTGGCGATGCCCTTCCCACGATGATCGTGATGTACATAGATATGGTCCACCTGTCCTGCACGCAAGCCTGTCACGGGTTCGGGCAGATCGTAGAAGATCACGAAGCCGACCAGATTTCCGTCAACCCTGGCACCCAGTGTTTCAGCGGCACGATCCTGAAGCAGATGCTCGGCATAAAAATCGTCGGGACGGCGTGGAGCGCCGCGCTTCAGCGCCTGCGCATAGCTTGCCAGCAGCGGTGCGAATTCATGGGCATCACGCAGATGGAGGAGCGCAATATCGACGGCATGATCTTTGGTCATTGGACGTTCCTTGGCGTTTCCAGCTCTTCCGTCTGCGACCTGCGAAGCAGTAGCGCACGGGAAGACCGGTTCGATTTTAGCCAGCACGGATGACAAAGGTAAAGAAAGAGTTAAGATAGTCCTCATTCTCTTTGGGATCATGCGTGATAAGGCTCGATCAACGATGGCAAACCGCAAACGGATGATGCTTGGTCTGATTGTCGTCGGCATTCTTGCGCTGGCCGGTCCCGCGCTTGCCGAGGAAGCTGTGCGCTTCGTCGACGCATCGGGCAATCTTGTCATCCAGATGCCGGATAACGGCGCCAGGATCATCCGGGTCGGCACGGCACAGAAGTCATTTTTGTCTTCGCCGCAACGCATAAAAGTGATTACCGCGCCACGGGATCACGCCGTTGCCTATATCGTTGCCAAGCCCAACAGCAATTGCGAAAGCGCAGTCGTGCTGCGCGGGCGCTCTTTCATGTATGGAATCGACCGCGGGGAAACGCCGGTTCTCGACCATGCGGGCTGCGGCTATCATTAGGATTTGTTCAACGCCCGGCCTTTGCGCGGAATTCCACGATGTTTTCGTCCATCAAAATCGGCAGAGCGCTGCGGACGCAGTTACGTCCACCCTTCTTCGCTTCGTAAAGCGCCCCGTCGGCCCGCTTGTAGAGATCGGAAAACACATCATCGAATTCCATTTCCGCGATGCCGAAGCTCGCGGTGAATTCAATCCCGCCGTTCCTGCCGGAAATATGGACATCGCGGCAGACAAGCCGGGTCTTGTCCGCAAACCGCCATGCGGACTGGATCGTGTTGCCCGGCAGAATGATTGCGAATTCCTCACCGCCTATACGCGCGGCAATCCCGCCCTTGGCATTCGCTGCCTTGCGCAACTCGGCAGAGAAAGCAGCGATGACGCGATCTCCCAAAGCATGACCATGCGTATCATTGATTACCTTGAAGTGGTCGATGTCGCACAGAACAAGTGACAGGGCCTGCCGCATGCGTTTCGATTTTTCGATTGCAGCCTCGGCACGAAACTCTAAGCCGCGCCGGTTGAGCAGCCCCGATAGCTGGTCGGTTTCGGAGCGGATCAGCATATTGGCAATCAACTCCCGCATCAGGCTCAAGAGCAGAAGCAGTCCACCCGCAACAGAAAGAGCGGCACCGATCGACTGCGAGAACATCGCATAGGTCGTATCGATATAGTCTCTGGGTTCAGCTCCCGTCCCTCCCGACAGCATCGCGATGACCGGCTTGAACAGAAAATGGACCGCACTAAAGCCGAACAGCACCGCCATCAACGTATCGATGCCGTTGCGATCCACCCGCAGGATCAGCCAAACCGCAAGCAGCAGGACGAGGAAATAGGGTGCCTGATAAAGCACCATGGCGATCATCTGGCTGCGGGCAATGTCATATATGCCGTAGACCACAGCGAGCGACACAATTGTCAGTAAACCGAGCGCAATCCACGGCACCGGTCGGGCATACATTCGCGCCAGACCGACGACCAGACAGGCCAATGTCAGGTAATAGGTCGAAAAGGCGAGCATATAACCGAGGCGGGGATTGGGAATGGAAGGCATGGCAAGCTCTGTCAGGAAATAGAGCATTGCGAAAATGAAACCGAAGGCGAAGACAGGCGCTGCCGCATTATCCCGCGCATAAACGGCGATGCCGAGAAATGCGAAAGCAAACAGACCGGAAACGGTCATGTTGATCAGGAGGATAAAGTCGGCTCCATTCATCAATGCTCTTCCCCGTGCTGGCTGTCAAAGGCTTCCAAACGCTAAAGCGCCGTGCGTCCTTATGGACGCACAAAGGACGCTCTAAGCCATTGAACCTACGCATCGTGCTTTCTGAAAATCGATTCCGATTTTCAGGCCGATGCTGTAGCCACCCCATGCCTCCTTACAATCAAAGCGTGAAAAAGCTGCTAATATACAGCCAAAGAAAAACCGCCGGGATGAGCCGGCGGTTTGATCTTTCCAGAAGCGTTTTAAAAACACCTCATCTGGTGTGAAACCTTAGTTCCACTCGCGAATGTCGACGAAATGTCCGGCAATGGCAGCGGCGGCGGCCATGGCTGGCGACACAAGATGCGTGCGGCCCTTGAAGCCCTGACGGCCTTCAAAATTGCGGTTCGAGGTCGAAGCGCAACGTTCGCCCGGCTTCAGGCGGTCGTCGTTCATGGCAAGGCACATGGAACAGCCCGGCTCGCGCCAGTCAAAACCGGCTTCGATGAAGATCTTGTCGAGACCTTCAGCTTCCGCCTGTTCCTTCACCAGGCCAGAACCCGGCACGATCATGGCGTTTACGCCAACAGCAACCTTCTTGCCTTCGGCCATGCGCGCAGCGTCGCGCAGATCTTCGATACGGCCATTAGTGCAGGAGCCGATGAAGACGCGATCGATTTTGATATCGGTCATCTTGGTGCCCGGCTTCAGGCCCATATAGTCCAGAGCACGCCACTTCGATGCACGCTTGGTCTCGTCCTTGATCTCGTCCGGATTCGGAACGACGTCGGTGACGAAGACCACGTCTTCCGGCGAGGAACCCCAGGAAACAACCGGAGAAATCTTGGCAGCGTCGAGTTCGACGATCTTGTCGAAATGCGCACCTTCATCCGAATGCAGTGTCTTCCAGTAGGAAATCGCCTGTTCCAGTGCCTCGCCGTTCGGTGCACGAGGCTTGCCCTGCACATAGGCAAAAGTCGTTTCGTCCGGTGCGATCAGGCCTGCGCGAGCGCCACCTTCAATCGACATGTTACAGACCGTCATACGGCCTTCCATCGACAGCGAACGAATGGCATCGCCCGCATATTCGATCACATAGCCGGTGCCACCGGCGGTGCCGATTTCGCCGATGATGGCGAGCGTGATGTCCTTGGCGGTGACGCCCGGAGCCAGTTTACCATTCACACGCACCAGCATGTTCTTGGCCTTTTTCTGGATCAGGGTCTGGGTTGCCAGAACATGCTCCACCTCGGAGGTGCCGATACCGTGCGCCAGCGAGCCGAAAGCACCGTGCGTGGAAGTGTGGCTGTCGCCGCAAACGATCGTCATGCCCGGAAGGGTGAAGCCCTGCTCCGGTCCGACGATATGCACGACGCCCTGACGGCGATCACGTTCGGAATAATATTCAACGTTGAAATCCGCGGCATTCTTGGCCAGAGCCTCGACCTGAATGCGGCTTTCCTCGTTCTTGATACCGTTGATGCGGTCTGGCGAGGTCGGGACATTGTGGTCGACGACGGCCAGCGTCTTTTCAGGATGCCGCACCTTGCGGCCAGCCATGCGCAGGCCTTCAAAAGCCTGCGGGCTCGTCACTTCGTGCACAAGATGGCGATCAATATAAAGGAGGCAGGTTCCGTCTTCCTGCTGATCCACTACATGGTCGTCCCAGATCTTGTCATAAAGTGTACGCGGCGCGCTCATTGCGAGAGGTCCTTTGAATAGTTCTTAACTTTGGCTGTCATATGCACCCGCCGTCACAGTTCGTCAAGAAACTGAAACCGCAACAGGGTGTCGCAGTAACAATCTTGCGAGATATCGGCAGAATTATGCGTTATGTTACGCAGCCCTATGCATTTGGCAAATAAAAAAGGCGACCAAAGGCCGCCTTTTTCAAACAGAGTGCTGTGAAGCTTATTCAGCAGCAGCCTTGGCAGCCTCAGCCTTGGCGGCGGCAGCCTTGTCAGCTTCGCGCTCGGCCTTGGTACGGTTGTCTTTCTTTTCAGCAATACGGGCAGCCTTACCGGTAAGGCCACGAAGGTAGTAAAGCTTCGCGCGACGTACCTTGCCGCGGCGAACGAGTTCAACGCCTTCGACGATCGGCGAGTAAACCGGGAATACGCGCTCTACGCCTTCGCCGTAGGAAATCTTGCGAACGGTGAAGTTTTCGTTGAGGCCAGCGCCGGAACGGGCAATGCAGACGCCTTCATAGGCCTGCACGCGGGTACGCGTGCCTTCGGTAACGCGAACCTGAACGCGAACTGTGTCGCCCGGCTGGAAATCTGGAAGCTTGCGCTTTTCTTCAATCTTTGCTGCCTGTTCGGCTTCAAGCTGACGAATGATATCGGTCATCGTCTGACTCCTTCTGAATTCTTCTCAAACAGTCAGAGCGCTCTACACTTGCCGCCAAGCAACCCTTGGCCCTGCGGCTATGCCTTCAGTTTCAGGCAGGAGCGGTACACCATTTATTGGTTTACGGACGTCTCGGGCTTTGCCCGAACGAGGTATTTCACGTCGGGTTTCCCCGAACTGGCAGGCACATACAGCATCACGCAGGATTTGTCACGCCCTGTCAGAAATTTTCGTAGCCAGCCTCTCGATACTGTGCCACAAATATCGTCAACAATAAAAATATAAATCGTAAACAACTATAAAAGCTGCCGCTTAAATGGGAACACTATGACAATCAAGAATCCATCACCCTCGTTATACAACGAGGATCTGGCACCAGCCGAAGAGCGCAAATGGGGTGCTTTCAGCATTTTCAACGTCTGGACATCGGACGTTCATAGCCTCTGGGGCTATTATCTCGCCGCAAGCCTGTTTCTTCTGTGCGGCAGCTTCTTGAACTTTGTCATAGCCATCGGTGCGGGGTCACTGGTCATCTTCTTCCTGATGAGCCTGGTGGGTAATGCCGGCGTACGAACGGGCGTGCCTTTCCCGGTGCTGGCGCGGGCATCGTTCGGCACGTTCGGAGCCAATTTTCCAGCACTCGTGCGCGGCGTTGTCGCCTGTTTCTGGTATGGCGCACAGACGGCTGCCGCCTCCGGTGCACTCGTCGCATTGCTGATCCGCAACGAGAGTATGCTGTCCTTTCATCAGAACAGCCATCTTCTCGGCCACTCTACCCTTGAAGTCATCTGCTATGTCCTGGTTTGGGCGGCCCAACTTCTCATCATCCAGCGTGGCATGGAAACCGTACGCAAGTTTCAGGATTGGGCCGGCCCGGCCGTCTGGATCATGATGCTTATCCTGGCTGTTTATCTGGTCATTAAAGCCGGCACCTTCTCGTTCGGCAGTGAAATTCCGCGCGATGTACTGCTTGAGAAAACGAGAGATGCGGGTGTCATGGGCGAGCCAGGGTCCTTTGCAGCGCTCGCGGCTGTTGCAGCCACTTGGATCACCTATTTCGCAGCGCTCTATCTGAACTTCTGCGACTTCTCACGTTATGCCAAGGATGAAGCATCCCTGCGGCGCGGCAACCTGTGGGGTCTGCCGATCAATCTTCTGGCCTTCTGCCTCGTCGCCGGCGTCACAACCACTGCGGCCTTCACCGTCTATGACGAAGTCCTGCTTCATCCGGACCAGATTTCGGCAAAGTTCGATAGCTGGTTTCTCGCACTTCTGGCTGCGCTGACCTTTACCGTCGCAACACTCGGCATCAATGTGGTCGCAAATTTCGTTTCTGCGGCCTTCGACTTCTCCAACACATTCCCGCAGAAAGTCTCGTTCAAGCGGGGCGGAGTCATCGCAGCTCTGATCGCTCTGATCCTCTACCCGTTCGCGCCGTGGGAAACCGGTGCAGCGCATTTCGTCAACTTCCTCGGCTCCACCATGGGTCCGATCTTCGGAATCATGATGGTCGACTATTATCTATTGCGTCGCGGACAGTTGAATGTGGCTGATCTTTATCAGGAGAACGGTGAATTCCGGTTCCAGAACGGTTGGCACGTCAAGGCTTTCATCGCTTTTGCAATTGGTGCCTTGTTCTCATCCGTCCTGCCAATGGCCACCAATCTCCTGCCGGCATGGTGGGCAACCTATGGCTGGTTCTTCGGCGTCGGTATTGGCGGCGGCGTCTATTTTGTACTGCGCAGATCGCAGACAGAACTTCGCAAGCCCGCACATCAGCATTCTGCCTGATTATACGAAACGAAAATGCCCGGCATAAGCCGGGCATTTTTCATTTATACCAAGGCGTTGAGAAGCTAACGCATCACGCCTTGAAAAAGTTCAATCGCCACTCGGGCTTAACCAAAATCCAATGGGCTTTACCCGATGGACTTTGGCATTACCGGCCAATCCGGCCAAGATGCGTATCTTGAAAACCTGATCCATATTTGAGACCGAAACCCAAAGCGCGGTCGACACCAATATGCACGGCCCAGATCAGCGCCATGGCGATACAGATCTGCCAGTTCATCGCCCAGCCCAACACCGCCAGAAGCACAACACCGATCCAGCTATGGGCGATATTATAGACCACGGCGCCGGTGCGCGGCCCCTTCATATAGCCGAAGAACGAAAGATCGGGCGCCAGAATGAGTATTGCGAAAAGCCACCAGCTGGCACCGCTGACCCAATAGGCACCCAATGCCAGCAGAGCGAGAGACAGACTTTCGAGCCGCTGGATCAGGTTCATTTTCGTTTGCCCTCGCAATAGGCTTCCCAAAGATCGGGACGCCGTTCCCTCGTGATCCTCTCTGCCTGCTCATGCCGCCATTTATCGATGGCACCATGATTGCCGGAGGTCAGGATTTCGGGAATAGGCCGATCTTCCCAAACCTGCGGACGCGTATAATGCGGATGTTCAAGCAACCCAGTCTCAAAACTTTCCGTCTCGCCGGATTCTCGATTACCCATCACACCCGGTAGAAGCCGCACGATGGCGTCCAACAGAACGATTGCGGCAGTTTCTCCACCCGACAGGATGTAATCGCCGATCGATACTTCTTCGAGATTGCGCGCCTCAATGACACGCTCGTCTACGCCCTCGAAGCGGCCACAGAGAATGATAGCGCCCGGCCCGTCCGCCAGTTCGCGCACGCGCTTCTGCGTCAGCGGCTTTCCGCGCGGGCTCATCAGCAGCACCGGGCGGTGGCCGTTGGCAACCGAATCCAGAGCGCGGGCGATAACGTCCGGCTTCATCACCATGCCTGCTCCGCCGCCAGAGGGCGTATCGTCAACCATACGATGTTTGCCCTCGGCAAAGTCACGAATCTGCACCGCATCGAGCTGCCATTTGCCCTCGCCGAGCGCCTTGCCTGCAAGCGAAGTGCCAAGAGGGCCGGGAAACATTTCAGGATAAAGCGTCAGCACCGATGCATGAAAGAAGCTGGCCTCATCATCGGGCTTCGAAACTTCGGTCATGACTTCTTCGGCTTTTTCTTTTCGTTCTGCGGACGTTCGTCCTCATCGTCGGCGATCAATCCGGCGGCATAGGGCTCGACCAGCAAAGTGCCCTTGTCCAGATCGATTTCCGGTACTGCTGCTTCCGTGAAAGGAATAAGCATCGGGCGCTTGCCCTTTTCGCTGAGCTCGATGAGGTCACCGCCGCCGAAATCGAACAGGGCGCTCACCACGCCATAGGTCTTGCCTTCGGCATCCACCGCCAGCAGGCCTATCAGGTCGGTCTGGAAGAACTCGTCTTCATCCAGTTCGTCGTCCGGCAGTTGTGAACGATCGATGAAAAGTTCGACACCGTTCAGTGCCTCGGCGGCATTGCGGTCATTGATGCCTTTGAAACGCACGACCACGACAGTCTTTGCAGGGCGGGCTTCCAGAACCTCGTAGCTCTTGCCCTGTTCGTCATAGAGCAGGCCGTATTCGGCGATGGCCAGCGGATCGCCGGTAAAAGTCTTTACGCGCACTTCGCCGCGCGTGCCATGGGCGGCACCGATAACGGCGAGCTGGATCGGGTTTTCTGGACGCGGCATTGCCAACCTTGTTTCTGCTGCTTGGATAGGACTATTTTTCGTTCCATAGCCCTTTCGTCAGCTCAATTCACCTCAATTCGTAAGAATAGTGCTTTTCGCCTCGCGGACAACCAGCCGGTAACCTATCGCTGGCAAACTGCCCTTCCATCCAGAGTGAACGACCGGCTTGATTATGACGACGAACAGCGAATTTCTGATCCCTGCCCGCGCCGACCTTGCAGCGGCACGTGAAGAATGGCTGAAGACGCTGAAAGATGCGCGCCGCCTGTCGGAAAATACGCTTGAAGCCTACGAGCGCGATACGCGCCAGTTTCTCAATTTTCTGACCGGTCATCTGGGGGAACCGCCTTCACTAAAGGATGTCGGCAATCTGCGCATTGCCGATCTGCGTTCCTTTCTGGCCAGCCGTCGCAATGAAGGTGTTGGAGCCAGGACGCTGGGGCGCGGTCTTGCCGGGGTGCGCTCGCTTCTGCGCCATCTGGAAAAACGCGGTCTTGCCAATGCGGCAGGCGCAAGCGCCATGCGCGCGCCGCGCCAGCCGAAATCATTGCCGAAACCGCTGACCGCCGAAGATGCCCGGCGCGTGGTTGCAGCCGATGGTCAAATGGCAGAGGAACCATGGATCGCGGCGCGCAATGCCGCAGTCCTGACCTTGCTCTATGGTTGCGGCCTGCGCATATCGGAAGCGCTCGGCCTGATGGGCGATGCACTATCCGACGGCACTGCTCGTTCCATCACCATCACGGGCAAGGGCAACAAAGCGCGCCTTGTGCCGTTGCTGCCCATCGTGCATCGCGCCGTTGCGCAATATCGAGCGCTTTGTCCGTTCGATCTTTCCGCCGACAAGCCGCTTTTTCGTGGTGCCAAGGGCGGCGTGCTGCATGCTGCGATCATCCAGCGCGAAATGCAGAAACTACGTGCTGGTCTCGGCCTGCCGGACAGCGCGACGCCGCATGCGCTGCGCCATTCCTTCGCCACCCACCTTCTGGGGCGGGGCGGCGATCTCAGAACGATCCAGGAGTTGCTTGGCCATGCAAGCCTCTCGACCACACAGGTCTATACCGGCGTGGACACCGAGCGGCTCTTGGAAGTCTATGACAAAGCTCACCCCCGGGCTTAACCGGCTTGAGAAGTCGCTGGCATCGGCAAAAACCACCCCTATATTACTCTCATGAAAAAGCTGCTTCTCGTTCTTCTCTATGCCTGCCTGGCAGGCGCAACTTTCGCCCGCGCCGACGATGCGCCCGCTGCTTGCGCCGTGCACGGCGTCAATCTCATCGACGGGCTGGAGACCAAGGACCCGGCAAGCTGGAAGGAATTGCAGCGCGAAGCTGACGCTGTGCCCAATCGCAGAGGGCTTCTCTGGAAGATCGACAAAGACGGCGTCGCTCCGTCCTACCTCTTCGGCACGATCCATCTTTCCGATCCGCGCGTCCTGACATTGCCAAAAGCTGCCGACGAAGCCTATCGTTCAGCGAACACCGTCGTCATCGAAACGACGGATATTCTGGACTCGAAGGCTTTCCTGCGTCTCAAGCTCGAACAACCCGACCTGCTGCTCTTCACTGACGGCAGCACCCTGAAGTCGCATATTCCACCCGAGCGTCGCGAGGAAATCGAACAGAAGCTGGCAGAACGCGGTATCGTTCTCGATGCAGTTGCGAAAATGAAGCCGTGGGTGCTGACCAGCCTGCTCGCACTTCCAAAATGCGAGCGGGAGCGCAAAGGCGAAGGCGAGAAATCGCTTGATGAACGGCTGGCTCTCGATGCGCAGGCCGAGGGCCGCAATGTATTGGGGCTGGAAAGCGCTGCAGAGCAACTGGTGGCGATGAACCGGATGCCGCTTGACTTCCATCTCCGCAATCTCGTGGCTACCGTCGACTATGGTGATAAGGTCGAGGATGCCATGGAAACCACGACTGCGCTCTACCTCAAGGGCGAGATTGGTCTAATCATGCCGTCGCTCCGGAAAATCGTTCCAGACAGCCTTTCCGAAGAGGACTACGAGCTATTTCTGAAATATCTCATTTCTGACCGCAATCAGGTCATGGCGGATCGTGCCGTCCCGATCATCGACAAGGGAAACACCTTTATTGCTGCTGGTGCACTGCATCTGCCGGGCAAGGACGGTATAATCGAATTGCTACGTGCAAAAGGTTATCGGGTGACCCCGCTATAGAAGTATATGCCTGAATATTTCTAACCGGCTTTCAGATCGGTGATGCTGTTTTCAATTGCGGTAATATTGAGTTCGAGTTCGGCAATCTGTCTCAGTATGGATTTTCCCGGCAGCGCTTCTTCCCTGGCCGCTTCATCCAGAAGCTTGAACTGTTCATCGCGCAAAAGCGATGAGAGCTTTTCGAAGCGCTCGATGGTTTTCAGATTTTCTTTCGACGGCATTAAGTCGTTCCTCAAATTTCAGCGTCGTTTCTGACCGCTTGCAACAATAAGCTTTATCAGTGCTTTACAGTGATAAAGCCTGAATAGCCAGTTGATCGATCACAAATCCGATCAGCAGACCACTTCCATGATTGAATATACATATCGATATGCAGTTTCGCTCGGGTTAACGACACCTTCGCGGAACACCTCTGCCCAGCTACTAATCCCTTTTCCTTCTTATATTAGAGTTTTTGGAACTACTGGGACTTTCTCGCATTAATATACACCGGGTTTGTTATCGCAACGCAGGACAAAGCACATCAGAAGTGGTCGGAGCACGAATTGGCTCATAAATGACCGCTGATACCCGGCAACTGTCGCTTCCCAACTATCACCTTGATGATGGAAGGGACCACTGGAGGAACCCGTTATGGTTGATCCCCTTGATCCGCGAAACAGTGATCCCCGCACGACGACTGATCCGCGCCTGTCGGACCCGTCTGGCCAGTCGGGAATGCCGACGCCTCCACCCCAACGCGGCGGAAGCGGCTATCTGCTCGGCGCAGTGCTTTTGGCAGCGATCATTATCCTCGCTTACTTCTTCTACCGGAATGGCAGTGGAACGGATACTGCGGCTCCGCCTCCCCCGCCACCGGCGACGCAGAGCGAGCCTGCAACACCGGCTCCAGCTCCGGCTAACCCGCCAGCGCAGAATTAAACATCAAAAAAGCAACGGTGTTAGGCGTCAAGCACCGTTGCGTTGGCGTCTCGCATTCTAGCATTTAGGATGATGATCATTTTACGCATGACGGCGACAAGTGCGACCTTTCCGGGCTTTCCTTGCTGCTTGAGACGCGTGAAGAATGCCTTCATGTCGGGATCGAAACGAATGGCAGGCAGCGCTGCGACGTAAAGCGCGTCGCGCAGATGTCTTCTACCACCTGCAATCATGCGCTTGCCGCGCATCAGACCACTATCGCGATTAAGCGGCGCAACGCCAACCAGCTTGGCAATTTGTCCTTTGTCAGTATGCCCCAGTTCCGGCAGGTCGGCCAGGATGAAGCATGCCGTTCGTAGGCCGATCCCCTTGAGCGACATCAAAACCTCGGCCTTCCGGCCCAACTCTGCATCCGCTTTCAGGCAAGCCGTCATTTCATCCACGATAGCCTGACGCTGATCGAGCAGGAAACGCAGGCTTTCCTCGATCCAGACTTTCGTTCGCCCGGTCAACTTCTCCCGGCGATTTTTCTCCTGCACGATCATGTGCGACAATTGTCTGTAACGACTGACAAAATCCGCCAGAGCCCGCTCCTGAGAAGAGCGTTGTGGCAGAATTCTTGTTTCCATGCGCCTTGCATAATCGGCAAGAATGAAGGCGTCGATCCTGTCGGTCTTGGAGAGTTGGCCACAGGCACGTGCAAACTGCCTGATCTGCTTCGCATTGACCTTGGCGACAGGCAATCGCGCGGCCTGCAAGGCGGCAACGACAAGGCGCTCGTAACCGCCGGTCGGTTCGAGAACCAGACGTTCAATATCGTCCACAGTTGCGAGAAAGGCGAGAAAACTGGCAATGCCTGCTGCCGTATTTTGATAGGTCACTGTCTGGCCATCCGGCAGAACGCAGGCATCCAAAGACGATTTTGATATGTCGATGCCGACAAAACGGCTAGTATAAGACATGAGGCTGGTCTCCCTTATACACGAGCGCGAAGCTCCCTCAACGGTGCGACAAGACCTCAAAAGCTGCAAAGGGTTCTGCTTTTTTACGAACGAAAGTTCACGCCCCGATGGGCTCAACCGCTTTGCAGCAGCCATTGCGGTGTTGCATTCACCACAATGACATAGAGGCCGGAACGAAGTTTAACGTTCCGGCCTCAAATGTATAAGCCCCGCTTTTGCGGGGCTTTTTATAGTCACATGGTTGCAACCGATTACATATGGATCGGCTTGGCAAAGGTTGCCAGAGCGGATTCACGCACGGCTTCCGACATGGTCGGATGGGCGTGGCAGGTGCGGGCCAGGTCTTCAGACGAACCGCCGAACTCCATCAGAACAGCCAGTTCGTGGATCATTTCGCCGGCATTGTAGCCGAGGATATGCGCGCCCAGAACGCGGTCAGTCGCCTTGTCGGCAAGGATCTTCACGAAACCATCGGTGTGCAGCATGGCACGTGCACGACCATTGGCCGTGAACGGGAACTTGCCAACTTTGTATTCAATGCCAGCGGCCTTCAGTTCTTCCTCGGTCTTGCCGACGGAAGCGACTTCCGGCTGCGTGTAGACGACGCTCGGGATAACGTCGAAATTCACGTGACCGGCCTGGCCGGCGATGATTTCGGCAACAGCAATGCCTTCGTCTTCAGCCTTGTGCGCCAGCATCGGGCCCTGAACCACGTCGCCGATGGCATAGATGCCTTCGACATTGGTGCGCCAATGGTCGTCGATCGCAACGCGGCCGCGATCATCGACATTCACGCCGGCTTCCTGAAGGCCAAGGCCGTCCGTATAAGGACGACGACCAGTCGCGATCAGAACCGCATCGGCTTCAAGCGTTTCAGCCGCGCCACCCTTCACCGGTTCGAACGTCACCTTCGCGCCCTTGCCTGCCTTATCCACGCCGGTCACCTTTGCGCCGAGTTTGAAGGCAATACCCTGCTTTTCGAGCAGGCGCTGGAACTGCTTCGACACTTCGCCATCCATGGGTCCAAGCACCTTGTCGAGATATTCAACGACCGTGACCTTCGCACCAAGACGCGCCCAGACGGAACCGAGTTCCAGACCGATCACGCCGCCGCCGACAACGATCAGGCTGCCTGGAACCTTGTCGAAGGAAAGCGCGCCGGTTGAGGAAACGATGACCTTCTCGTCAATATCGACCTTCACGCCCGGAATGCCCGCGACATCGGAACCGGTGGCAATGATGATGTTCTTTGCCTCGATCTCCTCGACCTTGCCGTCTTCGGCGGTCACGGAAACCTTGCCCTTGCCGACGATCTTGCCAGTGCCGATGAAGGCCGTGATCTTGTTCTTCTTGAACAGGAATTCGACGCCCGTGACGTTGGCCTTCACGGTCGTGTCCTTGTGCGCCAGCATCTTTCCCAGATTGAGCTTCGGCGTCACTTCCACGCCGAGCGTATCGAAGGAGTGACCGGCTTCGGCAAATACCTCCGACGCATGCAGAAGCGCCTTGGAGGGAATGCAGCCGATATTCAGGCAGGTGCCACCGAAGGTCTTGCGCTTCTCCACAACAGCAACGGAAAGACCAAGCTGTGCAGCCTTGATCGCGGCGACATAACCGCCGGGGCCGGTACCGATGACAACCACATCGTATGACATTGAACTATCCTTCTTCAGTCTGTCCTGAACGTTTTTCGAACGCCCCGTCCATCCGGGCCCGTTCCTTCATTCGAAATTATTCACATATAATCAGCGCCTGCGGGCTACCGATCATTCCTCGTCTGGTGAGCATCCCTGAAAGCGGAATGCTTCCCACTGAAGCGGCTTTTCGGGTTTTGCCGCTCCAAAATCATAACCATCCAGCGCCGTCACCAGATCGGGCAGCAGGATCGCCTGGGCGGCCGGTTCGTCCGCCTTGGGCAGAACGTCAGCTTCCGCACCTTCCTTCAGCGCATAGATGACACTCTGCCAGATGCTGCAATCATCGAGATCTTCTGGGTTGGAACCATCGCCCTTGCAGTTGAAGGTCAGCAACGCATAGGGACGCGCCACGCCTTCTTCCGGCCAGATCACCATGCCGCTAAGCTTGAAGTCGGGCTTGTCATTGGCCGTGATGGTGAATTCATTCGTCGGCGCCGGTGACATTTTCAGGTCGTTCGGCTGCTCCGGACGAAAGGTCAGCGTATAGGCATCGTCGCGATCACGATAAATCGCCCGGTTCTGGGTGCAGGCAGCCTGAACCGCAGTCGAGAACACGGTGAGCGCAAGCACCGAAACGGCGGCAGTCCTGAAAAGCTTGTTTGCAGCGTGCATCTGTCGGTTCTCCCTGAATGTTCCGGTTGAGTGTTTCCGGCAGCGAATCGAGATTCAGCCAAACTGAACCTGTTGCTTTTTACATAGCCTTTTCGGTGGCAAGTTTAAGCCCCAGCGCGATGAAGACAACACCGCTGGTCCGATCGATCCATTTCGAGGCGCGCGAGAAAGCCGCACGCATCTTCGGCGTCGTCATAAAAAGGCTGACACCAACGAACCATGAGATCAGCGCGGTCGCCATCACAACGCCATAGCCAAGCTTAACCTCGGTCGGCGTATGAGCATGAACGACCGTCGAAAAAATCGACAGAAAGAAGAACACTGCTTTCGGATTGAGCGCATTGGCCGCAAAACCGAGTCCGAACGCCTTGGCGAAGCTCTGCGGCTTGCGCGGTTCCTTCGATGCCATTTCCACATCGATCTTTGTCGCTCCAGCGCGCAACGCCTTGATGCCGATATAGACCAGATAGGCCACACCGCACCATTTGACGATATTGAACAGATAGATCGACTTGGAAATGATGAGCCCGAGACCCAAAACCGTATAGGTGACATGCATCATCAGGGCGGCGCCGATGCCGAAGCTCGTGATGATCGCCTCGCGACGGCCATGCAGCAGCGATTGCCGGATAACCATGGCGAGATCGGCGCCAGGGGAAACGATGGCAAAGACGAAAATCGCCATCAGGGATGCAAGTTCGAACAGATAGGGATGCATCGCGTTTCCTTCATTGCGCGTGTCTCACGCGCAGGCTGTCATCACAGAACCAGAGCCAGAAGCATGATACCGAGCCCCACCAGACTAATGAGCCAGACGAAGGAACGGAAATAGGGAATGCCCGCCAGATAAAGCGGGATATAGACGATGCGGCCGAAAAGCCAGAGCCACGCCCCGAGAATACCCCATCCGGACGGATCGCCTTTCAGCACGAGCGCCAGAGCCAGACCGATGAAAGCCGGATAGGTCTCGCGGAAATTGGCGGAGGCCCGCTCCGCGCGACCGGCAAACTTGCCGGAGGGTTTCAAGCCCTCGTCGCGCGGACCGGCATTCCATTGAGAGCCGAGTTCCTTTGTTGCCGCAAAGCCCTGCAGGAGGATATGGACCACCAGCAGGACAACGCTCAAGCCGACCAGCGGCAGAAACGGGGATGCGGAGAAGATGCCCGGCTCCATCGTTCGTCCTTAGAGATCGAGAACCAGACGTTCCGGATCTTCCAGGCTTTCCTTGACGCGCACGAGGAAGGTCACGGCTTCCTTGCCATCCACGATACGGTGATCGTAGGACAGGGCAAGATACATCATCGGGCGGATCACGATCTGACCACCGACGACAACCGGACGTTCCTGGATCTTGTGCATGCCGAGGATACCCGACTGCGGAGCGTTCAGGATTGGCGACGACATCAGCGAACCGTACACGCCGCCATTGGTGATGGTGAACGTGCCGCCCTGCATGTCAGCGACCGAAAGCGTACCGTCACGCGCTGCCTTGGCAAGACGTCCCAGTTCCTTTTCAACGCCAGCAATCGAAAGCTGGTCGGCATCACGGATGACCGGAACCACAAGGCCCTTGTCCGTACCGACGGCCATGCCAACATGGGCAAAGTTCTTGTAGATGATGTCAGTGCCGTCGATCTCGGCGTTAACAGCCGGGATTTCCTTCAGCGCATGGGTCACGGCCTTGGTGAAGAAGCCCATGAAGCCGAGCTTCACGCCATGCTTCTTCTCGAAGACGTCCTTGTACTTGGTGCGCAGTTCCATGACCGCAGACATGTCGACTTCATTATAGGTCGTCAGCATGGCGGCGGTGTTCTGGGCATCCTTCAGACGCTTGGCAATCGTCTGGCGCAGACGGGTCATCTTCACACGTTCTTCGCGAGAAGCGTCGTCAGCCGACGATACCGGACGGGCAGCAGCCGGTGCGGCAGCAGCCGGAGTAGCAGAAACACCCCCAGAAACACCCTTGGCGATGGCGTCGAGCACGTCACCCTTCAGCACTTGACCGCGCTTGCCGGAACCGTCCACCTGGTCGGCGGAGAGGTTGTTTTCAGCCAGCAGCTTGGAGGCTGCAGGAGCAGGCTGCATAGCCGGGCCCGACGAAGCCGAGGCGACAGGTGCTGCAGCCGGTGCGGCAGCAGGCTTGGCTTCTTCCTTCTTCGCAGCAGGGGCCGCAGCGACGGCAGAGCCATCGGTGGAAATCTGGCCGAGAAGCGCATTGACCTCGACCGTATCGCCTTCCTTGGCCGTGATTTCAGCCAGAACGCCAGCAGCAGCAGCCGGAACTTCCACTGTCACCTTGTCGGTTTCCAGTTCCACCAGCGGTTCGTCGACAGCGATGACATCGCCGACCTTCTTGAACCATTTTCCGATGGTTGCCTCAGTAACGGACTCCCCAAGCGTGGGAACGCGAATTTCGGTGGCCATGGTTTCTTCTTCCGTTGATCTTCAAACTTTAGATTCTGTGTTCAATTCAGGTTGGAGCAGTTCCGAAAACCGCTCCAAAACTCTAACCCGGATCAGTTACCGAGCGCATCCTCAAGGAAAGCGGCGAGCTGCGCAAGATGCTTCGACATCAGACCCGTTGCAGGCGATGCTGCGGCCGGACGGCCCGCATAGCGCACGCGCTGATGCTTGGCGTCGATATGAGCCAGCACCCATTCCAGATACGGGTCGATGAACGACCATGCACCCATGTTCTTCGGCTCTTCCTGGCACCAGACCATTTCCGCATGGCGGAAGCGTGACAGCTCATTGATGAGTGCCTTGGCCGGGAACGGGTAAAGCTGTTCGACACGCAGCAGGTAGACGTCATCGATACCGCGCTTTTCGCGTTCTTCGTAGAGGTCGTAATAGACCTTGCCCGAGCAAAGCACGACGCGACGGATCTTTGCATCCTTCTGGAGCTTGATGCCTTCGTCCTTGTTGTACTGCGCATCGTCCCACAGAAGGCGGTGGAACGAGGATTCGCCCGACATTTCGTTAAGGGTCGAAATGGCACGCTTGTGACGCAGAAGCGATTTCGGCGTCATCATGATGAGCGGCTTGCGGAAGTCGCGCTTCATCTGGCGGCGCAGAATATGGAAGTAGTTAGCCGGCGTCGTGACGTTTGCCACCTGCATGTTGTCTTCCGCGCAGAGCTGGAGATAACGTTCCAGACGAGCCGACGAATGTTCCGGACCCTGACCTTCATAGCCGTGTGGCAGAAGACAGACGAGACCGGACATGCGCAGCCACTTGCGTTCGCCCGAAGAGATGAACTGGTCAAACACAACCTGTGCACCGTTGGCGAAATCGCCGAACTGGGCTTCCCACAGAACCAGAGCGCGCGGGTCGGACAGCGAATAGCCATACTCGTAGCCGAGAACAGCTTCTTCCGAGAGCATCGAGTTGATGACCTCGTAAATCGCCTGGCCCTTCTGGATATTGTTGAGCGGGATGTAGCGATTCTGGGTTTCCTGATCGTAGAGAACCGTATGACGCTGCGAGAAGGTACCGCGTTCGACATCCTGACCCGAGAAACGGATCGGGTTGCCTTCGGCGACCAGCGAACCGAAAGCAAGCGCTTCCGCTGTCGCCCAGTCAATGCCTTCGCCGGTTTCGATCATCTTGGCACGGTTGTCGAGGAAACGCTGGATCGTGCGATGGACCTGGAAGTCCTTCGGCACTTCAACCAGCTTCTTGCCGATTTCCTTGAGCGTCTTCATTGGCACGGCAGTCTTGCCGCGACGCTGTTCGTCGGCATTGTCGGTGGTGCGCAGGCCAGCCCACGCGCCATCCAGCCAGTCGGCCTTGTTCGGCTTGTAGCTCTGTCCAGCGTCGAATTCGGTTTCCAGATTATCACGCCACTGCGCTTTCATCTGGTCGATTTCTTCCTGCTTGATCAGGCCTTCAGCAATCAGCTTGTCGCTGTAAAGCTGAACCGTGGTCTTGTGCGCACGAATCGCCTTGTACATCAGCGGCTGGGTGAAGGACGGCTCGTCGCCTTCATTGTGACCGAAGCGGCGATAGCAGAACATGTCGATGACCACCGGCTTGTGGAAGGTCATGCGGAATTCGGTTGCTACCTTGGCGGCAAACACCACGGCTTCCGGATCGTCGCCATTGACGTGGAAGATCGGCGCTTCGATCATCTTTGCCACATCCGATGGATACGGCGACGAACGCGAGAAGGCCGGATTGGTGGTGAAACCGATCTGGTTGTTGATGATGAAGTGAACCGTACCGGCAACGCGATGGCCTTTCAGGCCCGAAAGACCGAGACACTCGGCCACGACACCCTGACCGGCAAAGGCAGCATCGCCATGCAGGAGCAGCGGCAGAACCTTGGCGCGCGTTGCGAGCGGAACCATGTCGTCGCGGGTGCGACCGGCCAGCAGATCCTGCTTGGCGCGGGCCTTGCCCATCACGACCGGGTTGACGATTTCCAGATGCGACGGGTTGGCGGTCAGCGACAGGTGAACCTTGTTGCCGTCGAATTCACGATCCGACGAAGCGCCCAGATGGTACTTCACGTCGCCCGAGCCTTCCACGTCGTCCGGCGCATAGGAGCCGCCCTTGAATTCGTGGAAGATGGCGCGATGCGGCTTGCCCATGACCTGGCTAAGCACGTTCAGACGGCCACGGTGGGCCATGCCGAAGATGATTTCCTTGACGCCCATGGCGCCGCCGCGCTTGACGATCTGCTCAAGGGCCGGAATCAGCGATTCACCGCCATCGAGGCCGAAACGCTTGGTGCCCTTGTACTTGACGTCGATGAACTGCTCGAAGCCTTCCGCTTCGATCAGCTTCGACAGGATGGCCTTCTTGCCTTCCGGCGTGAAAGCAACTTTTTTGTCCGGACCTTCAATGCGTTCCTGAATCCAGGCCTTTTCAGCCGGATCGGAGATATGCATGAATTCGACGCCGATCGTGCCGCAATAGGTACGCTTCAGGATGTCGAGCATTTCCGGCACGGTCGCATATTCGAGGCCGAGCACGTTGTCGATGAAGATCTTGCGGTTGTAGTCGGCAGGCGTGAAACCGTAATTTTCCGGCTCCAGCTCGTTATAGTCGTTCGGCTTTTCGGAGAGACCGAGCGGATCGAGATTGGCGTGCAGATGGCCACGCATGCGGTAGGCGCGGATCATCATGATGGCGCGAACGCTGTCGCGTGCAGCCTGCGTGATCTCTTCACTGGTAAGGGCTGCGCCGGTCGCACCCTTCGCTTCGCCCTTTGCAGCCTTGCCTTTCAGCTTGTCGGTGACATGCTTTTCGACTTCAGCCCAGTTGCCGTCGAGCGCGGAAATCAGTTCACCATTGGCTGCAATCGGCCAGTTCTTCCTGGTCCAGGACGCGCCTTCGGCGTTCTTCTTCACATCGTCGGCATTATCGCCCAGCTTCGCGAAGAAATCGCGCCACTGCGGATCGACCGAATTCGGATCGTCCTCATATTTGGCGTACAGCTCCTCGATATAGTCGGCATTGCCGCCATAGAGGAATGAGGTAAGGGCGAAAACGTCGTTGGCTTGTTCTTGCCTTGCCATAGCCTATCCGGAGCAGTGCTCCGTCTCCTTGTCAGTGGCTCATCTTGCGCGGGCCGGAAGTTCGAAACTTCATCCCTCACGCCGCCGGGGAGGAACCGCTACAGACCCCGGCATGACTAAACTCTACGCGTCGGAACGGATATCCGTCCCTCTAAACCGGATCGTATGACCCGCCGTTATGCTAAACCCGGCAGCGGCTTTCGCCGCCGCCGGGATATTCAGACCGATACGCGGTCTCAGCCCTTGAGGACTTCGACCAGCGTCTTGCCGAGCTGCGCCGGCGACGGCGACACGCGAATGCCAGCCGATTCCATGGCGGCAATCTTGTCTTCCGCACCGCCCTTGCCACCGGAGATCACGGCGCCAGCATGGCCCATGGTGCGTCCGGCAGGAGCCGTACGGCCAGCGATGAAGCCGACCATCGGCTTCTTGCGACCGCGCTTGGCTTCGTCCTTGAGGAACTGGGCCGCATCTTCTTCAGCCGAACCGCCGATTTCACCGATCATGACGATCGACTTGGTTTCGTCGTCGGCCAGGAACATTTCCAGGACATCGATGAACTCGGTGCCCTTGACCGGATCGCCGCCGATACCGACAGCGGTGGTCTGGCCGAGGCCCTCGTTCGAGGTCTGGAACACAGCTTCATAGGTAAGCGTGCCGGAGCGGGAAACAACACCCACCGAACCCTTCTTGAAGATATTGCCCGGCATGATGCCGATCTTGCACTCTTCAGGGGTCAGGATGCCAGGGCAGTTCGGCCCGAGCAGGCGCGACTTCGAGCGTTCCAGACGCTCCTTGACGCGAACCATGTCCATGACCGGAATGCCTTCGGTGATGCAGACGATGAAGGGGATTTCAGCTTCAATCGCTTCGATGATCGCATCGGCGGCGCCTGCTGGCGGAACGTAGATCACGGATGCGTCAGCACCGGTGCGTTCCTTGCCTTCGGCAACGGTTGCGAAGATCGGAAGCTTTTCGCCCTTGGAGCCTTCCCAGGTTTCGCCACCCTTCTTCGGATGGATACCGCCGACCATCTGCGTGCCGTAGTAAGCAAGCGCCTGTTCGGTGTGGAAGGTACCGGTCTTGCCGGTCAGGCCCTGTACGAGAACCTTGGTGTCCTTGTTGACGAGAATGGACATGCCTTAATTCCCCTTCACTGCAGCGACGATCTTCTGCGCCGCATCGTCGAGATCGTCGGCCGAAATGACGTTCAGGCCGCTCTCGTTGATGATCTTCTTGCCGAGTTCGACATTGGTGCCTTCGAGACGGACAACCAGAGGAACCTTGAGGCCGACTTCCTTGACTGCAGCGATCACGCCTTCAGCAATGACGTCGCACTTCATGATGCCGCCGAAGATGTTGACCAGAATGCCCTGGACAGCCGGGTCAGCGGTGATGATTTTGAACGCAGCCGTCACCTTCTCCTTGGAAGCGCCACCACCAACGTCGAGGAAGTTGGCAGGTTCTGCGCCATAAAGCTTGATGATGTCCATCGTTGCCATGGCAAGGCCCGCGCCGTTGACCATGCAGCCGATATTGCCGTCGAGAGCGACGTAAGCGAGGTCGTATTTGGAAGCTTCGATCTCTTTTTCGTCTTCTTCCGACAGGTCGCGCAGTTCCTGAATGTCAGGATGACGGAACAGCGCATTGCCGTCGAACGATACCTTGGCATCGAGAACGCGCACGCGGCCGTCGGTCATGACAATCAGCGGGTTGATCTCGAGAAGGCTCATGTCCTTTTCGGTGAACGCCTTGTAGAGGATCGGGAACAGCTTGACGCCGTCTTCGCGAGCCTGACCTTCAAGCTTCAGCGCATCGGCGAGCTTGCTGGCGTCTTCGTCCGTCACGCCCTTGGCCGGATCGATGGCAACGGTGACGATCTTTTCAGGGGTTTCTTCGGCAACGGCTTCGATGTCCATGCCGCCTTCGGTCGAAACGACGAAAGCCGGACGGCCAACGGTGCGGTCGATCAGTATCGAGAGATAAAGCTCACGATCGATGTCGGCGCCGTCTTCGATATAGAGACGGTTGACCTGCTTGCCTGCAGGACCGGTCTGCTTGGTGACGAGCGTGTTGCCGAGCATTTCCTTCGCATTGGCAACCACTTCCTCGACAGACTTGGCGAGGCGCACGCCGCCCTTTGCATCGGCTGGCAGTTCCTTGAACTTGCCCTTGCCGCGTCCGCCAGCATGGATCTGGCTCTTGACGACATAAAGCGGCCCGGGAAGCGTCTTTGCCCATTCTTCCGCCTGTTCGACGGAATAGACAGCCACACCATTGGCGATCGGAGCGCCGTAGGTGTGAAGCAGGCGCTTGGCCTGGTATTCGTGAATATTCATCTGGTTGTCCTCTGCGGATTCCCGGTCCGTTGCATATTGGGATTGAACGGAACCGGTACGGATTGACAGCCGGAAAAGGCCGGAGCCGCCCGCAGGCGACAATCCGGCCTTGTCTGGAATTTTACTTCAGCGACGGAGCGATGCCGATGCAGGCTTCGCAAAGACCGGCGACAGATGCCACCGACTTGTCGAACTCGGCCTTTTCGTTCTTGTCGAGATCAATTTCAATGATGCGCTCGACGCCATTGGCGCCGATGACGGTCGGCACGCCGACATACATGTCCTTGACGCCGTACTGGCCAGAAAGCTGGGCAGCGACCGGCAGGACGCGCTTCTTGTCCTTGAGGTAGGATTCAGCCATCTGGATGGCCGAGGCAGCCGGAGCGTAGAAAGCCGAACCGGTCTTGAGCAGGCCGACGATTTCGGCGCCGCCGTCACGGGTGCGCTGGATGATCTTGTCGAGCTTTTCCTGGCTGGTCCAGCCCATCTTGACGAGGTCTGGCAGCGGGATACCGGCAACGGTCGAGTAACGGGCCAGCGGAACCATGCTGTCGCCGTGGCCGCCCAGCACGAATGCCGTGACGTCTTCAACCGAAACGTTGAATTCTTCCGAGAGGAAATAACGGAAACGGGCGCTGTCGAGAACGCCAGCCATGCCGACAACCTTGTGCGCCGGAAGACCGGAGAACTTCTGCAGCGCCCAGACCATGGCGTCCAGCGGGTTGGTGATGCAGATGACGAAAGCCTCAGGAGCATATTTCTTGATGCCCGCGCCAACCTGTTCCATCACCTTGAGGTTGATGCCCAGAAGGTCGTCGCGGCTCATGCCCGGCTTGCGCGGCACGCCTGCGGTCACGATGACAACGTCTGCGCCTTCGATTGCTGCGTAGTCGTTGGCGCCGGTGTATTTCGCATCAAAACCGTCAACCGGAGAAGATTCAGCGATATCCAGTCCCTTACCCTGCGGGGTGCCTTCCGCAATGTCGAAAAGGACGACGTCGCCGAGTTCCTTCAGACCAGCAAGATGGGCGAGCGTGCCGCCGATCATGCCGGAGCCGATGAGGGCAATCTTGTTGCGTGCCATGATTGTTTCTTTCCTCACTTTTGATCCAGAAACGCATCAAGCCATCCGGAATCCTCGCCGGAAACGCTCAAGCGTTGGAACTGCGAGATAGGACTCTTTGGCGATAAACTCAACTCATTATTTTGCGACTAATGTTTTCAATCGGTTAGAATTAATGGTTCTTACGTAAACGTAAGATAATTTGTCAATATCAAGGCAAAACCACCCTCTCCTACCACCGCGAACCATCCCCGGCGAAGCGGTGACGGAGCGACTGGCAAGCTGCCAATTCCAACAACGTTGTGCACCTGTTCAAAACCGGCCCCGATTTAAAACTGATGCAGTATCGAAAGTCCGGCACGAAAGTGCCACACCTTCCGCATGAATTGCGCGAGCAACATAGCCCACCGGGCTTATAAGTCCAGTCTGTGGCAGTCTGATGATAGGGCAGTTGATGTGCAGGCTGTTTATCCGGCCTTGCCGGGTGGCTCGGCCAGATAATCCGCGCTCTGCATCTCGAAGAGACGGGAAGCGGTGCGGTCGAACTCGAAGGCCTCCGTACCCTTGCTGGCAAGATAGAGCTTTTCCGGCTGGGCTTCTGCGGAAATGAATACCCGCGCGTGGTGATCGTAGAGCACGTCGATCAGCAGAATGAAGCGTTTGGCCTCATTGCGGCGCGAATAGTCCAGCACCGGAACATCATCGATGAACAAGGTCGGATAATGCTTCACGATGGCAATATAGTCCGAGGCACCAAGCGGCTTCGAACAGAGCGCATCGAAAGTGAAGCGCGCCGCGCCGTGCACGGCACGGGCGACCTCGATGTCGCGTCCTTTAATGCGGATGACGTCGGACTTTTCATGCGCGCCGTCCTTTTGCGCCGCCCAGGCCGCATCCATGCGCTTGGCCGTTTCAGGACCAAGTGGCGACAGATAGACCGGCTGGCGGTCGAGTTTCTCCAGACGGTAATCGGTGCGCGAATCGAGGTTGATCACATCGACATGCTGCTTGAGAATATCAATGAAGGGCAGGAAGAGCTGCCGGTTCAGCCCATCGCGATAAAGATTGTCCGGCGCGACGTTGGATGTCGCCACCAGAACCACGCCACGGGCGAACAAGGCGCTGAACAGGCGCGACAGGATCATCGCATCGGCAATATCGGTCACGGTGAATTCGTCGAAACACAGCACCCAGGCCTGCTGGCTCAAGGCATCTGCAACCGGCGGGATCGGGTCGTCCTGCTTGGTCTCGCCACGTTTATGCGCCTGACGATGCGCATAGATACGCTCGTGCACATCGGCCATGAAATCGTTGAAATGCGCGCGGCGCTTGCGTTCCACCGGCAGAAGCGAAAAGAACATGTCCATCAGCATGGTCTTGCCGCGCCCGACCTCGCCGTGCACGTAAAGCCCCTTGATGATGCTCGTTGCTTCCTTGCGCTTGCCAAACAGCCAGCCGAGCGCGCTCGACTTGCGTGACAGGCGTTTGGTGCAGATTTCCTCGATCAGCCGGTCATAACGGACGGTGAGTTCGAGTTGAGCGGGATCGGCTTCCACATCGCCCGCCACGACCATCGCATCGTAATGCTCGCAGACGGAGGGGAAGGCTTTCAGATTACCGTCGAAAGACATGATTACGTCCGTTCAACCTTTCAATTGCAAAAACGGCGGACCATCTCGCGATGATCCGCCTGTCTTTAGAGCGCATCCCGAAAAGTGTGAAACGGTTTTCGGGCAAGATGCGCGGCAAACAAAACAATTGGAGCACCGATCTGATTCAATCAGATCGGTGCTCCAAGCGAAAGAATGTCTTAGCGCGAAAGCGAAACGGCCTGCCCGCCGGAAGTCTGTCCGTCGAAGCGGCTCTGTCCCGAAGAATAGAGCGAAGCGACGGTGCCGCCATTCGCATCATAGAGAACGAGCTGCTTGCCGTTGACAGCCCAGGAAGCGAGATTGCCGAGTTCACCCGGGCAACGCAGCGGACCTGCGCGGTAGCCCTGACCATACTTGGTCTGCGGCGTCGCGATCTTGCAGCTCTGGCCGCCAAGCGATGCGTTCCAGACACCGGCGACAGAGCCTGGCGTCAGATCGGGCGCGGATGCCGGCGGCAGGCTTGCAACCTGTGTGCCGGGCTGTGCATTCGGATCCGTGGTCGGAGCCGTCGGAAACTGTGAAGCATTGGGAGAATTGAGGTTGCCCTTCTGCACCGAGCCTGCCGGAGCCGCATTCACGGGTGGCGGTGGCGGTGGTGGCGAAACCGTATCGAGATTGCCAAACCGGGAGTTCTGGCACCCAGCCAGAACAATGCCAGCCGCCGCGAGGCTGAGCAGACTTGCTTTCGAAATTCCCATCTGGTTCTCCATTTCCGCATTTCTCATCTGGGGTGGGGATGCCCCGGACTTCCTACCGAAGCCCTGCAATGTGACAATATTGGACCGATAAAATGGCTATATGGTTAAAAAAGCAACACCGGCACCTGTCATTTTTACCCTTCAAACTCTTCAAGAATGCTTGAAACCGCTTAATAATCTTGAAACTGGGACAGGAAGGCCACAGTTTCTCCGATATTGGCACCTGTTCTGCGGGAAAGCCTGCGCCGCAACTTTTCGCAATCTGACGCGGGTACTGGCAATTTGCGGGCTTTTCCGCCATATAGACGCTAATTGTCCCATAGGCTTTATCGACCAAAGCCGCAGGAAAACGGAACCACGATAGTTATGGCCACCAAGGCAGCCTTCGCCAAGATGAACGGGCTCGGCAATCAGATCATCGTTGCCGACATGCGCGGCCGCGCGGATCGGATTACGCCTGAAGCCGCGATCCGTCTTGCGGCCGACAGCGAAACCGCCTTCGATCAGATCATGGCGATCCATGACCCGCGCACAGCGGGAACCGACAACTATATCGCCATCATCAATTGCGATGGCACGGAAGCGCAGGCTTGCGGCAACGGCACACGCTGCGTCGTGCAGGCGCTGGCCGCAGAGACCGGCAAGCAGGATTTCACGTTTGAAACCCGCGCCGGAATTCTGACCGCGACCGAACACGAGGACGGCCTGATTTCAGTCGATATGGGCAAGCCGCGCTTCGACTGGCAGGACATTCCACTTGCCGAAGAATTTCGCGATACGCGCATGATCGAACTGCAGGTCGGCCCCATCGACGCGCCGGTGCTGCATTCACCATCGGTCGCATCCATGGGCAACCCGCATGCCATCTTCTGGGTCGAACGCGATGTCTGGTCCTATGAGCTGGAGAAGTTCGGACCACTTCTGGAGCATCATCCGATCTTTCCTGAGCGCGCCAATATCTCGATTGCCCATGTCACCTCGCCCGAGACGATCGACCTGCGTACATGGGAGCGCGGCGCGGGCCTCACCCGCGCCTGTGGTTCCGCCGCCTGCGCCGCCGCCGTTTCGGCAGCGCGCACACGCCGCACCGGGCGCACCGTCACCGTCAATGTTCCTGGTGGCCCGCTCAGGATCGAATGGCGCGACGACGATCATGTCATGATGACCGGCCCCGCCGAATGGGAGTTCTCAGGCACTTTCGATCCTGCAACCGGCGAATGGAGCCGCGACGCCCAGAATGACAAGCCAACTGACAGGGGTGCAGCCTGATGTCGGTGGAAGTCGTAACATTCGGATGCCGCCTCAATACCTATGAATCAGAGGTGATGAAACGCGAAGCCGATGCCGCCGGGCTTGGCGAATTGAAGGATGGCGCGATCATCTTCAACACGTGCGCCGTGACGGCGGAAGCCGTGCGCCAGGCGCGTCAGGCGATCCGCAAGGCCCGCCGTGAAAACCCGGAAGCGCGCATCATCGTCACCGGCTGTGCTGCGCAAACCGAAGCGGACAATTTTGCCGCCATGGACGAAGTCGACCTCATTCTCGGCAATGAGGAAAAACTGAAATCCAATTCCTACCGGATGCTGCCGGATTTCGGCGTCAACCAGTTCGAGAAGGTTCGCGTCAACGACATTATGGAAGTGCGCGAAACCGCGAGCCATATGGTCGATGCCATCGAAGGCCGCGCGCGTGCCTTCGTGCAGGTGCAGAACGGCTGCGATCATCGCTGCACCTTCTGCATCATTCCTTATGGTCGTGGTAATTCCCGCTCCGTTCCGATGGGCGCGGTGGTGGATCAGGTCAAGCGCCTCGTCGGTAACGGTTATGCCGAAGTGGTGCTGACCGGCGTGGACATGACCTCCTACGGTCCCGATCTGCCGGGAAGCCTGCGTCTCGGCAAGCTGGTGAAGACTGTTCTCACTCAGGTGCCGGATTTGCAGCGCCTGCGTCTTTCCTCCATCGATTCCATCGAGGCCGATGACGATCTGATGGATGCGATTGCCAATGAAAAGCGCCTGATGCCGCATCTGCACCTGTCGCTACAGGCGGGCGATGACATGATTCTCAAGCGCATGAAGCGCCGCCACTTACGCGACGATTCGATCCGCTTCTGCGAAACGGTGCGTTCTCTGCGTCCCGACATCGTCTTCGGCGCGGACATCATTGCCGGTTTCCCGACCGAAACTGAAGAGATGTTCGCAAACTCGTTGAAAATCGTCGAGGAATGCGGACTGTCCCACCTGCACGTCTTCCCCTACAGTGCACGCGAAGGCACTCCCGCCGCCCGCATGCCGCAGGTGCGGCGCGAAATCGTCAAGGAACGTGCGGCGCGTTTGCGTGCCGTTGGCGACCATGCTTATGAAAAGCACCTCGCTTCTCTCAACGGCACTGCGCAGTGCCTTCTGGTCGAGAGGGAAGGGATTGCGCGCACGGAAGGCTTTACGCTGGCATCGGTGGACGGTGGCGCACCGGGCGAAATCATCGAACGTATCGTGACAGGCCATGACGGTGAAAAACTCCTCACCCGTCAGGCAGAGCCGCAAGCGGCTTAAAGCTTAAGGGCACCAGATTTCATGGCAATGGGTTTCATCAAGAAAATGTTCTCCTTCGGCAAGAAGGAGGTCGAGGAAAAACCGGTCGAACAACCGGCTCCCGATGCCGTGGAAACGGCTTTGGAAACACAGCTTCCTGAAAATGCCGAAGCGCCCAAAGAAACCGAAAATGCCGTCGTTGAAGTGGTCATTTCCGAACCGGAAGTGCCGGTGATCGCCAACAAGCCTGAGCCGATTGAAGAGCCTGCGACAGAAACGGTTGAGGAAGAAAAGACTGAACCGGAGCATCCGGTTGCCGAGATCGAAATCCCGATTGAACAGCCTCCGGTGATGGAACCAATCGCGGTCGAAGCACCTGCGCCAGAGCCTGTTGTCGAGCCTGAGCCGGAACCTGCTGTCGAACTCGAACAGTCCGATGTCGCGAAAACTCCTGATGAACCAGTGGTAGAGGAAGCGGTCGAACCCGCACCTCAGCCAGAGCCGGTGAAGCCCAAGAAGGTCAAGGTCGCCAAGGCCGTCGAGGAACATAAGGAAGAAGCGCCGGTTGAGGCAGCGCCTGAGCCAAAGCTGTCCTGGTTCGAGCGACTGCGTCGCGGCCTGCTCCGTTCATCGAATTCATTGAGCGAATCCATCGGCGGCATTTTCACCAAGCGCAAGCTCGATGATGACACGCTGCAGGATCTCGAAGACGTGCTGATCCAGGCCGATCTCGGGCTTGAGACCGCCATGCGCGTGACCGATGCGCTTGCGTCGGGTCGCTACGGCAAGGACGTGACGGGCGAGGAAGTACGCACCATCATGGGCGCGGAAATCGAAAAGGTTCTAGGCCCGGTGGCAAAGCCGCTGGAGCTTGACCTGTCGCACAAGCCGCATGTCATCCTCGTGGTCGGCGTCAACGGCACCGGCAAGACCACCACCATCGGCAAGCTTGCCGCAAAGCTTACCGCCGGCGGCCTCAAGGTCATGCTGGCGGCAGGCGACACATTCCGCGCAGCAGCCATCGAGCAGTTGCACATCTGGGGCGAACGCACCGGTTCGCTGGTCGTGTCCTCCAAGCTCGGCGCCGATGCGGCAGGGCTTGCCTATGATGCATGGGAAAAGGCCAAGGAAGCGGGCAGTGACGTTCTCATCATCGATACGGCAGGACGGTTGCAGAACAAGGCCGAACTGATGGACGAGCTTGCCAAGATCGTGCGCGTTCTGGGCAAGCATGATCCGGAAGCGCCGCATACCGTTTTGCAGACACTCGATGCCACCACCGGCCAGAACGCCCTTAATCAGGTCGAAATCTTCAAGAATATTGCCGGTGTCAACGGCCTGGTCATGACCAAGCTTGACGGCACGGCACGGGGCGGCATTCTTGTCGCCATCTCGGCCAAGCATAAACTGCCGATCTATTTCATCGGCGTCGGCGAAGGTGTCGACGATCTGGAACCCTTTGCGGCCAAGGATTTTGCCCGCGCCATCGCAGGAGTTGCCTGATGGAGCATCCCGTTTTCGAACGCGATCCGTCACAGAAAAGCGAAGCCGAACGCCGGGAAGTCCCGCCGCTGCTCAAGCTGGCGCTGGAGCTGGGGCCGCTTCTTGTCTTCTTCTTTGCCAATGCGCGCGGCGAAATGCTGATCGAGCGTTTTCCGGTGCTGGCGTCTATCGGCGCACCGATCTTTCTGGCAACGGCGCTATTCATGGGCGCAACCGTAATCGCGCTCGCCATTTCATGGACAATGACGCGCACCCTGCCCATCATGCCGCTTGTCTCCGGCATCGTCGTGCTGGTGTTCGGGGCGCTGACGCTCTGGCTCCATAACGACACCTTCATCAAGATGAAGCCGACTATCGTCAACACGCTGTTCGGTGCGATCCTGCTCGGCGGCCTCTTCTTCGGCAAGTCCCTGCTCGGCTATGTGTTTGATTCGGCCTTCCGTCTCGATGCCGAAGGCTGGCGAAAGCTGACGCTGCGCTGGGGTCTTTTCTTTATTTTCCTCGCCGTGGTCAACGAGGTTGTCTGGCGGAATTTCTCAACCGATGCCTGGGTATCGTTCAAGGTGTGGGGCATTATGCCCATCACCATTGTCTTCACGCTTTTACAAATGCCGCTTATCCAGAAGCATTCGCTGACGGAAGACAACAAGACCGCATCGTAATACCAAAGCCTGATCAGTGAAACTCATCAAGCTTTGGTCAGCCCGTGCGGCGATTGAGCATTTTCAAGGCGTGATGCGTCAGCATCTCAGCGCCTTGGCATAACAGGAGGAAGGACGCCATGAACAGCATCGCACCACGGCTTGAAATCGAACAGTTCATCTGCCGCAGCGACAATTACGGCGTCCTCATCCACGATCCCCAAAGTGCACTGACAGCATCCATCGATGCGCCTGATGCAGCGGCAATAGAAGCGGCGCTGAAGCGACGCGGCTGGACGCTCGATTTTATCTTCACCACGCACCACCATCTCGATCACGTCGAGGGCAACGAAGCGTTGAAAGCGAAATACGGGGTCAGCATCATCGGCCCCAAGGCCGAAGAAGCAAAGATTCCCGGTATCGACCGGACCGTGAAGGACGGCGACGAATTCACCTTCGGTCTCTTCCGCGTCAAGACCATCGCAACGCCAGGTCATACAGCGGGCGAAGTGTCCTATTATCTTCCCGATGCGAAAGCCGTCTTCACGGGCGATACGCTGTTCGCGCTCGGCTGCGGACGGCTTTTCGAGGGAACGCCGCTCACCATGTTTCAGTCATTGCAGAAGCTGGTTGCGCTTCCCGGCGACACGGCGGTCTATTGCGGCCATGAATATACGGAAAGCAATGCCCGATTTGCGCTCACCATCGACCCGGCCAATTCCGCCCTCAAGGAGCGCGCCGCCGAGATTGCAAGGCTTCGTGCCGCCGATCGCATGACATTGCCGTCAAGCATCGCGCTTGAAATGGCGACAAATCCCTTCCTGCGCTGGCATGATGCAGGCATTCGCAGCCGCCTCGGCCTGCAGGATGCACCCGACGAAGCCGTGTTTGCCGAAATCCGCAAGCGCAAGGATATGTTCTGACATATGCTATTGCTATTTGAGAGCGCGAATCGTTCCACAGTTCGAGGATAGAAGAATGACGGTGTTTTCCCGTTTCAAGATTGCAGGCTGCGCCGTTTTCCTCGGCCTTTCCCTTATCGCCCTGCCCGTTTCCACCGGCGTCGCGTTTGCCGACGATCTGCTTGATGTCGCGCCGAAGCAGACGCCTGCCGAAATCAACAATTTCAAGCTGAGCGAAGATTTCCTGTCGCGCATGGAAAAAGTGCAGGAACAGCTAGGCGGCATGGAACTTTCAGCGACCGAAGAGGAAGGACAGGATGCCACGCCTTCCTTCGACAAGATGGTGAAGAGCGTCGAATCCCGCCCGCAAGTGGTTGAAGTGCTCAAGGCCCAGAACATTACACCGCACGATTATATTCTCGGCTATTTCGCCCTGATGAGCAGCCTTGCCGCCGCAGACGCCGAGAGTGAACCGCAGCTCGTCGACGAATTGAAGGATATCAATCCCGAACATCTCGCCTTCGGCAAGCAATATAGCGAGCGCATCCGCGTTCTGATCGGCGAGTAAATTTTCGGGCGATTGCCCCAGCTCCTCATCTTGAGGAGGTATCCTGAGCTCGCGAAGGATACCATCTCGAAAGATTGGAGATGGGAACTAATGGAGCCGTCCCTCGCCCTTCGAGACACGGCCCTCGATTTCTCGGGCCGCTCCTCAGCATGAGGGAGGGAGCGCGGCAATTAGTTTATCGCGCCGGTTGCCGCAAAAGCCGCAAAGCATTGAGCGTCACGAGAACGGTTGCGCCTGTATCGGCCAGAATCGCGGGCCAGAGGCCGGTGATACCCAGAACGGTGGTCACCAGAAAGACAGCCTTCAATCCGAGCGCTATGGCAATATTCTGATGGATATTGCGCATGGTTCGCTTGGAAAGATCGACCATTTCCGCCACATCGCCAACCCGCCCGTGCAGGACAGCGGCGTCGGCCGTCTCCAGCGCCACGTCAGTACCGCCACCCATGGCGATGCCGACATCGGCGGCAGCCAGTGCCGGTGCATCGTTGATGCCATCGCCGATCTTGGCGACGATCAGACCGTCGTTACGCAACTCGCCGACGATGCGCTGCTTGTCTTCCGGCAGAAGCTCGGCCTGCACCTCAATACCAAGGTCGTGACCAATTGCTTCCGCGGTACGACGATTATCACCCGTCAGCATGACGGTGCGAATATTGGCAGCTTTCAGTTCCTGCAAACCGGCAATGGCATCGGCGCGCGGTTCATCACGCATGGCGATTGCACCGGCAATCTTGCCATTGGCGACAAGGACAGAAACGGTCTTGCCTTCGTCGTTGCAGGCGGCAATACGGCTCGCCAGCGCATCCGGAATGGCCGCAATATCATTGGCTGCGCGGCGCGACCCCAGAAACAGGTCCATTTCACCAACCGTCCCTGAAACACCCTTGCCGCCATGGGCCTTGCCCTGCGTGATGACGGACAGTTTCAGGTTACGCTGTTCTGCAGCACCGACAATCGCCAGCGCCAACGGATGGCTTGAACCTGCATCCAGGGACGCAGCAAGACGCAGCACTTCATCTTCGGGCAGGTCGCCTGCAAGAACATCTGTCACCTGCGGCTTGCCTTCGGTCAGCGTGCCGGTCTTGTCGAAGCAGGCCGCCGTGATCTTGCCGATGGTTTCCAGCACTGCCCCGCCCTTCATGAGAAGGCCGCGCCGTGCGCCTGACGAGAGAGCCGCAGCAATGGCAGCAGGTGTGGATATGACCAGCGCGCAGGGGCAACCAATCAGAAGGATCGCAAGCCCCTTGTAGACCCATTCATTCCAGTCGCCACCCGCAAGAAGCGGCGGCAGAATGGCGACGAGTGCGGCCACAACCACGACGCCCGGCGTGTAATAGGTCGAGAAACGATTGATGAAACGTTCCGTCGGCGCCTTGGCTTCCTGCGCTTCCTCGACCAGCCGCACAACACGGGCGATGGTGTTGTCCTGCGCCGCAGCCGTAACCCGGACCCGCAACACGCCGTCGCCGTTGATCGTGCCCGCAAAAACCGCATCGCCTTCAGCCTTCCCGACCGGCGTGCTTTCACCGGTAACCGGCGCTTCATCGACAGCGCTCTCGCCCGTCAGGATTTCGCCGTCCGCAGGCATACGGTCGCCCGGACGCACGGAGATCACATCGCCGACCGCCAGGCTGTCGGCGGCAACTTCGGTGGTCGCTCCGTTTTTCTCAAGAAAAGCTGTCTTCGGCACCAGCATGGTCAGGGATTGAATGCTGGCGCGCGCCTTTCCGGCGGCAACGCCTTCCAGAAGCTCACCGACCAGAAACAGAAACACGACGGCTGCCGCTTCCTCGGTCGCGCCGATGAACATCGCGCCCACAGCAGCAATTGTCATCAGCATCTCGATGGAAAATGGCGTGCCATTGATCGCCGCCATATAGGCACGCCTAGCAATCGGCACGAGGCCGATCAGCATTGCGGCCGTAAAAGCCCAAAGCGCGAGGGGCGGATAAAGATGTCCGACAATATAGGCCGCGACCAGCCCGCCGCCACAGGCCAGCATCATCTGGCCCTTTTTTGAACGCCACCAGGACAGCGGCTTTGTTGGCGCGGTCGCCTTTGGTGTAGAACCGGCACCGGGGGCAGCGGTTTCGGCAAGCGCGGTCCTGTAGCCCAGCGCCGTCACCTTTCCGGCAATTTCGTCGCTCTTTGCCGTTCCATCATGATTGACGGTCATCGCACCATTGGTCACTGAGACGGACACATCTGTCACGCCCGAAAGGCGACGCACGGCAGTATCGATCTTGGCCGCGCAGGATGCACAATCCATACCATCGACCTGAAAGCGGAAACTGTTGGCCGTTACAGCAATAGCCTTGTCATGGGCTTCATGATCATGATCGTGGTGGTCGTGATGACCACCGCACGCCGCATGGTCGTGGTCGTGGTCGTGGTCGTGGTCGTGGTGAGAATGATCGTGCGAATGCTCTCGCTTCGCGACTGCTTTTTCCTCGATGAGCGGTTCGACGCCATAGCCGAGGCTGCGTACCTTGCTTGCGACTTTGTCGAGATCGCCCGTTCCATCATGGCTGACAGTCATCGTGCCTGCCGTGACAGAGACGGACACATCCTCGATACCGCGCACCCGCCGCACGGCAGTATCGATCTTGGCTGCGCAGGATGCGCAATCCATACCGTCGATGCGAAAGCGAATCTGGTTCAATGTTTCACTCATGATCTGCCCTTTTCAGGATCGCTCTTGAATTGTCTTGAGCAAGGTCTACATCCTCTAGTGACTAGAGGAGCAAGCGGAAAATGATCATGAATGTATCGATCGGCGAAGCATCGAAAGCGAGCGGCGTCAAAGTGCCGACGATTCGCTATTACGAGCAGATCGGCCTCTTGCCCTCACCACCGCGCAGCGACGGCAATCGCCGCCTCTATGACGGGCAGGATGTCCAACGGCTGCTTTTCATCCGTCACGCACGCGATCTGGGTTTTGAGGTGGATGCCATCCGCACTCTACTTGATCTTCAGGATAATCCCGACCAGTCCTGTGCGGCAGCCGACGCCATTGCACGCGCACGCTTGAGCGATGTCGAACATCGCATCGCAAAACTGCTGTCACTGAAAACGGAATTGCAGCGCATGCTGGAATGCACCGCCCATGGCCGCATCGACCAGTGCCGCGTGATCGAAATCCTCGGCAACCATGAGGAATGCGTGCATCCGAAGCATTGAATTCTGACCGCCGGTCAGTTGACCTTGGAAAAACGGGTGGCTTGGATCTTGAGTGTGCCGATCTGCGTCCCGATTCGGGCCACGACGGGCGCATAGATGCCCGAATTGCCAAGCGATGCGAAGGAAATCGTCATCCGGCTGCGATTGCTCAGATAATCGATAGCCTTCTTGCCCTTCTGATATCCCGAAATCGGAACAAACTTTGCAGAGCAGATGACCGATTCGCCGGTGAAGCCATCGGTCGTAAACGATTCGGTGCCGTTGAAGGAAAGCTTGATCTCCGCGCGGGTCTGCCCGTCAAACACGCTCAGCGAACGGTCGCAGACTGCCCGACCGTTCTTTGCAGGTATCATGAGCGCGCTCAGCGGATCGCTGACATTGAGAAGGTCCTGCGGCGATGTTTCCACCCATGGATCGCGCTTTTTCACCGGAGGCTGGTTTTCTGCCGAGACGACATTGCCATTGGCAAAGCGGATCGTGGTGCTCTTGTTCTTGCGGCCATGCTTGTAAGCGAGATCGAAGCTCTTCGGCACGACCTTGCCGCTGACAGTGCTGCCGGTAACGTGCACGGTGCCGTCCGTATTGTCGAACACCCGCGCCAGACCGGAAGTCAAAAAGCGGCCGTTGAGGTTGTAATTTGCGCCATTAACCGTGGTTTCCATGGCGGACTTTGCAATCGAAAGCCCGAAAATGGAAATATCGTATTCGGTTCGATAAAGATCATTGGCCCTGGCCGGTCCGCCTGCAATCATTGATCCCGCAAAGATCAGGCCCGCGAAGGCCAACACACCACCATGCGCCAGCCGGTGCCAGACGGGCTTCAACTTATGCGACGGTTCGATCATGCGCGCATTCCTTTCGCTAAAGCACGTCGTGGAAAAGGGGGAGCGTTTTCCGATAAAGACATGCGTAAAGACAAAAACTCAAAGCAAATTCGCTTTATCCAATCTTGCGACTTGTTTTCGCCTGGTCGTCCCCTGATGGTTTTCAACCACATTGGAACGCCACAAAGTTGCGTGGGATTCTTCGATACAGTATCTGTGTAAGCCAAGCAAAACTGGCGAAGTTATGATCGCAAGCTTTCGTGAAGACCGTGCGAAAGCCGGAAAACCGCGTCTTTGCGCGATGGATACGGAATCTCACTTGACTGCAACGGCTGCTGTCACTATAGAAACGCGACTTTCCCAATAGGCCGCCTGTCCGAGATCGCGCGCCAGCAGCATCAAACTGCGTTGATTGCTTGAATTCGGACATTCGGGTCGGGGCCTGAAAAGAACGTAATTGAAGGTGAGACCAAAATGTCCCGCGCTTGTGAATTGACCGGCAAGTCGGTCCAGTACGGCAACAATGTCAGCCACGCGAACAACAAGACGCGTCGCCGCTTTCTGCCGAACCTCTGCAATGTTACGCTGATGTCCGAAACGCTCGGCCAGAGCTATCGCCTGCGCGTTTCCGCCAACGCTCTGCGTTCGGTTGAACATCGCGGCGGTCTTGATGCGTTTCTCGTCAAGTCTGACGACAAGGAACTCTCGCAGCGCGCTCGCCTGCTGAAGCGTCAGATCGCAAAGAAGCAGGCTGAAGCGGCAGTTGCTGCCTAAGTTTCCGGCCAAAAATTTCGACAAAAAAGGCCGGCTTCTGTCGGCCTTTTTTGCTGGTTCCATCACCCAGGATAAAAAAATGTCAATCGAGACACCTTCTTACTCCCGGCTTATGCCTGCGATACTGGCAATGTGCGTGGCGGTTGCCGCGTCGAATATACTTGTCCAGTATCCGTTCCAGCATTTCGGCCTTGGTGAAGTGCTCACCTACGGCGCCTTTACCTATCCCATCGCCTTTCTGGTCAACGACCTGACGAATCGCCGCTTCGGCCCTGCCGCCGCGCGCAAGGTCGTTTATGCCGGGTTCGTGCTTGGCGTCATCATGTCGGTCTGGCTCGCGACCCCGCGCATCGCCATTGCCTCCGGTTCTGCCTTCCTTCTCGCGCAGCTGATGGACATCACCGTTTTCGACCGCCTGCGTCGCAAGACCTGGTGGAAAGCCCCCTTTGCGGCTGCCATGTTCGGCTCTGTGCTCGATACGATCCTGTTCTTCTCGATTGCCTTCGCAGCCGGTTTCGCCTGGATCGACAAGCTGACCGGCATGCCCGATTCGTCCCTTGCCGAACCGGCATCCTTCCTCGGCCTCGGCGTGCCGCTATGGGCGTCGCTGGCTTTCGGCGACTTCTTCGTGAAGGTCATCATGGGAACGCTGATGCTGATTCCCTATGGTGCCATCCTGGCTGTCTTTGCCCCGACGCTTTACGCGCCAAACCGGACAAACGCCGGCTGATACCATTTCCAGAAATCACGAACTGTTGAAGGCAACGGAAACAGGTTTTCCGCAATAAATACGTCTTATATGAACCGATATTCGATCGACCGCAGGTTTCGCCTGCGGTCTTTCTTTATCGAGACGGGTATCTATATCACGTGAAGAAAGCAAGAATCGCTTGAATTTGTTCGAGCACCAGCTTTCACGTTCCAACGTGACGATATTTATATTTAGATTAGGATTGATTAGATGTCTTTTAACAAGGAAAAGCTTCCGCTCGTAATCGTCACTGGTGCTAGTTCGGGCATTGGCCTTGCCACTGCAAAAATGCTTGCACAACGTGGTCACCCGCTGCTGCTTCTGGCACGCCGGCTGGACGCGATGGAAAAGCTCAACCTGCCGAACACGCTCTGCAAATCGGTTGACGTTACTGACCGCAAGGCACTTTTGGCCGCCGTTCAGGAAGCCGAAGCAAAGTTTGGTCCCGCCGACGCTATCGTCAACAATGCCGGTGTGATGTTGCTCGGCGAAGTAACCAGACAGAACCCGGATGAGTGGGACCGGATGCTGGAAGTAAACGTCAAGGGCCTCCTTAATGGCATTCACGCCGTGGCTGGCGGGATGGTCGCGCGCAAGCACGGAACCATCATCAACATCAGTTCGGTGGCTGGCCGCAAGACCTTCGCCAATCATGTTGCCTATGTCGGCACCAAGTTCGCCGTGCATGGCATGTCGGAAAATCTGCGCGAGGAACTTTCCCCGCACAATGTCCGTGTCGTGACGATTGCGCCCGGTGCCGTGGAAACCGAACTTCTGAGCCATACCAGCGACGCCGGTATCAAGGCCGGTTACGAAGAATGGAAAAAGGAAATGGGCGCGCCTGTGCTTTCGTCCGACGATGTGGCTCGCGCCATTCTCTATGCCTATGAACAGCCACAGGGCGTCTGCATACGCGAAATCGTTCTGGCTGCAACCAAACAGCAGGCATGAAAAAAGGGCGCTTCAGGCGCCCTTTTCTTTGACCGATATTCTATCGTCGACCGGCTCGCCGTCTGCCCTTGCCCGATGCCGCAGCACCCTGCTCCTCGAACAGCGATGCAAGCTGCTCCGTCATGGCGCCAGCCAGCTCTTCCGCGTCGACGATGGTGACGGCACGCTGATAATAGCGCGTGACATCATGGCCGATGCCGATTGCAATCAGTTCCACCGGCGAGCGCGTTTCGATTTCCTCGATCACGGCGCGCAGGTGACGCTCGAGATAGTTGCCGGGATTGACGGAAAGCGTCGAGTCGTCGACCGGCGCGCCATCCGAAATCATCATCAGGATCTTGCGCTGTTCAGGACGCGCCAGCAGCCGCTGATGCGCCCAGATCAGCGCCTCGCCGTCGATGTTTTCCTTGAGCAGGCCTTCGCGCATCATCAGGCCGAGATTGCGCCGTGAACGACGCCAAGGCGCATCGGCGCTCTTGTAGACGATGTGGCGCAGATCATTGAGGCGCCCCGGATTGGCAGGCTTGCCACGTCCAAGCCACGCTTCGCGCGACTGACCGCCCTTCCACGCCTTGGTGGTGAAGCCCAGAATTTCCACCTTCACGCCGCAACGCTCCAGCGTGCGAGCCAGAATATCCGCGCAGGTCGCGGCAACCGTGATCGGACGACCGCGCATGGAGCCGGAATTGTCCAGCACCAGCGTCACGACCGTATCGCGGAAATCCGTATCGCGCTCCTGCTTGTAGGAAAGCGGCTGCGTCGGATCGATGACGATACGCACCAGACGGGCCGAATCGAGATAGCCCTCTTCCAGATCGAAATCCCAGGAACGATTCTGCTGCGCCATCAGGCGGCGCTGAAGGCGATTGGCCAGACGACCCACCACACCCTGCAGATTGGCAAGCTGCTTGTCGAGGAAGCCGCGCAGACGGTCGAGTTCCGCCTCGTCGCAAAGATCGGTCGCCTCGACCTCTTCGTCGAACTCGCGCGTGAAGACCTTGTAGTCGACATGCTCGGCAAAATTGGCGAAAGGCTGGTTCGGACGACGCGTATCACCCGGCGTTTCCGCGTCGATATCATCGCTGTCGTCCATGTCGTCGGCAGAAGCATCGGCGGCATCCATTTCGCCCTGCTCGCCCTCATCGCTCGAACTGTCGGATTCCTCGCTTTCAGCGGAATCGGAACCTTCCTGGCTCTCGTCGCCGCCTTCCTCGTTCTCGTCGGAATCAGGCGTCTGCTCGTCGTTCTGCTCTTCCTCGTCGCTCGGTTCTTCCTGCGACAGCTCTTCCGCCATATCCATGGAGGCGAGCATGTCACGCACCGTGCGCGCAAAAGCCTGCTGGTCTTCGAGATCGTCGCCAAGCCGTGCGATATCGGCGGCAGCCTTCTGCTCGATCCAGTCGCGCCACAGTTCCAGCACCTGTCCGGCTTCCGCAGGTGCGGCCCGTCCGGTCAGTTTTTCACGCAGCAGAAGCGACACAGCTTCCTCGAGCGGCGCGTCTTCCTTGGCGGTCACGGCAGAGAAATTGGCTTTCGAATATTTGTCCGCAAGCATGGTGGAAAGATTATCCGCCATGCCGGCCATGGCGCGGGCGCCGATGGCTTCCACGCGCGCCTGCTCTACAGCATCGTAAATAGCACGCGCCTGCTTTCCTTCCGGGGCAAGTGCCGCGTGAATGCGCGGATTGTGACGCGCCTGACGGAGCGCCATGGAATCACCGAGGCCGCGTGTGACGGCGATATCGTGCGCAGTCGGGCGCTTCGGCAGGTCGGGAAGACGGGCGCGATTGGCGCTCAAGGCCGGACGGTCGTTGGTGAACGCCACTTCCAGCTCGTGCTCGCCGGAAATGGCGCGGACGCAAGCCGTTAGAGCGCGCTTGAACGGTTCGGAATCCACCGGTCCCGGTTTACGCTCGCGCGAATTATCGCCTATTCCTGACTTCTGGCCCGACATATGCCTATCCTGACTTCGCTTTCAAGCAAGGGCGAAGCTCATCGCCCCCGCATCAGACAGTGCACTGCCGCCGGATATGATCAGGCGGCAGGCTTCTTCCGCATCAAGCGAGAACGATATTGGCTGCCGATTCCGGCAGTTCAACGCCGAAAGCGCGCTGATAGAACTCGGCCACGATCGGGCGTTCCAGTTCGTCGCACTTGTTGAGGAAGGTCAGGCGGAAGGCAAAGCCGACATCGTTGAAGATCGCGGCATTTTCGGACCAGGTGATGACCGTACGCGGGCTCATGACGGTCGAAAGATCGCCATTGATGAAGGCCTGACGGGTCATGTCGGCCACGCGCACCATCTTGTTCACGATCTCACGGCCTTCGGCATTCTGATAATGCTTGGCCTTGGCAAGAACGATGTTCACTTCATTGTCGTGCGGCAGATAGTTCAGCGTCGTCACGATGGACCAACGATCCATCTGCGCCTGGTTGATCTGCTGGGTGCCGTGATAAAGGCCGGTCGTATCGCCGAGGCCAACGGTGTTGGCGGTCGCGAACAGGCGGAAGGCCGGATGCGGACGGATGACGCGGCTCTGGTCGAGGAGCGTCAGGCGGCCGGAGGATTCCAGAACGCGCTGGATAACGAACATCACGTCCGGACGACCGGCATCATATTCGTCGAACACCAGCGCCACATTGTGCTGATAGGCCCAGGGAAGAATACCGTCCTTGAATTCGGTGACCTGCACGCCATCCTTCACGACGATGGCATCCTTGCCGACGAGATCGATACGGCTGACATGGCTGTCGAGGTTGACGCGGACGCAAGGCCAGTTGAGGCGGGCTGCGACCTGCTCGATGTGGGTCGACTTGCCGGTGCCGTGATAACCGGAAACCATCACACGACGGTTATAGGCAAAGCCTGCAAGGATCGCGAGCGTCGTCTGACGGTCGAAAAGATAATCCGGATCAAGCTCCGGCACATAGGAATCGCCTGCCGCATAGGCTGGCACCGTCATGTCGGAATCGATTCCGAACACTTCGCGCACCGAAACCGTCGTATCCGGCAAATTGGCTATATCCCGCTCAACCTTGTTCATCATGCCTCCAGAGCGGCAGGCAGCGACCGGCCGCGAATTAATACCGGCAAGCTACCGACCGGCAACTTTCACCCGTGGGCATGTTTTTCCGGCGAGCCGGACGGTATGCCCCTTCCGTAATTCGTTGCGGGCATCCGTGCTTGCGCCCGCGCAATTGCGCGGCAGAAGAATGTCCGTCGGAGTTGTAGCGACAACTCCCATAGTCAGCCTGTCAGGCCCAAACAGGCTTTAGCAAAAACCTGCCTGCTTGAGCAATTGATAAGCCTGAATAACGTCGCGAAATCTTTCTTCCGATCCGCGATCACCACCATTTGCATCCGGATGGTGCTGCTTTACCAGCTCTTTATAACGCGCCTTGATCTTATCGCCAGTCGAATTTGGTTCAAGACCGAGCGTCGCCAGCGCCTTTATTTCCAGCGTACGCGGCTTGCGCTGCGCTTTCTGGCCCGGCGCATGTCCCTTGGCTTCCTTGAAAAGGTTGAAGGGATCGCGGATGCGGTTGTGATAGGAGGCCGAACCGGAACGCATCTTCGCCATGTCCGGCGACGTGCGCGGCTTGGCGGTAGAGTTCGCTGTCGTCGACCAGGTCGGGCGATGGCCCGTGATCGCATCCTTCTGGAATTTCGCGATGTCGCCATCGGACAGGCCAGAGAAGTAATTGAAATTCTTGTTATATTCCCGCACGTGATCAACACAGAAGCGGAAATATTCGCCTTCGCGCATGCGTCCGACAGGCGCGCGGTGCGTGCCTGGCTTGTCACATCCGTCCCACTGGCAGCAAGGCCCCGAAGCCTTCGCTTCCGCGGTCTTCTTGGGCTTGATACGGATACTGTCGAAAAATTTTGAGTTCGTTGTCATCGAATCGAATTATGCGGATTATCAGTTGCTGAACAAGAATTGACATTTCGTCCGGTCTGGCTTTGAGCCATTTTAACTGGGCGAAATTTTGAAGCAGGTTGCTTTCCTGTGCGGATTTGCCCCACCTTTTGCTGCCGAAGCAACGTTATATGAGGCACAGCGTCTATATGGGGAGAAGTGGTCCAAATGTCCATTCACAATAGCAAACAAAGCGCGATGGAAGCGAAACTGACCACGGCTTTCGCTCCCGAACGGCTTGAAGTCATTAATGAAAGCCACCTCCACGCCGGACATCACCACGAGGAGCGCGGCCATCATGAGGTCTATGACGGTACCGGCGAAACACATTTCCGCATCCGCATCGTTGCCGACGCCTTTGCCAAGATGAGTCGCATCGAGCGTCACCGCGCCATCAATGCCCTTTTGAAGGACGAGCTCGATAGCGGCGTCCATGCGTTGGCGCTTGAACCTTCAGCCCCCGGCGAAGCGACGCGGCGCTGAACCGGGTCGAAGTCATGAATCTCAAAACATGCAAGGCGCCCTTTCGGGCGCCTTTGCTGTATGGAATAGATAGACCGAACTTTGCGGAGAAAAGAAATCCCAGTATAGAATCTAGTGCAAGTACGAATAGACCAAGATTTTATATCTCTGTTTATAAAGCATTTCGCAGGCGAAATTCTCCGTAGTTTTCGTATCAGAACATAAACCATCATTAACAGACGAAATACGCCCGTATATGGACTTATATATGCAGTACATTCATATAAAAACCTATCTTATCAATAATTTCAACTGAAATATTTTAAGTAACCATTGGTTGCATCCAATCTATATTAGAAGAAATTGATATTGAAACCTTTTTATTATTATTATCATTACTTGATATTAAATATTAGGCTACACGCATTAAATGCGAAAACGCAAAGCAACTCAGACTGCGGCTTTCGTGAGAAAGCTGCTTTCATCCAAGATTAAAATGTTCAGAAACAAGGATTTAGGTGAAAATCTGCTGCCGCGAAGCTGTCAGCGGGGCAAAGCCGCGACAATCGGGGCCGGCTTTCCATCAGCATCGAGCGGTACGATGCGCAACCGCGTCAGACGGTTCTTTTCCTTCTTGAGCACGGAAAAGCGTTTCCCGTAAAAGGTGAAGGCCTGCTTCACTTCCGGAATGGTCTGGGTCTCATGAATGACCAGACCGGCAATCGTGGTGGCCTCCTCATCGGGTAAAGACCAGTCAAGGGCACGGTTGATATCGCGAATCGGCAGCGAGCCGTCGACGATCACCGAACCGTCCGGCTGCAGGCGAACGCCCTGGATTTCGATATCGTGCTCGTCGGCAATATCGCCGACGATTTCTTCCAGAATATCCTCAAGCGTCACCAAGCCTTGCACGTCGCCATATTCATCGACAACGATGGCGATGTGCGCCTTGCGGCGGAGAAAAGCGTCGAGCTGGTCCTGCAATGTTGTCGTGTCGGGCACAAACCACGGCTTGCGCGAGACTTTCATGATGTCAATGCGCGTAAAATCATTGTCGACGTCATAAAGGGCGCGCAACAAATCCTTGGTGTGGATGATGCCGACAATATTGTCGATATCATCGCGCCAGAGCGGCATGCGCGTATGCGGACTTGCAAGAATATCGCGCACGATTTCGTCTGCCGGAGCATCCGCATTGACAGTGCCCATCGAGGTCCGGTGCACCATCACGTCGCTGACTTCCAGTTCCTTGAGGTCAAGCAGGCCACCCAACTGATCGCGATCTTCCTTGATGAGCGACTTGTCGCGATGCAGCACCTCGACCGCGCCGCGCAGTTCTTCCTGCGGGCTCAGCATGGAGCGACCAGCGGCAAGATTGATGCCGCAAACCTTGAGAATCACACGCACGATCCAGTTCACGGCAGCGGAAACCGGCCCAAGGATCAGCACCACCAGCGACACGCTGCGCGCAACGGCCAGCGAAAACCGGTCCGGTCCCGAAATTGCCCATGACTTCGGCAGCACTTCCGCAAAGATCACCAGAATGACCGTCATTGCCAGCGTGGCATAGGCGACGCCCGCATCGCCGAACAGGTTGAGGAAAATGCTGGTGGCAATCGAGGACGCCAGAATATTGGCGAGGTTGTTGCCGATCAGAAGTACACCGATCAGCCGGTCTCGTCGCCCGATAAGACGCTGGACGACGCCTGCACGCTCGTCGCCATTGTGCTCGAGCGTGAGCATACGGGCACGCGACGCTGCCGTCAGCGCTGTTTCGGAACCTGAAAAGAAACCGGAAAGAATGACACAGAGCAGGATGATGCCGCACATAACCCAAAGCTCGAAAGTCATTCGCCCTGTCCTCTTATGGCAGGGCGCTAGGATGCTGACGCATCACGCCCTGAAGTTGCTCAATCGCCGCACTGGCTTAACCAAGTCTCAATGAGTCAAACTTACCGAGACTGGCATTATTTCGTTTCCAGACGGTCTTTCAAGAATTCCAGCACTGCTGCCGGCGGCACGTCCTTGGCAATAAAGGACTGCCCGATGCCACGCGTCAGGATGAAGGTGAGCGCACCGCGCGCCACTTTCTTGTCCTGCGCAATATAATCCATCAGTTTTTCCGCCGGTGGCAATCCGCCCGGCACATCCGACAGCCGGTAAGGCAGGCCGACGGCCTTCAGATGCGCTTCGACACGCTCCGCATCTTCGACGCCACTGAGATTCATCTTGACCGAAAACCGATGCGCCAGCGCCATGCCGATAGCGACACCTTCGCCATGCACGAGACGGCTCGAATCATAGCCGGTCGCAGTTTCCAGCGCATGGCCGAACGTATGACCGAGATTGAGCAGCGCACGGTCGCCGGTTTCGCGCTCGTCGCGCGCAACGACAGCAGCCTTGCAACGGCAGGATTCGGCGATGGCTTGCGTGCGTGCCGCGCCGCCGGAGAAAACCTCCCGCCAGTTCTGCTCCAGCCATTCGAAGAAGTCCGGGCGGTCGATCAGGCCATATTTCGCAACTTCGGCATAACCGGCCCGGAACTCACGCGGGCTCAGCGTGTCGAGAACTTCCGTATCGGCCAGAACCAGCTGCGGCTGATAGAACACGCCGACGAGGTTCTTGCCATGGGCGGTGTTGATCCCGGTCTTGCCACCGACCGAGGAATCCACCTGCGACAGGAGCGAGGTCGGCATCTGCACGAAATTCATGCCGCGCCGCACGATACCGGCGACAAAGCCCGAAAGATCGCCAACCACACCGCCGCCGAACGCCACGACCGCATCGCCACGCTCCAGGCGCGCCGCCAGCACGGCATTGGTGACGATTTCAAGTGTACTGAAGGATTTGGACTTCTCACCCGGCGTAACAATCACCGGCGTAACATCGATACCGGCCTTGGCGAAGCTTGCTGTCAGACGCTCGAGATGCGCCTTGGCGACATTTTCGTCTGTCACCACCGCTACACGCACGCCTTTCAGACGCCTTGCCACTTCCTCGCCCGCACGATCAACCAGCCCCTTGCCGATCAGAATGTCGTAGGAGCGGTCGCCAAGCGACACGGGAACAGTCGTAACATCCTGGGCGGTGGAAGGCGCGTTCATGCGTAGTCTCCAATATCATGCGGCTAGAGCGCATCCCGAAAAGTGCGAAGCGGTTTTCGGACAAGATGCGCGTAAAAGCAAAAACTAGAGCATTTCCAATGACTCATGCAAAGCAGGAAATGCTCTGGGAAATCGGCGGTTCTTTCTACCGAACAGCCATCAAGCCTCTAAACCTTCGAGATGACCGGCCAGAACATCGAGCAGTTCGGCAGCGATCACTTCCTTCTTGTCGTCACGGGTCATGAGCTGGAGATCGGCCAGCGCATAGACGGGATAACGCTCGTTCATCAGCCGCAGCATAACACCGCGCGGATCGCTGTTTTTCAGCAGCGGACGGTTCTGGCGGCGCGATACGCGCTCCATCAGAATATCGATTTCCGCATTAAGCCAGATGGAAACGCCTGCACGACCGATTGCCGCGCGTGTTTCGGCGTTCATATAGGCTCCGCCGCCGGTTGCCAGAACCATCGGCCCGTCTTCGAGCAGGCGCATGATGACGCGACGTTCGAGATCACGGAACTCGACCTCGCCATAAGCTTCGAACAATTCAGGAATGCTCATCCGGGAAACCGCTTCGATCTCCGTATCGGCATCGCGAAACGGCAGGCCAAGCAAGGCCGCTGCTTTACGTCCGACGGTCGATTTCCCAGCTCCCATCAGCCCAACAAGCACCACGACTTTCGAACCGAGAAGTTCGCGGATCAGCTCCGCTTTCTCATGTAGATTATTTTGTTTTGTCGTGCTGCTCATTGTCCTCGTCCATTTGTTCCGGTTCTACATGAAAAACAGGGCGACGTCAATTGCTTTGATTGGTTTTCAAGGCACGCACAGCCGCAAGCATGGCTTTTTTGCCTGATTGCACGCTCGCTCCCTCTTTCATTTTCCCCTCCTTGCTTTCGTCCCCCTCTCCTTGCTTTCGTCTCAATGCCACAGCATAAAAGATGAATGCCTACGCTGACGCGCCTCGTCCTCTTTCTCGCCCTTGTTGCCGCCATCGTTTATGGCGCGATGTATGCGCTTGCCAATTTCGTTGAACCAGACACACGCGAGATCACCGTCGATATACCGGCTTCGAAACTGAAACCGGTGACGATTGCGCCTCCGTCAGCCCCCGCAGCCGAGCCTGCCGCGGCAGAAGCTGCCGCTACGGCGCCCCAATTGCCCCAATCGTCACAGACCCCGCAGGAGTGACGATGCGCGTATCGCTGGCGATCGAGAATTTTCTGGAAATGATGAGCGCCGAACGGGGTGCTGCGGAAAACACGCTCGAATCCTACCGACGCGATCTCTCCGCTGTGGCAGAGGCACTGGCGGCCCGAGGCGTCAATCTTGTCGAAGCCGGACCCGACCATATTCGCAGCGTCATTGATGTCATGGCAACGGAAGGTTTTGCCGCGACATCGCAGGCCAGGCGTTTGTCGGCACTGCGCCAGTTTTTTCGCTTTCTCTATTCGGAAGGCTATCGGCAGGATGATCCGACCGGCACGGTCGATGCGCCCAAGAAGCAAAAGCCGCTGCCGAAGATCATGAGTGTCGAAAACGTCACGCGGCTTCTCGACCGCGCAGTGCTCGAAGCCGGTGAAGCTGTCGAACCAGCTGAACGGATCAAGGCCTTGCGCCTTCATGCGCTTCTCGAAACGCTCTATGCGACAGGGCTTCGCGTCTCGGAACTTGTCGGCCTGCCCGTCACCGTCGCGCGCACCGATCACCGCTTTCTGCTGGTGCGCGGCAAGGGCTCCAAGGAACGCGTGGTTCCGCTTTCACCCAAGGCCCGCGAAGCTTTGCAGCGCTTTCTCGCCTTGCGGGATTCGCTGCCCGGCAGCGATGACAATCCCTGGCTGTTTCCGGCTTTTTCTGAAAGCGGACATCTGGCGCGCCAGGTTTTTGCTCGCGAACTGAAGGGGCTTGCCGCACGGGCAGGATTGTCGGTCGCCGCCATTTCACCGCACGTGCTTCGTCATGCCTTTGCCAGCCATCTGCTGCAAAACGGCGCCGATCTGCGCACCGTGCAGCAATTGCTCGGCCACGCCGATATTTCCACCACGCAAATTTATACCCATGTGCTGGAGGAAAGACTGCATAAGCTTGTGAGCGAACATCATCCGCTTGCCGATTAGGCTCTGTCCGGTTATGAGAAAATCGAAAATTTGCAAGATGAGCCAGTAGTGAATATGTAAAGCGCCGTAAAACAGCCTTTTTCAGGCTCGCAATAGCGCTAATCCCTTTGGAAAAAGCACGAACAGTCAGGCCCGATGTACAACTATCTCGACTTTGAAAAACCCGTCGCCGACCTTGAAGGCCAGATTCTTGAGCTGAAAAAGCTCGCGCAGGAGCAAGGCAGCGTCGAGATGAGCGACGAGATTCGTCGCCTCGAGAAGCGTTCGGCCGATGCGCTGAAGGACATCTATCGCAAGCTGACGCCATGGCAGAAGGCACAGATCGCCCGCCACCCGGACCGTCCGCACTGCCTGGAATATATTGATCGGCTGTTCACCGAATTCACCCCGCTTGCCGGTGATCGTAAATTCGCCAATGACGAAGCCATCCAGGCCGGTTTCGGTCGCTTCAACGGTCAGGCTGTTGCGATCATCGGGCAGGAAAAGGGCTCCGACACCAAGACCCGCCTGAAGCACAATTTCGGCTCCGCGCGCCCGGAAGGCTATCGCAAGGCCGTCCGCATCATGGAAATGGCCGACCGCTTCCAGCTGCCGCTCATCACCTTCGTCGATACTGCAGGCGCCTATCCGGGTGTCAGCGCCGAGGAACGCGGTCAGGCCGAAGCCATTGCCCGTTCGACGGCAGAGTGCCTGCGGCTGCGCGTTCCTGTCATCTCGATCATCATCGGTGAAGGCGGCTCCGGTGGCGCCATCGCTATCGCCGTTGCAAACCGCGTCTATATGCTTGAGCATTCGATCTATTCGGTGATCTCGCCCGAAGGCGCTGCCTCGATCCTCTGGCATGATTCGACCCGCGCCAAGGATGCCGCCTCCAACATGCGCATCACCGCGCAGGATCTGTTCGATCTCAAGATCATCGACGGTATCATTCCTGAGCCTTTGGGCGGCGCCCATCGCGGCAAGGAAGCCGTCATCGATGCGGCTGGCGACATCATCACCGCGTCGCTGCGCTCGATGAAGGATATCGATGGCGAAACGCTGAAGCAGGAACGCCGCCAGAAGTTCCTCGAAATCGGCCGCAACATCTGATTTCGCCCAGAATTGGAGCGCATCCCGAAAAGTATAATGCGGTTTTCGGATCAAGATGCACGATTCAAAACAAAAGAAGACTCATCCGGGAGGCCTCGTGCCTCCCGGATTTGCATCATGCTGCAAATTCGGCCATATTGCCGACGCGCTGGATTTCAAAGCATGTCGCGGAAAAGTGGAAACCGGTTTTCCGGAACCGACATGCTCCAGAAAATAAACAGCTAAAGCGCATCGCAAAGATATGATAGAACGCGACGCGCTTTAGCTATCTGAGCAAGGATTTATAAACGATACCGTAAGGTTTCAGTTTTAAAATTCGACGTTCAGGAAATTGGCTTTTGCTCATAAAGTCTCTGGCGTAGCTCTAACAGACTCGATGCGACATGAAGATCAGAACCGCAATTCTAGGCTCCGTAATGGCAACCGCGCTTCTCGCGGGCTGTCAGGGTTCGTCCGTATCCGATCTGAGCCTCCGGGCCGAGAAACCGCTTCCCGAGAAAGTCGTTGCCAAGATGAAGGCGAAGGGCATGACCCGTACCTCGCCGATCATGGTGCGCATTTTCAAGGAGGAAGGCACTCTCGAGGTCTGGAAGCAGAAGAACAACGGCAAGTACGACCAGATTGCGTCCTACGAAATCTGCAAGTGGTCGGGCAAGCTCGGGCCGAAATATATCGAGGGTGACCGTCAGGCGCCGGAAGGTTTCTACAACGTCCGCCCCGCCCAGATGAACCCGAATTCGAGCTATTATCTCTCGTTCAATATCGGCTTCCCCAACGCTTATGACCGCGCCAATGGACGCACAGGCCAGCACCTGATGGTGCACGGCGCATGTTCGTCGTCGGGCTGCTATTCGATGACCGACGAACAGGTCGCCGAGATTTATGCCTTCGGTCGCGACGCCTTCAAAGGCGGCCAGCGCGACTTCCAGATTCAGGCGTTTCCGTTCCGTATGACCGCTGCCAACATGGCGCGCTACAAGAGCGATCCGAATTATTCCTTCTGGAAAATGCTGAAGCAGGGTTACGACGCTTTCGAGGTCACCAAGGTGCCGCCGAAGGTTGATGTCTGCGAAAAGCGCTATGTGTTCAACGTTGCGACGCCGGACGGCCAGCCTCTGTCCGCAACGGACGCCTGCCCGCCATCGGTTGGCGGCGAGGCCATGTCCTATGCGTCTTACGAAAAGACCTACCAGTCGGCATTCAGCGCCAGCCAGAAGGCACCGGCACCGTCCATTCAGGGCATTGCCGAAGCCAAGCTGGTCTCCGCCTGGAGCGCTGCGCGCGCACGCGGTGAAAAGGTAACGCGGGAACCGCCGTCACTCACCGCTTCTTCCGCTGAAAAGGCAGGCGCACCGGACATTCGCCCGGCAATGCCAGCCGTACAGCCGACGGCCATTGCGGCGACGCCGCAACCGGCTCCTGTTCCGGCTCAGCCCGCAACACAGACCGCAGCCGTGCCCGCACCGCAGTCAAACCCGGTTACAGCGCAGGCTGCTGCCCCTCAGGTTTCATCGCAAGTCTCGCCGATGACGACGGCCAGCACGGTGGCTCAGAATGTCGAGCAACCGGCACCTGTCGCGGCCCCCGAACCGAAAAAGCCATGGTGGAAGATCATCGGGAACTGATGACTTTGCAGGATGACATTCCTGTCTATGATCTGAGGGGGCTTAAATGCCCCCTTCCGGTTTTGAAAACCCGCAATCGTCTGGAAAAAATGCCCAGCGAAGCGCTGCTCTGGGTGGAAACGACCGATCCGCTGTCAGGCATCGACGTCCCGCATTTCTGCGCGCAGGAAGGCCACGCCCTCCTCACGCAGGAGCGTCAAGGGACGTTGCATCGCTTCCTTATTCGCAGGAAGTGAGTATCAGCTCCGGGGCGAAAAACCCGGAATAGCCAGCGGATTTTCGGTCAGCGCGACACGATCGGGCCTGTCCAGCGCAGGACGCCCCAAAAACGCATCGAACAGCTCCCGCACATAGGTTTCCGGCAGATCCTTCACGATCATCACCAGAAGCGTTTCCCGCTTATCCTGCGGCCAATGCGGGAGGCGTGCAGGCGGATGGAAAATCTTCTGCACGCCATGAATGACAACCGGACGATCCGGGTCTTCGGCAATCTGCACGATGCCCTTTACCCGCAGCAGCTTCTCGCCATGCGTCGAACGCAGAAGATCGAGGAACATGTCGAAGGTGGATAGCGGGATCGGCGCATCGTGACGAAGCGAAAAGGACCGGATCGCATCGTCATGGTGATGATGATGCGCGTGACCATGATGGTGATCGTGGTGGTGGTCGTGATCGCAATCCGGCCCGCAGACATGGTCATGCCCATCGGAATGCCCGTGATGGGAATGGTCATGATGCTCGTCCTCATAGGCTTCCGCCTTGAGCCAGCGCTGCACGTCTGCCGATTTCGTTTCCGGATTATAAAGGCCGCATTCGAAAAGCGCCGCATAGCCGGTGCGCTTTTCACCAGCTTCCAGAATATCGGCACCGGGATTGAGCGCATGGAGGCGCGCCTTGAGTGCCGCCAGTCCGGCCTGCGCTTCCGGAAGATCGGTTTTGGTCAGCACGATGCGGTCGGCCATAGCGGCCTGCTTGACGGCTTCCGCGTGATTGTCGAGCGTCGCCATGCCGTTGACGGCATCCACGGTCGCCAGAACACCATCGAGCCTGAAAGCCTGCATGAGCACCGGATGCCCCATGATCGAATGCAGCACCGGCGCCGGATCGGCAAGCCCGGTGGTTTCGATAATGACGCGCTTCAGCGTCTTGATGCGCCCGGTCTGGAGGCGGTCGATCAGATCTGCCAGCGTATCCACCAGTTCGCCGCGCACCGTGCAGCACAGGCAGCCGTCGGACAGCTCGATCACGCCTTCGCTCGCCTGCTCGACCAGCAGGTGATCGATGCCGACTTCGCCGAACTCATTGATGATGACCGCCGTATCGTTCAGCGCCGGATCTTTCAGAAGCCGGTTGAGAAGCGTCGTTTTGCCTGAACCGAGAAAACCGGTCAGCACGGAAACGGGAATGGGATTTCGCATATCAGTTGATGGCCGTTGTCTTCACGCCTGCTGCCCGCTGCGGGCGCGGCATCGGCACCGGAATCTGCGAAATGTCGAGCTGGCTCGGACGGGTCGTCGGACCCGGCTCGGAAACCAAACCAACCCTAACCGGAACCGGGTCGCGATCCATGGCATGGATATAGGGCGAATTGATTTTCAGCTTGCCTTCGACATCGCGTCCGTCCCAGCGATCGGCCATGGCCTGCTGGCTGCAGATCGCCTTGCGCATGTCGACGGCCTGATTGAGATTACCGCCAGCCGCCGGACGCAAGGTCGCCAGCGTCGCGCCACCACCGGCACTTGCGCGGAACGCATCGGTCATTAGCTGTGCAGCCTGAACCGCACGCGCTTCCTGCCGATCGGCACCGAGAATGATTGCCAGCACAGTTCGGCCATTGCGCGTGGCCGAACTTGCAAGGTTGAAGCCGGATGCGCAGACGAAACCGGTCTTCATCCCATCCGCACCGTCATAGCGACCGAGCAGGATGTTGTAATTGGCCTGAACCTTCTTGCCTGCACCCGGATCGATCGCCTCGGTCGCGAAATAATGCGCATATTGCGGAAATTCGCGGCGAAGCTGCACGGCCAGAACCGCGAGGTCGCGCGCCGTGGTGTAGTTGTTGGGGTTGTGCAGGCCGTTCGGATTGGCAAAATGCGAGCCGACCATGCCGATACGCTGGGCTTCCTCATTCATGCGCTGCACGAAACCGGATTCCGTTCCACCCACGGCTTCGGCAACGGCAACGGCAACGTCATTGGCCGACTTCACCAGCATGATCTTCAACGCCGTATCGAGCGTCATGATCGATCCCGGCTTGTAGCCCATCTTGCTCGGCGGCTCCTTGGCGGCGTTGACCGTCATGCGTACCGGAGAATCCAGCGTCATCTGGCCTGACTGAAGCGCACGGAATGCCACATAGGCCGTCATCATCTTGGTCAGGGAAGCGGGATACCAGCGCTGAAAAGCTTCCTGCTGCTGGTAGACCTTGCCGGTTGCGACATCCACTGCAATCGAGGGATTAGCCGCAGCTGACGCCAGCGCGGTAGCGGACATGCCAGCAGCGACAAACCAGATTTTCAATGATTTCGACATCATTCCGTAGTTCCAATCGAAATAGCCTGCAACTTCTGCGGGTTCGAATTGCGCTCTAGAGCATTTCCAGCAAAAATGCGAAGCGGTTTTGCGTCGGATAATGCATAAAAACATAGAGGTAGAGCCGTTCCAGTGACTCTGTATCAACTGGAACCGCTCTGATGGGAGATTAACGCTTTCTTTATCTATGCCATGTGGCGATGAAAAGGCAAACAGGGATTGCCCGCTTTCACCGAAACGTCATATCCTGTTTTCTTCAAATCATGCCCAATCCGGGGAGCCCTCAGAAAATGCCAGTGTTGAATCGTGCCGTTGAAACGCAAGCGGAAATTGCCGCATGGCGGCGAAAACTGCACCAGAATCCTGAACTTCTCTATGACGTGCACGAAACTGCAAAATTTGTCGAAGACAAGCTGAAATCCTTCGGTTGTGATCTCGTGGAAACAGGCGTCGGGCGCACCGGCGTCGTCGGCATCATCAAGGGACGTCACGGCGACGGCCCGGCCATCGGCCTGCGCGCCGACATGGACGCCCTGCCGATTACTGAAACCAGCGGCGTCGAATGGGCCTCGCAAAATCCCGGCAAGGCGCATTCCTGCGGCCATGACGGTCACACATCCATGCTGCTCGGCGCAGCGCAATATCTCGCAGAGACCCGCAATTTCCGCGGTTCGGTCGCGCTTCTGTTCCAGCCTGCCGAAGAGGGCGGCGCCGGTGGCCTCGCCATGGTCGAGGACGGCGTGATGGACCGTTTCAACATTTCGGAAGTCTATGGCGTCCACAACATGCCGGGCCTGCCGGTAGGCCAATTCGCGATGCGAAAAGGCCCGATCATGGCCGCAACCGATGAATTCGACCTTTTCATTACCGGGCGCGGCGGCCACGCAGCGCAGCCGCATCGCACCATCGATCCGATCCTGGCCGGTTCCCAGCTGATGATTGCCCTTCAGGGCATCGTGTCGCGCAATGCCGATCCGCTCGATTCGCTTGTGATCTCGGTGACGAAGTTCATTGCGGGCGAGGCTTATAATGTGATCCCGGAAAAGGCGACGCTGTCGGGCACGGTGCGCACCTTGAAGAAGGAAACCCGCGCCTTTGCCGAACGCCGTATCCGTGAAGCTGCCGCCGGTATAGCAGCCGCCACCGGCGCGGAAATCACCGTGCGCTACAAGAACAATTATCCGGTCACCTACAACCACGATGCGCAGACGGAGTTTGCCGCCCGTGTCGCCAGCGCCGTGGCGGGCGAAGGCAAGGTGGACGAGAGCGTCGAGCCGATGATGGCGGCGGAAGATTTTTCCTACATGCTGGAAGCGCGCCCCGGCGCCTATATCTTCCTCGGCAATGGCGACACGCCCGGCCTTCACCACCCGGCCTATGACTTCAACGACGATGCCATTCCCTATGGGGTCAGCTACTTTGTGGCGGTAGCGGAAACGGCGCTCGCCGCCTGATGCCTGAATAAATCCGCCTGCCCCGCTTTTTGCGGGGTTGGCGACCGGCATGAAAAACAGTATGTGTCTGGAAGCATTCGCAATGCCGGAATCACCGGTGAATGCTTATCGGTCGGTCCCGTAGCTCAGTAGGATAGAGCGACAGATTCCTAATCTGTAGGTCACAGGTTCGATTCCTGTCGGGATCACCACCGAAATTAGCTTGTGAGCCAACCCGATTCCCAAAACAAGGCTAACTGCCTTGCTTCTTCAAATCGGTCATTCTAAGAAGCGCCATGATTTCATTGACTTGGTGGCAAATCATAATTGCCTTGCTGGTGATCTATTGGCCGATAACGATGCTCGGTGCCGCAGCTATTGTTGCGACAGGCTTTTTGGCCACCAAAAGCACGGCATGGCGGGCAACCTGGACAATTGTGGCTCTGTTTTTATCATCGCCGGTCTGGTGGTTCTTCCTGTTTGTCTGAGCTGTCTATACGCCCGTCACGATCTGGAACCATCACCACCACTACCCCTCATAAGGCCAGTTGGCCTGCGAGAAGACACCGCCATCGATCCAGATCGTCTGGCCGGTCACAAAACGCGCCGCATCGGAAGCAAAGAACAAGACCGGGCCGGAAATGTCCTCGGCCGTTCCTACCCTGCGTAGCGGCGTGATGCTCGCCCAGGTGCCCGCATAATCGGGCTGCTCTTCTGCTGTGCGTTCATTGAGGATCGCACCGGGGGCCACACAATTCACCCGGATGCCGTGCGGCCCGAGCTCCACCGCCGAAGCCTTGGTGAACTGCTCTATCCCGCCCTTCGACGCCGTGTAGGAAACCAGTTTCGGAAAGGCGAGCTTGTTGCAGCCTGATCCGATATTGACGATGGCACCGCCCTTATCTGCCTCCACCATGCGCTTTGCGGCAGCCTGCGTGTTGAGGAAACAGCCTTTCAGATTGGTGCGGATGACGTCGTCCCAGCCATCCTCGGAAAGCTCCAGCAAGGGTGCCCAGGCCTGGATGCCGGCATTGTTGACCAGCACGTCGGGCGCATCACCGAACCAGTCACAGACCTCATCGAAGAAGGCTTCGACCTCGACGCGCCTTCCGACATCGCAGCCAAGCCCCAGCGCCTGACCGCCCGCCTCCTCAATGGCTTCCACGAGCGATTGTGCAGCTTCGTCATCGTGCTTGTAGCTGAAGGCCACCGTGTAGCCCGCTTCGGCAAAAGCAGAAACAAGATGCCTTCCGATGCCTGTGCTCCCACCCGTGACGACTACAAATTCACCCATGCCAAAACCCTCCCGGAAGTATTCCCGGTCACGAATTTAATCGGTTTTCAGCGATGGTAAACCGGCAAAAAACAAAATAGCTTCCGTATGGGTGCGTCCCGAAAAGTGTGAAACGCCTACGCAGGGAAATTAGTCCACTGGACTGATTTCTAATCCTGCTTCGATCAGAAAAGATGCGCGTCAAAACAAATATTTAGTACGAGGAGAGAAAATGAATCCTGACATCAAGGAAGCCAATGGCGCGTGTCACTGCGGGACCGTGCGTTTTCGCGTCAAACTATCCAATGGCCTGCATACAGCACGGCGCTGCACCTGCTCCTATTGCCGGATGCGCGGGGCTGTCGCTGTTTCCGCAGAACTGGACGAGCTGGACGTGTTTGAAGGGAAAGATGCGCTGACGCTCTACCAGTTCAATACCGGTACAGCGAAACATTATTTCTGCTCGAAATGCGGGATTTACACCTTCCACCAGCGCCGTTCCAATCCGAGCCAGTTCGGCGTGAATGCCGCTTGTCTGGAGGGCGTATCACCATTCGATTTTGCGGTCGTTGAAGTGAATGACGGAATCAATCATCCCGCCGATCATCCTGAAAGGAAAAATTCCGATATTGTTGGTTATTTATATTATAAAGCGCTAAATAATAGTAGCAACAAATTCAAAATAATACTTATATTTCGCCATTAATAGAACATATAATTCAAAATAATGAATATTGTCATCTATATTTTATGGAGATATATTTTGAAAGCAAATTATTGCATGGCACTCGCCGTTATTCTTTCTTCTTTTGGACTGACGCAAACAAGCTATGCTCAGACAGCATCCAATGATGTTATGATCATCGCGACTCCGACCACGCAATCTGCGACGACGAACGGCGAAAAGGTCTTCTTCAGCCAGACCTTTGACATTGCCGTTGCCAATACGGGGGAAGCTGACATCAATCTCGACGATGTTTGCTTCATCGCCCATGGTGATACGGGGAAAACCTTCAACACTGATACGATCGATGAAAAGCTGGCATCCGGCACACTGAAACCGGGAGAGCAGGTGAAGGGCTTTGTCGCCTTCGCTACATCAGACAAATCTGTCTACGACGCACGAATTGTGAAAGCGTCAAAAGACTGCAAGTGAAGCCGTCACAGGAGCGCAACAACTTCGTCGGAAATCCGGCGAAGTTGTTCGTCAGCCGGGACGATATTTCTTGTTTCTCTCCCATGAAAACAGAACTGGCGGCAGCGGATCGAAGCCGCGAATAATATCTGCGCCCTTTTCGCCGACCATGATGGTCGGCGCATTGGTGTTGCAGGACGGAACGCGCGGCATGATCGAGCTGTCGCAAACCCGCAGACCTTCAAGACCGCGCACTTTCAGATCGAGATCGACAACGGCCATCGCATCGGTTCCCATCTTGCAGGTGCCGACCGGATGATGATCGGTCTTGGCATTGGCGCAGGCATAATCGAACAGATCATCGTCACTGATGACCTTCGAGCCTGGCAGGCGCTCGGCCATGACATAGGGCTTCAATGCGTCCTGCTGCATGATTTCGCGCGCGATCTTCAGGCCTTCGAGCGACATTTTGCGATCATGCGGATCGCTCCAGTAATTGGGATCGATCAAGGGGGCCGTTGACGGATCATTGGAAGAAAGCCGCACCGTCCCGCGCGAACGCGGATGCAAATAGGCGGAATTGAGCGTCACGCCTGCATTCTTGAGCTTCTCGACGCCAGCTTCAATGCCCGAACCAAGCCCCAGATGGAACTGGATATCCGGCGAGCGGGCATCCGGATCAGCATACCAGAAGCCGCCGGTTTCAAAGAGGCTGGACGCCACCGGACCAGAGCGCAGAAAGATATATTGCAGGCCCGCGCCAAGCGTGCGGTGGAGCTTTGCGATGCCATCATAAGTGTGATCGCCTGTGCATTCGGCAATGACAAACAGATCAAGGTGATCCTGCATGTTTTCGCCCACACCCGGCAGATCATGCTTCACACTCACGCCAGCTTCCTTAAGATGATCAGCCGGGCCGATACCCGATTGCAGCAGAAGCTTCGGTGAACCGATGGCGCCGGACGAGACAATCACCTCGCGGTTGGCGCGCAAGACCTCGCCGTTCATCAGTGTTACGCCGGTAACTAGGGTCTTTTCCAGATCGATATTGCGCACTGGCGCATTGATGCGGATCGTCAGGTTCTGGCGATCCCTGATCGGCGCAAGATAGGCAAGGGATGCCGACGAGCGGCGTTGGTTGCGTTGGGTAAGCTGATAAAAGCCAACACCTGCCTGCTCACGACCATTGAAATCCGGATTATACGGAATACCGAGTTCTTGACCCGCGCGGATATAGGCATCGCAGATTGGCAGCGGCGCAGAAGGCATCGAAACGCCAAGCGGCCCGCCATAGGAATGAAAATCATCGTTGAAGCGCTGATTGTCTTCGGCGCGTTTGAAATAGGGCAACACATGGCGATAGTCCCAGCCGGTGCAGCCGTCGTCGCCAGCCCATAGATCATAATCGGCGGCATTGCCGCGTGTATAAATCTGCGCATTGATGCTGGAGCCGCCGCCGATGACTTTCGCCTGTGTATAGCGCAGCACACGGTTTTTGAGGTGCTTCTGCGGAACGGTTTCCCACCCCCAGCTCGCTACACCCTTGGTCATCTTTACAAACCCGGCAGGCATGTGAAACAGCGGGTTCCAGTCGCTGCCACCTGCCTCCAGCAACAGCACTTTTATCGATGCATCTTCGCTCAGACGATTGGCGAGAACGCAACCGGCAGGACCGCCACCGACAATGATATAATCGTAATCCATCATGCCGTTCCTAAAGCTTTGCAATCGACAGGCCGCCATCGGCATTGATCGCCGAGCCCGTCGCAAAAATGAAATCGCCACCGGCAAGTCCGGCCACAATCGCGCCGACATCGCCCGCCTCTCCCCAGCGCTTCATCGGCACCAGACCGGCTTCGATCAGCCCGTCATAACGCTCGGCAACTTTGGCCGTCATATCGGTGCGTATGATGCCGGGACGGACCTCGAACACGCCGATCCGCGCTTCGGCGAGACGCAGAGCAAGCCCCTGCACGAAGGCTGTCAGACCCGCTTTGCTGATGCAGTAATCAAGCCGCTCCGGCGAAGTCATCACCGACGAAACCGAACTGATCGTCACAATGCTGCGTGGAAAACGCACTTCGGTTGCAGCCAGCATGACCTTCACCACGGCCTGCGTGAAAAACACCGTGCCGCGCAGATTCACATCCATGATCATGTCGAAGTTTTCGGGCTTCAGCCCAAGGAAATCGCCGCGCTCGACCGAGCCCATACCCGCATTATTGACCAGACAATCGATACCGCCGAATTCTTTCAGCACTGCGGCCACGGTTGCCGCATGCATTCCAACGGCGGCGAGATCGCTTTCAAAAAAAGCCACTTTTCCGCCAAGACTGCGCAATTCATGGATGACGGCTTCGTCACGCTCGCGGTCGGTAATCGCCAGATCGAAACCCTTGGCGGCCAGCGTGCGGGCAATGCCAAGCCCGATCCCGCGCCGCCCGCCGGTTACCAGCGCCAAAGGTCTTTGACGGTTCATGCCAGCACCTCCCGGTTCAAATGGTCCGCCACGCGCAGCGCCTGGGCTGCAATGGTCAGCGCCGGATTGACCGCCGCCGATGTCGGCAGGAACGACGCATCGACCACATGGAGATTGGGATGATCATAAGCGCGGCACCAAGGATCGAGCGGCGCTGTCGCCGGATCGTTGCCGATGCGCACAGTTCCGCATTGATGCGACGGGGTGCGCCGGTCGAAAGCGCGCGACAGCACGACCGGAAAGCCCGCCTGCCGGAGCGCTGATTTGAGCTTTTCGACCAGCATCAGATGCGCCTTCCAGTTACTGCGCACCCAATGCAGAATGATGCGGTCACCATCCACGCTCACACGACTTTCCGGCGACGGCAGATCCTCGCTCATCGCGTAAAAATCAATCGTATGCCCGGCAATGCGGTTCAAAAGCCATTCGGACACACGCGGCATATTGGATTTCAGGATCGCGCCCGACACCCGCCCCAGCAATTGCACATTGCCAAGCGGTGGTCCGCCTGCCCCGTCAGACAGATAGTAATCGTTGAAGCCAAAAGTCTTCTGGTAGATGCTGTCATTGCGATAGCGCGGATCGAAGGCGATCACAGCGCTGGAATTATGGTTCATGAAATTGCGACCGACCTGATCCGAACGGTTCGCCAGTCCTGAACGCAGCAACAGCGCTGCCGACTGTACAGCGCCCGCAGAAACAACAACCAGCTTGGGACGCAGGACCAGCACTTCGCCGTTCTTCACATAATGAACGGCTGTAATGGTTTTGCCGTCGGGCCCGGTTTCCAGCCGCGTTACCCGCGCCGCGGTTTCAAGCCTGACATTTGGATGTTTGAGCGCAAGTGCTAACGGACAGGTTTCCGCATCCATCTTGCCGTCATTGCTGTTGGGATGCGCGTCCCACGGCGTTTTGGCCTTCGCCAGCCAGCGCTCAATATCAACACCCAATGGCAAGGAAGCCGGATGCAGCCCCGCCTTCTTCAGCCGCGCACGCAAATCGGCAATCGGACGTTCATCGCGGATGGCCGGATAGGAATAGGGCTTTGAATGATAGGGTTCTGTCGGGTCATCGCCCAACTCACCGCGCACCTGAAAAAGCTCTTCCGCCTTGCAATACCACGGCTCAAGCTCGTCATAGGCAAAGGACCATGCCGGAGACACGCCTTCAAGATGCGCAAGCTCATCAAAATCCTCGCGCCGATAGCGCACCAGCACTGCGCCATAGAATTTGGAATTGCCGCCGACATTGTAATAATTGCCGGGATTGAAAGGCGTGCCATCGGTCTCGTACCAGAACTCCTTCGGGCGAAAGAAACCCTGTTGGAAAATAGCGCGCGGGTCGCGGTTTTCCGGCCTGTCCGGCAAATGCTCCCCTGCCTCAAGAATAAGAATGTCCGCACCTGATGCGCTCAGACCGGCGGCCATTGTTGCGCCGCCGATACCTGATCCGATGATGACGATATCCGGCTGTCCTCCCAAAGCCGTCACTCCCTACTTAGCCTGCGGCATCCACCAGCCAGTGCGCGCACCGATATGCATGTTGAGCGTCTTCGTTTCGGTATAATCCTCCACCGCATGCCGGCCCAGTTCGCGACCCAGACCCGACTGGCGATAACCGCCAAAAGGCAGTTCTGGTGTGCCGTCCATGAAGGTGTTCATCCAGACCGTACCGGCGCGCACCTTGCGCCCGATGCTCATGCAGGTATCGAAATCACGGCTCCACACGCCTGCTGACAAGCCATAATCCACTGCATTGGCAATTGAGATCGCCTCATCCACCGTATCAAAGGACAGAACCGACAGAACCGGCCCGAACACTTCTTCACGCGCCACGGCCATGTCGGCTTTCACGCCTGCAATGATGGTCGGTCCCATATATTGGCCAAGGCCGAGATCCAGAACATCGCCGCCATGTGCAATTGCGGCACCCGCCTTTTTGGCCTGATCGACATAGGCCCCAACCTTTGTCAGATGCTGTGGCGTGATAATCGCTCCCACCTGCGTACTGACATCGAGCGGATCGCCAACGATCACCTTTTTCGACAAATCAGCCACGCGCCCGACAATCTCATCGACAATCGAACGATGCACGATGAGGCGCGAACCGGCATTGCAGCATTCGCCCGCATTGAACCATGCGCCGAACACAGCGGCATCGATGAAGGCATCCATATCCGCATCCGGGAACAGGATTTGCGGGTTCTTGCCGCCAAGTTCCAGCGACACTTTCTTCAGCGTTTGCGCAGCATTGGCCATGGTGAGCTTGCCCACGCCTGTGGAGCCGGTGAACGACACCATGTCCACATCTGGATGTGTGCTCATATGCTGGCCAACATCAGAGCCCGTTCCGGTGATGATGTTGACAACACCGTCCGGCACGCCTGCTTCGGCCAGAATTTCGCCGAGTAACAATGTCGATCCGGATGTGAGTTCCGAAGGCTTTACGACCGCCGTGCAGCCCGCGGCCAAAGCAAATGGCAGCTTCTGACCCACGATCAGGAACGGGAAATTCCACGGCGTAATGATTGAAACGACGCCAATCGCCTCGCGCAGCACGACACCCAGAGTGCCATCACCCAGCGTATTATAGCTTTCACCATGCAGATCACGCGCGAGTGCTGCCGCATAGCGCCAGATATCGACTGAGCCGGCAATTTCGCCGCGCACCTGAGAAATTGGTTTGCCGGCTTCAATCGCGTCGAGATAGGCAAGCTCTTCGGCTCGTGCTTCAATCAGATCGGCGGCTTTCAGCAAAATCAGCGAACGCTGTGATGCCGTTTTCGATGACCAGCGCCCATCGTCAAAAGCCCTGCGAGCGTTTGCAACCGCCAGCTCCACATCGGCCTTGTTGCCCGCCGGATAGCGGCTCACCGTGACGCCGTGGCCGGGTGCCACGCGTTCAATAGTCTCGCCGCTTTGACTGCCAACCCATTTGCCATCGATCAGCATCGAGAATTCGCGGACTTCCAGCCCGGTCAACGGCTGCGGCTTTACGACTACGCTCATCACCATTTTCCTTCAAAATTTGCTTCGCGCTTTTCGGTAAACGAGCGCACGCCTTCTTTCAGATCGCCGGTCTTGGCGACAAGGATGGACCCCAGCGCCTCGACTGCCGTGCCATTGTCCTCGCCATTGGCGACGGACAGCATCAATTTGGAAATTTCCAGCGCAGCCGGTCCGCGCTTGGCCACCCGCGCCGCGTAGTCCTGCGCCGCCTGCAAGGCTGTGCCCGTCTCGACAACGGCATCCACAATTCCATGCGACAGCGCTTCCTCGGCCGTGAACATTTCACCGCCCAACACCATGCGGCGCACAATCTGCGCACCAAAACGACGCACAAGACGCTGTGTGCCCGACCAGCCGGGGATCATACCAAGCGATGTTTCGGGCAGGCCGATTTTTGCCTGTCGCTCAACAATGCGAATATCGGCGGCACCTGCCAGTTCCAGCCCGCCACCCAAAGCATGACCGTTCATTGCTGCGATCAGCGGCACACGCAAAGTCGCAAGCCGCTCGAACACGCGATGACCGTAGCGCACCCAGGCATGGCCGAACTCTGCCGGTTCCATGCCGCCCCAAGCCCTGATATCACCGCCTGCGGAAAAAGCCTTGCCCTCACCGGTCAGGATCGCAACGCGCACGCTGCACTCCGCTTCCACCCGATCACAGGCCGCAGACAATTCCTGCAACAGCTCGATATCAAACGCATTGAGCTTTTCGGGCCGCTTGATGGTCATGACCGCAATATGGTTCTCGGTCGTGATTTCTATCCGTTGAGCCATTTACGCCTCCAGCTTTCGCGCAGGCTTTTGCGGCAATTCAAGCCCGATCGGCTCGTCACGGAACAGTGCCTCATCCATCAGTTTAAGCTGATCCGAAACAATCAGCGGAAACTCAGCTTGATCGAGAATATGCGTCTGCAAATCCACACCCGGCGCAATCTCGGTGAGCACAATCCCTTCTGGCGTGAGCTTCAAAACCGCGCGTTCGGTGACATAGGTAATATCCTGCCTCTGCTCGACCCCGCGCGGACCGGAGAAGGTAACATGTTCAACCTCATTAACGAGCTTTTTGAGCTTACCTTCCTTCTCGATCACCAGCTTGCCGTCAGCGACCGACAATTTCGCCCCTGCATTGAACATGCCGGAGAAGACGATCTTCTTGGCCCTTGCAGTAATATCGACAAAACCGCCAGCACCAGCAGTCACATGCGGACGGAATGACAGCTTCGACACATTGACCGAGCCGTCGCGTCCGATCTCAAGGAAGGACAGAAGCGAGGCCTCGAAGCCCGCCCCCTGAAAATAGGTGAACTGATAGGGTGACGGCATATAAGCGTCAGCATTCGACGCGCAGCCAAAGGCAAAGTCGAGAAGCGGCACACCGCCAACTGCACCCTGCTCAATCACCCAGGTCACTGCACCATGCAGCCCTTCTTCCAACAGAATGCGCGGTACATTGGCAGAAATACCAAAGCCCAAATTGACCGCACTACCCGTTTGCAACTCCTGCGCGACACGCCGGGCAATCGCCTTTTGAATATTGAATTCGGCCAAGCGGAACGTATCGAGCGGACGGAAAATCTCGCCGGAAATTGCCGGATCATAATGCGTCTGCGTGGTCTGTTTTTGGTCGGGATCAACGACGATATAGTCAACCAGAACGCCCGGCACGCGCACATCATGCGGTTTCAGCGTACCTTCCTTGGCGATGCGCTTCACCTGCGCAATGACGATGCCGCCATTGTTGCGCGCAGCCAGCGCCTGATCGAGACCGCCAAGATAAGCACCCTCATGTTCATAGGTGAGATTGCCGCGTTCATCGGCAGTGGTGGCGCGGATGATCGTCACATGCGGCACGATATTGGGAAAATAGAGCCAGTCCTCGCCTTCAAAACTGACGTGTTTAACAACTGGCTCCTCACGCGCCTTGTCGTTCATTGCCGACCCCTGACGCTTGGGATCAACGAAAGTATCAAGCCCCACTTTGGTCAGCACGCCGGGGCGCTTGGCAGCAGCCTCGCGATGCATATCGAACAGAATGCCCGACGGGATATTATAGGCCGGGATTTCGTTATTGGTAATCATCTGCCAGATCAGCGGCGGCTCTGCGCTCGATGGTCCCGACGGATAGGAACCGCCGATGATCTTCTTGAGAAGCCCCTTCTTGGCAATGTAATCGACACCCTTGATCCCGCTCATATCGCCCGCAGCAATCGGATGCAGGGTGGTAATATTCTTCGGATGACCGGTTACATCAAACCGCTCGCCAATGGCTTTCAGCATCATATCCGGACAGCCGAGACCGCTCGACGAGGAGACCGAAACGACAGCGTTGTCGGGTATAAGTGCTGCTGCTTCCGCAAATGAAATATGTTTGCTCATAATTTTCAAAGTTCCGAATGAACAGCGGTTGCCTTACCGGTCTTTGCAGCCTCAAGCACGGCAAGCCCGGTCGCCAGCGACCAGATGCCATCCTCCAGAGTTGCGGAAGGCTGGCCTTTGCCTTCGATGGCATTATGGAAAGCCTGCAAGGCGGTTTCGTAGAGATTCTTCTGGTCGAGCGGCAATTCGTGCTCGCCGTCCTTGTCACGCAGAATGACGGTTCCCACCGGCTTTTGCGTCATGACATTGCGTGCAATGAGCGAGCCTTCGCTGCCATGCACTTCAAAGCCGGTTTCTGCATATTTGGTCGTGAACGCATCATGGAACTGGGCAATCGCGCCGGATGGGAAGCGTAAAACGCCCATCACGCCATCTTCCAGTCCTGCGCCACTGAGGCCCCCTTGCTGGCTGAAAGACACCGCTTCGACCGGGTTTTCACCCAGCACAAAGCGCAATGTATCGGCATCATGCACGGTAATATCGAGGATGACCCCGCCGCCCGCATCAGGGCGTTCAATGCGCCAGCCTTGCAAATGCGGCGGCAGATAAACCGCATGAAAAACCCGCGCGGCAAGCACCTTGCCGATCTTGCCCTTGGCAATGGCATCACGCATGGCGCGATGGCTTGCAGCATTGCGCAGGTGATGGTTTGTGCCTGCCACAACGCCCGCTTCGCGCACGGCTTTCAGCATCTGGTGCGCGTCGCCAATCGTCAGCGCCAGCGGCTTTTCGCAGAGGATATGCTTAGCCGCTTTGGCGGCTGCAATTGCCTGATCGCGGTGCAGTTCATTGGTGGTGGAGATATAGACAGCGTCGATTTCAGGATCACCTAGCAGCGCATCAAGGCTTGTCACCGAGCGGGCAATCCCGTTCTCACGGGCATAGGTTTCGCCACGCGCAGCATTGGTGCTGTAGACGGAAACGACTTCGCCGCCAGTGGCGCGAATGGCTCCGATCACCCACTCTTTTGCAATGGTGCTTGCGCCTATAAGGCCCCACTTTGCCATGCGTTTTTCTCCTCCTTTTTGGATTGCGCGCCGCAACTTGCCCGCACCGCAAGACGCACCGACAAGCGCTGCGCCTCCGCCTCCACCCGTTCCGAATTGATCTGTTTCAGCAAAAGCTGCGCCGCACGCTCTCCCAAACCTTGCGGATCGACAGCCACAGTCGTCAGTGCCGGAACAGCGGTCTTCGCTTCGATCACATCGTCAAAGCCGACGACGCCGAAATTGCGGCCCGGCTCAAGATTTGCCGCGCGCAAACCATCGCAGACCCCGAAAGCCACAGCATCATTGAAACACACCGCTGCCGTCGGCTTCATGCCTGCCCGCAGCATATGTTCAAGGGCCTCCACACCGCCTGCGCGCGAAGGAGGAGAGGTGAAGACCAGCGCATCATCAAAGGCGATACCGGCCTGCTCAAGACCCACGCGATAGCCGGAAACGCGCTCAGTAAATACCGCCGTGTCCGCATAGCCGCCCATGAAGGCGATGTTCCTGTGGCCAAGACCGACCAGATGTTCAACGGCCTTCGCGACCCCACCACGATTATCGGACAAAATGGACGAAACACCGGAACCCGGCACATCGCGCACCATCTGCACAACCGGCAGGCCACTTTTTGCCAATGGTTTCAGATCACTAGCCTCGGTACCCCGCGCCGGCGAAACGATCAGCCCGGCAATGCCATGCTCCCGCATTGACGCAATCACTTCGCGCTGTCGGTCGATGCTTTCCGCCGTATTGGCAAGAAACTGCACATAACCTGCCGATTGCATGACGCGATCAACACCCACGGCAAGCTCGGCAAAAAAACTGTTGGTAAGATCATTGACCACAAGGCCAATGATTTTCGACTTCGCCTGGCGGAGATTGGCCGCCGAACGGTTATAGACATAACCGAGTTTCTCGATTGCCTCCTGCACCTTGGCGCGGGTTTCGGCATGAACCAGCGGACTGTCACGCAGCACAAGCGAGACGGTCGATTTCGACACGCCAGCCTCGCGCGCAATGTCGATAACGGTGACGCTGTTCTTGCTCATACCCTGCTCCGGTTTCGATTATTGATTTAATTGGAACGTTCCAATGCTGTCAAGAGCTGAGACAGGAACAGCGATTTGCCTTCACTTTGCCACAATTGAAAGCCCTTTTTCAGTACATACTTTTACAGAAGTGCGCATTTCATACTCGAGAGCGCTGAAATCACATTTTTGCCTTAATTTTTGACCGGATTGCCATTTGGAACGTTCTAAATTAACAATCAGATATTAAAGCGGAGGAACGATACAGGCATGAGCAACCATCAAGTGACATTGCCGGATGGCAACGGAAGCCTGAGTTCCTACACGATGATCGGGACGCCAACCCCGCGCCCGGCAAGCCCGCCGCAGTTCAATCGCATCGCCTATGCGGCAGCGCATGTAGTTTCCGATCCACTGAAAGATGCCCACCCATGGAACGACCCGGCCATAGACTGGGACGCGACAATGGCCTTCCGTCATCATCTGTGGGGCCTCGGCTTCAAGATCGCCGAAGCGATGGATACGTCGCAGCGCGGCATGGGTCTGAACTGGGCGGGCGCGCAGGAACTGATCCGCCGTTCACTCGCAGAAAGCAGGACCGTGGCAGGCGCTGATCTTGCCTCTGGCGCTGGCACAGATCATCTCGATCCAGCAGAGGCAAAAAGCCTTGATGACGTGATCAAGGCTTATGAGACACAGGCCGGTTTCATCGAGAAACATGGCGGTCGTTTTATCCTGATGGCAAGCCGCGCGCTGGCCCGCATAGCCAGGTCACCTGACGATTACGTAAGGGTCTATGGCCGGATTCTCGCCCAGGCCCGGGAAAAGGTCGTGCTGCACTGGCTGGGCGATATGTTCGATCCGCAGCTTGAAGGCTATTGGGGTTCGAAAAATTTCGACAATGCGCTTGATACGGTGATCGGCATCATCGAAGCCAATCGCGACAAGGTGGAAGGCATCAAGATTTCATTGCTGGAAGAGCGTTATGAAATCGCATTGCGCAACCGCCTGCCGGACGGCGTTCTCTGTTTCACGGGGGACGATTTCAACTATGCGCCGCTGATCGAAGGCGACGGAAACAAGCATAGCCATGCCCTGCTCGGCATTTTCGATGCGGTCGCACCGCAAGCGTCCAGCGCGCTTGCGGCACTGGCAGCTGGCGACAATGCCCGCTTCCGCGCGATCATCGAGCCGACCGTGCCGCTATCGCGAAAAATCTTTGAAGCACCGACGCAATATTACAAGGCGGGCGTCGTGTTCCTCGCCTGGCTCAACGGTCACCAGAACCATTTCACCATGCCAGCCGGAATGCAGTCGGCACGCGGCATTTTGCACTACGCCGACATTTTCCGCCTTGCCGATCGGGCCAATGTGCTCGACCAGCCAGACCTCGCCATCCGCCGCATGAAGCAGCTTCTGGCGATTTACGGCATGGAATAAAAACAGGCGGTGGCCTGTTTCTGCGCATATCTTTATCCCGAAACCGGTTTCCACTTTCAGGAGACATGCTTGCACCGCCTGTCTTCAAGAGTACTCAGCGCCAGCCAAGTGCTGGCGCAACATGCTTGAGGATCGACTCGATTACATGCGCGTTGTAGTTGACACCAAGCTGGTTCGGCACCGTGAGAAGCAGCGTATCGGCTTCGGCAATCGCTTCATCCTTTTCGAGTTGCTCGATGAGCTTATCCGGTTCAGCCGCATAAGACCGACCAAAGACCGCCCGCAGATCTTCCTCGATATAGCCGATGGAGTCCTGCTCGTTGCTTCCGCCACCAAAATAGGCCCGGTCGCGATCATCAACCAGCGCGAAGATGCTGCGGCTCACTGAAACACGCGGTTCACGCATATGCCCGGCTTCTTTCCAGGCTTCACGATAGGCGCGGATCTGCTTGGCCTGCTGGATATGCAAAGGCTCACCTGACTCGTCCTTCTTCAGGGTCGAGCTTTGCAAATTCATGCCGAGCTTTGCCGCCCAGATGGCTGTCGCATCCGAGGCAGCACCCCACCAGATACGATCCCGAAGACCTTCCGAATGTGGCTCAATGCGCAGCAGACCGGGAGGATTCGGAAACATCGGGCGCGGGTTTGGCTGGGCAAAGCCCTGTCCCTTCAACGCTTCGAAGAACACCTCGCCATGCTGGCGGCCCATATCGGCATCGGTCTTGCCCTCTTCCGGCGCGTAGCCGAAATAGCGCCAGCCATCGATCACCTGTTCAGGCGAGCCACGGCTGATGCCAAGCTGCAGGCGCCCCTTGGAGATCAAATCAGCGGCACTTGCATCTTCGACCATATAGAACGGATTTTCATACCGCATGTCGATGACAGCGGTGCCGATCTCGATCTTGCTCGTCTTGGCGCCAATGGCTGCGAGCAGCGGAAACGGCGAAGCGAGCTGGCGCGCAAAATGGTGCACGCGGAAATAGGCGCCATCCGCGCCCAGCTCCTCGGCGGCAACAGCAAGGTCTATCGATTGCAGAAGCGCGTCGCTGGCGGAACGGGTTCCCGATTGCGGCGACGGCGACCAGTGGCCGAAGGAAAGAAAGCCGATTTTCTTCATGATGATGTTCCCTGATTGCGGGCAAAAGATTGGTTCCTGTCCAATATGGCGGCGCGGCGCCGGATTGGAAGGGCGCTGAACACTGACACAGTGTTCAGCGTTCGGTGCCTGCGGCTTTCGCGCATTCCATATGGGCGCTTCCTTCGGATACGTTGACAGTCTATCCGGACCCGATTAAGCCTCAAATCTGGCGGATAAACCTTCAATCTGAGGTTATTGGAGAAAAGGTGTTTGCCGATAAGCAACGCACCAAAACAGGGGAGATTTTCATGCGTTCTATGCTTCTGGCCTTGCTGGCCGCAACGGCCATTGCCGCTACAGCACAGGCAAAAGACGTCACCGTCGTCGTAACCGCCATTGTTGAACATCCGGCCCTCGACGCCGCACGCGACGGTGTGAAGGATGCGTTGGCCGAAGCTGGCTACAAGGAAGGCGAAAACCTCAAATTCGTCTATCAGTCCGCACAGGGCAACCCGGCAACCGCCGCGCAGATCGCCCGCCAGTTCGTCGGCGAAGCTCCAGATGTGATAGTTCCGATCTCCACGCCGTCGGCACAGGCTGTCGTTTCGGCCACCCGCGATATTCCGGTCGTCTTCACCGCCGTTTCAGATCCGGTCGGCGCGCAGCTCGTCAAGGACATGACGAAGCCCGGCGGCAACGTGACCGGCCTTTCCGATATGTCGCCAGTGGTAGAGCATATCAAGCTCATCAAGGAAGTGATGCCGAACATCAAGAAGCTCGGCTATCTCTACAATTCCGGCGAAACCAATTCCGTGTCGCTTCTGGCCGCACTGAAGGAAGCCGCTTCCGCCGAAGGCATCGAAATCGTTGAATCGGCAGCCACCAAGTCGGCTGAAGTCCAGGGCGCAGCCCGTGCCCTCGTCGGCCGTGCCGATGCCATGTATGTTCCGACCGACAACACCATCGTTTCGGCTCTGGAAAGCGCCGTCGGCGTTGCCGAGGAAAGCAAGCTGCCGCTCTTCACCGCCGATACGGACTCAGTCAAGCGTGGTGCACTGGCTGCACTCGGCTTCAACTATTACGATGTCGGCAAGCAGACCGGCGCTGTCGTAGTGAAGATTCTCAAGGGTGAAAAGCCGGGCGATATTCCAGTCGACATCGCCAAGGGCACAGATCTCGTCATCAATCTCGGCGCTGCCAAGAAGATGGGCGTCGAATTCCCGCAGGCCGTTATCGACCGCGCGACCAGCAAGATCGACTGATCGGCTTACATATTGTAACTGGAAAAGGGCGGGATGAACTCCCGCCCTTTTCTTTGGAACCTCTTTCCAACATCTGAGCTTTTAATATGCCTGCTATTCGCATCCTCCCCGCTGACGACAACACCAATGGCTGGAGCAAAATATTGCCGGCCCGCACACCACATGCGGCGCTCAAAGGCGATATCAAGGCCGACTGGATTGTGCTCGGTACGGGCTATGCGGGTGTGGCAGCCGCGCGACGTCTGGCCGAGAACCGTCCCAGCGACCGAATTGCACTGATCGATGCGCAGGAAGTCGGAAAAGGCACGTCAGGCCGGGCTGCAGGCTTTGCCATCGATCTGCCGCACAATGTCAGCTCTTCGATGGAGGAACTGGCCAAGTCGCACAGCTACCGTGCCCTGGCGCGTGCCGCCATTGATCATCTGAAACAGCAGATCGACCAGCATGGCATCGACTGCGACTGGCGACAGGATGGAAAATTTCACGCTGCGATTTCCGATCAGGGTATGCGCGAGGTTCTCGAACCCACGGTCAAAGAGCTGGAACGCCTCAAGGAGCCCTTCGACTGGCTTGAAGGTGATGCTCTGGCCAAACGGCTCGGGACAAGCCATTTCAAGGCTGCCATCTTCACCTATGGTACTTCGCTTCTGAATCCGGCTGCCCTGGTACGTGGCCTCGCCGACAGCCTGCCCGACAATGTCACGCTTTACGAAAACTCCGCTGTCACCAAAATCGATTACGGCCAGCGCATCCACATCACGACGGCAAAGGGCAGTATTGAGGCTCCTGCCATGATCCTGACGGTCAATGGCTTTGGTGAGCAGTTCGGCTTTTTCAGACGAAAGCTCCTGAACTTTGCAGCCCATGCCAGCCTGAGCCGCCGGCTTACGGACGAGGAATACAGGGCCATCGGCGAAATCGCCCCATGGGGCCTGACACCTGCCAACTCCTTTTCCGGCATCACCATGCGCCTGACGTCTGACCAGCGCATTCTGGTGCGGCAGAACGTGCATTTCTGCCCGTCGCTCCGCCAGTCGGATGCGCGCCGTGAAACAGTCAGGCGCGAGCACAAGCGGCTGTTCGATGAGCGTTTCCCGATGTTGCCCGATGTGGATATGGAGCACACTTGGACGGGCTTCATTTGCCTGTCACGCAATGGCGCACCGGGGTTCGGACAGATTGCGAAGAATGTTTTCACGTCACTCTGCCAGAATGGCGTCGGCATCACAAAAGGAACCATTGGCGGCATACTTGCCGCCGACATGGCCTGCGATATCGACAATCCGCTGATCGACGACATGCTGAAGCTCGGCAGTCCGACAGAACTGCCTCCACGGCCTTTCCTCGACATTGGTGTGCGTGCGCGATTTGCCTGGGAGCTGTGGCGTGCGCGCGGCGAAGTGTGACCGAAATCAACTTAGCCGAATGTTGTAGAAGGCCCACAGAATGGTGCTTTTTGGCGCATTTATAGCGATAATGCTTGCGTGCAGCCGCTTTTTGCGTTGTATCCCGAAAACGATATGACAAGAACAACCGTAATCAGTACGGCAAATATAATTTGGAGTGAATTTTGCAACCAGCTGGAGCAAATTCACTTCGGGCATAAAACCGGGGAAATGTTTCAGGTGACAGGCTCACCGGAAGCGAACTCAGAACAAAACCGGTCGTGACTGAAGCTGGCTGCGTGGAATGGCCGGGATTTCCGGTTTCCACAATGCCGATGATCGACGCCGCACTGAAGCGGCGCTCTTTCATTTTGGTCGCGGCGAGAAACAAGGAATGACATTGTGAGTCAGATCGCCTTCTGGGGTGCGGTCGAATTGGGCCTCGTCTTCGCATTTGTAGCCATCGGCGTCTATCTGGCGTTCCGCGTCCTCGATTTCCCCGATCTGACGGTTGATGGTTCGTTTCCGCTGGGCGCTGCCGTAACCGGCGTGCTGATCCTTGCAGGCATGAATGCCTGGCTGGCTGCTGCCATCGCCATGGTTGCCGGTGCTGCCGCCGGGCTTGTGACCGCGACGCTGAATGTGCGTTTCAAGATCCTCAATCTTCTCGCATCCATCTTGACCATGATCGCGCTGTTCTCCGTCAATCTGCGCGTGATGGGGCGTCCCAATATCGCGCTCATCAATCAGGACACCATGCTGACGCCGTTCTTCGGTCACGGCATTCCCGAATATTATGTACGTCCGCTGTTCCTCTTCGTTCTGGTCGCCATCGCGGTGTTTGTCGTCTGGCGCTTTCTGGAAAGTGATATGGGTCTTGCCATGCGCGCGACCGGCGCCAATCCGAGAATGGCGCGCGCGCAAGGCGTTCGCACCGACCGGCAGATCTATCTCGGCATGGCGCTTTCAAACGCACTGGTGGCTCTCGGCGGCTCGCTCTTCGCACAGACAAACGGCTTTGCCGATGTGACCTCCGGCGTGGGCACCATCGTGGTTGGCCTTGCAGCGGTTATCATCGGTGAGACCCTGCTGCGCAGCCGCTTCATTCTGGTGATCCTGATTGGCTGTGTGCTTGGCTCGATCATTTATCGTATCGCCATCCAGCTAGCGCTTTCGAACGGCGACGTTATTGGCCTGCAGGCGTCCGATCTCAACATCGCGACCGCCCTTCTCGTCACCTTCGCCCTGATTTTGCCGCGCCTGCGTCGCGGAGGAGCATCCGCATGATCGAACTTTCCAATCTCGATGTTGTGTTCGGTCGCGGCACTCCGCTCGAAAAGCAGGTCCTGAACAAGATCAATCTGACCATGGACAAGGGTTCCTTCGTCACGGTGATCGGGTCGAATGGTGCTGGCAAATCGACGATGCTTGGCGTTCTTGCAGGCGATGTGATCCCGACCGCTGGCAAGGTCGTCATCAGCGGCAAGGACGTGACGCGCAAGCCGACCGCCGAGCGGGCTGGTCTCGTCGCCCGCGTGTTTCAGGACCCCCTGGCAGGCAGTTGCGGTACGCTGTCGATTGAGGAAAACCTTGCGCTCGCCGCTTCACGCGGCAAGACGCGCGGGCTCACCCACGCGCTCAACGCCAACCGCCGTGCGTGGTTTCGCGAGCGCGTTGCAAGCCTCAATCTGGGGCTGGAAAACCGTATGCAGGACCGCATGGAGCTTCTCTCCGGTGGCCAGCGCCAGGCCCTGTCGCTTATCATGGCAACGCTTTCCGGTTCGGAAGTCCTGTTGCTTGACGAACATACCGCAGCGCTTGATCCCGGCATGGCCGAATTCGTCATGGAACTGACACGGACGCTGATTGCCGAGAACAAGCTGACCGCCCTGATGGTCACCCACTCCATGCGGCAGGCGCTCGATTATGGCGACCGCACGATCATGCTGCATGGCGGCAAAATCCTGCTCGACGTGACCGGCGACAAGCGCAAGACGCTGGGTGTCGAAGACCTTATCGAAATGTTCCGCAAGGTGCGCGGCCAGACGCTCGACGACGATGCGCTGCTGATCGAATAGGTTTTGCAAACAGCTTTGTTTCACAGCCGTCGTTCAGTTTGAGCGGCGGCTGTTTTGTTTGAAGGCGAATTGCGTTAGTGAAATTCTATGGCGCAGAAGAAAGCACACGAAGTCGATAGTTTTCTGGCAAGACCGACGAGCTCGTTCCCGGTCGTGCTTCTCTATGGCCCCGACAAGGGACTGGTGAGCGAACGTGCGCGCCGTTTTGCTGAAGCAAGCAAATTGCCGCTGGATGACCCCTTTGCCGTCATTCGCATGGAAGCGGACGAGATCGAGGCCGACCCGGCGAAACTTGCCGACGAAGCCCGCACGATCGCCATGTTCGGCGGCCAGCGCCTGATCTGGATCAAGAATGCCGCTGGCCAGAAGAAGCTGGCCGAAGCGGTCAAGCTGCTTGCAACCGAGCCGCCGCATGAAACATTCGTCCTGGTCGAAGCTGGCGATCTCAAGAAGGGAGCTGCCTTGCGCAGCGCCGTCGAGAACGCTTCCGCCGGTATGGCCCTGCCCTGTTACTCGGATGATAGCCGCGGCATTGATGGCGTCATCGATGACGTTCTGACCGAATGGAAGATGCAGATCACGCTCGACGGTCGCCAGCTTCTGCGCGCAAGCCTCGGCGGTGATCGTCTCGCCACACGCGGAGAGCTCGAAAAGCTCTGCCTCTATGCGCGCGGCAAGGAGCGGATCGATATAGATGACGTGCGCGAGGCGGTCGGTGATGTTGCCGGTCTTTCCACCGACGAGGTGATCGATGCGGTTCTGGCTGGTGATCTTCCGCGTTTCGAAGTCTCCTTCGACCGCGTCGTGAAATCCGGCACCGCACCGTTTCTGCTGCTCAATACGGCGATGCGCCAGTTCCAGCAGGTTCAAACTTTGCGTCATATCGCCGATACGGAGCGTAAAAGTGCATCCGTTGTCGTGGCGGCGGCACGTCCGCCGATCTTCTTCAACCGCAAGAAGCTGATCGAAAATGCCGTCGGCCGATGGACGGGTGAAAGCCTTGCGCGCGTCATGGAGCGCCTGCAGCGCGCCGTCCTCGAAAGCCGCCAGAATGCGGCCCTTGGCGTCCCCATTATTCGCCAATGCCTGTTGGCAATCAGTGTCGAATCACTGCGAAACGCGCGGCGATAGCAAGGCATTTCGAGAAAAATGCGAAGCGATTTTGCGTAAGGCAAATGCGAAAAGAAAATAGATACATTTCCACATGAGGTACAGGAAATGATCTATCAGTCACTTCAAGTAACAACTTGCTCGAAATAAAAAACTCAACGCAATACATTGCGGCGAGTTTTTATAGGTTGCGTATTGTTTCAAAGATCAGCTCTGGAGGCGCCGGCAAATCTCATCGAGTTGTTCAAGAGAACTATATCGTATCTTGACCTCACCGCCACGATCACGGTGATTGATTTCAACTTTCATGCCAGTAACATCGGAAAGCAGTTTTTCGAGCGCCTTGGTGTCAGCATCTTTTTCGACAGGCGCCGCCTTGCCGGGCTTGGCTTCGACGCCGCCACGGGCCTCTGCCTGCGCAAGCGCTTCCACCTGTCGTACAGACAAACCGTCCTTGACGATCCGTTCCGCGAGCGCAGTCGGGTTTTCCATCGTGATGAGGCTTCGTGCATGACCTGCCGAAAGCGCACCGTCGACGATGAAATCCTGCACGGGTTGCGGCAGTTTCAGCAGGCGCAGCGTATTGGCAACATGGCTGCGGCTTTTGCCAATGACCTGTGCCAGATCATTCTGCGTATAGTCGTGATTATCGATAAGCTGTTGATATCCCAACGCTTCTTCAACCGCATTGAGGTCGGCGCGCTGCACGTTTTCGATGATTGCGATCTCAAGCGCGACGCGATCATCCACGTCACGAACAATAACCGGGATCGTGTCGACGCCAGCCCGTTGCGAAGCGCGCCAGCGACGTTCACCGGCAATCAGCTCGAAGTGGTCCGGTTGTCCCGGAGCCGGACGCACGACGATCGGCTGCACGACACCGTGTTCCTTGATCGACTGCGCCAGATCTTCCAACTCGCCTTCCGAGAACATGCGACGCGGATTGCGCGGATTGCGCGTCACGAATTCAATCGGAACGTTCCGCTCTATCGGAACAGGTGCCTTACGCTCCTCAACAGGGCGGTCGATTTCACCGATCAGCGCCGCTAATCCGCGGCCAAGGCGCTTTTTTGAAGGATCGTCATTCATCGTTCGGCTTATTCCTGAATTGTTTCGTCGTCGAATCGATTGGTTAAGCGGCCTGTAATTGCCGCTCGCGCTGGATAACTTCCGATGCAAGCTGCAAATAGGCCTGGCTACCGGCGCATTTCAGATCGTAGAGAATTGCCGGTTTTCCATGAGATGGTGCTTCAGATACGCGCACATTACGCGGAATGACGGTACGATAGACTTTCTCACCCATGAAAGCACGAACATCATCCACCACTTGCGCGGCGAGATTGTTGCGGCTGTCGAACATGGTCAACACGATGCCCTGGATCGATAGCTCGGGATTGATCGTTGACCGCACCTGATCAACCGTCTGCAAAAGCTGGCTCAAGCCTTCCAGAGCAAAGAACTCGCACTGCAATGGCACCAGAACCGAATCGGCTGCGGCCATTGCGTTCAACGTCAAAAGATTGAGCGATGGCGGACAATCGACAAGCACATAGGAAAAGCGCTCGGACACTCCGGAATCAAAACGCAGAGCATCACGCAGGCGGCGCGTACGATCGGCTGACTGCGCAATTTCCATTTCAATACCGAGAAGATCCAATGTCGATGGCACGATATGGAGGTTTGGTACGTCAGTCGGCATGGCAGCGTCGGGAACCGACGATTCCTGTGTGAGTACATCATAGGAGGACAGTGGCCGATTGCGACGATCAATGCCTAAACCGGTACTGGCATTGCCCTGCGGATCGAGATCGACAATCAATACCGTCTCACCGATTGCCGCCAACGCAGTAGCCAGATTGATGGCGGTGGTCGTTTTACCCACGCCGCCCTTCTGGTTTGCAATGGTTATGATCCTGGACATTTTGTTCATCACCGTCGCCTTGCTGCTGCCCGCCCCTTCGAAATTTCCGACCATCAGACAGCTTTACGCCGAAGATTGGTGATTTCGAGTATGACCGAAGCCTGATCGATAGCACTTTGATGTTGTACCAGATCGAAGCTCCAACCAACATGGCTTTCATCGATCTCGCGCTGGTAATCCCGACCTTTTTGGAAGAGAGCCTTGGCGCCATTGGTCAGCCACGGCTCCGTCAGATTGAAAAGATCGTTCAGCGACGCCAATGCGCGTGCCGTAACCACTTGAGGTGTTTCGATTTTCTGCCACATCGATTCAATGCGAGCGGAATGGACCCGCGCCGGTACATGCAAATGTCCGGCAGCAGTGCGCAAGAATGCCGCCTTTTTTCCCGCACTTTCAATGAGATCAATGACGCCACCGGACTGGTCGGCCAGAAAACAGGCCGTCACAATGCCCGGAAATCCACCGCCCGAGCCAATATCCAGCCAGTGCCTAGCGTCGCTCGCCAAGGGAAATAGCTGGGCACTGTCCAGAATATGGCGGGTCCACAACGCGTTCAAGGTTGAGGGCGAGGCAAGATTGATCGCCTTGGACCATTTACGAAACAGTTCTTCAAAGGCAATCAGGCGGTCCACTGTTTCACGTGAAACAGAGGGCACGATTGCCTTCAGACTTTCAAAACGAGTATCGGCGCTCATGCGGCGCCCTGCCCCTCGGACAGTTCCGACGCAACCCGATGGCGATATCCGAACTTCTTGATCTGCGCGATAAGGAGCGCCAGAGCCGCAGGTGTCATCCCGTCAACACGCTGCGCTTCGGCAATTGTTTCCGGTTTACGCTGCCTGAGCTTGTGCTTCAACTCATTGGAAAGACCGGATATTCCGTCAATATCCAACCCCGCTGGAATAAGCAGTTGTTCCTCGCGCTCCATCACCGCAATATCGCTCTTCTGTCGGTCCATATAGACTGCATATTGAGCCTCGATCTCTAGAGCTTCCCGCGTTGCCGGAGCGATAGTTTCAAGTTCAGGCCAGATCGGCTTCAACCGATCCAGATCGATTTCCGGATAGGAAAGAAGATCATAGGCTGAACGGCGCACACCATCCTGATTGAGACGCAGATCATAACGACCAGCCAGATTGGGTGTGATCGTCAGTGACTGCGCCAGTGACCGCGCCTCATTCAAGGCAGCCTCACGTGCTTCAAAGCGTTCCTTGCGTGCCTGCCCCAATATGCCAAGCTTGTCTGCCAAAGGTGTCAGTCGTTGATCGGCATTATCTGCGCGAAGCGACAAACGGAATTCTGCACGCGAGGTAAACATGCGATAGGGTTCGCTGACCCCGCGTGATGTCAGATCATCGACCATCACGCCTATATAGGCTTCCGTGCGCTGGATAATGACGGGCTCGCCACGAGAAGCCCGACGCGCCGCATTGATACCAGCAAGCAAGCCCTGCGCACCAGCCTCTTCATAACCGGTTGTGCCATTGATCTGTCCGGCCAGAAAAAGACCGGTAACTTTCCGGGTTTCAAGGCTGCGCTTCAACTCGCGCGGATCAATGAAATCGTACTCAATCGCATATCCCGGCTGCAGCATGACCGCTTTTTCAAGCCCTGGTATGGTCTTCAGTATGTCGAGCTGTACTTCTTCGGGAAGCGATGTCGAAATACCGTTTGGATAAACGGTATCGTCATCCAGCCCCTCCGGTTCCAAGAATATCTGATGACCGTCACGATCGCCGAACTTGACGATCTTGTCCTCAACCGATGGACAGTATCGCGGACCGATACCTTCGATAGAGCCCGAATACATGGCAGAACGATGCAGATTGGCTCGAATGACAGCGTGGGTTTCTGGCGTCGTGCGCGTAATGCCACAATCGATCTGTGGCGTGGTGATGCGATCCGTCATAAGTGAGAATGGCACAGGCTCTTCATCGGCAGACTGCATGTCGAGGCTCTGCCAATCAATCGTGCGTCCGTCCAGCCGCGGTGGCGTGCCAGTCTTGAGACGACCAAGCGCAAAGCCAAACGAGGTCAATCGTTCGGAAAGACCAAGCGCCGGCTTTTCACCCATGCGTCCAGCCGGAATCTTCTTCTCGCCAATATGGATCAACCCGTTCAGGAACGTGCCGGTCGTCAGAACGACGGCGCCGCATGTCAAGGTCCGGCCATCGGACAGAACAACCCCGGTAATGCGCCCGTCTTCTCCCCGAAGATCGTGCGCGCCGCCTTCGACAACAAACAGATTATCCTGAGCCGCGATCATTTTCTGCATGGCAAGTCGATAAAGCTTGCGGTCAGCCTGGGTTCTAGGGCCGCGAACAGCTGGTCCCTTTCGACGGTTGAGCAGACGAAACTGAATACCAGCTTCATCGGCAACACGCCCCATCAAGCCGTCAAGTGCATCGATCTCGCGCACAAGATGCCCTTTTCCCAATCCACCAATAGCTGGGTTGCAAGACATAATGCCAATAGTATCAAAGCGATGTGTTACAAGCGCGGTCTTGGCACCGGCGCGTGCAGCTGCAGAAGCAGCCTCGCATCCCGCGTGGCCGCCACCAATCACAATGACATCAAAGACTGTGGCTTCGGTCGAACTCATTGGGTTCATCCTGACGCAACTCGAATCCGTTTCTGAAAGATGTCTCTTTGCCACGAATGGGCTTGAAACGGAAGATCAAATTGGCAGGTTGCGCGATCAAATCTCGGCGACGGAGCGACTCATGGATGAGAGACGGAGTCAATCACCCCAGTCAGTCACCTCAGTGAGATTCCACAGATGTTTCACGTGAAACAATTTTCAAGGCAAATCATCACGTGTTTCACGTGAATCATTTTCCAATACAAAACTGCGAGAAAATAACGTCCAGAATCTCTTCGACATCAACGTCCCCGGTAATGCGTCCGAGATGTTGAGACGCGAGGCGCATGTTCTCAGCGCGGAGTTCAAGCGGAAGATTTGTCCCGCTTATAGCCCTGTCGATTTCAGCAACAGTAGATCGCAGAAGGTTGATATGCCTCTGTCGTGTGGGAACAGCATCCTCAATCTGGCCGATCTGCACTTCTGCAAAGCTTTGGAGTGCATTCAGCAATCCGTCCAATCCCTCTCCGTTTTTCGTCGAGATGCGATAGGACCAGTTACCCGAAGACTCCCCCTTCAGGTCAGCCTTCGTCCCTATTTTCCATAAAATTGCTGATGTTTCATCGGGCATGACCTCTATGGGATCGCTCATATCCTCCAGCAAAAGGACCAGATCAGCATCTGCCATACGCGCGCGGGCGCGTTCAATTCCGATCTTCTCGACCGAACTATCGGTCTCCCGCAAACCTGCTGTATCCGTCACATAAACCGGGATGCCACCCAGATCGAGTTTGACTTCCAGAAGATCGCGGGTCGTTCCCGCCTCTTCCGATATGATCGCCACTTCGCGCCCGGCCAGAAAATTCAAAAGGCTGGATTTACCGGCATTCGGCGCGCCAACAATCACGACATGCAGTCCGTCGCGCAGCATGGAAGCGCGCTTGCCGCTTGCTATATGGCTCTCGATCTCTCCCTTCAATAGTGCCAGCGATTGCCAGACCTGATTAGATACGGAACCCGGAACATCACTTTCATCGGCAAAGTCGAGTTCCGCTTCGATAAAGGCGCGTGCCCGCAACAAACGTTGACGCCATTCCGTATAGAGTTCGCGCTGCGTACCCGACGCAACCTGTAAAGCAAGCCGCCTCTGTCCTTCGGTTTCCGCGGCGATTAGATCCGCGAGGCCTTCGGCAATGGTCAGGTCCATCTTGCCATTGGAAAAAGCCCGTCGCGTAAACTCTCCGGCTTCCGCTATACGACAACCAGGAAGCTCTCCCATTTCAGACAAGAGTTTTTCGACAACGGCTTTACCGCCATGCAAATGAAATTCGGCACAATCCTCGCCAGTAAAACTGTTCGGCCCAGGAAAAAACAGGACAAGTCCGCGATCAACTGAATCTCCATTTCGGTCACGGAACAGCTTATAGGCTGCATATCGCGGTGCCGGTATCGACCCAATTATCGTTTCGAGAACGAATCGAACTTTTGGGCCAGAAATGCGTACCACGGCAACGCCGGACGGTAGGCGGCCGCTCGACAAGGCAAAAATCGTATCTTGAAAGGAAGCGATCTCGCTCATTTCATTTCCTGACCTATAATCAATAAGGACGCAAGCAACCAAACGGGTGCTGAAGGAATGGCATATTCATTCGTGCAGTGAAAGAAAAGCCTTATGACTGAGTTAGACCGCACTCGCCTCGCTGGCAGTAACCGCCTTGCCGGTGAACCAAGCGCCTATCTGCGCCAGCACGCCGATAATCCCGTTCACTGGCAGCCCTGGGGCAGGCAAGCACTGGATGCCGCGAAGGAACTGGACCGGCCCATTCTGCTTTCGGTGGGCTATGCTGCCTGCCACTGGTGCCATGTCATGGCGCATGAGTCCTTTGAAAATCCTGATGTTGCGGAAGTGATGAATGCCTTGTTCGTCAATGTGAAGGTGGACCGCGAGGAACGGCCCGACATAGACCAGATATATATGGCAGCGCTTGGAGCGATGGGACAACAGGGCGGCTGGCCGCTTACCATGTTTCTGAGGCCTGATGGAAAGCCCTTCTGGGGCGGTACCTATTTTCCCCCGCACAAGCGCCACAACATGCCCGGCTTTGTCGATGTGCTGCATGCGGTCAATAATCTCTGGCACAAGGATAAAGAGAAAATTAACCATAATGCACAGGCCGTCTTCGATCATCTGGAAGGCCGTCTGGCAGCGCAGATCGCCCCGGTAACAAATGAAGTGGAACGATTTGACGAGATCGCAACCCGCATCAACAGCCTGATTGATCCGGTCCGGGGCGGAATAGAAGGAGCGCCCAAGTTCCCGAACGCGCCTTTTATGGACAATCTATGGCTCTCCTGGCTCTATGGGCGCAACGAAACACATCGGGACAATTTCCTCCTGTCGCTCAAGATTATGCTCCAGGGCGGGATTTACGACCATCTGGGTGGCGGGCTTTGCCGGTACTCCACCGATGCCAACTGGCTGGTGCCGCATTTCGAAAAAATGCTCTATGACAATGCCCAGTTCATTCGCCATGCGACCTACGCATTCGCCGAGACCGGAAATGATTTGTTTCGTGTACGAATCGAAGAGACCGTCGATTGGCTGATCCGGGAAATGCGTTTGTCCGACGGAAGTTTTGCATCCAGCCTGGACGCCGATAGCGAAGGTGAGGAAGGACGGTTTTACGTCTGGAGTGAGCAGGAAATAGATAAGGCGCTTGGCAACGATAGCGAAGCCTTCAAGGACTATTACGGTGTCACAGCAGGCGGAAACTGGGAAGGCCAGAATATTCTGAACCGTCTTCACGCAGTCGATAACGGCACGTCCCTGCCCCCAATGATAGAAGCATCGCGGCAGAAGCTGCTTGCGCGTCGTGAATTGCGGGTCCGTCCCGGACGGGATGAAAAGGCGCTGAGCGACTGGAATGGGCTTGCCATTCGTGCTTTGGCCGAAGCAGGTCGGAGTTTCGGACGGCAGGACTGGATCAATCTCGCGGTCGATGCCTATCGCTCCATAGCGAGCAGCTTTCGCGACGGCCGCATCGCACATTGCCGTATGGAAAATTCGCTTCTCTACCCTGCCCTTTCAACTGATTATGCGTCGATGATCAATGCAGCCATTGCTCTTTATGAAGCAACGAGCGAACAGGCGTTCATCGATGATGCTTTGAAATTCAAAAAGTCGCTTGATAACGATCACCGCGATGATACCGGTAATTATCGCCTGTCCGCACTAGACGCCGATGATGTCATCCTGCACGCCTATGGCGACTATGATGAAGCGATACCGAGCGCGACCAGCCAGATCATCGAAGCACTGACAAGGCTGTTTCTCGCAACGGGTAATATCGATCTCTATCAGAGCAATGAGAGGCTGATAGAACAGGCGCTCGGGCGAGCCTTCGCACAGCAATATGGACAGATTGGAATATTGAATGCGGCTCGTTTTGCAGCAGAGCCGCTTTCTCTTGTCGTGGCCACGGAGGACAATGCTGGAGACCTTGTTTCGACAGCGAATCGAAATCCCGACCCCCGACGCGTGGACAAGTTCGTGAGGTTCGAGGCCGGCGGGATAATAGAGCTACCGACTGGGGGAACAGCAAGGCCTGAGCATCCGTCAGCCTGGTTCTGCAAGGGACATATCTGTCTACCGCCTGTCGAAAACGCCGATGCACTGCGACTGCTGCTCGGCAAAACATCCTGAAATAAAAACGCCGCGTCCGTTACCGGCGCGGCGTTTTTCCAACGGTATAGACCGATTGATTATCAGGTATTCATCGAGTCGAAGAATTCCGAATTGCTCTTGGTCTGCTTGAGCTTGTCGATAAGGAATTCGATCGCATCGGTAGTGCCCATCGGCGCGAGGATACGGCGCAGAACGAAAATCTTCTGCAGATCGGCGCGCGGAACCAGCAGGTCTTCCTTGCGGGTGCCGGACTTGAGAATGTCCATGGCCGGGAAGATGCGCTTGTCTGCAACCTTGCGGTCGAGCACGATTTCCGAGTTGCCGGTGCCCTTGAATTCTTCAAAGATCACTTCGTCCATACGGCTGCCCGTATCGATCAGCGCGGTTGCGATGATAGTCAGCGAACCACCTTCTTCGATATTACGCGCTGCACCGAAGAAACGCTTCGGGCGCTGCAATGCGTTGGCGTCCACACCGCCGGTCAGAACCTTACCGGAAGACGGCACGACCGTGTTGTAGGCGCGGCCGAGACGAGTGATCGAGTCGAGCAGGATCACAACATCGCGACCATGTTCGACAAGGCGCTTGGCCTTTTCGATGACCATTTCGGCCACCTGAACGTGACGTGCTGCCGGTTCATCGAAGGTAGAGGAAATCACTTCGCCCTTCACCGAGCGCTGCATGTCGGTCACTTCTTCCGGACGTTCATCGATCAGGAGAACGATCAGATAGCATTCCGGATGATTTGCGGTGATCGAATGGGCGATGTTCTGAAGAAGAACAGTCTTACCGGTACGTGGCGGAGCGACGATCAGGCCGCGCTGGCCCTTGCCGAGCGGTGCCACCAGATCGATGACGCGCGGCGAAAGATCCTTGGAGGTTGGAACTTCCAGTTCCATCTTGAAGCGCTCATTGGGATAGAGCGGCGTCAGATTGTCGAAGTGAACCTTGTGCCGGATTTTTTCAGGATCTTCGAAATTGATCGTATTGACCTTGAGCAGCGCGAAATAACGCTCGCCTTCCTTGGGGCCGCGGATTGGGCCTTCGACCGTGTCACCGGTCTTGAGAGAAAAACGACGTAGCTGCGAGGGAGAAATATAAATATCGTCTGGACCCGGCAGGTAGTTAGCATCAGCAGAGCGCAGGAAGCCAAATCCGTCCTGCAGCACTTCAACGACGCCCTCGCCGATAATTTCGACGTCCTGGGCCGCCAACTTCTTGAGAATCGCGAACATTAGTTCCTGCTTGCGCATGGCGCTCGCGTTTTCGACCTCAAGCGTTTCGGCAAAAGCCAGCAGCTCCACCGGTGTCTTGTTCTTTAGTTCTTGTAGTTTCATTTCCTGCATGGATGAGGAACTCTTTTTAAAATGTAAGGAGAAAATGCAGTTGTTCGGAAAGGTGGCCACCTGAACGTCGTGACCGGCATCGAAGGCCTGCTGTCTTGAAGGGAAGAGGCTTTCTACATACTGATTTGCAGCATGCAGAGCAAGTCTCATGTAGGGATAGCGCGAAATTTCTGCAACAGAAAAATGGCAGAAAACCGGCAAGCGGGTTTGATTGTTCACGGTGCCGGAGAAATGCCGGCTAGAGCCGGATCACTCTAACTACCTGTTTCTAAACAGTTCTGGCAAAGCTGTTTCCTACTCTGCCGGAACTGTTGTTGTTGAATCAGAATGGCTTAACGATCACCAGTATGACGATCAGAATCATCAGAACTGTCGGCACTTCATTGATGATTCGCCAATGTTTGGCCGAGCGCATGTTGCGGTCTTCAGCAAAAAGCCGCGTGGATTTTGCCAGATAGCCGTGCAGGCCGGACATCAGCACAACCAGCAGCAGTTTTGCATGCAGCCAGCCGCCCTGGAAACCGAAGATTTCCCAGGCCATCCACAGACCGGCAATCCAGGTTACGATCATGGCCGGATTGATGATGAAGCGCAGCAACCGCTTTTCCATCACCTTGAAGGTTTCCGATGTTTCGGAACCGGGCTTTGCGGCGCAGTGATAGACGAACAGGCGCGGCAGATAGAGCATTCCCGCCATCCAGGCGATGACGGCAATGACATGCAGCGACTTGATCCAGAGATAGGCATCGGCTGGATTCACGTGAAACAATGCCCAGACGCCGAGCGCCACGACAACCAGCGAGACGACAGTGCGAATGACAACAGCCGAGCCGCGATTTTCCGGAGCTGTCTGGCTCATGATTTTCCTCCGCGAATACGGTCGATCATGCGATGCACATTCTCGATCGGTGCCTGTGGCGTGATTCCGTGCCCGAGATTGAAGATCAGCGGGCCCTGGCCGAGACGTTCGAGAATCGTGTCTACACCTTCATCCAGCGCATTGCCGCCTGCCACCACGCGCAGCGGATCGAGATTGCCCTGTATCGCGCCCTCTTCCTGAAGGGCGGCAGCGAAGGAAAAGGGAACAGACCAGTCGAGACCGAGAGCGTCCACACCGGTCTTTTCGCGATAGCCTGCATAAAGCATCCCTGCCCCTTTCGGGAAACCGATGATGCGCGCCTCCGGATAGACCGCCCTCACCTTCTGGACGATCCGGGCAACGGGCCGGATGCAGAAACGCTCAAAGCAGTTCTCGTCCAGAACGCCGGACCATGAATCGAAAATTTGCACCGCATCGGCACCAGCATCCAGCTGCTCGATGAGATATTCGGCCGAAACGTCGGCAAGATCGTTCAGGAGCTTTTCAAAAGCTTCCGGGAAACGGTAGGCGAAAAGACGAGCGGGCGCCTGATCCGGTGTGCCATGACCGGCGATCATATAGGTCGCAACGGTCCAGGGAGCGCCACAGAAGCCCAGCAGCGTCGTTTCGTCGGGCAACTGCTCCCGCAGCAGCCGAACCGTCTCGTAGACCGGCTCCAGCCTTTTGGCGACACCTTCCGTCTCAAGCCAGAAAATCTCGTCGGCATCGATCGGTGTCATCAAAGGTCCCTTGCCTTCTTCAAAGCGAAGGTCACGTCCAAGGGCGTGGGGAATGACAAGAATGTCTGAAAAGAGAATGGCTGCATCAAAGCCAAACCGGCGGATCGGCTGAAGCGTCACTTCGACAGCAAGATCGGGCGAATAGCAGAGATCGAGAAAGCTCCCGGCCTTTTTCCGCGTCTCGCGATATTCGGGAAGATAGCGTCCGGCCTGGCGCATCATCCAGATGGGAGGTGGAAAGACCGTTTCACCGTCGATCACTCTCAAGACTTTGCGCTTCATCTGATTTTTATCCGCCCTGTTGGTTACCTGATCCGGTTTTGGTCTGAAGTTATCCAGTCCGGTTCTCATAAAGAAAGGATGATTCAGGAATCTTTTGATTCTTAGAGTCTGTTGGAATCGGGGATTAAGGTCTGTCCCTGTTTTCCCCACAGTTCCGAATTTGCCATCTCATCCTGTGCAATCATTCACCGATAGTCTGACCAAATACAATGAAAACTCAATTCCCTCTTTTAATATAAAGGGTTACCAATTGACGCAGTTCATGAGGATTTGTGGAAAAGCTGGGAATTACGACGGGATTTCGCGTTTTCATGAGTCTTGTCCACACATGTTGATGATCACTCGCCACATGTTCGCCCGCTGTGGATGACTTGCCAAGTTTCCCACGGCCTGCCATGGCTTGTGGAAGACGTTCGGCCTTTACGCACAGCCGTCAACAGGAGGGCAACAAAACTGTGACCAGACCGCTTTCCTACTTTCATCTTCATCTGATTTCTGATGCGACGGGAGAGACTCTCCTGGCTGCCGGGCGTGCAGCGGCAGCGCAATATGCCAATGCGCGCGCCATCGAGCACATCTATCCGCTGATCCGCACCGAAAAGCAGTTGCGCAAGGTTCTTGAGGGCATCGATGCGGAACCCGGCATCGTTCTCTATACGATTGTCGACCAGAAACTGGCGGCGATCATCGATGAATCCTGTGCCGAGATGGGCGTGCCGAGCGTTTCCGTGCTGGAGCCGGTGCTGAACACGTTTCAATCCTATCTCGGGGCGCCGGCCCATCGCCGCGCGAGCGCGCAGCATGTTCTCAATGCCGATTATTTCCGGCGGATCGACGCGCTTAATTTCACGATGGAACATGATGACGGGCAATTGCCCTACGATATCGAGGAAGCCGACGTTATTCTTGTCGGCATCTCACGCACATCCAAGACCCCGACGAGCATCTATCTCGCCAATCGCGGCATCAAGGCCACCAATGTTCCGATTGTGCTGGGGATTCCCCTGCCCGAGGTGCTTTTCACGGCAAAACGGCCATTGATCGTGGGGCTGGTCGCGACGGCCGAACGGATTTCGCAAATCCGCCAGAACCGGCCGCTCGGCAATGTGCCGTCGTTGGATACCGGCCTCTATACGGACCGCGTTTCCATCTCGGAAGAACTGGCTTATGCGCGTAATATATGCAACCGCCACGGCTGGCCGATTATCGATGTGTCGCGCCGGTCGATCGAGGAAACCGCAGCCGCCATTCTGGCGCTGCTCCGCGCGCATAGCGAAAAGGCATAAATAAGGATTCCAGCCATGACGGACAAACTCGTTCTCGCCTCTAAAAGCCCCTTCCGTTCGGCGTTGCTGAAGAATGCCGGCATAGAGTTTTCAACAGCAAGCGCGGATATCGACGAGCGCGCTGTCGAAGCCCCGCTTTATGAAACGGGTGCCACGCCGGAAGAAGTCGCGCAGGTTCTGGCCGAGGCGAAGGCGCTCGACGTGAGCGAGAAGAACCCCGGCACGGTGGTGATCGGCTGCGACCAGACATTGTCGCTCGGCGACGAGATTTTCCACAAGCCCGCAGATATGGAGGCAGCGCGCCGCCAGCTTCTGAAATTTTCCGGCAAGACCCACCAGTTGAACAGTGCTGTCGTGCTGGTGAGGGACGGCAAAACCCTGTGGCGTCACGTTTCGATTGCCCGAATGACCATGCGCGATCTGGATCCCGGTTTTGTCGGGCGTTATCTCGGTCGTGTGGGCGACGTCGCGCTTTCGAGCGTCGGTGCCTATCAGGTCGAAGGACCGGGCATCCAGCTTTTCGAGAAGATCGAAGGCGATTATTTCACGATTGTCGGTCTGCCGCTGCTGCCGCTGCTGGCTGAACTGCGGAAGGAAAAACTGATCGATGGTTAAGAAGGCGTTTGTCACCGGCTTTCCGATAAAACATTCGCGGTCGCCGCTGATCCATGGTTTCTGGCTCAGGGAATTTGGGCTCGACGGTTCTTATGAGGCGATAGAAGTGAAGCCGGAGGATTTCGGCTCCTTTGCTTCGTCGCTTGCCGAAAAGGGTTTTGCCGGTGGCAATGTCACCATTCCGCACAAGGAAGCAGCCTATGCTGCCGTGGAAAGTCTGGATGAGGCCGCCAAAGCCATCGGCGCGGTCAATACGCTCTGGCTCGAAAATGGCAGGCTTCATGGCGGCAATACCGATGCTTATGGCTTTGCGGCCAATCTCGATGCATCGGCTCCCGGTTGGGACAATGCTGACAGCGCTCTTGTTCTGGGTGCAGGTGGCGCAAGCCGGGCAATCGTTCATGCGCTTTTGTCGCGCGGCTTTACGAAAGTCGCCATCGTCAATCGTACGGTGAGCCGGGCGCAAGATCTTGCAGCCTATTTCGGACCGCGAGTCTCGGCGCATAGCTGGGACGAGGCGCAAAAACTGGTCTTGGACGCCGGATTGATCGTCAACACAACATCGCTTGGCATGAGCGGCCATGATGAGCAGGAAACATTCCCGCTCGATCTTGGCAAGGCATCACGAAAGGCAGTCGCTACCGACATTGTCTATGTGCCGCTCAAGACGCCATTCCTGAAAAAGGCTGAAGAATCCGGTCTGACGACTGTGGACGGGCTCGGCATGCTGCTGCATCAGGCCGTTCCGGGTTTCGAGCGCTGGTTTGGCAAAAGGCCGCAAGTGACGAAAGCACTGCGTGAGCATATTCTGGCAGATATGGCAAAGGCTGATGCTCTGGTGTCTGAATCAAAAAGCGTCAGGCCGTAGCGAAAATGGTGATTTTCGAGAACCGGAGCGCAGTGTACTTTAGTACATGAGCACCGGAAGCGCAGAAAAACGCCATTTGCAACAAGGCATGACGACTTTTGGAACAGATACTATGATCGTGCTTGGGTTAACCGGCTCCATCGGGATGGGAAAAACAACGGCGGGGAACATGTTCGCCGAAGCCGGTGTGCCGATTTATAGCGCCGACGATACAGTACATCGGCTCTATTCCGGCCGTGCGGCGCCGCTGATCGAGGCTGCGTTTCCGGGCACTGTGGAAAACGGTGCGGTTGATCGGGAAAAGCTTTCCGCTGCCGTCATCGGAAAACCCGAAGCCCTGAAAAAACTGGAAGCCATCGTTCATCCGCTTGTGCGCGAGGAAGAAGAAGCCTTTCGCCGCAATGCGGAAGAAGCCGGTGCCGCTCTGGCGCTGATCGATATTCCGCTGCTTTTCGAAACCGGCGGCGACAAGCGTGTGGACAAGATCGTGGTTGTCTCAGCCCCTGCCGAGATACAGCGCATTCGCGTGCTTGCGCGACCGGGCATGACGGAAGAAAAGCTTGATGCCATTCTCGCGCGCCAGACGCCGGATGCGGAAAAACGGGCAAGAGCCGATTTCATTATCGATACAAGTGGGAGTTTCGACAATCTACGCCGCCAGATTCGCGAAATCGTCGCGGAATTGAGTGGAAAGCCGGTGGTTGCTACCGAATAATCGTCGGCGGCGTGCTATAGGTACCAAAGTTATTTCCCGAGAGGTTCTTCAATGCGTGAAATCGTTTTCGATACGGAAACCACTGGCCTGGAAAGGCTCGAGGACCGTGTGATCGAAATCGGCGGCGTGGAACTGATCAACAAGTTTCCCACAGGCCGCACTTTCCATAAGTATATCAACCCGCAGGGGCGTCAGGTTCATCCCGAAGCGCTTGCGGTGCATGGTATCAGCAACGAGCAATTGCTGGACAAGCCGACATTCGCGGAAATTCTGGACGAATTTCTCGAATTTTTCGATGGGGCCAAGCTGGTGGCGCATAATGCCATGTTCGACCTTGGCTTCATCAATGCTGAACTGGCAAGGCTCAAACAGGCTGAAATCCAGTCGGAGCGTATCATCGATACATTGGCGCTTGCCCGCCGCAAGCATCCGATGGGACCGAATTCGCTCGACGCGCTGTGCAAGCGCTATGGCATCGAAAACGGACACCGTACCCTGCACGGCGCATTGCTCGATTCCGAGATTCTGGCTGAAGTTTATATCGAACTGATCGGCGGCAAGCAGACAGCGCTTGGGCTCAGCATGGGCGGTGCCGCAAGCGGCAACAATGCTGGAGAAAGCGGCGCTGCCATCGTTCTTGCCGCGCGACCGAGGCCGCTTGCCCCACGCATTTCTGATGCGGAGCGCGCTGCTCACGCCGCACTTGTGGGCAAGCTGGGCGAAAAAGCCATCTGGAAAAAATACTGAGTAAGTCTCAGAAGCGGATATGAAAAAGCCCGGTCGAAACCGGGCTTTTCCGTCATCTTTTAAAACGATCAGCTCTTTACAGCGGACTTGGCCTGTTCTTCGGCCATACGTTGCTGGAACATCTGCGCGAAATCGATCGGGTCGATCATCAGCGGCGGATAGCCGCCGTTGCGCGTTGCGTCGGCAATGATCTGGCGGGCAAACGGGAACAGAAGACGCGGGCATTCGATGAACAGAAGCGGAAGCATGTGCTCCTGCGGGATACCCTGAATGCGGAACACGCCGCCATAGACGAGCTCGGTGTTGAAGAGAACGTCCTTGCCGTCAACGGCCTTGGCTTCCAGCGTCAGCACAACGTCGAAATCCGTTTCGGAAAGCGGATTGGCGTTTACGTTCACGTTGATGTTGATGGACGGTGCCTTCTCGCGCGGACGCAGCGACAGCGGCGCGCCCGGGCTTTCAAAGGACAGGTCCTTCACATATTGCGCCAGAATGTTGAGGGACGGCTCGGCCGTCGCGCCATTGCCGTTCTTTACTTCGCCCGCGGCCTTATCGCTCATTATCGGTATGCCTTCTATCGGTGATTAAAATTTTGGCCCCTCAAGCACAAACTGCGCACAGCTGTCCCGAAAGGTCGGAATGTTTGGCTAGCATGTGCGCGGGCATGAGGCAAGAAAGGCTTTTTAGGTTAGTATTTGCGCATTCAGTGATCTTTACGGTCGTCTTTCCACGGAGAATTTTCGTTTGGCTTCGTGGTGTAATCTTCGGGATCGAGATCGATGACGTGATCCTGACGCGGATTTGGACCGGGGCGCTGTTGTCCGTAGCCGTCCGAATAGCGGGCGGTTGTAGCAACCACCATGCGGCCGCGCATGAATTTTTCCCACATGAAATCGCGAACGAACGGAATAAACAGCAAAATGCCGATGGTGCTGCTCACAAACCCGGGCACGATCAGCAGGATCGCCGCCAGAACCAGCATGGCGCCATGCACCATTTCGCGATCCGGCACGCGTCCGGCAGCCGTTTCGGTACGGATACGCTGTAAGAGCCCGATGCCCTGCACGCGCAATAGAAAGAAACCCAGCATTGCGCTCAGAATAACAAGGCCCAAGGTCGCGAAAACACCGATCTTGCTGCCGATGATGACGAAACCGGCAATTTCGATGAAGGGCATCGCCAGCATGACGAGAGGGGCGAGAGAGGAGGACACGTAAGTTACGACCTTTGTTGTTTGGTTTCAGTGTTTCAATTTAGCCCGAATTGTAACTTTTTCAGGTTCGGAACGAAATTGAAACTGTCTGTCATGCAATATCAAATAGGTACGCATGATCGGGATTTGAATGATGACGTAAGCCGATCTATATGTATGAGATACAAACCAGGGATAGGGAAAGGCGAAATGCCTGATCCTTCAATCAGCGGCAGGCGGCATGGAATTTTTTGATTTTGGCACGATATTCTTCTTCATCGCAGCGGTGATCATCTTTCTCCAGCTGAGGAATGTTCTTGGCCGTCGTACCGGAAGTGAAAAACCGCCCTTCGATCCTTACACTTCAGCCCGCAGTGCCGATGCGGCACCGGCAAGCGGTGAGACCGATAATGTCGTCTCCCTCCCACGCCGTCCGGGCGAAAAAGATTTCACTGCCATCGACAAGGCCGCTCCGGTCGGCACGCCGATCAATGACGGTCTGCGCGCGATTTATGCTACCGATCCTTCGTTTGATCCGGCCAGCTTCGTGGATGGCGTGAAGATCGCCTATGAAATGATCGTGATGTCCTTTGCCGATGGTGATCGCAAGGTTCTGAAAAATCTGCTTTCCAAGGATGTTTTCGAAGGGTTCGTTTCGGCAATCGACGAACGCGAAACCCGTGGCGAAAGCGTGCGTTCGTCCTTTGTCGGCATTGATAAGGCGGAAATTGCCGGCGCCGAGATGAAGGGGTCTGAAGCGCATGTGACTGTCAATATCGTCAGCCAGATGATTTCCTCCACCTTTGACAAGGATGGCAAGCTGATCGACGGCGATCCGGAAAACGTGCTCGAGATCAAGGATCTGTGGACCTTTGCCCGCGATACACGATCGCGTGATCCAAATTGGAAGCTTGTCGCGACCGAGGCGGAAGACTAAGAGAAAACGTATGAATCGGGCCGCTGACCCAGCTCAGCGGCCTTTTTGTTTATATATAGCTAAACGGATGCGGCGATGAACGACTTGGCGAGGATTTTGCGCCCGGTGGCTTTTTCCGATTGTCCGGGCTGGAACCGGGACGATCAGTCGGCAGCATTTGTTGCGTTTCGCCGTTCTGCTGATTACGCATCACACCAAACTTACAAGAGTGGTAGTCTCGGCATCCGTTTCGAAGCGCTGGAGCCGATCTTTGCGGCTGCACGTAGTCTCGACAATCCGGGCGTGGAAGAAGCGCGTGCTTTCTTCGAACAGAATTTCATCCCCTGCCGGATCGTTCCCGATCAGGGAACAGGCTTTGTAACTGCGTTCTATGAACCGGAGATCGAAGCCTCCCTTGAGGCCGACACCCGGTTCAACGTGCCCTTCCTGCGGCAGCCCGACGACCTGGTGAAAGTGACGGATGAAGCCCGTCCAGCAGGTCTCGATCCGTCCTTTGCCTTTGCGCGCCGGACGGAGAACGGCCTTGCCGAATATGATGATCGACAGTCAATCGAACGGGGGAGTATTTCCGGGCGTGGGCTGGAAATCGCTTTCGTCGCCGACCGGGTCGATGCCTTTTTCGCGCATGTGCAAGGTGCCGCGCGCCTGAAACTGTACGATGGCGGGTTGCTACGCATTACATATGCAGCCAAATCCGGCCACCCGTTTACAGGCATCGGTCGCATTCTGGTTGCCAATGGCGAAATTCCGGCTTCAGAAATTTCCATGCAGTCAATCCGCCGCTGGCTGGCCGAGCATCCGGGCGAGGCCAATGATCTCATCTGGCAAAACCGATCCTACATTTTCTTCCGGGAAGCTTCTGTGGACGACCCGGATGCCGGTCCGATTGCGGCTGCAAAAGTCCCGCTGACTGCCGGGCGTTCGCTTGCTGTCGACAAGTTGCTCCACACATTCGGCACGCCGATCCATGTCAGTGCACCCAATGTCACGGTCTTTGACGGCGAACCTTTTGCACGCCTGATGATCGCGCAGGATACGGGAACGGCCATTGTCGGCCCTGCCCGCGGAGATCTGTTCGCCGGTTCCGGCGATACGGCAGGCGAGATCGCCGGTGGCGTGAAGGACGATGCTGACTTTTATGCGCTGGTGCCGCGCGGGCTTCTGGAGGCTTGAACGGGATGGCGCGCGACACCGACAAGCCGGAAAAAGACTATCTGCGGCCCGAAGACCGCATCCTGTGGGAAACGGTCGCGAAAACCGCAAAGCCGCTGATAAAGCCAAAGGCGAGTGAGGACGAGCTTCCTGATTTCAAATCCCTGATGGCGGAAGAAGAAAAGCGCCCTGCCAAGCCGAAAGTTCAGCCTGCGGTGGAGGCGAGCAAACCGAAAAGGGGCCTGTCGACGCTCAGCGAAATGCAGATTCAATCACTCGACAAGCCGACGCATCGAAAGATCGCCAAAGGTCGTGTCGATATTGAAGCCCGCATCGATCTGCACGGTCTCACGCAGGGAGAGGCGCACGGCCTGCTCTATGGATTTCTGGTTAGTGCACATGCACGCGGCCTGCGTCATGTCATGGTCATTACTGGAAAAGGGCGTTCATTCGGCAGTGAGGGGATTCTGCGACAGGCGGTGCCGCACTGGTTTTCCACACCGCTGTTCCGGCTTCTGGTGAGTGCCTATGAGGATGCGGCGCGTCATCATGGCGGGCATGGTGCCCTCTATGTAAGGCTTCGCCGCCAGACCCAAAACATGCCACAGCAGACCGTATTGCCTGGGGGGAGCAGACCGCGATGACGCCATTTGGAATACGCTTGCGCGAGTTGCGGGAAGAACGCGGTGTGACGCAGAAGGATATGGCGGCAGCGCTTCGCGTTTCACCTGCCTATCTGTCTGCGCTGGAACATGGCCGGCGCGGCCAGCCGACCTGGGACCTGCTTCAGCGCATCATCACCTATTTCAATATCATCTGGGATGAGGCGGAAGAGTTGCAGAACCTTGCCGCCGTGTCGCATCCGCGTGTTGTAATCGATACGTCGGGCCTGTCACCACAGGCAACGGAACTTGCCAATCTCCTGGCGCGCAATATCCGCATCATCGACCGCGAGACGATCAGGCATCTGAGTGAGGAAATAGAGGCGGCGCGAAAGCGCCGCCGCGGTATCAAGCCTGTTCAAGTTGATTAGAGCGCATCCCGAAAAGTGTGAAACGCCTACGCAGGGAAATCAGTCCACTGGACTGATTTCTGATCCTGCTTCGATCGGAAAAGATGCGCGTAGAAACAAATACTCAGAGCGCCCATCTGATCCAATCAGATCGAAACGCGCTCTAGTGGATTGAATTTGACGTTTGATACCCGTCCGATATAAATCACGTTTCAAACGTCAAATTCAATCCACTAGGATCATAAAGTTACTAGTGGTCTTTTTGCCTCCGACATTTGCTCAGCGCCCATATCCGAGGGATGCAAATGTCGGAATCAGACCACTAGAAAAGCGCTTTCAGCTCATCGAGCTTCGAATTGACCAGCCAGCCATAGTAGTTTTCCTGCGGTAGCACAGGTTCCTGACCGTCCGCCTTTCGCTTGGCGTTTTCATTGGCCAGCGCTCGTGCGCGTGCTTCCGCACCGCCCGTATTGTAAAGCGTGGCAGTGAGGCCGGGATTCTTCGAAATGTCGAAATCGGCAATCTGGCGGTAGGAGTTGATCGACTGTTTCAGCGTCGCCGCGATGTAGGGCAGCGTCAGATCGGGGTCCATGATCGTCTTGTAGACCACATTGCCGTCTTCTGCGTTGAGCTTGGGCAGACCGGAAACGCGGTTCACCATGTCGGACATCTGCAAGGCCGTCAGCGGATTGATCTGGCCAAGACCGAATGTCTGTCCGGCATAGAAAGGCTGGAAGAAGACCGCGCTGAAACGGTTGTTCGGATAGGCATTGCCGCCGACCGATTTGCCACGGAAGGTTTTGTTCCAGACATTTTCGCGGCAGGACCACAGCGAATAGCTGTCCTTGTGCTTCAGGCAGTCGGCAAATTCCGGCCGCTTGATGAACTGGCCGATGCTTTCGCCATTGTAGCCGAAACTCACGCCCTGGTTCACATAGGACATGGCCTTGACGTAATAGGTCTGGAGCCGGTCATAGACGTCGACATTATAGGTGTGCTCGCCCACAATCGCGCCGACGATGTGAATGGGATCGATACCATAGGCCGCTGCCGTCGAGCGGATCTTGGAGCGCAGCGAGGCATCCTTTTTCAGAAGATTGTAGATCTTCTGATATTTCTTCTCGTACGTCGTGCTCAGTTCACGCGTGCGCTTGGCGGATGCGCCTGGAATCGGCGGCTGTTCCGCATTGCGATTGCCCGGAGGCACGACCGTTGCCGCATAGGCGCTCTGGCAGGCAAGGCTGATAGCCAGGGCAAGTCCAACAAAAATGCGTCGCGGCTTTGCGCCCATTATTCTGATCATTGTAGGGGAACGGTCCTGCTATGGTGAATATTCGGTAAAAGTTGCTGGGAAAATAAAAAACCCCCCGATGCAAGTCGAGGGGTTTTTGCAGTATTTGCGAAAGTGAATTCGCGCCGTGGCTTTATGGCCACTTTTAGAGAATAAAGCGCGACAGATCGGTGTTCTTGGCAAGGCTGCCGATCTTGTCTTTTACATAGGCCGCGTCGATGACGAAAGTTGCACCGGTCTTGTCGGGCGCGGTGTATGAAATTTCATCGAGAACACGTTCCATCACCGTCTGCAACCGACGCGCACCGATGTTTTCGACCGACGCATTCAGATCGACAGCGATATCGGCCAGAGCGTCGATGGCGTCATCGGTGATTTCGAGCTTCACCTCTTCCGTCTCCATCAGGGCGATATACTGCTTGATCAGGCTGGCCTCGGTTTCCGTCAGGATGCGGCGGAAATCTTCACGCGTCAGCGCATTGAGCTCCACACGGATCGGCAGACGGCCCTGCAGTTCCGGCAGAAGATCGGACGGCTTGGATACGTGGAACGCACCCGATGCGATGAACAGCACGTGATCGGTCTTCACCGGCCCGTATTTGGTCGCAACCGTGGTGCCTTCGACCAGCGGCAGCAGATCGCGCTGCACGCCTTCGCGCGACACGCCGGCACCCATGCCGCCTTCCCGCGATGCGATCTTGTCGATCTCATCGATGAACACGATGCCTTCGTCTTCTGTGACGCGAAGTGCTTCCTGAATGATCTGGTCCTGATCCAGAAGCTTGTCGGATTCATCGTTGATAAGGATCGGATAGGAATCCTTGACCGTGGTCTTGCGCGTCTTGGTGCGCCCGCCCATGGCCTTGCCCAGCATGTCGGACAGGTTCATGACGCCGATATTGGCGCCCGGCATGCCCGGAATTTCAAAGCTCGGACCGGAACCGGTATCGGCAACCTCGATTTCGATTTCCTTGTCGTCCATTTCGCCATTGCGCAATTTCTTGCGGAAGCTGTCGCGCGTGGCGGGGCTTGCTGTCTTGCCAACCAACGCATCCAGCACGCGTTCCTCGGCATTGAGATGCGCCTTGGCTTTCACGTTCTCACGGCGCTTTTCGCGAATGAGACCTATGGCAACCTCAACGAGATCGCGGACGATCTGCTCGACATCGCGGCCGACATAACCGACTTCGGTGAACTTGGTCGCTTCAACCTTGACGAAAGGCGCACCGGCCAGCTTTGCGAGGCGGCGGGAAATTTCCGTCTTGCCGACACCGGTCGGCCCGATCATCAGGATGTTCTTCGGCATCACTTCTTCGCGCATCTGGCCTTCGAGCTGCTGGCGGCGCCAGCGATTGCGCAGCGCAATGGCCACCGCGCGTTTGGCGTCGTTCTGGCCGATGATGAAGCGGTCGAGTTCGGAGACGATTTCACGGGGAGAGAAATTACTCATAATTATAACCCACTTTGCCACTGCTTGATGAACTCGAACGGATGCAGCAGCATGATCACGTTGAGCGTAAGATTGTCGCGAATGACGATCAGCGCCAGAACTTCAAAGAACAGCGCGATGGCGACGGTTATTTTCGTTGGCAGTTTGGCTGCGATCAGAAAGCCAAGTGCGGCAGCGAGCGTATCGGAAACCGAATTCACGATGCTGTCGCCGAAATAGTCCACCGAGGACGTATTGGCGCGATAGCGTTCGATGATGAAATTCGAATTCTCGACCAGTTCCCATACCGCTTCGATGCCGACCGCCGCTGCAAGCCTCAAGCCGAGCGGGGCTTTGGGTGCGATGACCGTGAACAGCCAGTAGAACAGAAAGCCATGGATGATATGCGACAGCGTATACCAGTCAGATATATGCTGGGAGTTCTCCGATTTCAGCGAACCCGACCATAATTTTATGGTTCCGCATTCGCACATGGCAATCCGCCCGTCGAGATAGAGCCAGAAGGCTTGTACCCCAACTATGGCGAGAACGATCAGGGCGCCCAGACCCCAGCGTTGCGCACTCGGTTTAGAGGCCTGCGCCAGCGAGCTCATTCTGCGTCCAGGCTTTCCACGATGATGTTGTGGTTGGTGTAGATGCAGATATCGGCGGCGATATCCATCGCCTTGCGGGCGATTTCCTCGGCTGACTTGTCCGTGTCGACCAGCGCGCGGGCGGCGGCCAGCGCATAATTGCCGCCCGAACCGATGGCCATGACGCCATGTTCTGGCTCAAGCACATCGCCGGTACCGGTCAGCGCCAATGTCACCTTGCTGTCGGCAACCAGCATCATGGCTTCCAGCTTGCGCAGGTAGCGGTCGGTACGCCAGTCCTTGGCAAGTTCGACCGAAGCACGCATGAGCTGGTCGGGATATTGTTCCAGCTTCGCTTCGAGGCGTTCCAGAAGAGTAAAGGCGTCGGCGGTGGCTCCGGCAAAACCGGCAATCACATTGCCCTTGCCGATGCGGCGAACCTTTCGCGCATTGCCCTTCATGACGGTATTGCCGAGCGAAACCTGTCCGTCGCCGGCAATGACGACCTTACCGTCCTTGCGCACGGTAACGATGGTTGTTCCGTAAATTGTCGTGGGATGATGTTCGATCATGGATGCTCCTTTGGCGGCACATGCAATCCCGGAAGGCAATTGCAGATGCCCCTTCATCTGTTAGAGAAACAGGTTCGGCCAGCCGTCGGCGGATGAATCGTGCTTCGCTGAGAATATTTAAGAACGCACGGACGAATTGCAAATGCCGATTTGCAGCTTGCCAAACCGGCAAAAGGAATTGGCAAAGTGGGCAAGCTGTTCTAGAACGCCTCCAAGCTATTGAATGAGGAAAGCTTATGACTGCTGAAAGCACCCGCAAGGCAAGCATCGAACGCTCCACGAAAGAAACGAGCATTGCTGTTTCGGTCGATCTGGACGGCGTTGGCAAGTTCGACATCACCACCGGTGTCGGCTTCTTCGATCACATGCTGGAGCAGCTTTCCCGACATTCGCTCATCGATATGCGCGTCATGGCCAAGGGCGACCTGCATATCGATGATCACCATACGGTCGAGGATACTGGCATCGCGCTCGGTCAGGCCATTGCCAAGGCGCTTGGCGAGCGCCGCGGCATCGTGCGCTATGCCTCGATGGACCTTGCCATGGACGACACGCTGACCGGCGCTGCCGTCGATGTCTCGGGGCGCGCCTTTCTGGTCTGGAACGTCAATTTTATCACAGCCAAGATCGGCACATTCGATACCGAGCTGGTGCGTGAGTTCTTCCAGGCTTTCGCCATGAACGCTGGCATCACGCTTCATATCAACAATCATTATGGTGCCAACAGCCACCATATTGCGGAATCGATCTTCAAGGCGGTTGCCAGGGTTCTGCGCACGGCGCTTGAAACCGATCCGCGCCAGAAGGATGCAATTCCCTCCACCAAGGGTTCACTGAAAGGGTAAGCCATGGCGCAATTCGTCGTTCTTGAACCGGAAGATACTCAAAACCTTGAGCAAGCCGTGTTCGTGCGCGACGGATTCCATGTGCTGGCGCTGGTCCTGCCTTTCGTCTGGCTTCTGACTCAACGTCTGTGGTTCGAAGCTTTTGCCGTTCTGGGCATTTCGATCCTGCTCGGACTTGCCAGTGCTTACTTTGGCATTACCGATGCGGTTCCGCTTCTGACCCTGCTGGTATCGCTGTTCGTCGCGCTGGAAGGCGTCGACTGGAAGATCGCCAAGCTCAGGCGACAGGGTTTTGTCGAGAAAGCGGTCATCGATGCCTCCAATCTGGAAGAGGCAGAAATCCGCTACTTCTACGGCCTCGAAGATGCGGCCCGGCCAGCTACCGCTCTCACGGAAAAGCCTGCGCCGGAATGGGCACAGCAGCCCCCGCGTCCCACCTATTCCTCATTTGGCTCGACGATCGGGTTTGTCGGCCATCGCGGAGAAAACTGAAAATGCGTGTTGCAATCATCGATTACGGCTCCGGCAATCTGCGCTCGGCCACAAAGGCTTTTGAGCGCGCAGCGCATGAGGGCGGTGTCGCAGCAGAAATTGAACTGACGGCGGATGCCGACCGCGTGGCGACGGCTGACCGCATCGTGTTGCCGGGCGTTGGCGCCTATGCGGATTGCCGTCGCGGACTTCATGCCGTTCCGGGCATGGTGGAAGCGCTGGAAGATGTCGTTCTGAAAAAGGCGCATCCCTTCCTTGGCATCTGCGTTGGCATGCAGCTCATGTCAGAACGCGGGCTTGAAAAGCAAGTGACCGAGGGTCTTGGCTGGATCGCGGGCGATGTGCGTGAAATGACGCCGTCCGATCCTTCGCTGAAAATTCCGCAGATCGGCTGGAACAGGATTCACGTGAAACATTCTCACCCGATCTTCGAAGGAATCGAGACCGGCGAGAACGGGTTGCATGCCTATTTCGTGCATTCCTATATGTTCGATGCGAAGAACAAGGCTGACGTGCTGGCTGTGACCGATTACGGCGGCGATGTCACCGCCACGGTCGGTCGCGACAATATGGTGGGCACGCAGTTCCATCCTGAAAAGAGCCAGCTGCTCGGCCTTTCGCTCATTGCCAATTTCCTGAAATGGAAGCCCTGACATTATGATCCTATTTCCCGCCATCGATTTGAAAGACGGTCAATGCGTGCGCCTGAAGCTCGGCGACATGGATCAGGCCACCGTCTATAATGAAGACCCGGCAGCGCAGGCCAAAGCCTTCGAGGATCAGGGCTTTGAATGGCTCCATGTGGTCGATCTCAACGGTGCCTTTGCTGGCGAAAGCGTCAATGGCAAGGCTGTGGAAGCGATTCTGAAAGCCACCAAAAATCCGGTGCAGCTCGGCGGCGGCATCCGCACGCTCCAGCATATCGAGAGCTGGCTTTCCAAGGGGCTGCGCCGTGTCATTCTCGGCACGGTCGCCGTGCGCGATCCCGCGCTGGTTATCGAAGCCTGCAAGGCGTTTCCGGGTCAGGTTGCCGTCGGCATCGATGCCAAGGGCGGCTATGTCGCGGTTGAAGGCTGGGCCGAGGCTTCCGAGCTTGGCGTGGTGGAACTGGCGAAAAAATTCGAAGGTGCTGGTGTTGCCGCCATCATCTATACCGACATTGACCGCGACGGCGTTCTGGCTGGCATCAACTGGGATTCGACGCTCGGCCTCGCAGATAGCGTTTCCATCCCGGTGATCGCATCGGGCGGCCTCGCTTCGATGGATGACATTAAACGTCTTGCCGCACCTGATGCCCGCAAGCTGGAAGGCGCGATTTCCGGTCGCGCGCTTTACGATGGCCGCATCGATCCGGCAGACGCATTATCTCTGTTGAGGGCCGCAGTATGACACTCAAAGCACGCGTAATTCCTTGCCTCGATGTGAAAGACGGCCGCTCCCGCCTGCCCGCAGCGAACAGTCCGGCAAAGGCCGGACAGCGAGGACAGGCAAAACTGAAAAGAGACGCGGCAGATCGAGGACAACCATGCTGAAAGCAAGAGTGATACCGTGCCTCGATGTGAAAGACGGACGCGTCGTCAAGGGCGTGAACTTTGTCGATCTGATCGATGCGGGTGATCCGGTGGAAGCTGCCCGCGCCTATGATGCGGCGGGCGCAGACGAACTGTGCTTCCTCGACATCACGGCGTCTTCGGACAATCGCGAGACAATTTTCGATGTGGTGGCCCGGACGGCAGAACAGTGCTTCATGCCACTGACGGTTGGCGGCGGGGTGCGTCAGGTTGCCGATATACGAAAACTGCTTCTGGCCGGTGCCGACAAGGTTTCGATCAATACGGCTGCGGTGAAGAACCCGGAATTTGTTGCGGAAGCCGCCGACAAGTTCGGCAATCAGTGCATCGTGGTAGCCATTGACGCCAAGAAGGTTTCAGGCGAAGGCGAAGCTGATCGTTGGGAAATCTTCACCCATGGCGGTCGTCAGACGACAGGCATCGACGCGGTGGAATTTGCGCAGAAGGTGGTGAGCCTTGGTGCCGGTGAAATCCTGCTGACCTCGATGGATCGCGACGGAACCAAGGCTGGTTATGATGTGGCACTGACCCGCGCCGTGGCTGACAGCGTGCGCGTTCCGGTGATTGCATCGGGCGGCGTCGGCAATCTGGATCACATGGTTGCAGGCATTCGCGACGGTCATGCGACGGCGGTTCTCGCTGCTTCGATTTTCCACTTCGGCACCTATACGATTGGCGAGGCCAAGCGCTATATGGCCGAAGCCGGTATTCCGATGCGGCTCGATCCGGTCCGTTGAGAATACAGCATGTCGCGGAAAAGTGGGAACCGTCTTCGCGGGGAAATCAGTCCACTGGACTGTTTTCTGATCCCGCTACGATCCGATAACGACATGCACAGAAATATGAAGGAAATCCGATGACTGAGTTCACTCTTTCCGACCTTGAACGGATCGTCGCGGAGCGTGCCAGCGTGATGGACGGTTCGTCCTATACGGCAAGTCTGGTGGCAAAAGGCCAGACACGGGCTGCCAAAAAGCTTGGTGAAGAAGCCGTGGAAACGGTCATTGCCGCCGTTGAAGGCAACCGTGCGGAAGTGGTCACCGAAAGCGCTGACCTTCTTTATCATCTGCTGGTGGTTCTCAAGGTTGCGGACGTGCCACTCAATGAGGTTCTTGCAGAGTTGCAACGCCGCACGGCGCAGACCGGCCTTGAAGAAAAAGCCGGTCGTCCGAAAGCCTAAATGCAAATAGGATCGGAAGCTGTTAGTGCAGAATTGGCGTTGAGGGAGAGCAGCGACAATATGTGGGAAAAAGTGGACCAGCTAACGCCGTCGCGTTACTCGCCTTACCGTTTCTTTTCGGCTGAGGAATGGGCGGGCTTTCGCGCCGACACTCCGCTCACTTTGACGTATGATGAGGTCAAGCGACTGCGCTCGCTGGGCGATCCCATCGATCTCGACGAGGTACGGCGCATCTATCTGTCGCTGTCGCGATTGCTGTCGGCGCATGTGGAGGCAAGCCAGCTCCTGTTCGAGCAGCGCAAGCAGTTCCTCAACATGGAAGAGTCGTTCAAGACGCCGTTCATCATCGGCATTGCCGGTTCGGTTGCGGTTGGTAAATCCACGACTGCGCGTATCCTGAAAGAGCTCCTCGCACGCTGGCCGTCGAGCCCGAAGGTCGATCTGGTGACGACCGACGGTTTTCTCTACCCCAATGCGGTCCTGCGCGAGCAGAACATGATGGAGCGCAAGGGCTTTCCCGAAAGCTACGATGTCGGTGCGGTCTTGCGCTTTCTGTCAGCGATCAAGGCAGGTATGAGCCAGGTGCGCGCACCGCTCTATTCGCATTTGAGCTACGACGTCCTGCCGGGCGAATATCAGATCGTCGACAAGCCGGATATTCTGATCTTCGAAGGCATCAATGTGTTGCAGGTGCGCGATCTGCCGGAAGACGGCAAGATGGTGCCCTTTGTTTCCGATTTCTTCGACTTCTCGATCTATATTGATGCGGAATCCCAGCTGATCCACAAATGGTATATCGACCGCTTCATGCGGCTGCGGGAGACGGCTTTCGTCAATCCGGAATCCTTCTTCCATCGCTATTCGCAGCTTTCGGAAGATGCAGCGCGTTCGATTGGCGAAGGGCTATGGAACAATATCAACCTGAAGAATCTCAAGGATAACATCCTGCCGACGCGCCCGCGCGCCGATCTGATCCTGCGCAAGGGCAGCGATCATCTGATCGAGGAAGTGGCGCTCAGAAAAATCTAGAGCATGTCTTCCAAAAGTGCGAAGCATCTACGCGGGGAATCAGTTCACTGGACTGATTTCCTATCCCGCTTCGATGCGCAGGATAATGCGACGAAACAAGTACTTAGATATGAAGAGGGCCGGTTATCCGGCCCTTTCGTCTTTTGGCGATTGCAGCGGGTCAGGCCGTGCAGTCGCGTATAAAACGCTGCAGATAATCATCGAAGATGGCTGGTGTCTCGCGGAAAGGCGCATGCCCTGCCCCGTCGATGACATGGGTTTTGCCTTCCCAGAGATTGCCAAAACGGACTTTCGAGACGAAATCCAGTTCAACAAACGGCTCGTCACGACCGTTGACGACTGCAATCGGGAGTCTTGCTTCGGCAACGATATCGCGCTGGTTGCCACCGGTTCCGGCTGCGAATTTTTCGAACATGATGCGCCGCGCGCGCCCATCCGTACGGGCGACAATCTCAAGCAACTGGTCTTCGAACCGTTCACCGCAGGTACTGCGCGCATAGGATTCGACATCGCGGTCGGAAAATGCCTCCTGCCCGGCAAGTGCCATATCCGGGCCGCTCTTGAACCCCTGCCCCACTTCCTCACGCGCCACAGGGGGCGTGCCGGTAATCATCAGGCCGCGCATGCCGGGAAAGCGTGAAATCATCTCGATGCCGATATGGCCGCCAAGCGACCAGCCGAAAACGACCGCATCCGAAATGCCGAGCTTCGTCAGCACTTCCGTCATCGCGTCGGCATAGCCTTCCATGGAATAGCTGCGATCCGGATCAAGCGCGTTGCCGGACTGGCCGTGGCCTGGCAAATCCGGCGCGATCACCCGCCAGTTTCTACCGATTTCGCCTTCAAGCTGGTGCGCGAAGATGGCGCCAGCGCTGGAATTGCCGTGGATCATCAGCAAGGGCGTTCCGCTGCCCCTGCTTTCACGGATGGCAATGCGACCGTGGCTGGTCTCGACTTCATGGGATTTCATGGTCTCGGGTTTCCCTGTGTGGAGTCTTTTTGGATCAGTCGTAAGAAACCTTGCCGCGGCCCTTCTTGATGTCGGATCGTCCGGACTTGGCCTTGAGGCGGCGTTCGACGGAGCCTTTTGTGGGCTTGGTCTTCTTGCGCGGTGGTGGCGGTGGTTCGGCAGCCTTGGCAATAAGCGCGATCAGCCGCTCGCGCGCGTCCTCGCGGTTGCGCTCCTGGGTGCGGAACCGATTGGCCTCAATCAGAATATCGCCGTCCTTGGTGCCTTTCTGTCCGGCAAGCTTGAAGAGCCGTGACAGGATATCTTCGGGCAGGCCTGCTCTCACGGCATGAAAGCGCAACTGCACGGCAGTCGAAACCTTGTTGACGTTCTGACCGCCCGGCCCGGAGGCACGAATGAAGCTCTCCTCCAGATCGTCGTCACGGATCGTCAGGCGATTTGTGATGCGGATGATGTTCCGGTTCTCTTCCATGACGAGGAGATATACCGCTTTGTATCCCTTATACAAAAGAAAAACCCAGCCTTTCAGCCGGGCTCTCCCTCCTCCTCAGGATGGTAAAAGCATGTCTCCAAAAAGTGGGAACCGGTTTTTGGATAAAGACATGCGTAGAAAAAGCTATTCCGCAGCGATACGGATCGCAGGGGCTGCGTCCTTTACCTCGTGATCGACATGGCTTTCGAACTTCTCGAAATTCGTGACGAACATGTCGACAAGCTTCCTGGCCTGCGCGTCATAGGCAGCCTTGTCGGCCCAGGTCGAGCGCGGATCGAGGATGGACGTGTCGACACCCGGTACTTCGACCGGAACGGCAAAGCCGAAATTCGGATCGATGCGGAATTCGGCATCGTTCAGCGAACCGTCGAGCGCGGCTGCGAGCAGAGCGCGGGTTGCCTTGATCGGCATACGCTTGCCAACGCCGTAAGCGCCGCCAGTCCAGCCGGTATTGACCAGCCAGCAATCGACCTTGTGCTCGGCGATCAGCTTGCGCAGCAGGTTACCGTATTCCGACGGATGGCGCGGCATGAACGGTGCGCCGAAGCAGGTCGAGAAGGTGGCTTCCGGTTCGGTCACGCCCTTTTCGGTGCCAGCAACCTTGGCCGTGTAGCCGGACAGGAAGTGGTACATGGCCTGTGCCGGTGTCAGCTTGGCAATCGGAGGCATCACGCCGAAGGCATCGGCGGTGAGCATGATGATGTTCTTCGGCTGGCCGCCCTTGCCCGTCTTCGATGCATTCGGGATGAAATCGAGCGGATAGGCGCAACGGGTGTTTTCCGTCAGCGAGCCGTCGTCGAAATCCGGCTGGCGGTGTTCGTCGAGAACGACATTTTCCAGCACCGTGCCGAAGCGCTGCGTGGTTGCATAGATTTCCGGTTCCGCTTCGGCGGACAGACGGATGGTCTTGGCGTAGCAGCCGCCTTCGAAGTTGAAGATGCCATGCTCACCCCAGCCATGCTCGTCATCGCCGATCAGCGTACGGGTCGGGTCTGCCGAAAGCGTGGTCTTGCCGGTGCCGGACAAGCCGAAGAAGACGGCGGTGTCGCCGTTCGGGCCTTCATTGGCCGAGCAGTGCATCGGCATCACGCCCTTGGCGGGCAGGATGTAGTTGAGTGCGGTGAAGACCGACTTTTTCATTTCACCGGCATAGGACGTGCCGCCGATCAGCACGATCTTGCGGGTCAGGTCGACCGCAATCACCGTTTCAGTGCGCACGCCGTAGCGGTCTGGATCGGCCTTGAAGGACGGCAGATCGATGATCGTCATTTCCGGTACGTAAGCAGCAAGCGCTTCCTGTTCCGGGCGGATCAGAAGATTGCGGATGAACAGCGAATGCCAGGCATATTCGGTGATGACACGCGCATTGATCTTGTTGTCGGCATCGGCGCCGCCGATCAGATCCTGCACGAAAAGCTCCTTGCCCTTCGTATGATCGATGAAATCGGCATAGAGCAGCTCGAAGGCCTCGCGGCTCATCGGCTTGTTGTTGTCCCACCAGACGTGATCTTCCGTGTCGGCATCGCGCACGACGAACTTGTCTTTCGGCGAACGGCCCGTGTGCTGACCGGTGCGTGCGACAAGCGCACCTTGCGCCGACAGTTCGGCTTCGCCCCGGCGGACGGTTTCCTCATAGAGCCGGGCGGCTCCAAGGTTGTAAAAGACTGCGGAGAGTTCCTTCAGTCCTGAAGTGGCAATGGAAGCGGCCGTGTTGTGAATGCCGGTCTCTCTCATGATGTCTCCGCCATATGGTTTGACAATTGATCGGTCTCTTTTCGCGCCTACCAGATTGATCGCGAAATAGAGGATGGCAGTCAGAAACAGATTAATCGTGGCAATTCAAATATTTAATCGATTTAAAATTTTTGAAATTTTTTTAAATCGTTTAATCTAAGCGTTATGAGCTACGAGATTCGGGAAATCCCGGTCGTGCTGGCATCAACCCCGGTATTAACCAAAGAACGATTCGGCACGTGATGTTTCATGGCTTCTTCTGGCGCCGCCACATTTTGTACCTAATTTGTACTGCACAAGCAGGCACATTATAATAGTATCTATGTTTAATAAGGCGCTCGATCTATAACCCGCCGGTCACTTGGCGGCTGAGCGACGTCACCAGCCGGACCTTCCGGTTGGCTTAGTTGAAGGAGAAAGGTTCGCATGAAGGAAGCCTCGGCAACGCAGACAATTGCGCTGGTCGACGACGACCGCAACATCCTGACCTCCGTGTCCATCGCGCTGGAATCGGAAGGCTATCGGGTCGAAACCTACACCGATGGCGCGTCCGCGCTGGATGGTCTGATGGCGCGTCCGCCCAATCTTGCGATCTTCGATATCAAGATGCCACGCATGGACGGTATGGAGCTTCTGCGCCGTCTGCGCCAGAAATCCGACCTCCCCGTCATTTTCCTCACCTCCAAGGACGACGAGATCGACGAGCTTTTCGGTCTCAAGATGGGTGCGGACGATTTCATTACCAAGCCGTTCTCCCAGCGTCTTCTGGTCGAGCGCGTCAAGGCGGTGCTTCGCCGGGTTGCCGCACGCGACGGCACGGCCAAGCCGACCGGACAGCAGGCGAAATCGCTCGAGCGCGGCCAGCTGGTCATGGATCAGGAGCGCCACACCTGCACCTGGAAGGGCGAACCGGTCACGCTGACGGTCACCGAATTCCTGATCCTTCATTCGCTGGCGCAGCGTCCAGGTGTCGTGAAAAGCCGTGACGCCCTCATGGATGCAGCTTATGATGAGCAGGTCTATGTGGATGATCGTACCATCGACAGCCATATCAAGCGCCTGCGCAAGAAGTTCAAAGCGGTTGACGACGATTTCGAAATGATCGAAACGCTCTATGGCGTCGGCTATCGCTTCCGCGAGGCTTGATAGATAATTACATACCGCCAGTCCATGAGGTCTGGCGGTAGTTTAATGAGAGCAGACAGAGCGACATGGTCGCAGAAACCCGGAACGATGGCCTTGTCGGCCAGAAATCGGATTTGCGCGAACGCAGGGCCCGGCGGCAGCGCTCGGTGTTCTGGCGTCGCTTTTTTGCGCCCCTGCGCAAGTTTCTCGGCCAGTATCTGTTTTCGAGCCTGACGCGCCGTATCCTGTTTCTCAATCTGGCGGCGCTGGCGGTTCTTGTTTCCGGCATTCTCTACATGAATCAGTTCCGCGAGGGACTGATTGATGCGAAGATCGAAAGCCTGCTCACCCAGGGCAAGATCATTGCGGGCGCGATTTCGGCTTCGGCGACCATCGACACCAATTCTCTGATGATCGATCCGGAAAAGCTCCTAGAGCTTCAGGCCGGGCAAAGCCTGACGCCTTCGCCGGATTCACCCGACAACTGGGAGTTTCCGATTAATCCGGAAAAGGTTTCTCCCCTGTTGCGCCGATTGATTTCGCCGACGAGCACGCGGGCGCGAATCTATGATCGCTATGCCAATATGCTGCTCGATTCGCGCGCGCTCTATTCGCCGAGCTTTCCTTCGGCGGGGCCTGTGCTTCGCTATGACCTGCCGCCGATCGAGGAAGAGACACCGACCATTTGGGAACGGGCCGGAACGTGGATTTCGCACCTATTCTATGGTGGAGGTCTGCCGGTCTATCAGGAACAGCCGGGCGGCAATGGCCTCGCTTTTCCGGAAATCGTAAAGGCTCTGGCCGGTTCGCCGCAAACGGCGCAACGGCGCAATGAAAAGGGCGAGCTGGTCGTCTCGGTTGCCGTGCCGATCCAGCGTTCGCGCGCAATATTGGGCGTGCTCCTGCTCTCTACGGAAGGTGACGATATCGACAAGATCGTGCAAGCCGAACGCATGGCGGTTTTCCGCGTGTTCGGCGTCGTGTCGCTGGTCATGGTCATCCTGTCGCTTTTCCTCGCATCGACGATTGCAAGCCCGCTGCGCAAGCTTTCCGCTGCTGCCGACCGTGTTCGCCATGGTGTGAAAAGCCGTGTCGAAATTCCCGATTTCTCCGAACGTCAGGATGAAGTCGGCCATCTTTCCACCTCTATCCGCGAGATGACCGATTCGCTCTATACCCGGATCGAGGCGATCGAAAGCTTTGCCGCCGATGTCAGCCACGAGCTGAAGAACCCCCTCACCTCGCTGCGCAGTGCTGTCGAAACCCTGCCGCTCGCCAAGACCGAAGAATCGCGCAAACGGCTTCTCGATATCATCCAGCACGACGTTCGCCGCCTCGACCGCCTGATTACTGATATTTCTGATGCTTCGCGTCTCGATGCGGAACTTGCGCGCGAACATATCGACCGTGTCGACATGAAGACGCTTCTGACCAATCTGGTGACGGCGGCGCGCGAAGTGCGCCGCAACAAAGTCGGGACGGAAATCGTCTTCAATACCGGCAAGCTGCCTGCCGGAAAGAAGGGCTTCAACGTTGCCGGTCACGATCTGCGTCTCGGTCAGGTGGTGAGCAACCTGATTGAAAATGCCCGTTCTTTCGTGCCCGACGATACCGGGCGTATCGTGGTGTCCCTGAGTGGTGAAGGCAGCCGCGTGCGTGTGCTTGTTGAAGATAATGGTCCGGGCATTCCGATCGAGAATATCGAGCGTATCTTCGAACGTTTCTATACGGATCGTCCGGCGTCGGAGGCATTCGGACAGAATTCCGGCCTCGGTCTTTCGATCAGCCGCCAGATCATCGAGGCCCATGGCGGCACGTTGACGGCAGAGAATATTGTCGATCCGGCAAGGCCCGATCAGTTCAAGGGCGCGCGTTTCATTGTTGATCTTCCTGCAAGCTCATGACCCCTGAAGAGGAAAAAAGCGGACTTCATGCAACGACGCTTCAGGTCCGCGGTCGTGGCGTCATGATCATGGGCCGTTCCGGCGCCGGCAAGACCGAGCTTGCGCTGACACTTGTAGAAAGAGCGCTCCTTCGTGGAGAGGCCGCATCACTGGTCGCCGACGACCGCACGTTGCTTCATGCGGAAAGCGGCAGGCTGATCGCCAGTGTTCCGGCTGCCCTTGCTGGCGGTGTGGAGATTCGCGGTGCGGGGCTTTTCAAGGTTGCTTTTGCAGCGAGCACACTGCTCTATCTTGTCGTCAGGCTTGTGGATCGTGACGAGGCGGAACGCTATCCAAGTGGTGAAATGTGGGAATTCGAGGGTATTTCACTGCCCCGGCTTCTTTTGCCTGCGTTGTCGTCGAATGGCGATTCCAACGCGCTTTCGCGGGCCATCGAGGCAATGTTGTTTTACGAAAAATGGCCGTCGGACGAGGGCTGAATCCGGCTTTGTTACGAATCGATTAATTTTTCACAACGCTGCGGCATTTTGCTTTTTTCATGGCAACGTGGAAATTTTTCACTTGCTATCAAGATTTGCGCTGCCAAGATGCACAACTCGCCGGCGCTTTTCCGGCGTGGTTTCAGTGCCATCTGACACTCTGGCGGGGTGATGCGGCGGGCACGCGACGGGAGCTTTTATAGTATGATCGGACTCGTGCTTGTCACGCACGGAAGGTTGGCCGAAGAGTTTTTGCATGCTGTCGAGCATGTAGTCGGGCCGCAAGACAATTTCGAGACCGTTTGCATCGGTGCCGAAGACGATATGGAACAGCGTCGGCGGGATATCGTTGATGCGGTGGAGCGCGCCGATAATGGCAGCGGGGTTATCATTCTGACCGACATGTTCGGCGGTACACCGTCCAATCTCGCCATTTCCGTCATGAAGGAAGGCAAGGTCGAAGTCATCGCAGGTGTCAATCTGCCGATGCTTATCAAGTTGTCGAGCGTCCGCATCGGGGGCGACATCAAGACAGCTCTGCGCGAGGCGCAGGATGCAGGGCGCAAATATATCAATGTTGCGAGCCAGGTCCTGACAGGAAAGTAATTCATGCATTCCAGCGTGCCCGTTACCGGTGAATACGAACCCGAAACTGCAGTTTCCCGATCCTTCGAGATCGTCAACAAGCGCGGCCTTCATGCCCGCGCTTCGGCCAAGTTCGTGCAACTGGTCGATGGTTACAATGCGCATGTCCGGGTCAGCAAGGATGGCATGACCGTTGGCGGCACGTCGATCATGGGCCTGATGATGCTTGCCGCCTCTCCCGGCTGCTGCATCGATGTCAGCGCCTCGGGCGAACAGGCCGGCGCGGTACTCGATGCCCTGCAGACACTCATCGCCGACAAGTTCGGCGAAGAATGCTGAAGAACAAGACGGCCGCCGCTGTGGGTGATCTCAACGATCCGGTGGCCGTTTTCGATGCGGGGATAGGCAGCTATGCTCTGGTTGAGCTGATCCGGCGCAGCCAGCCACAGCGCGACATCATCTATTTTGCCGATCGGGCCAGTTTTCCTTATGGCGCCAAGAGCCGCGATCAGCTGCTTTCCATCATGCGCCGTACGATTCATTACCTGACGGGCCTTGGCGCCCAAACAATCGTCCTGGCCTCCAATGCGCCTTCAGTCATGGTCCTCGACGTATTGAAAAGTGAGTTTGCCGTACCGGTTTACGGTGTTGCGCCGCCGGTTCGCGCTGCTCTTGCGGCAAGCCGTAGCGGCAAGGTTGCCGTTATGGGTGTGCGTTCGATGATCGAGAGCGAAGAGCTTGCAGGTTTTGTCCGGACACAGACCGATAGGCCGGACAATGTTGCTTTGATCAATGCGTCTGCGATGGTGGAACTGGTGGAAAACGGTGCTTTTCTTCGCCAACCGGATGAGACCGCGCAAAAGGTGGCTACGTTCTGCGATGACATTGCTGCAAGCCATCCGCTCATCGACACGCTGACACTTTCCAGTACCCATCTGCCATGGCTCAGATCGTTTTTCGAAACCGCCCGTCCCGACTGGCAGTTTCTTGACCCGGCAGATGACGTGATTGCTGCACTCCCGCAGCCCGAAGGCGGCTCCGGTCGCACGGTTGCCCTGGTCACGGAAAGCGAAATCTATCCTGTTGCCGAATTTCGCCGCATGCTCGAAATATTGCAGGTCGATCTTCCTTTGACGGTTATCAATCCCGCATTCGACAAACCTGCTTGATATGCACGTATAAAGATTTCTTTATATTGCGTTGTGCTTCCGGCTGCGATCTGCTAGTCAAGGCGGCAGCCGGAGCGCTTTCCCGCATGGAAAGCTGCCCCACATTGGAATGCAATTCCGGCCGCTGATTACATCTTTATCGAGCTGGAACTGCCTTTTATTGGAGCACGCGATGACCGCAAGCCAAGATTTTGTCGTCAAGGATCTTAGCCTGGCCGATTGGGGCCGCAAGGAACTCGATATCGCAGAAACCGAAATGCCGGGCCTGATGGCTGCCCGTGAGGAATTCGGCAAGTCGCAGCCGCTGAAGGGCGCGCGCATTTCCGGATCGCTGCATATGACGATCCAGACCGCCGTTCTGATCGAAACGCTGCAGGTGCTCGGCGCACAGGTCCGCTGGGCCTCCTGCAACATTTTCTCGACGCAGGATCATGCCGCCGCCGCGATTGCCGCAACCGGCACGCCGGTTTTCGCCATCAAGGGTGAAACGCTTGAAGAATACTGGACCTATACCGACCAGATCTTCCAGTGGCCGGATGGCGAGCCATCCAACATGATCCTCGACGATGGTGGCGATGCCACCATGTACATCCTCATCGGCGCGCGTGCCGAAGCAGGCGAGGACGTTCTGTCGACCCCCGGTTCGGAAGAAGAGGAAGTGCTTTTCGCGCAGATCAAGAAGCGTATGGCTGCAACGCCGGGCTTCTTCACGCGCCAGCGCGACGCCATCAAGGGTGTGACGGAAGAAACCACCACCGGCGTCAACCGTCTCTACCAGTTGCAGAAGAAGGGCCTCCTGCCCTTCCCGGCGATCAACGTCAATGACAGCGTCACCAAGTCGAAGTTCGACAACAAATATGGCTGCAAGGAATCGCTCGTTGACGGTATTCGTCGTGGCACCGACGTCATGATGGCGGGCAAGGTTGCTGTCGTGTGCGGTTATGGCGATGTCGGCAAGGGTTCCGCCCAGTCGCTCGCCGGTGCAGGCGCCCGCGTGAAGGTGACCGAAGTCGATCCGATCTGCGCGCTTCAGGCTGCAATGGACGGTTTTGAAGTCGTGACCCTCGACGATGCTGCTTCGACTGCCGATATCATCGTGACCACGACCGGCAACAAGGACGTGATCACCATCGACCATATGCGCAAGTTTAAGGATATGGCGATCGTCGGCAATATCGGTCACTTCGACAATGAAATTCAGGTGGCAGCACTTCGCAACCTGAAATGGACCAATGTGAAGCCGCAGGTCGATCTGATCGAATTCCCGGATGGCAAGCGCATTATCCTGCTTTCCGAAGGCCGCCTGCTCAATCTGGGCAACGCAACCGGCCATCCGAGCTTCGTCATGTCGGCTTCGTTCACCAATCAGGTTCTGGGACAGATCGAGCTGTTTACCCGTACCGACGCCTACAAGAATGAAGTCTATGTGCTGCCGAAACATCTCGACGAGAAGGTCGCGCGCCTGCATCTCGACAAGCTGGGTGCCAAGCTGACTGTGCTTTCTGAGGAACAGGCTGCCTATATCGGCGTCACTCCACAGGGCCCGTTCAAGTCGGAACACTACAGGTATTAACCATACGTTAAGCATTGCACTACATGTTGAGATCGGGCGGTTGACAAACTGCCCGGTCTTTCTTTTTGCGTGCAAGATGCTTCACGTGGATTCGCCGGAAGGGTATTGTGTAGGCGAATCAAGGTGTTTGAGCGGGTGTTTGCGTTGCGCGTTTTTTGCCGGTTGTGGCGGGAAGCGAGAGGACGATTCATCCCCTGAATACCTGAAAACGGGTTGATCATCGTGCACTGTGGCGGCGTGCGTATGGTCGGGCTTTGATGTGTATTGAAGTGTTTTAATACGGTCAGTCTGCCTTCGTGGCGATTTTCATGGCCGGGTGGCGGAGAAAAGGACAACATGCCTGAGTTCGGCGCAACGGGGATTTTGCGGAATGTTTCCGCAATCGTTACTGGCAGGCCACGGCGTCCTGTCGCCCATGTTGCAAAGCCGTTTGCCTGGCTTACTCCGAAAACAGCCCTGATGAAGGCTTCCGTTTCTCTTGCAACGCTTTTCGCTGCAGTGCCCGCTTTTGCGCAAGGTGCGGAATCGGCACGCATCGCCCTGCCCTTTGGTGGCGGCAGCATCGGCGCTTTCGAGGTCATTCAGTTTTCCATGTTCCTCGGCGTGATGGGCGCAGCTCTTCTTTCAGCAGGATGGCTGATCCGCGAACGGTCGCGCGTTGCCGCGGAAAACAAGGAACTGCGCTCGAAATTCGCCGACCTCAATCTTGTCGCCCAGCGCAATGAAGCCCTGCTCAACCTCAAGGATCAGCGCATCGTGGTCTGGGATGGCCACAACACGCGCGCTGAAGTCGTTGGGCTGTTGCCGGATGAAAGTGCTGCCCCGCAGGATCGTTCGACCTTCCTGGCTTTTGGCCGCTGGCTGCGTCCCCAATCGGTCGTGGTACTTGAGCGCGCTATCGGCTTGTTGCGCGAACAGGCGCGGTCTTTCGACCTCACGGTTGAAACCGTCAACGGCACCCTGCTCGACGTGCGCGGACGCACATCGGGCGGCTTTGCGGTGGCGCGTTTCCTCAGCCTGCAAGGCGTGCAGGCGGAACGCGCGGCGCTGCAGGCGCAAAACCGCGAATTTTCTGAGCGTATCGAGCTTTTCCGGCGTCTTCTCGACCGGATCGACCAGCCGGTCTGGACCCGCGACGCCGGTGGCCGCGTCGAATGGGTCAATGCCGCCTATGCGCAGGCGGTCGATATGGCCGACGCAAGCCAGGTCATTTCCGAAAGGCGCGAGCTTTTCGGCGCACAGGCGCGTCAGCGTCTGGAGCGTGACCGCTTTGCCGAGCCTGTCCTGCAGGACCAGCTGACGGCTGTGGTGCACGGTGACCGCCGCCTTTTCAACGTGACGGATGTGAGCGCGGAAGCGGGTTCTATCGGCCTCGGTTTCGACCAGACCGAAGTGCAGGCGATGCGCGAAGAACTGAACCGCACGATGAAGAGCCATGCCGAAACGCTCGATCAGCTTTCGACCGCTGTGGCGATCTTCGATCCCGAGATGAAGCTGCAATTTTTCAATCAGGCTTTTGCCAAGCTGTGGTCGCTCGATACGGCATGGCTGGAATCGCAGCCGAGCAACACGCTGATCCTCGACCGCCTGCGTTCGGAAGGCAAACTTCCGGAACAGCCGGAATGGCGCAAATGGAAGGATTCGGTGCTTTCCGCCTATCGCGCTGTCGAGCCGCAGGAACATATGTGGCATCTGCCGGATACACGGACGATGCGCGTCGTCGCCAATCCGCATCCGCAAGGCGGCGTGACCTGGTTCTTCGAGAACATGACCGAAAAGTTTGAACTTGAAGGTCGTTACAACACCCTCATCAAGGTGCAAGGCGAAACACTCGACCATCTGGCGGAAGCCGTGGCGGTGTTCGGTTCTGATGGCCGTATCCGGCTTTCCAACCCGTCCTTTGCCGATCTTTGGGCGTTGCCGATGCCGCTCATTGTCGAAGGCACGCATATTTCGTCAATTGCCAAGATTTGCGGCGAGCGCGGCGGCAACGGCTTGTGGGATGATTTCGTCTCCACCGTCACCGGCTTCCTCGACAAACGCGATGGGCGCATGGGGCAGGTGGAGCTGGACGACGGCACCATTCTTTCCTTCGCTGTGGTACCGCTGCCGAAGGGCCAGACCATGCTGACCTTTATCGACGTCACCGATACGGTGCGCGTCGAACGGGCGCTCAAGGAAAAGAACGAGGCGCTGGAACTGGCCGACCAGATCAAGAACGATTTCGTCCAGCATGTTTCCTACGAGCTGCGTTCGCCACTGACTAACATCATCGGCTTTACCGAACTGTTGCAGACACCGGCTTTCGGGTCACTCAACGAGCGCCAGATCGAATATCTCGACCATATCAGCACGTCGTCATCGGTATTGCTGACCATCGTCAATGATATTCTCGATCTTGCGACCGTCGATGCAGGCATCATGGAACTGGAGGTCGGGGAAGTTTCCGTCGTGGAAGCGATTTCCGCTGCTGCCTCCCGCGTCGGTGAGCGTATGCGCGATCACGATATCGGGCTCGACATCGACATTGCCGACGATGTGGATGTGTTCAAGGCCGATGCGAACCGCGTCCGTCAGGTACTTTTCAACCTCCTGTCCAACGCCACCAACTATGCGCCGGAAGGCTCCAGCATCCAGCTGCAGGTGGCGCGCGAGGGGTCGGAAGTGGTCTTTGCCGTCCACGATGACGGTCCCGGCATGCCCGGAGAAGTGCTCGACACGGTTTTCAAACGCTTCCAGTCCTATCCGAATGGCGGTCGCCGCCGTGGTGCCGGGCTGGGACTTGCCATCGTCAAGAGCTTTGTCGAGCTGCATGGCGGATCGGTCGATATCGATACGGGTTCCGGTCGTGGAACAACGGTGATTTGCCGTTTTCCGTCGGAAACACGCAGCTTCCGCGTCGCCGCCGAATAAGGTAAAGGGTGCCCATGAGCGCCTCACAATCCAGCATCAGCTATTTCTTGCCCGACGAAGCCGCTACGCAGCGTTTCGGCGAGGATTTCGCCCTCGCCCTGCAGAAGGGCGATCTTGTCACGCTTTCCGGTGATCTGGGAGCGGGAAAATCCTCGCTTGCCCGCGCGATCATCCGGGCCATCGCCGATGATGAGGGACTGGACGTACCAAGTCCGACTTTCACGCTGGTACAAAGTTACGAGACTTTACGCATCCCTGTCGCCCATGCCGATCTTTATCGTATTTCACACGGTGAAGAGCTGGATGAGCTGGGACTACCGGAGTTTCTGGAAGATGGCGTGGTTCTGGCCGAATGGCCGGAGCAGGGCGAGGGTTTCCTGCCCGAACCGTCTTTCGCCGTCACGCTGAGCCATGAAGGGGCAGGGCGGCGCATTGCCGTGTCCGGACCAGTGGCTGCGATCCAGCGGCTGGAACGCAGCCATGCGATACGCACATTTCTTGAAAAAAACGGCCGGGGAGAGTCCACGCGTCGTTATTTCCAGGGAGATGCCGGTCCACGTAGATATGAACTCATCACAAGTGCCTCTGATGGTGTGGAAGTTCTCATGAACGCGCCAGCGATGCCCTATGATCCGCCACTACGTAATGGCAAGTCCTATCGCCAGCTTGCCCATATTGCCGAGAATATTCAGGCTTTTGTGGGAATTGATGGCTTGCTTGCAAAACATGGTTTTCGCGTGCCGCAAATGCGTGCGGTGGATATTGATGCAGGGCTTTTGATCCTTGAGAATCTCGGAACCAAGGGCGTGCGGGCAGCTTCGGGTGAACCTGTCGTGGAACGCTATGAGGCCGCCGGACGCTTTCTGGCGCATCTGCATGGCGTTGCCTGGCCTGACCATGCACCTGTGGCAGGGCATCCCGACCACATCATCGCCGGTTTTGACCGCGATGCGATGATGATCGAGGTCAGCCTCATCGGCCAGTGGTACGCGCCGCGCATGATGGGCAGGCAACTTACAGACGCAGAAAAGCAAGCTTACGAAGCCGCATGGGATGATGTGATCGCCGACATTGCCGATGTTGAGAAGAGCCTGCTCTTGCGCGATTATCATTCGCCCAACCTGTTCTGGTTCCCGGAGGCGGAAGGCAAGGACAAGATCGGTGTTATCGATTTTCAGGATGCGATGATTGGACCGGCAGCTTATGACGTGGCCTCGCTGGCTCTCGATGCGCGTGTGACGATTTCGCCAGAGCTGGAACAGGCTGTTGTCGCCGCCTATTGCGATGAGCGTCGTGCGCTCGGGCATGCGTTCGACGAGGCTTTGTTCCGCAAGGCCTATGCGGCGATGGGCGCACAGCGCAATGCCAAGCTGCTCGGCCTTTTCGTGCGGCTCGATGAGCGTGATGGTAAGCCGGATTACCTAAAACACCTGCCACGCATTCATGACTATCTCGGCCGTGTGCTGAAACATCCGGTCATGGCGCCAGTGGCGGCATGGTTTGAGGAATTGGGATTGATGCAGCAGGAAGAGGCCGCACAATGAAAATGCCTGAAATGGCCCCGAATATGGCTATGGTTCTTGCCGCCGGACTTGGCAAGCGCATGCGTCCCGTCACCGAAACCATTCCGAAGCCGCTGGTCAAGGTAGCGGGCAAGCCCTTGATCGACTGGGGGCTTGATGCAGCGGTGCAGGCAGGCATTGGTACGGTAATCGTCAATGTGCATTATTTAGCCGACCAACTGGAAGAGCATCTGCGTCATCGCAACGATCTGGATATTGTGATTTCGGACGAACGCGAAATGCTGCTCGATTCCGCTGGCGGCATCGTGAAGGCTTTGCCGATACTCGGAGCAGAGCCGTTTTTCATTCTGAATGCCGACACATTCTGGGTAGGCGACGAGAAGACCCCCAATCTGTCAGCGCTCTCCGATGCCTGGGACGCGGAGCGGATGGATATTCTCCTGATGACGGCGCGTCTCGATCAGGAAACCGGTTATGAAGGCAAAGGTGATTTCGTTGCCGACGAAAACGGACATTTGCGCCGTGCACGGGACGTCTCCGGCGAGCCGGTGATCTATGCGGGCGCAGGGATCATCCATCCCCGCATTTTCGCTGACGCCGAGCCGGGTGTGTCCTCACTCAACCGCTATTTCGACGAAGCGATTGCAGCAGATCGCCTTTATGGTATGCCAATGACCGGGCACTGGCTGACCGTCGGAACGCCGGACGCAATCGGCGAGGCGGAGGCGGTACTCACAACATTTGCATGAGGGAGGCAAACGGCATGAGCGCACGACAACCCAGAGATGGGAAACAGCGCCTGTTTTCAATTCCTCCCGGCACGCCGTTTCTGCCTGCTTTTGCCAAAGCGCTTCTGGAAGGACGGCTGGTCGAAGGTTTTCCCGGCAATCCATCGGATCCGCTGGCATTGGCCAATGCAACCATCTATGTGCCGACGCGCCGTGCGGCGCGTGCGTTGAGATCGATACTGGTCGATAGGAATCCGGCTAAAAGCGCTATTTTGCCGACGATAAAACCGCTTGGTGATGTGGATGAAGATGCCGCGTTCTTCAATGCCGGTTCGTCGGACGTTTTCGATGTCAATCCGCCTATCGGTACAGCGGAGCGGCTTCTGCTACTGGCGCGATTGATCCGTCCATGGCGGGAATCGCTGCCTTCGCATGTGCGCGCGCTGTTCGGTGTTGACGATGTTTCCGTTCCTGCAACCACTGCCGATGCAATCTGGCTTGCCCGGGATCTGGCCGGGCTGATGGATCAGGTCGAAACCGATGGGGCTAAATGGAGCGAGCTTGCGGGAATTGCCCCGGAAGACCTCGCCGACTGGTGGCAAGTTACGCTCGGCTTTCTCAACATCGTCACCAATTTGTGGCCAGATATTCTGGCGGAACGCCGGCTTTCAAATCCTGCTGCGCATCGCAATGACCTCATCTGGAGTGAAGTAAAGCGCCTGCGCGCTCATCCGCCTGCCGGGCCGGTTATCGTTGCGGGTTCCACCGGTTCGATACCTGCGACTGCTGAGCTTATTTCAGCTATTGCAGACCTGCCGAATGGCGCGGTCGTGCTGCCGGGACTGGACCGCGATCTGGACGATGCGGCCTGGCAGATGCTGGCATCGGCAACCGATAATCCCTCGACCTTCGGTCATCCGCAATTCGGATTGCGCAAGCTTCTCGACGCAATGCAGACATTGCGCGGCGATGTGGAACATCTGGACGATATGCCTGCCTCCAAACGCCTGCGCGAGCGGGTTGTCAGCGAAGCCCTTCGCCCGGCGGAAACGACTGATGCATGGGGACAGCTTGCGCGCGACCCCGATATGCAGCCGGAAGCCTTGCGGCAGGCGGCACAGACGATCGACCTGATTGAAACCGCCAATGAGAGGGAAGAGGCGCTTGCGGTGGCTCTTGTCCTGCGCGATGCAATCAATGATGAAGGCAGAACAGCTGCGCTTGTCACGGCAGACCGCAATCTGGCGCGGCGCGTGGTGGGTGAACTCGCCCGTTTCGGGATCGATGCCGACGATTCCGGTGGGCGGCATTTGCGTGATGTCGAGACCACGACATTGTTGCGGCTGCTGGTCGAAACCGTCTTTGATCCGGGCGATCCGGTTGCTCTGCTGGCGCTGGTCAAGCATCCGCTGCTGCGGCTGGAAGCTCCCCGTATCGAGCGACGCCTTGCCGCCGAAACCCTGGAACTCATAGCCTTTCGCGGTGGCACGGGCCGCGCCTCGGTACTCGATCTTCCCGCATTTTTCGACAGGCGGCTGGAGGAAAGCGCCAGCCAGCCGTGGCAACCGGCATGGCACGATACGGTCACGCCGGACATGATCGCCGCCGCCCGCAATCTTTGCGAAAGCCTGTCCAATGCGGTGGTACCATTGGCGCCTTTCGTCATCGCTGGACGCCGGACCGAGATCGGTGAAATCGCGCGTGCAACGGTCGAAGCATTGGAAAATCTTGCGCGTAATGAAAAGGCCAGCATCGCGCCTTTTTATTCCGGCGAACGCGGCGAACAGCTCGCCGCGTTTTTGCGTGGTCTGGTTTCGAGCGAAGCCGGACTCGACTTTGAAGCTTCGGAATGGCCGGCTGTGCTCGATGCACTGATGGCGGGCGAGACGGTCAAGCCGCATCCGGGCGGCCATCCACGCCTCTTCATCTGGGGTGCGCTTGAAGCGCGCCTGCAAACCATGGATACGGTGGTGATCGGTGGTCTCAACGAGGGGAGCTGGCCCGCCCGCACCCGCAACGATCCGTTCATGTCACGCCCCATGAAGTCGATGATCGCGCTCGATCCGCCAGAGCGCCGCACCGGCCTTGCCGCCCATGACTTCCAGATGGCGCTCGGCATGGATCATGTCGTGCTGACGCGCTCGCAACGTTCCGATAATGCGCCGACCGTGCCATCGCGATGGCTGCAGCGGCTTGAAACTGTGCTGGGCGCGGATGTGACCACGCAAATGCGCAGGCGTGGGGCTCGCTTTATCCAGTGGTCGCGTGAAATCGATCAGGCGCCCGACGTGCCTTTCGTGAAAAGGCCGCAGCCCGCTCCTCCAGTCGCCGCCAGGCCGAAGCATTTTTCGGTGACGGAAATCGAAACGCTGCGCCGCGACCCTTATGCGATCTTCGCCAAGAAGATATTGAAGCTGCGGCCGCTGGAACCCTTGATCCGTGACCCGGCCGCGGCCGAACGCGGCACCTTGTTCCACGATATTCTGGGTCATTTCACGCAAGAGGCAATCGATCCGCTGGCTCCCGACGCTGCAGAGCGATTGATGGAGCTGGGACGCATCCTCTTTGCCGATATGGACTTGCCGACGGAAATCGAGGCCGTGTGGTGGCCGCGCTTCACGGCGCTCATTCCGCAGTTTCTGGCCTGGGAGCGCGAGCGCGCCTATAATGTCCAGACCCGCTTTGCCGAGATTTCGTCCGACAAGCGCGAGGTAGAAGGGCTCGGAATCACGCTGTCAGGCCGTGCTGATCGTATCGACCTGATGCGAGACGGAACAGCGGAGATCATCGATTACAAGACGGGATCGACACCATCGCCCAAACAGGCGCATGTGCTGCTGTCGCCGCAGCTTGCACTGGAGGCGGCGTTGCTGGTACGCGGTGCGTTTCGAGAACTGGGCTCGGTCCGCGCATCCGATCTGACCTATGTGCGCCTCAAGGCTGGTGGCGAAGTAAAGCCGGAATCGATCCTCAAGATCGGACGACCGCCATCGGAAAAAACCGCACCGGCGCTCGGCGAGGAATCCTGGCAGCGGCTGGCGCAATTGCTGGCGGAGTACCAGAAGCCGGATAAGGGCTACCTGTCGCGCGCATTGCCGTTTCGCGAAACGGACCTGACGGGTGATTACGATCATCTGGCGCGGGTGCTGGAATGGTCTGCTGGCGGTGACGCGGGCGGGGAGGGCGGCGAGTGAAAAAAGCACCTATTATCCCTGAAGAAACGCTGCGGGCGCAAAGCAACGCCGCAAATCCGGCAGCTTCCGTCTGGGTGTCGGCCAATGCGGGTTCCGGCAAGACGCATGTTCTGACCGAACGTGTTATCCGCCTGCTGCTGGAGGGCACGGACCCGTCCAAGATTCTCTGCCTCACCTATACCAAGGCGGCGGCGGCGGTGATGCAGAACCGCGTGTTCATGCGGCTTTCCGAATGGGCTGTCCTGCCCGATATCGAACTTGCCGAACGTCTGAAGTCGCTGGAAGGGCGCAGACCGGGGGATGCGCGTCTTGCTGCAGCGAGACGCCTGTTTGCGCGCGCGCTGGAAACGCCGGGCGGACTTAAAATCCAGACCATCCATGCTTTCTGCGAAGCGATCCTGCACCAGTTCCCGCTTGAGGCGAACATTGCCGGTCATTTCGAGATGATGGATGATCTGATGCAGGCAGCCCTTGTCGGTGAAGCCAGGCGCCAGCTCCTCGAAACGGCGCATGGTGGCGGCGATACTGAGCTTGCAGCGGCCTTTGCCGATGTTTTGCAGGCAGCGGGCGAGATGGGGCTGCAATCGCTTCTGGATGAGGCGGTAAGCAGGCGCAACGGCCTGCAGACCTATATCGCCGAACTGGGCGCGGCGGCGCATCGCAGCGAAGCCCTGCACCGGGCTTTCCGCTTCGACCCGCAAATCAGCGAAGATGATCTCGTCGCCGATCTCTGGCCGATACCGGAATTTTCGGACGATGCGCTCGACCTTATCATGTCGATCCAGAAGGGTGCGTCGCGCGCGCAGGATTTTGCGCTGCAGCTCCGGCGTTTCGAAAAGGTGACAAGCCAGCGTGACCGCGAGGCCGTGTTGCGCGCAGCGTTTTTGAAAAGCACCGGCGAACCGAAATCCGGCTCTTATGTCGGCTCGGCAGCGGTCAAGAAACTTCGGCCGGATTTCGAAGAGGATTTCGACGCGGCCGCGGCGCGTGTCGAACAGGGACTCGACCGGCTGAAGGAATTGCGCCTTGTGCGGCTCAATCTGGCCGCGCTGACGCTGATCGACAATCTGCTGCAACGCTATCACGACCTGAAACGTCGGCGCGGTCTGCTCGATTTCGAGGATCTCATCACCCGGACCGTGGCGCTGCTCGCCCGCGACGGGGCAGGGCAGTGGGTGCAGTACAAGCTCGATCGCGGTATCGACCATATTCTGGTCGACGAGGCGCAGGATACCAGCCCCGACCAGTGGCAGGTGATCCGCATGCTGTCGGAAGAGTTTTTCTCCGGCCTCGGCCAGCGCAATATCAGCCGCACGCTCTTTGCCGTTGGCGACGAAAAACAATCGATCTACTCGTTCCAGGGCGCGGTGCCGGAGGATTTCGCGGCGCAGGGTAGAGCAATCGACGTTAAAACTCGCAACGCTGATCTGACTTTCAGCGAAGTACGTTTGAATTTTTCTTTCCGCTCCACTCCCGATGTACTCCAGGCTGTAGATGAAGTTTTTGGACGTCCAGAAGCCTATCGAGGCCTCGGAGATGCGACCACTCATACTGCCATTCGCTCCAGCGAACCGGGCGAGGTGGAAATCTGGGATATGCTGACGCCGGAAGTGGTGGAAGAGCCCGACGACTGGCGCGAGCCGGTCGATCATCTGGCAGCACCTGCTGTCCGGCTGGCGGATCAGATCGCGGCCACCATTCGCCACTGGCTGGATCGAGGCGAACCCATTCCGGGCCAGAACCGGCGGATCATGCCGCGTGACATTATGGTTCTGGTACGAAAGCGCGACCAGTTCATGCCTGCTCTGTCGCGGGCGCTGAAAAACCTGTCCGTTCCAGTGGCCGGTGCAGACCGCCTGCGGCTCACCAGCCATATTGCCATTCAAGACCTGATGGCACTCGGTCGTTTCGTGCTCCAGCCTTCGGACGATCTTTCGCTGGCATCGGTGTTGAAAAGCCCGCTATTCGGCTGGGATGACGACCGGCTATTCGAGCTTGCTCATCCGCGCGGTTCAAGCCTTACGCTGTTCGAGCGGCTTTATCAGGTCTCGCGTGGCGATGGCGTGCTGGCCGAAGTGCACAAGACCTTGAGCCGCTGGCGCAATATGGCCGATACGATGCCGGTGTTCGAATTTTATGCACGGATATTGAGTGCGGACGGTGCACGGCGAAAACTTCTGGCGAGGCTGGGGCCGGAGGCTGGCGACATCATCGATGAATTCCAGAATTATGCGCTTTCTGCCGAGCGTGCCGGTCTGCCCGGCCTGCAGGCTTTCCTTGAAACGCTGGAAGCGGCATCGCCGGAGATCAAGCGAGAACTGGATCAGGGGCGCAATGAAGTGCGCATCATGACCGTCCACGCCGCCAAGGGGCTGGAAGGAGCGGTGGTGTTTCTCGTTGATCCGGGAAGCGCTGTCTGGACCGGCAGTCGCGCGCCAAAGCTCATTCCTTTTGACTTTTCGAACGATAATCCGTCGGTGAAAGGCTATCTCTGGCAACCGAATGCCGGATACCAGACCGGTTTTACGACGGCACAGATCGAGACGCTGAAAACGCGGGCCGAAGAGGAATATCGTCGCCTGCTCTATGTCGGTATGACGCGGGCGGAAGATAGGCTCATCATCTGCGGTTATCGCGGCACGCGCGAAAGCGGCGAGACATGGCACCGCCTTGTCGAGGACGCGCTGGCCACCAAGGCCGAGACATTCGTGCACCCCGTTCTGGGTGTTGCCGCGAGGCGTTATCGCAATACACCACGCGGATTGGTCGAGATTGCCGATCAGGATAGAACCGAAGACCATGCGCTGCCGTTGCTGCCGCTCGACTATTTGCGACCGATAAAGCCGGAAACCGGACTGCCGCGGCCGCTGGCGCCGTCTGGCGCATCCGCGCTGATCGAAGCCGATGAGGAACCGCCGCTCGATACGTTTTCGCCGGTATTGGGGGCGGGCGATGGGACGCCGGCCTTTGCGTTGCGGCGCGGCACGGCGATTCATATGCTGCTGCAATATCTGCCGGATGTACCGCAGGATGGGCGTGAAACGCTGGCACGCAACTATCTTGATCGGATCGCTGCCGACTGGCCGGAAACGGAGCGTCAGATAGCATGGCAAAGTGTGCGGACCATTCTGGACGATCCGACCTATGCGCCCGTCTTTGCAAAAGGCTCACGCGGGGAAGTCGCCATCATGGGCACGATCGAGCTTGGCGGACGCGATCATGCCGTGTCCGGTCAGATCGACCGCATCAGCGTCGGCGAGGACCGGGTTCTGATCGTCGACTACAAGACCAATCGACCGCCGCCGAAAACCATAGAGGCGGTTCCTTTCGCCTATCGGGCGCAGCTTGCACTCTATCGCGAATTGCTGGCGCCGCTTTATCCGGGACGGATTGTCGAAACAGCGCTTCTGTTCACCGAAGGCCCATATCTGATGCCGCTGCCGGATGTCGTTCTGGATGAAGCGCTGCAGTCTCTGAAAGACTCTCAAGGAAAGGTGACGAACCAGAACTTGACGGATGGCAGCAGACACGCCACATGATATAGCGAATAAAGAGCGGATCGTGTTGTGAGTCTGAAAAGATGTCTGCCGTTCTTGATGAGAAAAGAGGATAGCCCTATGGCAACCGTTAAGGTCGATAACAGCAATTTTCAGTCGGACGTTCTTCAGTCGAGCGAGCCTGTCGTGGTGGATTTCTGGGCGGAGTGGTGCGGTCCCTGCAAGATGATCGCTCCGGCTTTGGACGAAATCGCGACCGAGATGGCCGGTCAGGTCAAGATCGCCAAGGTCAATATCGACGAAAACCCTGAACTGGCTGCCCAGTTCGGCGTGCGTTCGATTCCGACGCTTCTGATGTTCAAGGACGGCGAACTCGCCGCCAATATGGTTGGCGCTGCTCCGAAGAGCCGTCTTGCCGACTGGATCAAGGCTTCGGCTGCCTGATCGTTTCAGCATAAGAAATGCAAAACCCGGCCTTGGAGCCGGGTTTTTGTTTAGGCGGCATTGTGAATGAGGCCTTGTGTGGCCAGCGCCTCCAGCGTCAATTTCCTGCGGACTTCTTCTTTCTGGGCCTGAATCATACCGGGAATCAGAAATGCATCGACAAGAGCCCATATGCCCACGGCAATCAGAAGGAAAAATCCGACCACGATAGCTGCGGTAATCACCCCGATAACCGTAAGCGCCAGCATGGCCGCACCACTACCGGGGCGTCCAAGGTAAAAGCGATGTCCACCAAGACTGCCCAGAAAGAACCACATCAAGTAAGCTGCACCCGTAGATTTTGCCTCGTTTGCAACTCTTTGCTCAATTAGTATTTGCTGTTGAGTAGATAAACTCATTTCAATCCCCCCAAGGTTTACTCTCGGGGATTATAGTTTTGCCAAATGATAATCAATCATATGTTTTTATTGAACGAAATATTAGATAAATTTAATATATCATAGTGCACAGACCAGATTAAATCAGATCAAAACGGTCTCCAGGGCATTTTCAATGATTCAATAAAGCCGGACATGCTTTAATGAGGTGGTGTGCCGTTATCATGCAAGACCTCACCTGCGAGATAAAGAGAGCCGCCAATCAGGATACGCGGCGGCGCCTCATCGGATGGCCAGGTGTCGCGCAGAAGCTTCAACGCGTTGGCAACCGAATGCACGGGCTCTGCCGACAGATTGGCCTTCTGGGCTGCGACCGCCAGCTCGTCATTGGGAATGCCCGCATCGCTGGATGGAATGGGCACGGTGAAAACATGTCGCGCCATACCGGCAAAGGCTTCGAAATAACCGACCGGGTCTTTGGTGTTGATCATGCCGGTGATGAGGAACAGCGGGCGCTCATTGCGCTCTTCAAGATCGCCGAGCGCCTCGGCGATGACTGCTCCTGCACCCGGATTATGACCGCCATCGAGCCAGATCTCAGATGCCGCCGGGGCCATATCCACGAGCGCACCGTGGGTCAGTCGCTGCATACGTGCTGGCCAGTCCACCACCATCAACGCCTTCTCGACGGCTTTGTCGGTGAGGCTGAAACCAGCCATCTGCACAGCCTCGATTGCCGCTGCGGCATTGGAAATCTGGTGGCGTCCGGGCAGGCGCGGCAATGGCAGGTCGATCAGGCCGTCCTCGTTCTGGAACACCATACGACCATGTTCCTCGAAGGCCAGGAAATCCTGCCCATAAACCGAGACGGGACAGCCAAGCCTGTCGGCGGTCGAGACGAGAACTTCCCGCGCCGCATCGAAGGGTTGAAAACCGACGACGACGGGGCAATCCTTCTTGATGATACCGGCCTTTTCAGCGGCAATCAGCTCCACGCGGTCGCCAAGATAGGCCTGATGATCGATGGAAACCGGCATGATGAGCGAGACGGCAGGCTCGGTAATGACATTGGTGGCGTCGAAACGTCCGCCGAGACCGACTTCCATGACGACGACATCCGCCGGGTGCTCGGAAAAGAGCACGAAAGCCACGGCGGTCAGGATTTCGAAAACGGTGATATGCTGGCCGTCATTGGCCGCTGCAACGCGCTCTATTGCGTCGGCCAGAACATCATCGCTGACCAGCCTGCCACCGCCGGGCGCCGCCAAGCGGTAGCGCTCGTGCCAGTTGACGAGGTGCGGCGAGGTATGGACGTGAACATCAAAGCCGCCCGCTTCCAGAAGCGCGCGGCAGAAAGCTGTCGCCGATCCCTTGCCGTTGGTTCCGGCAATATGAATGACCGGCGGCAATTTCAGGTGCGGATTGCCAAGCTTTTCCAGAAGACCACGAATGCGATCCAATGAAAGATCGAAGCCCTTTGGATGCAACTGCATAAGCCGCTCGATTGCGGCGGCGGCTTTTTCTGTCACGATCAGGCTGCCTTGTCGGTTGCTTCCGTCTTCTTGTGTTCCGGCGCGTCGCTATTGCCGGGCTGCCTGGTCATGATCTTGAGAAGGCGCGCAATCGTGTCCTTCAGTTCCAGACGCGAGACGACCATGTCGACCATGCCATGTTCCATGAGATAATCGGCGCTCTGGAAGCCCTCGGGGAGCTTTTCACGTATCGTCTGCTCGATGACGCGCGGCCCTGCAAAGCCGATCAGTGCACCGGGTTCAGCAATGTGGACATCGCCCAGCATGGCGTAGGAAGCTGTCACGCCGCCGGTGGTCGGATTGGTCAGGACAACGATATAGGGTAGGCCTGCCTCTTTCAGCATTTCCACGGCAACAGTGGTGCGTGGGAGCTGCATGAGCGACAGGATGCCTTCCTGCATGCGTGCGCCACCAGAGGCAGCGAACAGGACCAGCGGACGCTTCAGCTCGATGGCCTTTTCAAAACCCTGGATGATTGCTTCGCCAGCACCCATGCCGAGCGAGCCGCCCATGAAGCCGAAATCCTGAACAGTGGCGACAATCGGCAAGCCTTCGATCGTGCCGAGGCCGTTGACGACAGCGTCATCCATGCCAGTGCGGGTGCGGTAATCCTTGAGACGGTCGATATACTTCTTTTCGTCGCGGAATTTCAGCGGATCGACCGGCACTTTCGGCGCTTCAAGCGTGGTGTATTCGCCATTGTCGAAGAAGAAACGCAGACGATCCTTCGCCTTGATGCGCATGTGATGACCTGAGGACGGAATCACAAACTGGTTGCTCTCAAGGTCCTTGTGAAACACCATTTCACCGGTCGACGGATCCTTGATCCAGAGATTTTCCGGCATTTCACGACGGCCGAGCATCGAATTGATCTTCGGACGGACGTAGTTGGTGATCCAGTTCATGACGTTTGGTTCCGTTTCTTGTTCTTCGGCAAAGAGCTTCAGCCGCCTAGCGCTTTTAAGATGTGCTCTAAATGGACGATTTATTGGGCGGCTTCAAGGCGTGTGGCACGCACACTCTCTGCAAGAGCGTGGACAAGTCTTGTTGCTGCGGCGACAGGATCGCCCTTCACCTTGCCGTTTTCGTCCAGTTCACCGGCAATTGCGTTGACAATCGCCGTGCCGACGACGACGCCATCGGCGTGGGTGGCGATGGCTGCTGCCTGCTCCGGCGTCTTGACGCCGAAACCGACACAGATCGGCAGATTGGTGCTCTTCTTGATGTGACGCACAGCTTCACCGACCTTTGTCGTATCGGCAATGGCCGAACCGGTGATGCCGTTCATCGAGACGTAATAGACGAAGCCCGACGAATTATGCAGTACCTTCGGCAGGCGTTTGTCGTCCGTGGTCGGCGTGGTGAGGCGGATAAAATTGATGCCCGCCTTCATGGCCGGAATGCAAAGCTCGGCATCCATTTCGGATGGAAGATCGACGACGATCAGCCCGTCCACGCCAGAGGCCTTGGCATCGGTCAGAAAACGTTCCACGCCATAGATATAGATCGGGTTGTAATAGCCCATCATGACGATGGGGGTCGTGTCGTCTTCCTTGCGGAATTCTGCTGCCATGTGCAGCGTCTTGGCAAGCGTCTGACCGGCGTTGAGGGCGCGCAGGCCAGCGGCCTGAATGGCGGGTCCGTCTGCCATCGGATCGGAGAAGGGCATGCCCAGTTCGATCACGTCGGCACCGGCTTTAGGCAGGGCCTTCATCACCTTGAGCGAGGTTTCCAGATCGGGATCGCCACCCATGAAATAGGTGACGAGCGCCGGACGGCCCTCGACCTTCAGTTCAGCGAATTTGGTGTCGATGCGAGTAGTCATACCGTGCCCCGTGGCAAAGTGCGCGCCAGATAGTCGGCAACGGGCTTGCCTGCCATCGCCGTTTCCATCCATGCACGCCGTTCAAAGTCTATGATTCCGAGTTCCCACACACAGGCCATCAGCAGCGGCTGTGCGGGCATGAATTCCACCTCGTCGCCGAGTTCCGACTGCCAGAGGATTTCCGTGGCGATGCCGCCCTCCAGCCACCAGTGCAGAAGCAGCCAGAGGCCCTCCTCGCCCTGATGAAGAACGGCGAAGCCAACCCCCAGATGCGGCAAGGCAGCGAGCTTTTCAGCGGCGGTTTCGATCTGTCTGCGGGCGAGGCCGACAGCAGCCTCCGCGACAGGATTGGCTGGATCGGCTTCGATGATGTTGAGCTTGATCGTCGCCGGACCGCACGTCGTCAGGCCGTCGAACCATGCGGCGCGCGGCTTGTAGACGGAGATTTCGGCAACGTCGTTACCCATGTCAGATGTCCATACCGAGAAGCTTGCCGACCGTGTGTACATCCTTGTCGCCACGACCGGACAGATTGACGATCATGACCTGATCCTTGCCCATGGTTGGTGCCATTTTCACGGCCTGCGCGATGGCATGGGCGGATTCAAGGGCAGGGATAATGCCTTCGGTGCGGGTGCAAAGCTGGAATGCATCCAGCGCCTCATCGTCGAGGATCGGTACGTAGTCGACGCGTCCGCTATCTTTCAGCCATGAATGTTCCGGACCTACGCCCGGATAGTCGAGACCAGCAGAAACGGAATGACCTTCGAGAATCTGACCGTCCTCGTTCTGCAGGAGATAGGTGCGGTTGCCATGCAGTACGCCGGGACGACCCGCGCTCATCGAAGCGCAATGTTCTTCACCGTCGAGACCGCGTCCGCCCGCTTCGACACCGACGATCTTCACCGAAGCATCGTCAAGGAATGGATGGAACAGACCAATGGCGTTGGAGCCGCCGCCAACCGCTGCCACGATCACATCCGGCAGGCGTCCTTCCTGTTCGAGTATCTGCTGGCGGGCTTCGGTGCCGATGACCGACTGGAAGTCGCGCACCAGTTCCGGATAGGGATGCGGACCGGCAGCCGTGCCGATGAGATAATAGGTGTCTTCGACATTCGTCACCCAGTCACGCAGGGCTTCGTTCATCGCATCCTTGAGCGTGCCGTTGCCCGCAGAAACCGGGATAACTTCAGCGCCGAGCAGCTTCATGCGGAACACATTCGGCTTTTGGCGCTCGACGTCGGTTGCGCCCATATAGACCACGCAGGGCAGGCCGAAACGCGCGGCAACGGTGGCAGACGCCACACCATGCTGGCCGGCGCCGGTTTCGGCGATGATCCGGGTCTTGCCCATGCGCTTGGCCAGCAGAATCTGGCCAAGGCAGTTATTGATCTTGTGACTGCCGGTGTGATTGAGGTCTTCGCGCTTGAAGTAAATCTTCGCACCGCCCAAATGTTTCGTCAGGCCTTCGGCATAGTAGAGCTTGGAAGGACGACCGGCATAATAGGTTGAAAGCGCGTTCAGCTCAGCTTTGAATTCAGGATCGTTCTTCGCCGTTTCATAGGCCTCCTGCAATTCGAGGATCAGCGGCATCAGCGTTTCGGCAACGAAGCGTCCACCGAAAATACCGAACATGCCCTCTTCATCGGGGCCTGTTTTGTAGGAATTAGGTTCAACCGGCTTGTTCAACGCTTTCGCTCCGTCATTTCAGGCTGCCTGCGGGCGTCAGTGACAGCCCGGAAAAAAATCTCGATGAGGCGCACATCCTTTTCGCCGGGCGCGCGCTCGACGCCGGACGATATGTCGATACCGGGCGCCTGGGTCTTGTGCAGCGCCTCTGCGATATTGTCCGCATTCAATCCACCGGAAAGCATGTAATCGATATCCGCGTCAAGCGCAGCCAGAAGTTCCCAGTCGAACGATACGCCGTTACCGCCCGGAAGGTCCGATCCCTTCGGCGGCTTGGCATCGAACAGGAAACGGTCGGCTATGCCTTTATAAGCTGTAACCGCGGCAAGATCGCTCGCTTCGCGCACCGAAAAAGCCTTCATGACCGGCAGGCCATAACGCGCCTTGATGAAGGCTACGCGTTCCGGCGTCTCGTGGCCATGCAGCTGCAAAATGTCGGGCTTCACCGTTTTCACGATGTCGTCCAGCGTTTCATCGTCGGCATCGACTGTAACGGCAACCGCAAGCGCGCGTCCCTTGACCGCATCGCGCAGACCCGCCGCTGTCTGCGGGGGTATATGACGCGGGCTTTTGGGAAAGAAGATGAAACCGATATGCGTCGCACCGCCGTCGAGGGCGGCGGCAACAGCCTCCGGCGTCTTCAACCCGCAAATTTTGATATCAAGGACCATAGGTTTCCCGTCGCACAAATCAGGGCACTACTCAAGTTGCTATCGGACCGGATGCCCGTCAAAACCCTGTGCAATCAGAAAATCATACGCCTCCATGACCTCAAGGGGAACTGCCTGCGCGATCTGGTAGCCCTTGGCGGGATATTCCAGAATGCGTTGCAGGTCGCCAGCCATCTCATGGATAAGCATTTCGACCGGATGATCCGCCGTCGGCTGATCTTCAAAGGCGGTGAGGGGAGCGGTGATGCTTGCGCGCGCTTCCGGCCATTGGCGCGCCACGGTCGCCAGAACGCGGCGCTGGGTCTGCGGCTTTGTCACAAGGATGGCGCTGATGGCGCCGGGCGCAAGCCTTTCGCGGCTGAACCTTATGTTTTCGCCGATATTGGTGGCATTGGGCTCGATCGCGATCGCTTCTTTGGGCACGCCGCGCTTGATGGCGATTTCGGCAAAGGCTTCCGCTTCGCTTGTCTTATAGAGCTTTTCCGTCCAGTGGCCGCTTTTGCCGGTGAATACCAGCCAGGTCGCCATGCCTTCGAGAAAAAGATCGGCTGCTCTTTCGGCCACGCGCGGATCGTAGCTGCCAAGCCCGATAATGACATCGGCGGTTTCCAGCGGATCATAGATGCAGTGATAATCCCACAGCACCTTGGCGGCGGTCAGTATGGATGGGGTCATGTGAAGTCGATAGCCTGTAATGCGCTGCCGTTGCGCTTCAGCCAAGCCTTGCAGCGCTCCGTATCGGGGCAAAGCTCATGGCAGAGTTTCCAGAATTTCGGCCCGTGGTTCATCTCGATGAGATGGGCCACCTCATGGGCGACAAGATAGTTGATAATCGGGGCAGGAGCCATGCCGATGCGCCAGGAGAAGGAAAGCACACCGTCGGAGGTGCAGGACCCCCAGCGGCTCTTCGTGTCCTTGAAACGCACGGATTTGGCCTTGCGGCCAACTGTGGCAGTGTGGCGGACGACAAGCGCCTCGATCTCGCGCTTCACTTCGCGCTTGATGTGATCGGCGACGCGGCGCGGCAGATGTGCCGGGTCGCCATGGACCAGCAGAATATTGCCTTCGATAAGCTGTGTGGTGCCGCGCCCGGGCTGGTGCACGATCTTGTGTGGCACGCCGCGCAAGGGGATTTTGATACCGGCACGCACGGCCGGCTGGTCGGGCAGCTTTGCAATACGGCTTTCAATCCAGCCTTCGTGACGGTTGAGAAAGCTCAGCACTTCACGCTCGGGGAGGCCGGGCGGAACCGTGATGCGCAGTCCCCTGCCACCTGCTTCGATACGCAGGGTTAGTCGTTTGGCACGCGGATTTTCGAAAATACGCAAGGAAAGTTGTCGCCCTGCGACCGCGTGAATACGTTCGCTGCGAACGGTTGTCGTCCCAGCGGATGCCCCTTTACCGCTGATTTGCCGAAGAAAGGATAAGCCCATCGCTTAAGAATAAGCGATTCGCTTAAAAAGCCAGAGAAAATTGCTATTTTAACTGAAACGGCGCAGCCAAACCGCGCCGTTTCGAGAGATTTCAGGGTGTTATACCTTATCAAAGATCAGTGATGTCATCCTTGCCGCCTTTCGCGCGCGGGGCAGGCGTCTTCTTCGAGGCCGCACGGCGCTCAGCCATGAAGCGGTCGAATTCTTCCTTGTCGCGAGCGCGGCGAAGTTCTGCAGCATAGGCCTCGAATTCGGCACGTGCTTCTCCAAGCTTGCGGCGTTCTTCGGCCAGTCGCTCCAGTTCGGCGCGGCGCCAGTCGTCAAAAGCCTCGTTGCCAGTGGTGCCACCGAAGTTGAAGCTTTCGCCCTGGCGGCAGTTGCGGAACGAGCCGAACATGGAATCGGTCTTCTCGTTCACGCCGCGCTTGAACCCTTCGAGGCGATCACCCCAGAGGATATAGGCGAGCATGGCGAGGCCAAGCGGCCAGAACAGGAAAAAGCCGAGCACCATCAGCGCAATCGTGGCTGGCGTCCATGCCGGGCGGATCAATGCAGTATTGGTCATGGTCTGCTCCGTCGAAAAGCGCATGCCATTCAACCGTTCGACATCGTCCGGCAACATGCGCGAAACCAAGGCCTGCCAGCCCGCCCTATGCGGGCATTTTGTTCTGGCGGCTTGACTTCGACGTGGTGAAAAGAATGCGGTTTTTCAAGAATGCAACCTGCGGATTCAGACCGTGTTTCCGCTAACCAATGTGATTATCTCGAAATTTTTTTACGAAAATGTTCGAGAAAAGTGACGGCAAGCCCGGCGATCAGCGCCCAGAAGGCGGAGCCGACCCCGAAAAATGCCATGCCGGAAGCCGTCACGGCAAAGGTTATCGTTGCAGCAAGACGCTCATGTTCGTCCTTCAGCGCCAGCGACATCGCATTGATGAACGGGCCTGTCAGGGCAAGACCAGCAACAAGGGCGATGAGCGTTACAGGCAATACGGCAAAGATCGCGACCAGCGAGGCGCCGAAAAGGGCAAACACGACATAAATCGCTGCATAGACCGGTCCGGTGAGCCAGCGTTTGCTGTGGTCCGGATGTGCGTCGGGATTGGTGCAGAGCGCTGCCGAGATCGCGGCAAGATTGGTGGTAGAAGCCCCAAAAGGCGCTGTCAGCAAAGAAGCCAGGCCGGTTACGCGCAGGCAGGCGCTGGTTGGCGGCTCATAGCCCGAAGCGCGCAGCACGGCGAAGCCCGGTAGGTTCTGCGAGGCCATGGTCACCAGATAGAGCGGGATCGCGATGCCGATCATCGCGCTCATGTGGAATTCCGGCCAGATGAGGGTAAGCGTCGAGATTTCAGGCGCGGGCAGGGTGGGTGAGCGTCCTGTGATTAATGCGAAGATCATGCCGGTCACCAGAACGGCAATGACGGCAAGCGATGGGTTAAACAGGCGGATGATGAAAAACAGTGCCACCAGCGGCAGGACGAAAACCGGATCGCCAGGCACTGTTTTGGCGGCGGCAATGACGAAACTCAGCAGCACACCTGCAAGCATACCTGATGCGACGGAGGCTGGAATGCGGGAAACGAGCACCGACAATTGGCGGATCAGTCCGGTGGCGACCAGTGCCAGTGCCGTCACGATGAATGCGCCGACCGCTTCCGGCATGGTGAAACCGGCACTGGCGCCGATCAGTGCCAGCCCCGGTGTGGACCAGGCTGCGATGATCGGCATCTTGTAGCGGATGCTGAGCCAGGCGGAGGAAGCGGCAATCGCAAGGCAGATCGCAGTCACCCAGCTTGCGGTTTCGACCTGCGTGGCGCCCAGCACCTGCGCTGCAGCAATGATGAGCGCCAGCGTGCCGCCGAAACCGACAATGGCCGCAACCGCCGAGGAAGCGAAAACCGAAAACCGCATGACTGTACTCCGTTACGATTTTTCGCCGATGCGTTCTGCCAGCCCGGATACGGTGCGGATCAGAAGATCGAGATCCTGTGGTCGTGACAGGCGATGATCGCCGTCGCGCACCAGCGTCAGGGTCACATCATCGACTGGCAGGTGTTCCACAAGCGTCAGCGCATGCTTGTAAGGAACATCCGGGTCTTGCATGCCCTGCAGGATATGAATCGGACAACCGGTCTCGATGATACCCTTGAGAACCAGATTCTTTCGCCCGTCCTCGATCAGCGCACGGGTATAGACATAAGGATTGGGCGAATATTCGGAGGGTTCTTCGAAATAACCCTTTTCCTGAAGGTCGTTTTTCTGCGCGTCGGAAAGTGTGGGCTCCACAAGCACAGCCGTAAAATCCGGAGCAGGTGCGATCAGGACGATCCCGGCAGGCGGGTTCCCTTCCTTCTTGAGCTCCTGCGCCATGCGCAGCGCGATCCAGCCTCCCATGGAGGAGCCGACCAGAATCTGCGGACCTTTGGCATATTTGCGATAGACGGCGAGGCTTTCGTTCAGCCAGCGCGAGATGGTGCCTTGATTGAAATCGCCGCCGGATTCGCCGTGGCCGGAATAATCCAGCCTGAGTGCGCTGTGTCCGGTCTCAGCCGCCCATTCATCGAGAACGACCGCCTTGGTGCCCAGCATGTCGGACCGATAGCCGCCGAGCCAGACCACACCCGGAGATTTGCTTCCGGCTCTGTAACGCAGGGCGATTTTCGCTCCGTCAACGTCGATGAATTCCGGCCCCGCAACGCTCATGACAAATCTCCTTATTTTCCGGGAGTGTTTTTGCATGTTCGTAATTGAGTGAAAACCCGCCATGTGGGGCGAGGCCCTTGAAATGACGGCAAATGTGACCGATATGCCGCTTGTCCGCCGCGAAATGACGCCAAAAAGAACGTTTATCACGCGGGGGTGATTTTTCCTGTCAAAGATGCTATTGACTTCGCCGCCTGCTTGACGACATTTCCGCGATCAACTGTGGTTTGATCGGGGACATGCCGTCTGGCAGCAAGTATCCGACCGCATGAGACGTAACAATTCAGGAGATAACGACCATTCGCCGACCCTTCAGAGCGACGCCGGTTCAGAAAGACGGACCGCGCTCCAACCGTGATATCCGGGTTCCCCGGGTTCAGCTTATCGATGCCGAAGGCCAGAACCACGGCGATGTTTCCATTCAGGAAGCTATCGCCATGGCTGAAGAAGCAGGTCTCGATCTCGTCGAGATCGTGCCGAACGCGGAGCCTCCGGTTTGCAAGATCGTCGACCTCGGCAAGCTGAAGTATCAGAATCAGAAAAAGGCCGCCGAAGCGCGCAAGAAGCAGAAAACGGTTGAAATCAAGGAAATCAAGATGCGACCGAACATCGACACCCATGATTATGAGGTGAAGATGAAGGCTGCTCTGCGTTTCTTTGAGGAAGGCGACAAGGTCAAGGTTACCTTGCGTTTCCGTGGACGCGAAATGGCGCACCAGGAACTTGGCATGAAGCTTTTGCAGCGCGTCAAGGAAGACACTGTCGAAATCGCCAAGGTCGAGTCCGAACCGAAGCTTGAAGGCCGTCAGATGATGATGGTTCTCGCTCCGCGCTGAACATTTCGAAATGCCTTGGAAAAGCCGCCTTCGGGCGGCTTTTCATTTGCCCGGATAAATATGGGATCGTGGAATGACAATGAAAACTTTGGGCGAATTGGGGAAATATCAGCAGCGTCGGCGCCTTGCGATCGGCGCCGTCGTGGTACTTCTGGTCGTGGCGTTGCTTTTTGTCAGCTCGCAATCGACAGGCCATTTCCATGAGTATATCGAAGCGTTCGGTCTGAGCCTGATCGTTGCGGCCATCATAGGGCGCATGTGGTGCACGCTCTATATCGGCGGGCGAAAAAGCGCGGAAATCGTGCAGAGCGGACCCTATTCGGTTACGCGCAATCCTCTTTACGTCTTCAGCAGCGTTGGTGCGATGGGCATCGGCGCGCAGACCGGCAGTGTTATCATTGCGGTTGCCTTCGGCGTGCTTTGCTATCTCGCTTTCTCGGTTGTCATTCGGACGGAAGAGAAATTTCTCAGGCAGAATTTCGGCAAGCCTTATGAAGCCTATTGCGCGAGTGTGCCGCGTTTCTTCCCGAAGTTTTCGCTGTTTCGCGACGATAAGGAGCTGATCGTTCGTCCTGATCGGCTTTATCGTACCTTCACGGATGGACTGGTGTTTTTCGTCGCCTATCCGTTTTTCGAGTTCGTGGAGTATTTGCAGGACATCCACGTCCTGCCGGTGCTTCTGCGGCTTTATTGACGTTTAGACTGCGATTCAGCCCAATTCGGGCATTGCGTTTTGCGGTCTTTGAGCCTATAAGGCCGCGTTCGAACCGCCCGGCAGGGCATGCCGTGGCGGTTTCGTATGCTTTTCGGGCTTGGTCAGTCCGGAAGTAAAACTAGGTTCCCATCCGCATCAGGCATGACCGGACGCCACGACAAGAGGCGTCGAGTGCCGGAGGCACGAGGGGGATCGCAAAGAAGGAGTAGCAAAATGCCCAAGATGAAGACCAAATCAGCCGCCAAAAAGCGGTTCAAGATCACCGGCACCGGCAAAATCAAGGCCGCAGCTGCTGGTAAGCGTCATGGCATGATCAAGCGTTCGAACAAGTTCATTCGCGATGCACGCGGCACCATGGTTCTCGCCGATGCCGATGCAAAGATCGTGAAGCAGTTCCTGCCGAACGGCCTCTAAGATTAGTCTGAGAAGGAGATCATAACATGGCACGCGTAAAACGCGGCGTTACCGCCCACGCAAAGCACAAGAAGGTTCTGGATCAGGCTGCTGGTTTCCGTGGCCGTCGCAAGAACACCATCCGCACCGCCAAGGCTGCAGTTGACCGTTCGAAGCAGTATGCTTACCGCGACCGCAAGAATCGCAAGCGCTCGTTCCGCGCTCTCTGGATTCAGCGTATCAACGCTGCTGTCCGCGAGCAGGGCCTGACCTATGGCCGTTTCATCGACGGTCTTGCCAAGGCTGGCATCGAGATCGACCGCAAGGTTCTGTCCGACATCGCAATCCACGAACCGGATGCATTCGGTGCGTTGGTTGCGTCGGCAAAGAAGGCTCTCGAGTACCTCAAGAACACCGAGACGCCGAACGCTTTTGAAGGCGCTGTCCGCTAAGCCAGCCGCCTTTCCCAAGCAGTATCGATAATTTGGGGACCCGCGCTGGCTCGGCTGGCGCGGGTTTTCTCGTTTTAAGGATTCAAATCGGGCATGAAGGATGAACCGGGCAAGTTAAGACTGGATCTGGATGCGGATGATCTCCGCAGCCTGCTGGTTCTGCTTGCCCAGAGCCAGGGCAAGCGCATTTCCAGCACTATCATTGGCGGCCGTCGTGTCTGGATCAAGCGCTACGACGCCGAAAGGCGCCCACTTCCGAAGCGCCTGCACAGCCTGATTTCGCCGCTTCTTCCCTATCCGTTCCTGCGTAGCCCGAAGGATGTCGGAGAAGCAGGCATGGCCGACCGCGAAGAGCGCAAGATGAGCGCTTTTCTGCAGGCGGGTTTTCAGGTGCCCAGAATTGTCTACCGCCAAGGGGCGGTAATGGTTCTGAGCGATGTCGCGCCGATCATCCAGGATCGACTTGACCAGTTGCGTCGCAATGATCCGCAGGGCCATGACGCGCTTCTCGTCCATTGTGCCCGTTCTTTGGGCGAGGCTCATGCGGCAGGACTCTGCCACGGGCGCCCGCATCCGCGCGATTTTTTCCAGAAAAACGGTGTTGCCGGCTTTCTCGATTTCGAGGAAGAGCCGGAAACGGTCATGCCGCTTGCTGCCGCGCAGGCGCGCGATGTCTGGCTTCTGTTTTTCCAGATCACGGCGCAGGCGCGTCTTGCCGGGACACCGCAGCAGACATTCGCAGCCTATCGTGCGGTTGCGCCCGCTGACGTAATTCCGGAATTGAAGAAAATCGTTGGATTCTTCCGATTTACCATCGCGCCGTTGAAGCTGTTCCGCCGCATTTTTCTCGGTGGCGATGGAAGACGGCTTTTGCAGGCGATGGAATTTTTTGACGCTAATCTTGATGCGTCTCGTCAATCAGGCCAAAGAGAGTGACGACAACGCTTCTTTGGCTGCAAAGCGAAATATGTGGAGCGCTGCAGGCGCAACAGGGAACTCAAAACAAGAGGCGTGGAGTGCCGCGGGCACGACAGGGATTTAAACAATGAGTGATCTAGAACAACTCGAACGGCAGATTCTCGAAGACATCGCGGCGGCGGCTGACGAGCCTGCCATTGAAGCCGTGCGTGTCGCCGCTCTTGGCAAGAAGGGCTCGGTTTCGGAAAAGCTGAAGACGCTGGGCAGCATGACGCCAGAAGAGCGTCAGGCACAGGGCCCGGCCATCAACGGCTTGAAGAACCGCGTTGCTGATGCACTGACCGAACGCAAGACAGAGCTGCGCAAGCAAGCCATTGCAGCGCGCCTTGAGCGTGAGAAGGTCGATGTGACACTGCCGGTGCGCGAAAGCGCTGCATCGCGCGGACGCATCCATCCGATTTCACAGGTCATCGATGAGATCACGGCAATCTTCGCCGATATGGGTTTCTCAATTGCCGAAGGTCCGGATATCGAAACCGACTATTACAATTTCACAGCGCTGAACTTCCCCGAAGGCCATCCGGCGCGTGAAATGCATGACACCTTCTTCTTCAATGCGGATGAGAAGGGTGAGCGCAAGCTGTTGCGCACCCACACCTCGCCGGTGCAGGTGCACACGATGGAGAAATTTGCCGCCATCCGTGACAAGGAAGGCCGTGACGAGCCGATCCGCATCGTCATTCCGGGCAAGACCTATCGCATGGATTCCGACGCCACCCATTCGCCGATGTTCCATCAGGTCGAAGGTCTGGTCGTGGACAAGTCGGCCAATGTCGCCAACATGAAATGGGTGCTGGAAGAGTTCTGCAAGGCCTTCTTCGAAGTGCCTTCGGTCAAGATGCGCATGCGTCCGAGCTTCTTCCCGTTCACCGAGCCATCGGTTGAAGTGGATATTCAGTGCGACCGTTCCGGTCCGCATGTGAAGTTCGGCGAAGGCAATGACTGGCTTGAAATTCTGGGCTGCGGCATGGTGCATCCAAATGTGCTGCGCGCTTCCGGCTACGATCCGGACGTTTATCAGGGCTTCGCCTGGGGCATGGGCATCGATCGCATCGCCATGCTGAAATACGGTATGCCTGATCTGCGCGCCTTCTTCGACGCCGATGTGCGCTGGATCGAACATTACGGTTTCCGTCCGCTCGACATTCCGACGCTTTTCGGCGGACTGAGCGCGTAAGGACAGGAAGGGACAAGACAAATGAAATTCACGCTTTCCTGGCTCAAGGATCACCTTGAAACCGATGCGACGCTCGATCAGATCGTCGAGAAGCTGACCGATATCGGTCTGGAAGTGGAATCGGTCGACGACCGGGCTGCTTTCAAGGCTTTCAAGATCGCCAAGGTCCTGAGCGCCATTCAACATCCGGATGCCGACAAGCTGCGCGTTCTTTCGGTCGATACGGGTGATGGCAAGCCGGTTCAGGTCGTTTGCGGCGCACCGAATGCACGTGCAGGTCTGGTTGGCGTTCTCGGCCGTCCGGGCGACTATGTTCCGGGCCTTGATGTCACGCTTTCCGTCGGCAAGATTCGCGGTGTCGAAAGTTTCGGCATGATGTGTTCCGAACGCGAGCTGGAGCTTTCCGACGAACACAATGGCATCATCGACCTGCCGGAAGATGCTCCAGTCGGCACCAGTTTCGCGATCTATGCCGGACTGGATGATGCGGTGATCGAGATCGGCCTGACACCGAATCGCGCCGATTGCACCGGCATTCACGGCATTGCACGCGATCTTGCCGCTGCCGGTCTCGGCACGCTCAAGAACACGCTGCCGGAAGCAGTCAAGGGTGAAGGCGAAACCCCGGTCAAGGTCATTCTGGATCAGGATGCCGAAAACCCGTTCTGCACCGGCTTCGCGCTGCGCATGGTCAAGGGCGTGAAGAATGGCCCAAGCCCGAAATGGATGCAGCAGCGTCTCAAGGCTATCGGCCTGCGTCCGATCAATGCGCTGGTGGACATCACCAATTATGTGACCTTCGATCAGGGCCGTCCGCTGCACGTCTTCGACGCTGCCAAGGTCAAGGGCAATCTGACGGTGCGTCTGGCAAAGGATGGCGAAACCATTCTCGGCCTCGATCAGCGGGAATATAAGTTCAAGCCGGGCATGTATGTGATTGCCGATGAGAACGGCCCCGAATCAATTGCCGGTATCATGGGCGGCGAGCATTCCGGCTGCGACGAAAACACGGTCGATGTGCTGATCGAATCGGCACTTTGGGACCCGCGCATGATTGCGCGCACGGGCCGCGAGCTGGGCATCGTCACCGATGCGCGCTATCGCTTCGAGCGTGGCGTCGATCCGGAAATGATGGTGCCGGGCGCGGAGATTGCGACCAAGCTGGTTCTCGAACTCTGCGGCGGTCAGCCGACGGTGCTCGATGTGGTGGGCTATACCAAGCCTGCGCCGCGCGTGATCGATTTCCCGGTATCGGAAGTCAAGCGGCTGACGGGTATCGAAGTGTCCTATGAAGCGTCGCTCGATATTCTGAAGCGTCTCGGCTTCGGCGTCGAAGGTGATGGCAAGGTCATCAGGGCAATCGTTCCGTCATGGCGTGGTGATGTGGAAGGCAAGGCTGACCTTGTTGAAGAAGTCATGCGTATCCACGGCATCAACCAGATCGATCCGCAGCCGTTGCCAAGCCACGGTGCCGTCAACGGGCGCATCCTGACCACCTTGCAGATTCGCACGCGCCATGCCCGCCGTATGCTCGCTTCGCGCGGCATGCTGGAAGCGGTGACCTATTCCTTCATTTCCGAAGCGCAGGCCAAGGCATTTGGCGGCGGCCAGCCGGAGTTGAAACTTGCCAACCCGATTGCAGCCGACATGTCGGATATGCGTCCGTCGCTTCTGCCGGGCCTCTTGGCTGCGGCACAGCGCAATGCGGATCGCGGTTTTGGCGATATCGCTTTGTTCGAGGTTTCGGGCATTTACGAGGGCGACACGCCGGACAAGCAGCGTCGCGTTGCGGGCGGCGTGCGCCGCGGTACGGCCAAGGTTGATGGCTCGGGCCGCTTCTGGGCTGGCAATGCGACCCCGGTCGGCGTGTTCGACGCCAAGGCCGATGCGCTTGCCGCATTGGAAGCTGCCGGCGCTCCGGTCGATCGTATCCAGATCGAAGCTGGCGGTCCCGATTGGTTCCATCCGGGTCGTTCGGGCACGCTGAAGTTGGGACCGAAGGTGGTTTTGGGCACTTTCGGCGAGTTCCATCCGGATACGCTGGAAACACTCGATGTTTCGGGTGCACTTTGCGGCTTTGAAGTCTATATCGATGCGATCCCCGAGCCGAAGGCAAAGTCCACGCGCACCAAGCCGGCTTTGAACCTTTCACAGTTCCAGAGCCTCAAGCGCGATTTCGCGTTTGTGGTGGATGCAGATGTGGAAGCCGGAAATCTCGTGAAGGCGGTTTCGTCTGCTGACAAGAAGCTGATCGTTGGCGTTCAGGTCTTCGACATTTTCACTGGTGCTTCGCTTGGTGAAGGCAAGAAGTCGATTGCGGTTGAGGTGCTACTGCAGCCACAGGACCGCACATTGACGGATGAAGATCTGGAAGCACTATCGAAACAGGTCGTGGCCAGTGTGGCCAAGCAGACCGGCGGCGTGCTGCGCGGATAGGCATGAAACAAAAAGCCCGGCTTCAAGTCGGGCTTTTTACTTTGGCAGGCATGGCGCGCATGGCCATATCGATGATCTTCTGCACAGCGGCGCGTGAATTGCCATCGCGGGCTTCAAAGGAAATGCTCTGCTGTATCATGTGATAGAACTCGGTCATTTGCGCAATATCGGAATCGGACGGTAGGTCGCCCGTCTCTATCGCTCGCTGCAAGCGCTTGGAAAGCCGGTCATGATTGGCGTGGCGGATAGCCTGGAGAAATTCCTTCACGGGCACATTTTCCGGTTTGCACTGGATCGAGCTCACACTGATCATGCAACCGCCCGCCGGGCAGGCGAAAGCACTGTCCGCGCCCAGTTCCAGCCAGCGGCGCATGCCCTCGTGAATGGTGGTCGCGTTTTCCAGTGCGTCGAAAGGAGCGGCGCCGATGGTACGACGATAATAGCCGACGGCTTCACGAAACGCCTGCTCCTTATTGCCGAAGGCGGCATAGAAGCTTGGCGGCGTAATGCCGATGGCGGTCGTGAAGTCGTTGATCTGGGCGCACTCATAGCCTTTGGCCCAGAAAACCTTCATCACCTTGTCCAGCGCTGCATCGCGGTCGAAGCTGCGCGGGCGTCCGCGTGGAACCATTTTTCTCCCTTTCTATAATCATCCCTATATAATTCTCTTGACCCTTTCGGGCAAGGCGATATTAATTATGTAGCTTACACTATATAAATAGGATTCGTCCCATGAACGATACGTGCGAATCTGCCCTTGCGGCGGAAGAGGTTTCTGCGTCTTCGAGAAAAGCGCGAGCGATCCCGCTGGTTGTCTATTGCCTCAGCTTAGGCGTGTTCGCGCTCACGACTTCCGAACTCATGATCTCGGGCATGCTGCCGTCGCTTCAGGTGGCATTTGACCGTTCCATTGCTGATATAGGCAATCTCATTTCGCTCTATGCGCTTGGCATGATGATCGGAGGACCGCTGGTCACGATTCTGTTTCTGGCCTTGAAGATTGAGAACAAGCGGGGGCTTCTGATTCTGCTTGTATTTTATGCGGCGGCGCAAAGCGTGGCAGCATCCACAAGCAGCTTCCAAATTCTGCTGATCGCCCGTGTTTTGACCGGTATGGCGGCGGCAACGAGCTTCGGGCTGATGCTTGCCATCACGGCACAGCTCGTCGGACCGGAACTGCGCGGGCGAGCTTCATCGCTGGTCTTTGCCGGTCTCATGCTCTGCACCGTCTTCGGCGTGCCCATAGCGACGGCGATCACCAATGCGTTCGGCTGGCGGGCGAGCTTCTGGGCCATTGTAGTCCTGATTCTGGTTTGCGCGCTTGTCATCGCAATCAAGATCGAGTCGTCGCCCGATACGCCGCAGGCCGATCTGCGCTCTGAACTGAAGGAGATGCGCAAGCCGAAACTCTGGGCTGCCTATGCCACCAGCGCGCTGGTCATCGGCTCGTCCTTCGCCGTCTATAGTTATCTGTCGCCGATTACGGTGCAGCTTGCCGGTTTCTCCGCGATGCAGGTGCCATTGTTGCTTGCCGTCTATGGCGGTGCCAATATCGTTGGCAACTATGTCACGGGTCGCTTTGCCGACCGTCACACGATCCCGACTATCGCCATCGGCCTCGTGTTGATGCTGTCGGCCATGCTGATTTTCGCGCTTTTCGCAGAGCTGAAACCAGCTGCAATCCTTGCCATCGTGATGATCGGCCTGACGGGCATTGCGCTTAATCCGGCCTTTATTGCGCGGGTGATGCGGATCGCACATCCGGGCGCGCTGGTGAACGCGATGCACGCATCGGTCATCAATATCGGTCTCGGGCTTGGGCCGTGGGTTGGCGGACAGGCAATGGAGGCCGGGTATGGCCTGCATGCACCGCTATGGGTCGGTTTTGCCATGACGCTGGCCGGGCTTCTGACGCTTGCACCGCCAGCTCTGCGCAGGATGTAAAAAAGGGAGCCCGACGGGCTCCCCTTTTATTTGGAGCATTTATCAAAGACCGGTCAAAGCAAGCTGCTGTTCGTTGTAACGCTTGCCTGCGATCAGGGCGGGTGCGGATACCTCATCCAGATGCTTGAGATCTTGCTCCGTCAGCACGATCTCCACAGCTTTCACATTGTCTTCCAGATGATGGATCTTGCGGACGCCGGGGATCGGCACAATGAAATCGCCCCGGCTCAGCACCCATGCCAGCGCCAGTTGCGCGGGCGTGACATGCTTTTCCTGTGCGATCTCGACGATGCGATCCACCTGCCGGTTGTTGGCTTCCAGATTGCCCGGCTGGAAACGCGGCAGGGTCTTGCGGAAGTCATCTTCGGCAAGATCTGACTGTGAACGCAACGTGCCGGTCAGCATACCGCGCCCAAGCGGGCTATAGGGTACGAAACCGATACCGAGTTCACGGCAGACCGGCAGCACATTGTCTTCCGGATCGCGTGCCCATAGCGAATATTCGCTTTGCAGCGCGGCGATGGGATGGACCGCATGCGCACGGCGCAAGGTAGTGCTACCTGCTTCCGAAAGACCGATGGCGCGTATCTTTCCCTCATCGATCAGGTCTTTCAAAGTGCCGACCACATCTTCAATCGGCACGGTTGGATCGACGCGGTGCTGGTAGAACAGATCGATCACATCAATGTCGAGCCGCTTCAGGGAGGCCTCGGCTACGTCGCGAATATGTTCAGGGCGGCTATCGACACCCTTCATCTGGCCGTCTTCGATCTTGAAGCCGAACTTCGTTGCAATGGTCACCTGGTCACGGAATGGCTTGAGTGCCTTGCCGACAAGTTTCTCGTTCTCAAACGGACCATAGACCTCTGCCGTATCGAAAAATGTCACGCCAAGGTCGACGGCGCGGTGCAGCGTGCGGATTGCATCCTGTTCGTCCTGTCCGCCATAAGCATAGGTCATTCCCATGCAGCCGAAACCAAGGGCAGAAACGTTCAATTGCTGGCCGAGTTTGCGCTGTTGCATTGTAGTTCCTTTCGAATGATTGATTGAAAGTACTGAAAATTGTGCGGGAAATCGGGAGGAGATTCCGGCTGGATGCGCCTTGGCAGTGGCTGCGTTCCGACCGAGGACCATGTCGCAAACAATAAAACGGGGCGGTAAGTTCGATAATACCGATTTATTTTCACGGCTTGTTCTGTAATTTGTAACAATGAATCGAAGCCAACTGTCACAGCTTGCTGTTCTCGCCGCCGTTGCAGCGCATGGAAGCTTCCGTGGCGCTGCGCGGGAACTGGCAATTGCACCTTCAGCCGTCAGCCACGCAGTGGCAACACTGGAGGACAGTCTGGGTGTGCGCCTTCTTGCACGCACAACGCGTAGCGTCGCCCCGACGGAAGCCGGGCGGCAATTGCTGGAGAGGCTGGCACCGGCGCTTGAGGAGATCAATGCGGCCTTGGGTGCCGCCGTTGATTCGCGGGATCGACCGTCGGGGGTGCTGCGCATTACAGCGCCCTATGTGGCGGCGCAGCTTGTTATCGCTCCGCGTCTGGGCGAATTCGCCAGAGCTTATCCCGACATTACACTCGATCTGCGGGTGGAAAATGGCTTCACCGATATCGTAGTGGCCGGCTTCGACGCAGGCGTGCGTCTCGGTGAGAGCCTCGAAGCGGATATGATTGCAACGCGGTTGACCGGCAATGTGCGTGCGGCAATCGTTGCGGCACCTGTTTATTTTGAGAACCGTTCGGTCCCCGTCGAACCGCGCGATCTTTTGCAGCATGCATGTATTCGCCATCGCTTTCCGAGCGGACAAACCTATCGCTGGGAATTCGAAAAGGCGGGCGAGGTGCAGGAAATTGCAATTGAAGGGCCTTTGATCGTCAACGATGACAGGGTTATTCTGGAAGCAGCTCTGAACGGCACCGGGCTTGCCTATCTGTTCGAGGCCTATGTTCACGACGCTTTGGCGGAAGGGCGGCTTTTCCGGGTTCTGGAAGACTGGTGCCAGCCTTTCGCCGGGCTTCATCTCTATTATCCAAGCCGCCGCCAGATGCGCCCGGCGCTGCGGGCATTCATCGACTTTTATCGCCGTGGAAGCAGTCAATGAAATTGGTGTCGAACCATTTGCATCATGCCGGTCTGCCACTCGAACAGCAGCGGGATATCTTTTCACAGATGATTCTGGAAAGCCCGCTGCTGACGGATGCGCTGCATCGGTTGCATGAACTGGCCGGGGAAGCGTCCGATTTCTGGCTCGTCTCTGGCGCGCTCTATAACACCATCTGGAACCGGCTGACCGGGAGGCCGGTCCTGCACGGGATCAAGGATCTCGATATTATCTATTTCGACGGCAGCGATCTTTCCTGGGAGGCAGAGGACGCGGTTATCACCCGCGGGGCCGGCGTCTTCCGCGACTTTCCGCTTCCAGTGCAGGTTCGCAATCAGGCGCGGGTGCATTTGTGGTTCGAAAAACGCTTCGGACAGCCCTATGCGCCGCTTCGCTCTGCGACCGAATCGATAGAACGTTATTCGACGATCGCCCATTGCGTGGGCGCGCGGCTGGCAAAAGACGGCGAAGCGACGGAGGATGGGCTGCTCATCCACGCCCCTTTCGGCTTCGATGATATTTTTTCATTTCGCATTCGTCCCAATCGTGCCATCGATAACCGCGAAACGCACGAGATCAAGGCAGCCCGCGCGATCAAATTCTGGCCGGAACTGCGAGTTCAGGACTGGGACACGCCGCAATGAGCCTGGATTTTTGCTTTGAATAAAAGAGGGAACAGCATGTTTCGTTGGGGTATCCTTTCAACTGCCAAGATCGGCGTCACGCAGGTGATTCCAGCGCTTTGCGCATCCGAAAATGGCGTTGTTCATGCCATTGCAAGCCGCGATCTGTCGCGGGCGCGCGCCGTCGCCGACCGTTTCGGCGCGCCGCTGGCATTCGGCTCCTATGAAGAGCTTCTGGCAAGCGATGTCATTGATGGCGTCTATATACCGCTGCCGACCTCGCAGCACATAGAATGGAGCCTTAAGGCGGCTGAAGCGGGCAAGCATGTCTTGTGCGAAAAGCCGATTGCACTCAAGGCCGACGATATCGACCAGCTCATTGCCGCACGTGACAAGCATAAGGTCACTATCGCTGAAGCCTTCATGGTCTATTACCATCCGCAGTGGATCAAGCTGCAGGAACTTCTGGCCGAAGGCGCTATCGGCAGGCTCCGCCATGTGCAGGGTGCTTTTTCCTATTTCAATGTCGATCCCGGCAATATGCGCAACCAGCCGGAACTGGGCGGCGGCGCCCTGCCGGATATTGGCGTCTATCCGACCGTGGTAACCCGCATGGTGACCGGTCTGGAGCCGGTATCGGTTCAGGCATCGGTGGAATACGATCCGGCTTTCGGTACCGACCGTTATGCCAATGTTTCGGCCCGCTTCGACGGATTTGACCTGACCTTTTATGTCGCGACTCAGCTTGGCGCTCGGCAGACGATGGTTTTCCATGGCGACAAGGGCTTCATTGAAGTCTACGCGCCATTCAATACCGGCAAATATGGTCATGGCAGCATCTCACTTTTCGACGCCGGCCACACCAAGGCAACGGAATGGTCGTTCGGTGACGCCAATCATTATCAGCTTCAGGCGGAAAGCTTTGTGCGTGCCACGCACGGCAGCAGGGATACACGACTTTTCTCGCTTGAAAACTCGAAGGCGAACCAGAAATTCATCGATGCGATCTACCGTGCGGCAAAAGACGGCGGATCGGCTATGGTATGATGGTCCGCGCGCACTATCTTGTGCAGCTGCGGCCCCTATTTCGTACGTCGATAGGTCCCTGTCAGTGTTTCCGGGTGCTGAATCTGCCCCAGCTTGGCTGTTGTGACTTGCAGTAAAAAACCGCGTTTCTTATATACGCCTCGCACAGGGCATTGATGTGCGTCTGGAAACCGGTCCGGTTTTCGGACAAGCATCGTGAAAAGCGCATTGTGAAACCGATAGGAACCGCCCACGGAACGCTCGGTAGAGGTCTTGGCGGTTTGCTGAATGGAGAGAAATATGGCTAAAGTTATTGGTATCGATCTGGGAACGACCAACTCCTGCGTATCCGTCATGGACGGCAAAAGCGCGAAGGTCATCGAAAATGCCGAAGGTGCGCGTACAACCCCTTCGATCGTTGCGTTCTCCGATAGTGACGAACGTCTCATCGGTCAGCCTGCAAAGCGTCAGGCCGTCACCAATCCGGAAGGTACCATTTTTGCGGTTAAGCGCCTGATCGGCCGCCGCTTTGACGACCCGATGGTTACCAAGGACAAGGACCTGGTTCCGTACCAGATTGTCAAGGGCGACAATGGCGACGCCTGGGTTGAAGTCCACGGCAAGAAATATTCCCCGTCGCAGGTTTCTGCGATGATCCTTCAGAAGATGAAGGAAACCGCTGAGTCTTACCTCGGCGAAACAGTCACGCAGGCGGTTATCACCGTTCCGGCCTACTTCAACGACGCTCAGCGCCAGGCAACCAAGGATGCCGGCAAGATCGCCGGTCTCGAAGTGCTGCGTATCATCAACGAGCCGACTGCTGCTGCGCTCGCTTACGGTCTGGACAAGAACGATGGCAAGACCATTGCTGTTTATGACCTTGGCGGCGGCACTTTCGACGTCTCGGTTCTCGAAATTGGTGACGGCGTCTTTGAGGTGAAGTCGACCAACGGCGACACCTTCCTCGGCGGTGAAGACTTTGACATGCGTCTGGTCGAATACCTCGTCTCCGAGTTCAAGAAGGAAAGCGGCATCGACCTCAAGAACGACAAGCTCGCTCTGCAGCGCCTCAAGGAAGCTGCCGAAAAGGCCAAGATCGAACTGTCGTCCTCGCAACAGACCGAAGTCAACCTGCCGTTCATCACGGCCGACCAGACCGGTCCAAAGCACCTTGCCATCAAGCTGTCGCGTGCCAAGTTCGAAAGCCTGGTCGACGATCTCGTCCAGCGCACCATCGAGCCCTGCAAGGCAGCGCTGAAGGATGCCGGCCTCAAGGCTGGCGAAATCGACGAAGTGATTCTGGTCGGCGGCATGACCCGCATGCCGAAGATTCAGGAAGTCGTGAAAGCCTTCTTCGGCAAGGAGCCGCACAAGGGCGTCAATCCGGATGAAGTCGTCGCCATGGGCGCGGCAATTCAGGCAGGCGTTCTGCAGGGCGACGTCAAGGACGTTCTGCTGCTCGACGTGACCCCGCTTTCGCTGGGTATCGAAACGCTGGGCGGCGTGTTCACGCGTCTGATCGAACGCAACACCACGATCCCGACCAAGAAGTCGCAGACCTTCTCCACCGCCGAAGACAATCAGTCGGCAGTGACGATCCGCGTCTTCCAGGGCGAGCGTGAAATGGCTGCCGACAACAAGATGCTCGGCCAGTTCGACCTCGTCGGCATTCCGCCCGCACCGCGTGGCGTGCCGCAGATCGAAGTGACTTTCGACATCGACGCCAACGGTATCGTCAACGTGACGGCCAAGGACAAGGGCACCGGCAAGGAACACCAGATCCGCATTCAGGCATCCGGTGGTCTGAGCGATGCCGACATCGAAAAAATGGTCAAGGACGCCGAGGCTAACGCCGAAGCCGACAAGAAGCGTCGCGATGCCGTTGAAGCCAAGAACCAGGGCGAAAGCCTCGTTCATTCGACCGAAAAGTCGCTCAGCGAATATGGCGACAAGGTTTCGGCTGACGACAAGAAGGCCATTGAAGATGCTCTGGCAAGCCTCAAGACCTCGCTTGAAGGCGATGATGCCGAGGATATCAAGGCCAAGACGCAGACGCTCGCGGAAGCTTCCATGAAGCTCGGTCAAGCCATGTACGAAGCCGCTCAGGCTGCTGAAACCGGTGCTGCCGGTGCTAGCGAGGAGGCTGCTGCTTCGAACGACGATGTTGTCGACGCCGATTACGAAGAAATCGACGACGACAAGAAGAAGTCGTAATTCTAGGCTCAATACGCTCAAGCCCGGGGCTCTGCCCCGGGCTTTTGCCAATTTTTGAGATGTTCATATTCGCAGGTTTTGTATAAGCCTGCATATTGGCCGGTGTCGGTGGCAAATGCCGAGAAAATCAGCCTCTGTTTGAAAAATCGCTCTGGCCTGCATACATCTTGAAAAGCATGAGACGGTTTCGGGCAAAGTGGGTATTGATGCTGAAATCCGGAGTGCCGCTCTGACGCATGGGTCGGAAGGCGCTTCGATAGATGAACAATTGGAAACGCTGGCCCCTGACAAGTGTTGAACGCTTTGGGGCGTGTCGCACGAATCTGGGGACCGGTTTCGGGATACGATGTCCGTGAAAGCAAAAGGCGCTTTCCTGTCGCCGGGATAACGAACTGATGAAGATCGACTACTACGAAGCTCTGGGTGTTGAAAGAACAGCAGACGACAAGATGCTGAAAACAGCCTTTCGCAAACTCGCCATGGAATATCATCCGGATCGCAATCCGGATAATCCGGAAGCTGAGCGCAAGTTCAAGGAAATCGGCGAGGCTTACGAAACGCTGAAGGACCCGCAGAAGCGCGCCGCCTACGACCGGTTCGGCCACGCAGCCTTTGAAAATGGCGGCATGGGTGGCGGTTTCGGTAACGGCTTTGGCGGTGCCGGTGGTTTCGCCGATATCTTCGAAGACATTTTTGGCGAGATGATGGGCGGCGGTCGGCGCCGCTCCAGTGGCGGACGCGAACGCGGCGCCGATCTTCGCTACAATATGGAAGTGACGCTGGAAGAAGCCTATGCGGGCAAGACCGCGCAAATCCGCGTTCCGACGTCCATCACCTGCGACGAATGCTCCGGCTCCGGCGCAAAGGCCGGTTCTCAGCCGACCACCTGTACCATGTGTTCGGGTTCGGGCCGTGTTCGCGCTGCCCAGGGCTTTTTCTCGGTGGAGCGCACCTGCCCGACCTGTAACGGTCGTGGCCAGATCATCAAGGACCCTTGCGGCAAGTGCCATGGTCAGGGCCGTGTCACGCAGGAGCGTTCGCTGTCGGTCAATATTCCGGCAGGCATCGAGGATGGCACCCGTATCCGTCTCGCCGGTGAAGGCGAAGCCGGTATGCGCGGCGGCCCGGCAGGCGACCTCTACATTTTCCTTTCGGTCAAGCCGCACGAGTTCTTCCAGCGCGACGGCTCCGACCTTTATTGCAAGGTACCGATCTCGATGACGACGGCAGCCCTTGGTGGCCAGTTCGAAGTCTCCACGCTCGATGGCACACAGACACGGGTCAAGGTTCCGGATGGCACGCAGAATGGCAAGCAGTTCCGCCTCAAGGGCAAGGGCATGCCGGTTCTGCGTCAGGCTGCGGTAGGCGATCTTTATATCCAGATCGACATTGAGACGCCGCAGAACCTGTCCAAACGCCAGCGTGAACTGCTGGAAGAGTTCGAAAAGCTTTCCTCGCAAGAGAACAGCCCGAAATCAGCGGGGTTCTTCTCAAGGATGAAAGAATTCTTCGAAGGTATCGGAGAATAATAAAGGGAGCCGAAAGGCTCCCTTTTTTGTTCTTTTCCTTATTCACGCCTTGCTTAGGGAATTCAAAGCGGCATAAACTTGTCCAATAACGACAATGGGAGCAGCGAGAATGGCAGGACAGCTCGGCAGGAAACTGGCCGCTAAGTTCGATGAGGAGATCCGTTTTTTCAAGGGATGGATAGACGGGCCGAAAGCGGTCGGGGCTATTTTGCCGACGAGTTCTATTACAGCGCGCCGTATGGCCAGCGTCATCGATACCGGCTCCGGCCTTCCCGTTCTGGAACTTGGACCAGGCACGGGCGTCATCACCAAGGCGATCCTGAAACAGGGCGTAAAACCTGCCGACCTCTATTCCATCGAATATTCGCAGGATTTCGTGGATCACCTGAACACGATCTTTCCAGACGTCAATATTATTCAGGGCGATGCATTCGACCTCGACAGCGCGTTGGGTGAGAAGAAAGACCAGAAATTCGATTGTATCATCTCTGCCGTGCCGATGCTCAATTTCCCGATGGACGGGCGCATCCAGCTCGTGGAAAGCCTGCTTTCCCGCATTCCACGCGGACGGCCTTTGATGCAGATCACCTATGGTCCCTTGCCACCGGTTCCCGCCGGCCGCGGCAACTATACGGTTCAGCACTATGATTTCGTGGTGCGCAATGTGCCGCCAGCGCAGCTTTGGGTTTATCGCAGCCCTTTGGTCTAGTGGTCTGATTCCGACATTTGCGTCCCTATGATACAGGCGCCGAGCAAATGTCGGAATCGCAAAGACCACTAGTAATTTTATGTATCTAGTGGATTTTTCGAATTTGACGTTTGAAACAGCATCTCATTCAGTCGGGATTCAAACGTCAAATTCAATCCACTAGTTTCGCACGAGGTTTTTCATGACTGCACGTATTCTCGTCTTCGCGGGTTCGGTTCGTATGGGTGCTTTTTCCGGCCACATGGCGGATGCCGCGGAAAAGGAGTTGCGGGCGCAGGGGGCCGATGTCACACGCATCACGCTTGCCGACTATCCTTTGCCGATCATGGACCAGAATCTGGAAAGCGAGCATGGCGTTCCGGAAAACGCTATGAAGCTTGGTCGCCTGTTCGCCGAACAGGATGGCCTGATGATCTGCTCGCCGGAATACAATGCATCGATCCCGCCGCTTCTGAAAAACACCATCGATTGGGTCAGTCGCATATCAAAGGATGGGGACAAGCCGTTCAGACCCTATGCCGGTCTGACTGTCGGCCTCTGTTCCAGCTCCGACGGCATGTTCGCCGGTATGCGCGGACTTTATCATTTGCGTGCCGTGCTGATGAATGTCGGCGTGCAGATCGTGACCGAGCAATGCTCGGTCGGCCATGCATCGGTAGCGTTCAATGATGATGGAACGCTGAAAGAAGAACGAAGCGCCAGAATGCTCTCCGCCGTCTGCCGCAGCCTCATCGCGCGGGTGGAAGAAGCAAAAAGCTGATTCCATCTCTTTCGCAACGGGTTCCGTTATGCGAAGAGAGTAAAAATCACCACGGAGACTCTCATGACGACGACAGATTTGCGCGATCAAGCGCCCGGGGAAGCATCTGGGCGCTTGATCGTGGGCCTCGACGTGCCGACCATTGCCGAAGCGGAAAAGGTGGTCGAAGAGCTGGGCGATGCCGTTTCCTTCTACAAGATCGGCTATCAGCTGGTTTTTGCAGGTGGACTCGACTTCGCAAAAAGCCTCGTGGCGGCGAAGAAGAAAGTCTTCCTCGACATGAAGTTGCTCGATATCGACAACACCATCGCAAAGGGTGTCGAGAATGTCGCGAAGATGGGTGTTTCTATGCTCACCCTGCATGCTTATCCGAAAGCGATGCGGGCAGCGGTGGAAGCTGCCAGAGGATCGGACCTCTGCCTTCTGGGCGTAACGGTTCTGACCTCAATGGACAATGCCGACCTGCAGGAAGCCGGTTATTCCGACGATGCGGAAACGCTGGTGCTGAAACGCGCCCGGCAGGCGCGCGAGGCCGGCATGGGCGGCATTGTGGCTTCCGCCGTCGAAGCGGCAGCCATCCGTCAGGCAGTGGGTCCGGATATGGCCATTGTCACACCAGGCATTCGTCCCGCCGGTTCGGAAAAGGGCGACCAGAAACGGGTCATGACCCCTGCCGATGCATTGAAAGCCGGAGCCAGCCATCTGGTCGTCGCGCGCCCGATCGTCGGTGCGGTTGATCGCAAAGCCGCAGCCCTTGCCATTCTCGACGAAATGCGCTCGGTTGCGTGAAAAAACTCGGAGGAGAGAATATGACGAAAGCCTACTGGATTGCCCGTGTCGATGTCCGTGATCCCGAGCGATACAAGGATTATGTTTCGACCGCAAAACCTGCGTTCGAGCGTTATGGTGCAAATTTCATTGCGCGTGGCGGCAAGACAGACGCAGTCGAGGGACAGGGTCGTGCCCGCAACGTAATCATTGAGTTCGAGACCATGCAGCACGCGCTCGATTGCTACAATTCACCCGAATATCAGGCCGCGAAGGCAATCCGCCAGACGGTTGCGGATGGTGATATCGTCATCGTTGAAGGTATCTAAAATCGAAGGGCCCGCAGGGGCCCTTTTTCATTTGCTGTTTAGAGCCGGACCGGCGGATCATGCCGTCCGGCAAGCGTCAAATCGAGCAGCAGCACCTTTCCAGCGTGAGCATCAGAACGACGGGCCTCTTCGTCTAGACCCTCATAGGCGCTGGTCACGATCATCACGGTTGCATCCGGCCCGACGAAAGCGGGGCATGATGGCTGGCGGACCGGCAGCGAAATCGAGCGGATCAGGCGGCCTTGCGGGGAATAGGCATTGATCGAGCTGCCCCCCCAGCAGGCATTCCACAGCGTACCTTCCGCATCGACAACCGAGCCATCGACACCGCCATCTTCGACGCGGTGATGGAATACGCTTTTGTCGGATATCGGCAATCCGGTTTCTGGATTAGTGTCGACCCGCCAGATGATATTGCGATCCGTATCGGCGAAATAGGCGATTTTTCCGTCGGGAGAAAAGCAGATCGAATTGGTGATCGTAATGCCGGAGAAAAGCTTTTTCACCTGGCCTTCGCGATACCACCAGATCGAACCTGCATCGGTTTCGGCTTTTTTGCCCATCGTGCCGATCCAGAACGATCCCGAAGGATGCACGCGCGCATCATTGGAACGGGTGACTTCATTCTCGGCTTCAAGCGGATGATGAAGGGTCAATCGCCCATTCGCCCGCTCGCGAATGAACAGCCCATGTTCGCTGACGATCAACTGCCGATCACGATCGATAACGGCCAGGGCGCTGGCCTTCATGCCGAGTGCATGAACATGTATCTCGCCGTTTTCCCAGTTTTTCTCGATCAGTTTTTGGCCGAGAATATCGAACCACCAGACATTTCCGCTCAGAGGATCGTAGCCGGGGCCCTCGCCCAGTTGCGCTATATGATCAGCAAACAAAGTGGTTTTAACGACGGTCACTTTTTCCCTCCCGAAACGGCCGAACCGATTACAACCAGCATAGACAACCGATGAAAGCCGATCCAGTTTAACTTTGCACATTGGAATAGCGTACCGAGCCGGATTGAGAGAAAGGGCTATGTTGCCTGATCATTCCGTTTTAGATTTCCCGCAACTTCGAATCGCGAGGAAATCATGGCTCTCAAAGTCGCGGTCCAGATGGACCATATCAGCACGGTGAACATTGCAGGCGATACCACATTCGCCCTTTCGCTCGAGGCGCAGAAGCGCGGTCATGAGCTTTACCATTATACGCCGGACCGGCTTTCGATGCGTGACGGCGTCGTTTCCGCCCGCTTGGAAAAAATGGAAGTGCGCGACGTCAAGGGCGATCACTATTCGCTGGGCGAGCCGACCCGCCGTGACCTTTCGGAAATGGATGTGGTGCTTCTGCGTCAGGACCCGCCCTTCGACATGAACTACATTACCACAACCCATCTTCTGGAGCGGATTCACCCGAAGACACTGGTGGTCAATGATCCGGCCTGGGTGCGCAATAGTCCCGAAAAAATCTTCGTGACAGAGTTTCCTGACCTGATGCCGGAAACACTCATCACCAAGGACCCGCAGGAAGTCATGGATTTCCGTCGCGAGTTCGGCGACATTATTTTGAAGCCGCTTTACGGCAATGGCGGTGCGGGCGTCTTCCATCTGGCCGATGGTGACCGCAACCTGACCTCGCTTCTGGAAATGTTCGGCCAGCTCTTCACGGAGCCGTTCATCGCGCAGCGCTATCTGAAAGACGTGCGCGCTGGTGACAAGCGCATCATTCTGATCGACGGCGAACCCGTCGGCGCGATTAATCGTGTGCCGTCGGAAACCGATGCCCGTTCCAACATGCATGTTGGTGGGCGTGCGGAACAGAGCAAGCTGACGCCGCGGGAACGCGAGATTTGCGAACGCATTGGCCCATCGTTGAGGGAGCGTGGCTTCATCCTGGTTGGCATCGATGTGATCGGCGATTACATGACCGAAATCAACGTTACCTCTCCAACTGGTATCCGCGAAATCCAGCGTTTCGACGGGACCAACATTGCGGCCCTGTTCTGGGATGCGGTCGAAGCCAGGCGGTAGGAGCCGACCCAAATTTGTTCTCTTAACGTTCTTGAACTTGCCGCTCGTCCGTGCTTAACTCTCTAAGTTGTATTTGAGTTTTTACTCACTTAAGAGATGTATTGCGTGGCGAGCGGGGGAACATGGTCGCGCGGGTTGGAACAGTTGCTTTTCAAGGCATAGAAGCTGTGCCTGTCGACGTGCAGGTGATGGTTGCACCGGGCAAGATGGGCATGTCCATTGTCGGCTTGCCGGACAAGGCCGTGGCAGAAAGCCGGGAGCGGGTGCAGGCGGCGTTGCACGCCTCTGGCCTTTCCATGCCAACCAAACGGGTGACAGTCAATTTGGCACCTGCCGATCTGCCGAAAGAAGGGTCGCATTATGATTTGCCCATTGCTGTCGGGCTTATGGCGGCAATCGGCGCCATTCCAGCGGATGCGATCCAGTCCTATCTCGTTCTGGGTGAACTATCGCTCGATGGTTCGATAACACCAGTGGCAGGCGTCCTGCCTGCTGCAATCGGTGCGAACCGGGACGAGAAGGGGCTCATCTGCCCTTATGCTTGTGGGCCGGAGGCAGCCTGGGCGGGTGCCGACATCGATATCCTTGCTCCGCGCAGTCTGATCGCCCTTGCCAATCATTTTCGCGGCACACAGGTTCTGACCCGGCCGGAACCATCCATGCGGATTTCTGGTGAAACGGAACTCGATCTTGCCGACATAAAGGGACAGGAAACCGCCAAGCGTGCGCTTGAAATCGCGGCTGCGGGCAATCACAATCTGCTGCTCGTCGGACCGCCGGGATCAGGCAAATCCATGCTTGCTCAGCGATTGCCGTCCATTCTGCCTCGCCTTTCTCCGCGCGAATTACTGGACGTATCGATGATTGCCTCGATTGCGGGTGAGCTTTCGGGTGGAAAACTGTCAGATCGCCGTCCGTTCCGGGCGCCGCATCATTCAGCCTCAATGGCGGCAATGGTTGGCGGCGGGCTGCGTGCAAAGCCCGGCGAGGTATCGCTTGCGCATAGTGGCGTGTTGTTTCTGGACGAGTTTCCGGAGTTTTCGCCGCAGGTTCTGGATTCGCTGCGCCAGCCGCTCGAAACCGGCGAATGCCTCATCGCTCGCGTCAATCACCGAACCAGCTATCCGGCGCGCTTTCAGTTGATTGCTGCCATGAATCCTTGCCGCTGCGGCATGGCGGGTGAACCGGGGCATGTCTGTGCTCGCGGGCCGCGTTGCCAGTCCGACTATCAGGCCCGCATTTCAGGCCCGCTTCTCGACCGTATAGACTTGCGGGTGGATATGCCCGCCGTGTCTGCTTTCGATCTCATCAAGCCATCCCAGTCGGAAAGGAGCGAAACGGTTGCGCAACGCATCGCACGTGCCCGTGCGGTCCAGACCCTGCGTTATTCAGCCCTCGGTCTGGAACCTTCCATGACCAATGCCTATTGTTCGGCGAAACTTATAGAGGAAGTTGCTGAGCCGGATGCGGCAGGCCTCAAGCTTTTGCGCGACGCGAGCGAACAGATGCGGTTTTCCGCCCGTGCTTATCATCGCATTCTGAAAGTAGCCCGCACGCTTGCCGATCTGGACGCCAGCGACAAGGTCGGTCGCATACATCTGGCCAGCGCCATATCTTATCGCATGGGCGCAGAAAGGCTGGTTTCCGCAGCATAAGCTGCCGCGCAAGCCATTAACGCGGTGCTATCGGCTTCCAGTGATAGAGGACAGCATCGGCGTCGCTTGAGTAGCACCAGTAATGCCCCTGATAGGGCTGATCATACTGGCGGCTGATCGGAAGTCCGGCCAAGAAGCAGAGAAGCAGCGTAGCTGCGCCACCATGGCCGACGATGGCGATATCGCCAGAAGTTCCAAGCCGCTTCACTGCTTCGAAGCCTTCCACAATGCGCTGCTGTACGTCAATGGCTCGCTCCCACCCGCAAATGCTTGTTTCGGGTGCTGAAAAGAACCGGTTGGTGACAATCTCGTGTTGTTCGGCGGGCAAAAAGCCGGTGGCGCTTCGGTCGATTTCATTAAAACTGCGATCTGTTGAGGGAACAATTCCCAGAACACCAGCCAGAATTTCAGCAGCTTCCATTGCCTTTGTTTCCGTGCTGGACCAGATCGTCGTGATGGATTGCACTTCCGGTTGGCTAGCAAAGAAACGCATCCGTTCAATGCCACGCTCTGACAGGTTCCACGACGGAACAGGTTTTGCTGGATCGATCACGACTTCCGGATGGGAGATGAAGTAGATTTTTGTCATGCGTGGTCCTCAATAGCTACAACCTTGTAAGCCACAGGGCATGAAATGCGCCCTGTGGTTATTCCATCGGTTCATATCCCGAATGTTACAAAGCCGTTCTCGTCGATGGGCCAGGCCGGGTTCCAGGCAATTTCCCAGGCGTGATCGTCGGGATCGGCGACATAGCCGCGAAAGCCTCCGTGGACTGGTGCATCAGCAGACCGCAACAGTTTGCCACCGGCTGCAACCAGCCGGTCCATGAGTGGCGCAACATCAACTTTCTGTTCCACATTGTGCGCTAGGGAAAATGCGCCGGGCTGTAGAAGACCGCCGCGATTCATATCGACTTCGAGGGAGGCTTTCAGAAAGGTTCCGAGAATGAAACCGTTCATCTGGTAGAAGATGATTTCTTCATTTTCAAAAACGGGCACCCAGCCGAAACCCTCGGCGTAGAAGCGACGCGAGCGCTCAAGATCGGCGATACCAAGTGTAATGACGGAGATTTGCTGTTTCATGACCAAGACCTTTGTTCTCCAATGCACCATTGCATCGGAGTGGAAGGTCAAGGGACTCGACGCATATACCGAAAAGAAAGCAATTGCGAAGGCCAGGACCCGCTTTGCAACGGGGGTCGGGCTAACCGCACCGACCTCTCCTTTTTAGACCCGGAATGAATAACACATTCCGGGACCATCTTCAAAATCAATCGGGACGTTTCGATATCAGTGCACTGCGCCGACGAGAAGATTGTCCGGGCCTTCGATCGTGACCCAGCGACCGGTATCACTGGCGGCCTGACGTTTCAGATAGGTATAATCCGTCTCGTTCCAGCGCATGACTTCGTCGGTCAGATTGTCGAGAACGAAGTCGCCACGATCCGTGCGAACGGTGAGGACCGCATGGCCTTCGCCGTCCGGCTTGCGAACGACAGTGATCAGAAGATCGGTAATCGGGATGCCTGCCTTCTGCAATTCACGCTGCTTCAGCAATACGTAATCTTCGCAGTCACCAACGGTGGTCGGATAAGCCCAGTATTCCTCAACGCCGTAGATTTCCATGTCGGTCATCGGCTTGATGCTTTCATTGACCGCAAGATTGATCTCGACGATGCGCTGCCAATTCGAGTGGTTGAGCTGCAGTGCGCGGGTGTCGCGGCTGGTGATGCCGCATTCCTTGGCTTCGCGCTTGCAGAATTCATAATGTCCGATCGGCTGCGAGGTCAGCTTGCCGGTCTGCATGAAGTCGCCGGAGGCGGCTTGTGCACCAAAGCTTGCCATCAGCAGCGAAGCGGCGAAACCGGCGGCTGCCATAATCTTTGTGGTCGAGCGAACAACGCAAAACATACTCAACGCCCTTTGGCTTTCGCCAGTTACTCATTTATTAACGAAACGTTAATGGCTGAAATACTCCGGAGTCAATTCAGTTCGCCTCGGGGTCGCTCGACTTCTTAATTAATGGTTAATGAGGGTATTCTTAAAAAATGCAATTAGTGATTGAATTTGTAAGCTTTTCGAAGCGGATCGGGCGGTGAAAATCACTCATAATTTTGCCACGGTCCGGGCGCTTGTCTTTTGCCTCGAATAAGCCAATTGTTGTTGTTCGACCGGATCATAACGATCCATTTGCAAAGGCCAAAAGATGACAGGCGCAACGACGCGCAAGGCCACGGCAGACGACATAGATGCGCTCATGCGCATCGAAGAGCGCTGTTTCGAGACAGACCGAATTTCCCGCCGTTCATTTCGCGCCCTCATCGCGCGACCGACCGCAGAAACCATCGTTGCAACAATGGAAGGGACCGTCATCGGCTATGCGATGATCCTGTTTCGTCATGGCACTGCACTTGCACGGCTTTACTCGATTGCTGTCGACCCGGAGGCCAAGGTCAAAGGCATCGGCTCTCTCCTGTTGCAGGCGGCGGAAACGGCAGCTTACGACCACGACCGTCCGTTGCTGCGGCTGGAGGTGCGCGAGGACAACGAACGCGCCATCGCACTCTACAAGCGGCACGGTTATCGCCCCATCGGACGCTATCTCGACTATTATGCTGATCATTCGGATGCGCTACGTTTCGAAAAGACGGTTCGCGGGGAGATTTCACCGGTCACAGCTTTCCCTTACTACGAGCAGACGACCGATTTTACCTGCGGTGCGGCTTGCCTGATGATGGTGCTTGCCCGACACAATCGGGAGACGCGGCTCGATCCCGTGCTGGAAGTCCGCCTTTGGCGCGATGCGACGACGATCTATATGATGTCGGGGCCGGGCGGCTGCGAGCCTTTCGGACTTGCGGTCGCTGCGCATGAGCGCGGTCTGAAAGCGTCGATCATCGTATCCATCGAGGACATGCTTTTCCTGCAATCGGTGCGTTCGGAAGAAAAACGCAAGATCATGCAACTGGCCCAGACTGACTTTCGCCAGCGTACGGAAGCCTATGCTATCGCGGTGGATTATCGTGGTTTCACGCTGCACGACATTCTGGACGCTCTGCGCCGCGGGGCGGCAGTAATCGTGTTGATCAGCGGCTATCTTATGTTCGGCAAGAAAGTGCCGCACTGGGTGCTGGCCCATGGTGAAGACGGGCGCCACATTCTCATTCACGACCCCTGGGTGGAGGAAGAGCTCGGCGAAACCATCGCCGATGCTGCAAACGTCCCTGTTCCCTTCCATATTTTCGACCGCATCGCGCGGTTCGGCAGTGATGGGCTCAGGGCAGCCGTTATTCTGGAAAAAAGGACGGACTAATGACGATCTGCGTCATTCTGGTAGGGCGCCTCTCGGATATCGATAATGGGGCGACGCCGCACAAGGTCATGACCACGCGCGACTATCTCGCGCATCCCGCGCTGTTCAATGGACAGTTGCGCCCACGCATCATCAACCTGTCGCGCTCCTATGCCTATCAGAGCCGCGGCTATTACGCTTCGCTTCTGGCCGAAGCGCGGGGGCATCGCATCATTCCCTCCGTGGAAACCATGATCGATCTGTCGGAACGGCGGCTTTATGAAAACGCCATTCCCGAGCTCGAAGACATGCTGAACAAGGCACTCGGCAAGCATCCGGAAAAAGCACCGGAAACGATCCATGTGCATTTTGGCCTTGCCGATAATCCCGAGTTTGAGCGGTTTGGACGGTTGCTCTTCGACTGGTTTCGCGCGCCGTCGCTGGAAGTCACGGTCAAATCCGGTGAATGGGCGCGGATCCAGAAGATCGGCTTTGCGAATATCACCAAGTTTACCAAAACGCAGAAGGAACGCTTCGAGGACGCACTTGATCGCTATACCCAGCGTGAGTGGCGCGCAGCACGCCCAAAGGTTCCAGCCCGCTACTCCTTCGCAACTCTGTGCGATCCGAAGGAGGCTATGCCGCCGTCTACCGTCTCGACGCTGAAGCACTGGGCGAGGATAGCGGCCCGGCTCGGGGGGGAAGTCGAGCCTATCGGCAAGCGCGATCTGCCGCGGCTTGCCAATTTTGACGCACTATTCATCCGCGAGACGACGTCGATCTCCAATCATACTTACCGGTTTGCCCGGCGGGCGCAGCAGGAAAACATGCCGGTGATCGATGATCCGATTTCCATGATCCGCTGCACGAACAAGGTCTATCTGCACGAACTGATGCAGGCGAACGACGTGGCGGTTCCGCCGACGGTGATGATTGCAGGCGAGGAGGATCTGGAGCGCGCTGCCGATGTGCTCAACTTTCCGATGGTGATCAAGATACCGGATTCGTCATTTTCGCGCGGTGTGAAGAAGGTGAAGGATTTTGCCGAATTGAAAGCGCTCGCCACTTTATGGCTGGAGGACAGCGATCTCCTGCTGGCGCAGAAATACATGCCGACGAAGTTCGACTGGCGCGTCGGCGTTCTCGACGGCAAGCCACTTTTCATCTGCCAGTATATGATGGCAAAAAATCACTGGCAGATCGTCAAGCACGATACGGGCGGCAAGCCCCTGGAAGGCGGGTTTCGTTCCTATGCGCTGGGCGATGCGCCGCCGTCGGTTCTGGAAACCGGGCTGCGCGCGGCACGCTGCATCGGTGACGGACTTTATGGCGTCGATCTCAAGGAAACGGACGACGGCGTGGTGGTGATTGAGGTCAACGACAATCCCAATCTTGAACATGGGATCGAGGATGCTGCCGAAAAGGATGAGGTCTGGATCAAGCTGACCCGCTGGTTCACCGACCGGCTGGATCGAAAATAAATCCAGCCGTCGAGCGAAGCTTCGCCGAAATCAAAGCGGCGTAAAGCAGACCTTGGTGTGTCCTGCGCCGATGAAACCGAGCCGACCTGCGGCACCCTTTGACAGGTCCAGAACGCGTCCTTTGATGAATGGGCCGCGATCATTGATGCGAACGACGAGCGACTTGCCGTTTCGTTGATTGGTAACCTTGACCTTGCTGCCAAGCGGCAGGGTGCGGTGCGCTGCGGTCAGACCGGATGGGTTCATACGTTCACCCGAAGCCGTGCGGGAAGTGAGGGCGTACCAGGAGGCACCGCCGCATTGCTGTGCTGAAGCCTCGATTGCGGTGGCCGCGAGAAGACCGGTTGCCGCAACGGCAAGCATAGCCATACGGGTCTTGAAAGTCATGCCAGATCCACTAGTTGTTAACGGGATGTCTCACAGTTGTTGCTGAGAAAGACAATTGCGAACTGGAATCTAAATGTGGCGCTGACGTGGTTCGAATGAGAACATTGTACGATAACTGAATCTATATCGTGTCGGGAAAATCATCCTATACTGATCGTTGTTTACTTAAAGGCATAAACATAACCAAGGAATATTAGGAAAGATTTGGCGTTGTTGCTGTAAAGCTGTTTACGATTCGTTAGGAATCTGCGGCAGGCCTTTGCTATGCCTTGTTTTCGCGTGCCGATTGCAAGAAAATCTGCTTGCCCGGTTCCCGATGGGACGAGCCCGGTTTACAATTTTTATTTGTATGGCAAGTTTTCAGCTTCAGCGGCAAAGTTGATGAAATAAGGCATTTCGGGGGCAAAATTGCAATTTATGACTGTGTTTTACAATTCATTACCAGTCTCAAAAGTTATCCACAGGGGCGGAAAGGCCGTGGGATGACGTTTCTTTGCCCGGCAAGAGCCTGCACGAGGGTGCTAGAATCCTGCTATAAGCATCCGGATCAGACGATGGAAAACCATGCAGGACCACCCCGACAAAGACAGAACCGAAACCGCTTCACCCGCAATTTCAGCGAGTAAGCGGATATTCTATCTTTGCCTCGGCTTTCTCATGCTTGGACTTGGCATTATTGGTGCTTTCCTGCCGGTCATGCCGACTACGATCTTTATCATTTTTGCCGCGTGGTTTTTTGCACGGTCATCGCCAAAGCTCGAAGCGCGTTTGCTTGCCAATCAGCGTTTCGGTCCACTTGTCATCAAATGGCGCGAGCGCGGAGCCATCCCGCCGCGCGCGAAGCTTTATGCCTGTATCGGCATGACGGTCGGCTATGGCTTGTTCTGGTGGGGGGCGAAGCCTGATTGGCTGCTGGCAACAGCAGTAACGATCTTCATGCTCGGTTCCGCAGCTTACGTGCTTTCGCGTCCGAGCGAATAACAGCTTCAACCACGCCAGCGATCACGGTAAGAGTGGCAGATTAGAGCATTTCCAGCAAAAGTGCGAAGCGGTTTTGCGTAGGATAATGCGTAAAAACAATGAGATAGAGCGGCTCCACGATTCCGCTTTAACTGGAACCGCTCTAAAATGGGGAGTCGCCAATGTCCTTGCCTGCCGTCAATCCACTGATCAATCTCCTTTCCGCACCGCCCATCCCGGCGGTTCAGGCCTGGGCGCGGGACTATGACGGGTCGCATGGCGCGCTTATTGACCTCTCGCAGGCAGTTCCCGGTTACCCTCCGCATCCCGATATGCTGCGCTTTCTGGGTGAGGCGGCGGGATCGCTGGCTTCCGCCGGTTACGGTCCGATTGAGGGTGAAAAGGTTTTGCGCGGGGCTTATGCGGCGCATGTAGGTCAGCTTTATCGCGCGCAGATCGATGCCGCCAACGTCCATATCACATCCGGTTGTAATCAGGCCTTCATCGCCGCCATCATGTGTGTGGCGCAAAGTGGCGATACGGTGCTGACCACCGATCCGTTCTATTTCAATCATCGTTCATCGCTGGACATGCTCGGCATCGCTTCTGGCTCAATGCCCTGCAATGCCCGGAATGGTTTCATCCCTGTCGTGGAGGACGTTCGCGCTGCGCTTCGTCCGGGTATCACGGCGCTGGCACTTGTTTCCCCGAACAACCCAACCGGGGCGATTTATCCGGCGGGGCTGTTGTCGGAAATCTATGCTTTGTGCCGCGACAATGGGACATGGCTCATTCTGGATGAGACCTATCGCGATTTTCTGGCTGATGCCAACGAACCGCCGCACCGGCTGTTTGACGAGACGGATTGGCCGTCGCATCTGATCCAGCTTTACAGCTTTTCAAAATCGTTCTGCATTCCGGGACACCGGCTTGGTGCAATTGTTGCGGGCCAGGCGATGGTCGAGAATGTCGCAAAAGTCATGGACAATCTGCAGATATGCGCAAGCCGTGCGCCGCAGATTGCTGTCGCACGCGCTATCGAACCTTTGACCGGCTGGCGTGACGATAATCGCGGCGAGATTGCAAGGCGCGCCTCTGCATTGCGGTCAGTCATGGCCAATATCGAAGGCTGGCATGTGGAGGCGGTCGGAGCCTATTTCGCTTTTGTGCGTCATCCTTATTCGGATGTCTCATCGGTTGAGATTGCCGAGCGCCTTGCGAAGTCGCTCGGCATCATCACTTTGCCAGGCCGGTTCTTCGGTGAAGGACAGGAAGCCTTCCTGCGCTTTGCCTTCGCCAATGTCGATGTTTCCGGCATCAAAGCTCTTGGTGCTCGTTTGCCGCATTTTTAGAGCCCAAAATATTTGCCGGTTCAAGGCGCGGCAAAACCCCACAAAATCAATGGCAAGCGGCTCTGATACAAACCTGTAACAATAGTGTCATATGAATGTAATATAGAGCGCGTAGAGGGCTAACGACGCCACATCGTCATATGTCTTTTACAACAGGAGCCGCAGCTCATGAACAAGATGATTTCCTCGACCGCAGCGCTTGCCATCGCTGCCGTTATGTCGATTTCCGCCGCTCAGGCGCGCGATCAGATTCAGGTTGCCGGTTCCTCGACCGTTCTGCCTTATGCGAAGATCGTCGCCGAGACCTTCGGTGAAACCTTCCCGAACTTCAAGACGCCGGTTGTTGAATCGGGCGGCTCGGGCGCAGGCATCAAGGAATTCTGCAAGGGCGTCGGCGAAAACACCATCGACATCGCCAATGCATCGCGCGCCATGAAGGACTCGGAACTGAAATCGTGCATCGACGCTGGCGTCAAGGACGTTCAGGAAGTTCGTTTCGGCTATGACGGCATCGTTTTCGCAACCGACGCAAAGGGTCCGGATTGGAAGCTGAAGCCGGAAGATGTCTACAAGGCTCTGGCCGCCAAGCTGGTCGTAGACGGCAAACTGGTCGACAATCCAAACACCAAGTGGAACCAGGTCAATCCGAACCTTCCAGATTGGGATATCGCCGCCTATATTCCGGGTGAAAAGCACGGTACCCGTGAAGTTTTCGAAGAAAAGGTTCTTGCTGACGGCTGCAAGCACTCCGGCGCTCTGGACGAAATCAAGAAGGCCGGTCTCGACGACAAGGCTGCCGCTTCGGCCTGTATCGCAGTTCGCAAGGACGGCAAGGCTGTCGACATCGACGGTGACTATGCCGAAACTCTCGCTCGCATTGACTCGAACAAGACCGGCGTTGGCGTTTTCGGCCTCTACTTCTTCGAAAACAATGCCGACAAGCTGAAGGTCGCCACCGTCAACGACATCACTCCTTCGGCTGCAACCGTCGCCTCGGGCGAGTATCCGGTGTCGCGCCCGCTGTTCTTCTACGTGAAGAAGGCTCACCTCGGCGTTATCCCCGGTCTCAAGGAATATGTTGAGTTCTTCCTGAACGACCAGATGATCGGTCCTGACGGCCCGCTTGCCGAATACGGTCTGGTTCCGGCTCCGGATGCAGAACGTGAAGCGCAGCGTGCTGCCTTCTCCGAAGGCAAGACGATGGCCGCGAAGTAAGTTTTGATCTGTGGAACGCGGGGATGACAAATCTCCGCGTTCTTCTCCTTTCGCGCCTTTGCACTAAGACAGGCGCATTCGCGTGGAACGGCATAAGGGTGGAAGCTGCACCTGCTGGTCCAAATCATCAGGGCAACCGGGGAAATTGAATGTCCTTCTTTCTGGTTCTCGTCAGTATCGTTGCAATCGGGCTGATTGGATTCTTCATAGGCCGGCAGCGTGCCGTTGCACTGGACAAGATCCAGTCTGCTTCCGCGCAAGCCTCGCGGACCGAGAAAATGCATTCCCGCCCGCATTATCATGGCTGGTGGGTTTTCCTCGTTTCTGCGTTGCCTGCAGTTCTGTTCCTCGCTGTTTGGGCCGTTGGAACGTCGGTTTATCTCGATCACAGTGCGACCGCGCGTCTGCCGGACGCCATTGAGGACGGTTCTTTCACCAATCGCAGCCTGCAGCTTGGCATGGTGCGTGGTCTGGCCAACGGTCTTGACCGGCTGACGCCTGCCGAACTGGAAAGCTTTCCATCGAATTATCAGGATGCTCGCACGCTTCTGGCTTCCAAGGGCGTAGCGCTCGCGACCGAAGGCCAGGATTACATGGTGCCGATCGCGCTCTACCTGAAAAGGGCAACCGCGCTGACGCATACCATCGGTTCCGCCGTTTCTCTGGTGATCGCGGTCGCTGGCCTGATCTTCGGCCTTTCCACGATCAGCCGCCGTATGCGCGCGCGCAACAATGTCGAGCGTATCGTTCTCTGGGGGCTGATCGCCGCATCCGGTATCGCCATTCTGACGACTGTCGGCATCATCTGTTCGATGCTGTTCCAGACTATCAGCTTCTTCCAATCCGTTTCGCCATGGGATTTCTTCTTCGGCACGGTGTGGGATCCACGCTTTGCCGCAGCCGGTTCAGGTGGCGAAACAGGCCAGTTCGGTCTCATCCCGCTTCTGGCGGGTACGCTCTATATCGCGCTTGTGGCCATGCTGTTCGCCGTTCCGGTGGGGCTGTTCTCGGCAATCTATATGGCGGAATATGCTTCGCCTCGAGTGCGCACGGTTGTAAAGCCGGTCCTCGAGCTGCTGGCCGGCATCCCCAGCATCGTTTACGGCTTCTTCGCCCTAGTGACTGTCGGACCTTTCTTGCGCGATCTCTCGATTGCCATTGCAGGCGGGCAGGGTTTCATCATGGCACAGAGCGTTCTGACCGCCGGTCTTGTCATGGGCGTGATGCTCATCCCCTTCGTGTCCTCGCTTTCGGACGACATCATCACTGCCGTGCCACGGACCTTGCGCGACGGTTCGCTGGGTCTTGGAGCAACCCGTTCTGAAACCATCAAGCGCGTGGTCCTTCCAGCTGCTCTGCCGGGCATCGTCGGCGCGCTTTTGATGACCGCGTCGCGCGCCATCGGCGAAACCATGATCGTGGTTCTGGCAGCAGGTGTTGCGGCACGCATCAATATCAATCCATTCGAGGCGATGACCACCATCACGGTGAAGATCGTCAACCAGCTCACCGGTGACCTTGAATTCAACTCGCCGCAGACGCTGGTGGCCTTTGCACTCGGCATCACGCTTTTCGTCCTGACGCTGATCATGAACATCTTTGCGCTGCACATTGTGCGCAAGTACCGGGAGCAGTACGAATAATGACCGATACGACTTTCAACGCCAGCGGCACGACGGCACAGCCAACACGCCGCGATATCGGGATCAAGCGTCGCTACGCCGCAGAACGTCGCTTCCGCTATTACGGTATTGCCGCGATTGCAATCGGCGTATTCTTCCTGTGCGCGCTCCTGTTTTCGGTCTTTTCCAAGGGCTATACAGCCTTCTGGCAGACGACGCTTTATCTGCCGGTCAAGCTCGAAGAAAAGGTGATCGACCCAAGCAATAAGCGCGCGACCGATCCGAACGTGCTAATCACGGCCAACTATCCGCTGCTGGTGCGCAATGCGCTGGCCGAAAAGCTGGGTGTTGCCACGACAGACCGTTCGGCAATGCGCGATCTTGGCCGCTTCTATTCGGACGGCGTGCGCATTCAGCTGCGCAAGATGGTGTTGGACAATCCATCGCTCATCGGTACGACGCAGACTGTTCCGGTTCTGGCGGGCGCTGACATCGATTCCGCCTTCAAAGGGCAGATCGACCTTTCCGTGCCGGAGACAAGCCGCAAGGTTTCTGACCGTCAGGTTGCCTGGATGAAAACGCTTTCGGAAGAGGGCGTCATGAAGGAGGCCTTCAATACCGGTCTCTTCACCTTCGGCGCTTCCAGCCGCCCGGAAACATCCGGTCTTGGTGTTGCGCTGGTCGGCTCTCTCTACATGATGCTGATTGTTCTCGGCCTGTCGCTACCGATCGGCGTCGCCGCTTCGATCTATCTGGAAGAGTTCGCCAAAAAGAACCGGTTCACCGACATGATTGAGGTGAACATCAATAATCTGGCGGCCGTGCCATCCATTGTGTTCGGTCTGCTCGGGCTTGCAGTCTTCATCAACTTCTTCGGCCTGCCGCGTTCTGCGTCGTTGGTCGGCGGTCTGGTGCTGACGCTGATGACGCTTCCCACTATCATCATTGCAACGCGCGCCGCTCTTCGTGCAGTGCCGCCTTCCATCCGCGCCGCAGCTCTTGGTCTCGGCGCATCGAAAACGCAGATGGTGTTTCACCATGTCCTGCCGCTTGCCGCACCCGGCATCCTGACCGGCACGATCATCGGGCTCGCCCATGCGCTTGGTGAAACTGCTCCGCTTCTGTTGATTGGCATGGTGGCCTTTGTTGCGGACGTACCGTCGACACCGATGGACCCGTCGACGGCTCTGCCGGTGCAGATCTATATGTGGGCAAATGAAGCAGAACGCGCCTTTGTGGAACGCACGTCAGGCGCTATCATTGTCCTGCTTCTGTTCCTTGCCGTGATGAATATTGCAGCAATCATTCTGCGCCGCCGCTTCGAGCGCCGCTGGTAAAACGGGAGTCGAAAGCTATGAATCTGATGACTGAACGATCTCTCGAAAAAGCCGTAGGAGAAAAAATGAACGCCAACGCCAATTCCATAAAGATGCGCGGCGACAAGGTCTGCGTATTTTATGGCGAGAAGCAGGCGCTGTTCGACGTCGATCTGGATATCCAGGAAAAGATGGTCACGGCGCTGATCGGACCTTCCGGTTGCGGCAAGTCCACTTTCCTGCGTTCGCTCAATCGCATGAACGACACGATTGAAGGCTGCAAGGTTGGCGGCAAGATCACGCTCGACAATGAAGACATCTACGATCCGAAGATCGATGTCGTCGAACTGCGCGCCCGCGTTGGCATGGTTTTCCAGAAGCCGAATCCGTTTCCAAAGTCGATCTATGAAAATGTCGCCTATGGCCCGCGCATTCATGGTCTCGCCCGTACCAAGGCAGATCTGGAAGAAATCGTTGTGACGAGCCTCCAGAAGGCGAGTTTGTTCGAGGAAGTGAAGGACCGCTTGCACGATGCGGGCACCGGCCTTTCTGGTGGCCAGCAGCAGCGCCTCTGCATTGCACGTGCGATTGCCGTGAGCCCGGAAGTGATCCTCATGGATGAACCGTGCTCGGCACTCGATCCGATTGCAACCGCAAAGGTGGAAGAGCTGATCGACGAACTGCGTCAGAACTATACGATCGTCATTGTTACGCACTCCATGCAGCAGGCCGCCCGCGTTTCGCAGCGTACCGCCATGTTCCACCTCGGCAATCTGGTCGAAGTGGGTGACACGGAAACCATGTTCACCGCGCCGACCGAAAAGCGCACGCAGGACTACATCACCGGACGCTTCGGCTAATCCGGAACTGCGCTCAAACAGATAGACAGTGCGGCTTCCCCGCAATTTATATTACGAGGTCTACTATGCCGTCTCAGCATACCGTTCGCTCCTACGATGAGGAATTGAAGTTTCTCACCCATAAGATCGCCGAAATGGGCGGACATGCGGAACGTATGGTCGAGCAGTCGGTCGCCGCTATCGTCAATGCGGACAATGCGCTTGCACAACGCGTTATCTCCGACGATCTCATACTTGATGCCAGTGAGCGCGAGATTGACGACAAGGCCGTGATGATTATCGCCAAGCGTCAGCCTATGGCCGTAGACCTGCGCGAGATCATCGGATCGATCCGCATCTCCGCCGATCTGGAGCGCGTCGGCGATCTGGGCAAGAATATTGCCAAGCGTGTTGCCGCCGTTTCGGAATCGCGTCAGCCGGTAAAGCTCTATCGCGGGCTTGAAACACTGGCCGAGCTGGCGCTAACCCAGCTCAAGGATGTTCTCGACGCCTACGCGTCGCGCTCGGTGCAGCAGATCAATGTCGTTCGCGACCGCGATGACGAGATCGATGCCATGTACACGTCGCTGTTTCGTGAATTGCTGACTTACATGATGGAAGATCCGCGCAACATTTCTGCCTGCACGCATCTTCTGTTCTGCGCGAAGAACATCGAGCGCATTGGCGATCATGCAACCAATATTGCGGAGACTGTCTATTACATTGTGACCGGCCTGCAAATGCCGGCCGAACGACCGAAAGAAGACCTGAGCCACGGTATTGTCGTGGATGAGGCACGTAAACCCTGAACTACAGCCAGCCGGACCTTGGTCCGACGGGTGGGAATGAGTGAATAGCGCGGCGGCACGCGGTCGATTGGGGGAATTTTATCCACCGCCCGCCGAATTTGGATAGGGAAATACTGGATGTCACAGGCACCCAAAATCGCTGTGGTAGAAGACGAAGAGGCGCTGAGCGTGCTGCTTCGCTACAATCTTGAGGCAGAGGGCTATCAGGTCGATACGATGCTGCGCGGCGACGAGGCCGAAATCGCCTTGCGCGAGAACGTGCCGGATCTGCTTATCCTGGACTGGATGCTACCGGGCGTATCGGGCATTGAGCTTTGCCGTCGTTTGCGCCAATGGCAGGAAACGGAGCGTCTGCCAATTATCATGCTGACGGCGCGTGGCGAAGAAAGCGAACGCGTGCGCGGCTTAAGCGTCGGTGCGGACGATTATGTCGTGAAGCCATTTTCGACGCCAGAGCTTCTGGCTCGCGTCAAAGCGATGCTGCGCCGGTCTAACCCGAGCATTCTTTCGCACGTGCTGAAAGTGGGCGATCTTGTTCTCGACCGTCAGCAGCATCGTGTCTACCGCAAGGAGAAGGAAGTCCGTCTCGGACCGACGGAATTCCGCCTGCTCGAGTATTTCATGATGTCGCCCGGGCGCGTGTTCTCGCGCAGCCAGCTTCTGGATGGCGTCTGGGGGCCGGACATCTACGTCGATGATCGCACGGTGGATGTTCATGTCGGGCGGCTGCGCAAGGCGATCAATGTCGGTCGCGCGCTTGATCCTATCCGCACCGTTCGGGGTGCCGGTTATTCTTTCGGATGACCGACGCCGTTATCTGCGGCTTCGAGCACTGAACTTGTCTGACCCGTTACGGTTTCTGTGGCGGGTCGCCTTTTGTTTAAGGGCGAGCTTTGCAAGGTGCGAGATCGTACTCGTCCGATTCGCATTGCAATAACCCAAAACGAGTGTGAAAAGCCTCATCTCACGCGATGTTACAAGTGTGTTTCCAAAGTTGACGGATGGCAACGGAACCGGCCTGAAAACAGAAATTCTGCAGAACATTTGAACCGCCACGAATGTGTATGCAAAAAATGTACAAGCAAAAGCGAATTAAGGCAGGGATATGGCGTGTATTGTGAGAGTTTGAATCTCGTTAAATCAATATCTTACCTGAATTCCCAGTTCTCGTTAAGAAATTATTAATATATTTAAAGGGCTTGTAGGCACATTCGCGATCTCGATTCGGAATTGTTTTAGGACTTTTCAGCGGTCTCCAGCATTGTTGGGATTTGACCTGTCGCCTTTTTTTGGCCTAAAAATTCCAAAACCTTGAATTCGATTGAGCGACAGTAGGGCGAGTAATTTTGATCTTCGTCCTCTTTGACTTGCACCGCAGTCAGACGTTCGCGCGCATCGTTCCAGATGTGTTCGCCTGAATGGATGACTGGATCAGTTAAGGGTCCTAACATGAGACTGAGCCATTGACGCGCGCCGCGAAGTGGAAATTGCCCGTTCTTATCGGGCTGGTGGTTGCGCCTTTCGTGGTGACCGGTTGCACGACGACCGGAACCTCGGGAAAAGCCAATTCGGAAAAGACGGCGGCAAGCCACGTCAAGTCCGTCAATGGCGTAAAGACCTACACTTACACCGCACGGGACAAGAATTGTCTTGAACGTGCGATGTTCTTCGAATCCAACCGTTCAAGTTCCGACGGTCTTCTGGCTGTCGGCACGGTTGTTATGAATCGACTCGCTTCGGGTCGTTATCCGGATACGATTTGTGGTGTCGTCGGTCAGAAGAACCAGTTTGCACCTGGTGTTCTTTCACGCCAAATGAATTCCAAAGCGCTGCCGGATGTTCAGGCCGCCGCCGATGCAGTGCTCAAAGGAGAACGGCATCCAAAGTTGAAGAATGCCATGTTCTTCCACACGGCGGGTCTGAAATTCCCTTACAACAACATGCATTACGTGCTCGTAGCCGGTGGAAATTCCTTCTACGAGAAGCGCAATCGCGACGGCTCGCTGCAAAACCCTGTCCCGCAGGAACCATACAATCTCGCAATGGCCTATTCACCGCAATCACCATCCCTTCCGCAGGACCCGTCTTATGACGTGACACTGCCGCAGACGGGCCCGAATCCGGGAACGGAGCCAACGGTTCAGGTGGCGCTCGCGGAAGCTGTGAAGGCTCAAAGTGTAGAGCAGAATGTCGGTGCCGGTCCGCAGGCTCGTGGCGACCGCTTGGCGCGTCATCGCGGCGTAGCGGCACCTCAGCAGGAACCGCATATGCAGGTGGCCTCCTACCAGCCGCAATTCGATACGACGGCTCCGCAACCGACATCGCTCGGCTATGCTCCTGCAAGCCAGAAGCAGGCTGACGCCATCGGCGCACTTCTTCTGTCCCAGGACCGTCCCGAAGCGCCACTATAAGAAACGCTCTTACAGTCGGACAATCTGAAACGCCGGTCTGGTTCAATCCGACCGGCGTTTTGATTTCCTGATTGACTGTTGTCGCTTTCCAGTGAGGGGCTCAGCGGTAGATCGGTCGATAGATCACCATCGGGGTGTCGTAGAAATCGACCTGATTCTGCCAGGCACGCCTGTCAGCTCTGCGATCGAGGTCCAGTCGCATCAGGCAGTTGGCAAAAGCGTCGGTATTGGCCTTGAAGCCATAGCTGCGGCAGGTCTGTTCGTCAGCGGCACGGCGTTGTTCCGGCGTCATGCTCACGCACCCTGCCAGAAGGCCGGTAACGCCCAGCAAGATAAGCACTTTCTTATTCATTACTGTCTGCTTTCTTCTGCACTGACCGCAGATTTACTATAACGCAAAGGCAGGAAAAAAGGTGGTGAAATTATGCCGTCTGATAAACTGCCGGTGATTCCACATCCAAAGAGGTCTTCCACCCATGGCTCATGAACAGTTGAACCCAATCATCGATCCGGTGAAACTCGAACGTCTTGCGGAAGTCGCCGTTCGCGTTGGTCTGCAATTGCGCGAGGGGCAAGATCTTGTCATTACCGCGCCAGTCGTGGCCTTGCCGCTGGTTCGCCTTATCGCCAAGCACGCCTACAAGGCCGGGGCCGGACTGGTAACGCCGTTCTTCGCGGATGACGAAATGGCGCTTGCTCGTTACGAGAACGCATCCGATGCGAGTTTCGACCGCGCGGCAAGCTGGCTTTATGAGGGTATGGCGAAGGCCTATTCGGATGGCGCTGCGCGTCTCGCCATCGCCGCCGACAATCCGATGCTTCTTTCCAGCCAGGACCCTGCCAAGGTTTCACGCGCCAACCGGGCCAATTCGAAGGCCTATCAGCCGGCTCTCGAGAAGATCGCCGGTTTCGACATCAACTGGAACATCGTCTCCTATCCCAATCCGGCATGGGCAAAGCTCATGTTTCCGAACGAGCCGGCGGACATCGCGACCCGCAAGCTGGCCGATGCGATCTTCGCGGCTTCGCGCGTCGATGTGGACGATCCGATTGGCGCCTGGTCGGCGCACAATGCAGCGCTTCGTACCCGCACCCGTTTCCTGAATGGCAAGGCATATAGTGCCCTGCATTTCAAGGGCCCGAGCACCGATCTGACGGTCGGGCTTGCCGACGGTCATGAATGGCACGGCGGCGCGTCTACGGCGAAGAATGGTATCACCTGCAATCCGAACATTCCGACGGAAGAAGTGTTCACTACACCTCATGCGCTGCGTGTCGAAGGCTATGTGACGAGCACCAAGCCTCTGTCGCATCAAGGCACGTTGATCGAGAATATTGCGGTTCGCTTTGAAGGCGGACGAATTGTCGAGGCGAAGGCAAGCCGCGGTGAAGAAGTGCTCAACAAGGTGCTGGATACGGATGAAGGTGCCCGTCATCTGGGTGAAGTGGCACTGGTTCCGCATTCATCGCCGATCTCGCAGAGTGGGCTTTTGTTCTACAACACCCTGTTTGACGAGAATGCCGCAAGCCACATTGCACTCGGCCAGTGCTATTCCAAGTGCTTTATCGACGGCGCAAAACTGACGCCGGAACAAATCAAGGCGCAGGGCGGCAATTCGAGCCTTATCCATATCGACTGGATGATCGGCTCTGGCCAGATCGACGTCGATGGCATCAACGCGGACGGAATCCGCGAGCCGGTGATGCGCAGTGGTGAATGGGCCAACTGATTGTCGCGAAATAGAAAAGGCCGGGAATTTCCCGGCTTTTTCATTGCATCTGTAAGGTCAGTTCTTTTCCTGAACATGGGCCTCAAGGAACCACAATGCCTTGTCGAGACTGCGGGACGCGGCTGTAAAAATATCCGCCGTATCGTCGTCACCTGCATCGTCCGCATCCTTGATCGATTTGCGCACAAGATTGGCAACATCGCCATAGCGTTCGATCAGGGCAAGCAGATGGTCGTGAACGGCATAGATATCGGTCGGATATGGCTTGAGCTTACTTTCCTTGGCCACGACCTGCGTGGTGCCATAGGCCGTCCCGCCAATCTGCACGGCGCGCTCGGCAATCGTGTCGACATGTTCATCGAGATCGTCGCGGAAACCGTCGAGCATCTCATGGACGGCGATGAACTGCGGCCCCTTGAGGTTCCAGTGAGCCTGCTTTGTGATGAGGGCAAGATCGATTGTCGCGGCGAGGTTCTCATTCAGCAGCGCGATCATTGTCGTCTTCGTATTGGAAGGAAGATCGTTGCGGGTTGCATGCATCGACTTCTTGGACATTGTATCCTCATATCCTTTTGTTCGATCCGGCTTGGAGCGACTGGGGGAGTATCGCTCATAGTTACGGGCAGCTATTCCAAACGCAACGAACCCGCCAGATCCTTATGAGGTTCGATTGCCGGATGGGCCTTTGTTGCCGTCAGGACAACACAAAAACATTCCCGCACCCGATGACTAAATGCATATCGCCGGTTTTTGTTCCGGCAGAATGGCTAAAAACCGGACATGATATGACCTTTGGCCAAGACGCGGCCAAGACTCGACTTGTCGCGACGCGAAATCTGATTTACCCGGTTGCACATGAAGATACTTGCGCTTGATACTGCCGCTTCGTGGTGTTCCGTTGCCGTCTACGATTATGATGGTGATATCATGCTTGCCGATGTAAGCGAAAACATCGGCAAGGGACATGCGGAAGTCTTGATGGACTATATCGAACGTGCTGTGAGAGAGACGAAACTATCGCTCCGCGATATGGATCGGGTAGCCGTCAATATTGGGCCGGGATCGTTTACCGGTGTTCGTATCGGTGTCTCGGCGGCACGTGGTTTTGCACTGGCGCTGGGTGTTCCCGCCATCGGCATTACAGCTTTCGAGGCGCTGGCTGCGGAAACACAGTCTCTGTCGCCGGAAAAGCCAGTTCTGGTTCTTCTCGATGCGCATCGCGGCGAAATTTATGCGCAATCATTCGATGCAAAGGGTTTACCGAACGCGAAGCCGCTGGTTCTGTCACGAGAGGAAGCGGATGCTCTTGCCGATTCCCAGGCAGAAAATACGGTTCTTGCAGGTTCCGCGGCCACTGCGATCAATGAAGTGATCGGCAGTCGTTTCACACTTGGCCCGGTTGAGCCGACCGCGAAAATCGGCATCTATGCGCGTCTGGCAAGCTTGCGCCAGCCTGGCGATGCGCCGAAGCCGCTTTACATGCGGGGGCCGGATGCGAAGCCACAAGTCGGGTTTGCGCTGCCGCGCAAGCCCGCCGGAGAATAGCCAATGATGGGCTTGCCGTTTGGGCGTTTCGGTCGCAGACAAATCTCGGTGGAGCCGCTTGGCGTACAGGACAGTCATGCGATCCAGCGCATCCACGCCGTTGCTTTCCATCATGGCTGGAGTTCCGATGATTTCAGGTCGCTGATCGCGCAGGATACGGTTTTCGGCTTCGTTGCTCGTTTGGAAGGTAAGCCGAACGATGCCTGTGGCTTCATACTGGCTCGTCTGGTTGCGGGAGAAGCGGAAATACTGACGATTGCCGTCGCTCGCGATCTACAGCGTCAGGGCGTTGGGCGCGTGCTGATGGATGCTGTGCTGCGGCATCTCTATCAGGAGCGCGCTGAAACGCTTTTTCTGGAAGTGGATGAGGCGAATATTGCTGCACAGGCGCTTTATCGCCGTCTCGGCTTCCAGAAAGTTGGCGACAGACCCGCTTATTACGAAACAGCGAATGGGCGTTCGGCTGCGCTGATATTGCGTCGCGACTTGAGCCGTGCTCCGGCGAGGCCACGATGATCGGAGCAATCCGCATCTTTCTCGTCGTTGCGGCGATGGTCGCATTGAGTCTGTCGCTTATTCCAGTTCAGTATCTGTTGCTTAAGCTGAAGAACAACTGGAAGCGTCGCCTGCCGACCTTTTTCCATCGTATTGCCGCACGCCTGTTCGGCTTTCGCATCAAGATAGTCGGCCAGATGCAGGAGGGTCGGCCTCTGCTACTTGTCGCCAACCATACCTCGTGGAGCGATATCATCGTTCTGTCGACGGTCGGTCAGGTCTCCTTCATCGCCAAGTCGGAAGTCAGAAAATGGCCTGTTTTCGGCATGTTCGCCGTTTTGCAACGGACCGTTTTCGTGGAACGGGAACGGCGGGGCAAGACGGCTGAACAGACATCGGAAATCGCAAGGCGTCTGGCAACGGACGATGCTATGGTGTTGTTCGCTGAAGGCACGACATCGGATGGCAATCGCGTTCTGCCGTTCAAGACGGCGCTTTTCGGTGCCGCGCACGCTGCGATCAAGGAAGCCAATGTACCCGAAGTCGTGGTTCAACCGGTTGCGATCGCCTATACAGGGGTTCATGGCATGGCAATGGGCCGTTATTTCCGCCCGATTGCCTCCTGGCCGGGCGACGTCGAGCTGATGCCGCACCTGAAAGGTATCTTGCGCGAAGGCGCCATCGACGTTGAAGTGCGTTTCGGCGAGCCGGTCGTTGTAACGGCCAAGACAGACCGCAAAGCGCTGGCGCGTACGATGGAAAACCGGGTGCGTGCACTTTTGCAAAGCGCGTTGCTGGGGCGCGAGATTCCGGAAGAGTAACAGCCGCTCGATCAAGCGTTCAGCCGATTGGCTAGAATGTCACCTTTCAAAATGACGACAAAAGCTGTAGATAGCCGCGCATGAGCGACAATATCACCGATCTTGAACCAACGGCAGAGCGCCTCAATGTGCGCAAGGTTTTCGTAAAAACCTATGGCTGCCAGATGAACGTCTACGATAGCCAGCGCATGGCCGACAGCCTTGCAGCGGAAGGCTATGTCGCAACCGATACGCCGGACGATGCCGATCTGGTTCTGCTCAATACTTGCCATATTCGCGAGAAGGCGTCGGAAAAGCTCTATTCCGCGCTTGGCCGACTACGCAAGATGAAGGACGCGCGCGAAGCGAATGGCAAGGAACTGACCATTGGCGTTGCAGGATGCGTGGCGCAGGCCGAAGGACAGGAAATCCTTCGCCGTGCGCCAAATGTCGATCTCGTCATTGGCCCACAAACCTATCATCGCCTACCCAATGCACTGGCGCGGGTTCGCGGTGGTGAAAAGGTGGTCGAGACGGAATATGCTCTCGAAGATAAATTCGAACATTTGCCGTCGCCCAGGCGCGAGGAAACCCGCAAGCGTGGTGTTTCTGCCTTCCTCACCGTGCAGGAAGGCTGCGACAAATTCTGCACCTTCTGCGTGGTTCCCTATACGCGCGGCTCGGAAGTTTCGCGCAGCGTGAAGCAGATCGTGGCAGAGGCCGAGCGCCTCGCCGATAGCGGCGTGCGTGAACTGACCTTGCTAGGACAGAACGTCAATGCCTGGCACGGGGCTGGTGACGATGGTCGCGAATGGGGCTTGGGTGAACTTCTGTTTCGGCTGGCGCGCATTCCGGGCATTGCCCGTCTTCGTTATACGACCAGCCATCCGCGCGACATGGACGACAGCCTGATTGCCGCCCACCGTGACCTGCGCCAGCTTATGCCTTATCTGCATCTGCCGGTACAATCCGGTTCGGACCGTATTCTCAAGGCGATGAACCGTCGTCACAAGGCGGATGAATATGTGCGTCTGATCGAGCGTATTCGCGAAGTGAGGCCCGACCTGGCGCTGTCGGGTGATTTCATCGTTGGCTTTCCCGGTGAGACCGATCAGGACTTCGAAGACACGATGCAGCTGGTACGCACGGTCAATTACGCGCAGGCCTATTCGTTCAAATATTCGCCGCGCCCCGGAACACCGGGTGCCGATCTTGATGGTCATGTGGAGGAAGCAGTCAAGGATGAGCGCCTCCAGCGCCTCCAGGCGCTTCTGTCCGAGCAGCAATATGCGTTTCAGGATTCCATGATCGGTCGCGAGATGGATGTGCTGCTCGAAAAGCCGGGCCGTATTGCTGGCCAGATGGTTGGCCGCTCGCCTTGGCTCCTGCCTGTCATCATCGATGACAACAATGACCAGGTCGGCGACATCATTCATGTGAAAATCACATCCACAGGGACCAATAGCCTTATTGCGCAAAAACTGGCCTGAAGGCATGATGATGTCGAGGCAGAAAATTTCGGCACTTTGAGTCGCTTGCCGGTAATCCTGTCGAGACTGTGATTGCAATGCGTGAACGGTTTGCGTTCACGCATAATCTGGTCTGAAAAGCCTGCAACTTTTCAGGATTGTGCTTTAAGGAGATACGGTTGAGCGCCACGGAAAAGCTGAAGTCTGCCAAGCCAACCAATCAAATGCAAAAAAGCCCGACGACCGGGGCCTCGGATATGGCCCACATCGTGCTCACCTTCGACAATAACCGTCTTGCCATCGCGCTTTACGGTCAGTTCGATGAAAATCTGGCCCGTATCGAACAAAAACTTGGCGTGGATGTCCGCTCCAAGGGAAACCAGCTTTCGATCCGGGGCGAGCCGACCGCAACCGAGCAGGCGCGGCGTGCGCTCGATCATCTTTATGAAACCTTGCAGAAGGGGCATGAGTTGACGACGTCGGATGTCGACGGCGCCTTGCGCATGGCAATCGCTGCCGATGACCAGCTGACGCTACCGACCATGGAAAACAAGGGCAAGCTTTCGGCGGCCCAGATTTCCACGCGCAAGAAGACCATCTTTGCCCGCACACCGACGCAGGATGCCTATATGCGCGCGCTCGACCGGTCGGAACTGGTGTTCGGCGTCGGCCCTGCCGGGACCGGCAAGACCTATCTTGCCGTCGCCCATGCGGCGATGCTGCTGGAACGCGGTCTGGTGGAGCGCATCATCCTGTCGCGTCCGGCTGTCGAGGCGGGCGAACGACTGGGCTTTCTGCCGGGCGATATGAAGGAAAAGGTCGACCCTTATCTACGCCCGCTTTACGATGCGCTTTACGATATGATGCCAGCGGAAAAGGTCGAACGCGCCATTACGGCAGGCGTGATCGAGATCGCGCCGCTCGCCTTCATGCGCGGACGCACACTGGCGCATTCTGCTGTCATTCTCGATGAGGCGCAGAACACGACATCCATGCAGATGAAGATGTTCCTGACCCGTCTTGGTGAGGGATCACGCATGATTGTGACTGGTGATCCGAGCCAGATCGACCTGCCGCCCGGCCAGAAATCCGGGCTGGTAGAGGCGCTTCGCGTGCTGGACGATGTCGAGGGCGTTATCAAGGTACGCTTTACGGAGAAAGACGTCGTTCGTCATCCGTTGGTAGCGGCAATCGTCGGCGCTTACGACCGCGATGGCAAACAGCACGCGCGTTCGGAATAGAGCGAACAGGCTGAGTGCTCTTGCAATTGCCTGTCGGAATCACGATTTAAAAAATGCTGTCTGCCCTTTGGGTAGGCAGCTTTCTTGTAACTGAAAGGATGATGCGGCTAGCCGGCATGGAAAGCCGCCGCAGAACGTGTCAAATAACGCGATCCATATCGATATCATGGTTGAAGCTGGCAACTGGCCGGATGAGACCGCCCTTGAAGGGCTCGTCAGGAAGTCGGTCGAGGCCGCCTGGGCCAATTTGAACCTTAAGGACGCTGAAAGCGAACTGAGTGTGGTTTTCACCGACGATGCCTCGATCCAGACACTGAATGCGGAATGGCGTGGCAAGGACAAGCCAACCAATGTGCTGTCATTTCCGGCGTTTCCGGTTAAGGCAGGGGCGCAGCCGGGGCCGATGCTGGGCGACATCATCATCGCGCGGGAGACTGTCGAGCGCGAGGCCCGTGAGGAGGACAAGCCGCTCGAAAACCATCTCACGCATCTCGTCGTGCATGGCTTTTTGCACCTTTTGGGTTACGATCACGAAACCGATGCGGAAGCGGATGTGATGGAGGGGCGCGAGCGTGAAATCCTTCATGCTCTTGCCATCCCCGACCCTTATGCTGTATCCGAATAAGACCCTAACAACGATTGACCATGGCTGATCAAACATCGCACCCCCCGTCCGCTGGCGAGAATCGCAGCGAGACTCAAGACGCCGAAGGGCAAAGTACGCAACGGCCCGTAATGGCCGAGAAGCGTTCCCTTTTGTCTAATATTTTCCCGTTCATGCGCTCGCGGCAGTCATCTTCTCTGCGCGAAGATCTGGCCGATGCCCTTTCCAGCACGGCAAGCGAGCAGGATTCCGCATTCTCGCCTGAAGAAAAGGCGATGCTGCACAACATCCTTCGCTTGCGCGAAATCCGCGTCGAAGATGTGATGATCCCGCGCGCCGATGTCGAGGCAGTGGAAGTTTCCACACCACTCTGGGAGGTGCTGGAGCTTTTCGAAAAGTCTGGCCATTCGCGTATGCCGGTCTATGCCGAAACGCTGGATGATCCGCGCGGCATGATCCATATCCGTGATGTTCTCAATTACATCACCAAGCAGGCCCGCCAGAAAACCACGCGCCGTAGCGGTGCACGCAGCAAGGCGACGGCCGAAGACAAAGCCGCCAAATTCGACATGGGCCGCATTGATCTCACCAAGACGATCGGTGAACTCAATCTCATGCGCAAGGTCCTGTTCGTGCCGCCGTCCATGATGGCGAGCGGCTTGATGGCGCGCATGCAGGCGACCCATATCCAGATGGCGCTGGTCATCGACGAATATGGCGGTACCGACGGTTTGGTTTCGCTGGAAGACATCGTCGAAATGGTTGTCGGCGATATCGAAGACGAGCATGACGACGAAGAAATCATGATCGCCGAAGAGGCCGACGGCGTTTTCGTTGTCGATGCGCGCGCCGATCTGGAAGAGTTGGCTGCAAAAATCGGTCCGTCTTTCGAAGTGGGCGAGCATGGCGAGGATGTCGACACGGTTGGCGGTCTCATCTTCTCGGTTCTCGGGCGCATTCCAGTTCGCGGCGAAGTCGTGCAGGCAATTCCGGGCTATGAATTCCATGTGCTGGAAGTCGATCCGCGTCGGGTGAAGAAAGTGCGCATTGTGCCGCTTTCCGCGGCTGATCGCCGCCGCCAGCAGCGTGCTGTCGTGTCTCCTAAGCCGGGAGAACAACCCGCAGAGGTCGAAGCCGCAACTGACGACCCCCAAGAGTCCTGATGATCGAAAGGCTCGCGGGGAAAATCATTCTTTCGAGCGGCTGGCGTCGTGCGCTGGCCGCTTTTCTGAGCGGCGCCTTCGCCACGCTGACCCAGTCGCCATTTGATGTTTTCGTCGCGGGTTTCGTTTCCTTCCCCATTTTGGTCTGGCTGATTGACGGAGCCATTGCGAAAGCGAATGCCGGGCCTGTGCGCCGTCTCCTCCCAGCCGCCATGGTTGGCTGGTGGTTCGGTTTCGGCTATTTCGTTTCCGGACTATGGTGGATCGGCACGGCGCTGTTGGTTGATGCAGACCAGTTTGCATGGGCCCTGCCACTTGCAGTTCTCGGCCTGCCTGCGTTTTTGGCGCTGTTTTATGCACTTGCAACCATGGTTGCACGCATCTTGTGGTCGGATGGTTTGGGGCGCATCTTCGCGCTTGCATTCGGTTTTGCACTGGCAGAATGGCTGCGCCTTTTCCTGTTCACCGGTTTTCCGTGGAACGCCATCGGCTATGCCATTATGCCGACCCCGCTGCTGATGCAATCGGTTGCCGTGCTCGGCCTGATCGGAATGAGCGCATTGGCCGTCTTTGTCTTTGCTGCACCGGCTCTTCTGATCGGTGGGCGGTTTGCGAAGACGGGCATTGTCTTCGCCCTGATGCTTATAGCTGGTCACGTTGGTTTCGGTGCCTGGACGCTTTCAAAGGCACCAGCAATCGGAGAGGAAAAAGGCTCGCTTGCGGTTCGAATCGTGCAGCCTTCTATTGCTCAAACCATGAAATGGGATAATGCCGAACGTCGGTCGATATTCGACAAGCTGGTGTCGTTGACTGGCGAAGCGCCTGCCGAAGGCAAGCCGAAACCCGATGTGGTCATCTGGCCGGAAACAGCGGTTCCTTATATTCTCACATCAACGCCCGAGGCTCTGTTACGTATTGGCGAGGTTTTGCAGGATGGGCAGATGCTGCTCACCGGTGCCGTTCGCGAAGAGAAGGCAGCTGGTGGCGGTGAACCGCGCTACTATAATTCAATTTACACAATTGATGATCGCGGCGTCATTGTTGACGCTGCCGACAAGGTGCACCTCGTTCCCTTCGGCGAATATCTTCCCTATGAGAATTTCCTGCGCAGGCTCGGACTTCAGGAAGTGGTGGAAATGCCGGGCGGATTTACGGCTGGTACCTCACGTCGGGCATTGAACGTGAAAGACGGCCAGACCTTTCTGCCGCTGATCTGCTACGAAGCCATTTTTCCATATGAGCTTGGATATTCGGGTCAAAGAGCCAGCGCCATCATCAATGTGACAAACGATGCGTGGTATGGTGATACACCCGGCCCATACCAGCATTTCAGACAGGCGCAGGTTCGCGCAGTGGAACAGGGGCTTCCCCTCATTCGTGCAGCTAATAATGGTCTTTCAGCTGTTGTTGATGCTTATGGTCGAATCACTGACGGCCTTGCGCATGACGCTGTAGGGGTAATCGACGCTTACCTACCGTCATCTCGTGCACCATTTTGGGGCACGGCACCCGGCTCGCGACAATCTCTGGTAGCGCTATTAACCTTACTCGTGTTGAGCGTGGCTTTCCGACTGCCAATCGGCAGGCGTTTTCATTGACAGACTAATATTGTTACGATGTTATGGCGCGGCGGCGACGGTTTTTGCGGAAAAATCGTCAGACTACCTCCCAAAACTTATTGTTATCGCTGTTCAGATGAACAGAGCATGAATGAAAGCTCGCAGCTGCGAGGAGTGACAGTTGTATGATTGAGAATAAAAAGAAGCCCAACCCAATTGACGTGCATGTCGGCAGCCGCATCCGTCTCCGCCGTAACATGCTGGGCCTCAGTCAGGAAAAGCTTGGCGAAAGCCTCGGAATTACATTTCAGCAGATCCAGAAATACGAAAAAGGCACCAACCGCGTCGGAGCAAGCCGCCTTCAGGCGATCTCGGCAATTCTCAGTGTCCCGGTTTCCTTCTTTTTTGAAGATGCACCGGGTTCCTCGAACCAGGCCGGTTTTGCAGAAGATAATGAGGCGACCTATGTGGTCGATTTCCTGAATTCCAATGAAGGTGTTCAACTGACCCGCGCCTTCACGAAAATTTCAGATCCGAAAGTGCGCCGCAAGATCATCGACCTCGTTAAGTCGCTCGCTGCGGACGCTGACTGATTTCATATCCCGGAAAAGCTGCAAGTGCGGGACATGATCGTGTCCCGCCGGATTTTTGCGAATTTCAGCGTTCAAGCCGACAGGAAAAGCCGTCTGGAACGAAATTTCCCGTCGAGGCGCTGTCGCAACAAGAATATGCATTGACGGTTTAATCCTAACTTCGCTAACACATTACCGTGCCCGGAACGCTGGAACCTGTTCCGGGCGCTACTGTGTTTCCATGGCGGAGATATTCTCCGTTGGATTTTCAAGAGGGGTTACCCGTGTCGCGCAGTTCTTATCTCTTCACCAGCGAATCTGTGTCCGAAGGCCATCCGGACAAGGTTTGCGACCGCATCTCCGATGAAATCGTGGACATGATCTACAAGGAAGCGCGCCGTACTGGTGTTGATCCATGGTCTGTCCGTGTTGCCTGCGAAACGCTTGCCACCACCAATCGTGTGGTCATTGCCGGCGAAGTGCGTGTGCCGGATACGTTCCTGAAGAAGAATAAGGACGGCACTGTCGCCCGTGATGCTGCCGGGCATCCGCTGATCAATCCTTCGCGTTTCCGTTCGGCGGCCCGCAAGGCAATCCGGGAGATCGGTTACGAACAGAACGGCTTCAACTGGAAGACCGTAAAGATCGACGTTCTTCTGCATCCACAGTCTGCCGATATCGCACAGGGCGTGGACAACGCCGCTGACCGTCAGGGCGAGGAAGGTGCCGGCGATCAGGGCATCATGTTCGGTTATGCCTGCCGCGAAACCCCGGACCTGATGCCGGCGCCGATCTATTATTCGCACAAGATTCTCGAAAAGCTCTCTGAAGCCCGGCACAAGGGCGAGGGTGACGCAGGCAAGCTCGGGCCTGATGCCAAGAGCCAGGTCACGGTGCGCTACGAGAACGGCAAGGCCGCCGAGGTCACGCAGATCGTTCTTTCCACGCAACATCTGGATGCAAGTTGGGATTCGAAAAAGGTTCGTTCGGTTGTCGAACCCTATATCCGGGAAGCGCTCGGCGAGCTGCCGATTGCAGCTACCTGCAACTGGTACATCAACCCGACCGGCAAGTTCGTCATTGGCGGGCCGGACGGCGACGCCGGACTGACTGGCCGTAAAATCATCGTAGACACCTATGGCGGAGCCGCTCCGCACGGTGGTGGCGCATTCTCGGGCAAGGATACGACCAAGGTTGATCGTTCTGCCGCTTATGCAGCGCGCTATCTCGCCAAGAATGTTGTTGCTGCCGGTCTTGCCGACCGTTGTACGATCCAGCTTTCCTATGCCATCGGCGTGGCACAGCCGCTTTCGGTTTATGTCGATCTTCATGGTACGGGCAAGGTAGCCGAATCCGCAGTCGAGGAAGCGCTTCGCGAAGTCATGGATCTGTCACCGACGGGCATCCGAAAGCATCTCGACCTCAACAAGCCGATTTATGCCAAGACCTCGTCTTATGGCCATTTCGGCCGCAAGCCGGGTCGCGACGGTTCCTTCTCCTGGGAGAAGACCGACCTCACCAAGGTGCTGAAGGCCGCAGTGGCGTAACTTTCCTGTCGGAAAGTTGCATCGCAAGCGGCTTGGCGTTATGTCTCCCGCAAATTTCGAAGAGCGCGGTCTTTGATCGCGCTCTTCTGCTATTTGAACTCACTATGATGCCGACGGATAAAATATGACCGAAGAATCTCATCCTCTGCGCGGTGCCGGAAATTTTTTCGGACGTCGCCACGGCAAACCTTTGCGCAACCATCAGAAGAACCTGTTCGAGGATCTTCTGCCGCGCCTGAAGATTGATGTCGAAAAGTCCGCGCCGCAGGATTTGCGCACGCTCTTTGAAGCAAAGGTCGATGCTGTGCGTCTGGAAATCGGTTTTGGCGGCGGTGAGCATCTGCATCATGAGACGGGTCGCTATCCGCAAACGGGTTTCATTGGCGTTGAGCCCTTCGTCAACGGCATGGCCAAGATGCTGGCTGCATTGGATAGCGAACCGCGACAAAATCTGCGTCTCTACGACGAAGATGCAACGGCGGTTTTGGACTGGTTGCCGGACGCCTCCTTGGCGGGTATTGATCTTTTCTATCCCGATCCATGGCACAAGCGTCGCCACTGGAAACGCCGTTTCGTCAGCGATGCCAATCTCGACCGCTTTGCCCGGGTCTTGAAGCCCGGTGCAAAATTCCGGTTTGCTTCTGACATCGAGCATTATGTTAACTGGACACTCCAGCATTGTCGCCGTCATTCTGCATTCGACTGGCAGGCAGAAGGTCCCTCCGACTGGAACGACGCTTATGAAGGCTGGCCGGGCACGCGCTATGAGGCAAAGGCTTTTCGCGAAGGTCGGCGCGCCGCCTATCTGACCTTCATACGCCGTTAAAGTTGCCAGCAGCGACGGCGTGTCATCGAACGTCAGAAGCGGTCTTGAAAAAATCCGCTTCCGCTGGTATATAAGTCTCAAATTCTTGGTCGTTTGAACAAGAGTGGGTCCACCCGGTCCCGCTCTTTTTTGTTACTTACGGCTAACTTGAAGAGGCTTTCCAGCCTTTTGAAAGGTTTTTAGGTTGACGGAACAGGTTCAGGCAAACGAAGCAGAAGCGCTCGCAACAGGCGCGGATGAGCGCATCATTCGCGAGACGGGTATCGATGCGAAAGTGGCTTCCATCATCGAGCCCGTCATCAATACGCTGGGCTTCCGGCTGGTGCGCGTGCGTCTCTCGGGATTGAACGGCCAGACCCTGCAGATCATGGCTGAACGTCCCGATGGCACGATGACCGTCGATGATTGCGAAATGGTCAGCCGCACAGTCGCGCCGGTGCTCGATGTGGAAGATCCGGTTAGCGGAAAATATCATCTGGAAATTTCCTCTCCTGGTATCGATCGCCCGCTGGTCCGCAAATCGGATTTTGCCGATTGGGCCGGTCATATCGCGAAGGTGGAAACCTCCATCGTGCACGAAGGTCGCAAGAAATTCCGCGGTCGCATCATTCTGGGCGATACGGAATCAGTCGTGATTGAAAGCGACCAGATTTCCTACGGCAGCGAACCTGTCGTGCGCATTCCATTCGATCTGATTTCGGATGCACGCCTCGTGCTGACCGATGACCTGATCCGCGATGCGCTGCGCAAGGACAAGGCCCTGCGCGAAGGCCGCATTCCCGGTGACGACCTCGGTAGCGAAGAAGCGGGCGAGCCGTCCGGTGAAGCCGCATCGGGCGAAGCTGAAAATAAAGAATAAGTTTCTGGCGTCCGGCATCTAGAGGAGCCGGGTGCGACACCAAGGAGAGTCCAATGGCAGTCAGTGCTAACAGGCTGGAGCTTCTGCAGATCGCCGATGCGGTCGCACGCGAGAAGTCGATCGACCGCGAGATCGTTCTTGCGGCCATGGCCGATGCGATCCAGAAGGCGGCGCGTTCGCGTTACGGCCAGGAAAGCAACATCCGCGCGGACATCAATGCGAAGTCCGGCGAGATCAAGCTGCAGCGCCTGCTCGAAGTCGTCGAGCATGTAGAGGATTACGCGACGCAGATTTCGCTTTTCACCGCGCGCGATCGCAATCCGGATGCACAGGTTGGCGACTTCATCGCCGATCAGCTGCCGCCAATGGATTTCGGCCGTATTGCCGCCCAGTCTGCAAAGCAGGTTATCGTGCAGAAAGTGCGCGAAGCCGAGCGTGATCGCCAGTATGACGAATACAAGGATCGCGTTGGTGAAATCGTCAACGGCACCGTCAAGCGCGTCGAATACGGCAATGTGATTGTCGATCTCGGTCGTGGCGAAGCCATCGTACGCCGCGACGAACTGATCCCGCGTGAAGCATTCCGTTATGGCGACCGTATCCGCGCCTATGTTTACGACGTGCGCCGCGAACAGCGTGGTCCGCAGATTTTCCTCTCGCGCACCCATCCATCCTTCATGGCGAAGCTCTTCACCATGGAAGTGCCGGAAATTTACGACGGCATCATCGAAATCAAGTCGGTTGCCCGCGATCCGGGTTCCCGTGCCAAGATCGCAGTCGTGTCGCGTGACGCTTCCATCGATCCGGTCGGCGCCTGTGTCGGTATGCGCGGCTCACGCGTTCAGGCCGTTGTCGGCGAACTGCAGGGTGAAAAGATCGATATCATTCCGTGGTCGCCGGACGCTGCTTCCTTCATCGTCAACGCGCTTCAGCCCGCTGAAGTTGCCAAGGTTGTTCTCGATGAAGATGCCGAACGTATTGAAGTTGTCGTCCCGAATGACCAACTATCACTTGCAATCGGTCGTCGCGGTCAGAACGTGCGTCTGGCTTCCCAGCTCACCGGCTGGGATATCGACATCCTGACGGAAGACGAAGAATCCGAACGTCGCCAGAAGGAATTCACCGAGCGTTCGACGCTCTTCATGGATGCCCTTAACGTTGACGAGATGGTTGGTCAGGTTCTGGCCTCCGAAGGTTTCGCATCCGTTGAAGAACTGGCCTATGTCGAGCCGGGCGAAATTGCGTCCATCGATGGTTTCGATGAGGATACGGCTGGCGAAATCCAGGAACGTGCCCGCGAGTATCTGGATCGCATCGAAAGCGAACAGGATGATCGCCGCAAGGAACTGGGCGTCGAAGACGAATTGCGCGAGCTGCCGGGCGTCACCACGGCGATGCTGGTGGCAGTCGGGGAAGACGGCGTGAAGACGATCGAGGACTTTGCCGGATATGCCGTTGACGATCTGGTCGGTTGGCGTGAACGCAAGGATGGCGAAACCGTTGCTCATAGCGGCATCTTCTCTTCCTTCGACGTTTCGCGCGTCGATGCGGAACAGATGGTTCTGACTGCTCGTTTGAAGGCAGGATGGATCACGGAAGAAGAACTGGCATCAGCTCAGGAAGAACAAGCCGAAGCAGAAGCCGGTGAAGAGGAAGCTGCTTCTTAAGGAGCTGCTGGAATAAAAAGAGCCGCATGGCTTCTTACGTCTGAGGCAATTCAGGCGTAAGCTGTGCGGCTCTCGCAATTGATCCCGGAAAAATGGTCGTCGTTCATTCGAATTGATTGGCCGGTTCGGGTTTCGAGCGGGTTCCGGCCATCTTACGGGTTGTGGTGGGGCTTTTGCTCTGGTACAGCGCCCGCGTTACGTCCGATGTGCGGGCAGACCGCAATATGGCAAGACTGGAGTTCGCGTGGAGCAGGATATGAATGACAGAACCTGTATCGTCACGCGCGAAAGCGGTTCTGCCGATGATCTGATCCGTTTTGTGGCCGGTCCCGACGGTTCTGTGGTGCCGGACTTGAAAAGGAATCTGCCGGGCAGGGGATGCTGGGTCAAGGCTGAGCGTCGTCTGGTGGATGAAGCGGTCAAGCGCAAGCTTTTTGCGCGGGCGCTGAAAGAAGGTGTGACGCCGCAGGCGGATCTTGGCGCGCTGGTGGACCAGCTGCTGACGAAATCTGCTCTCGGTAGCCTCGCTCTGGCTCGCAAGGCCGGGGCTGTGGTGTCGGGCTCGACCAAGGTGGATCAGGCGATCCGCACTGGGACAGCCGCCATGGTGTTGCACGCAAAGGAAGCCGCCGCCGACGGCGTACGCAAGCTCGATCAGGCTCGCCGTGCTGTGGTGCATCTAGATGGTCCGGAAATCCCTTCTTTCACTCTTTTTACAGGGGAAGAAATGGATTTGGCATTTGGGGGCGGAAATGTGATACATGCAGCCGTACTTGAAGGAAAGGCGGCGGCCGGGTTCGTAAAGCGGGCGCTTATGTTGCATCGCTATCGCGGTGAAAGCGCATCGAACTCGGATTAGAGCGCAAATCTGGAGGGGCTTGGCAGGCCCCGGATTGGATTGCGCGTTGAGGCGGATGACTGGAGCTTTATCCAACCTGACCCAGTCGCGTTGGATAATGCTCGAGTAGAGCGGCCGGAGCCGCGAAGGAAACGGAAACGTAATGAGCGATAAAACGAACGACGACAAGACGCTGAGCGTTAATACGAAGAAGACGCTGACCATGAAGCGGCCAGGCGTCGAGCAGAGCACCGTGCGCCAGAATTTCAGCCACGGCCGCACGAAGGCTGTCGTCGTTGAAACGAAGAAGCGCAAGTTCTCGCGGCCTGACGAAAAGCCGGAAGTCGAGGCAGCGGCCACAAGGCCAGCAGCTCCGGCACCCGCCGCGCCTACGCCTGCTGCATCTGCCCCTGCCGCACCGGCGCCAGTCGCCGCGCAGCCTGCACAGGCCGCTCCGGTAGTGCGCGCGCCCGCTCCTGCTGCCCCGGCACCGAAGCCAGCAGCACCTGCCGCTCCGGTAACAAGGCCGCATGTTGCACAGCAACGACCGGCACAGCAGCGCCCTGGCGGCCAGCAGGCACAACGTCCGCGCCCGTCCGACCGTTCCGGCATGGTGCTGAACACGTTGTCGCGTTCCGAAATGGATGCACGTCGCCGCGCGCTCGAAGAAGCACAGGTTCGTGAAGTTGAAGAACGCGCTCGCGCTGTCGAGGAAGCCAAGCGCCGCGCTGAGGAAGATGCTCGCCGCGCCAAGGAACGTGAAGAATCTGCCCGTCGTCAGGCGGAAGAGGAAGCCCGTCTCAAGGCCGAGGCCGATGCTCGCCGCAAAGCTGAGGAAGAAGCTGCCAAGCGTATGCCGCAGCCGGAAGCCCGTGCCGAGCGGCGCGATGATGCCCGCCCGGCACCGCAGGGCAATCGCCCGCAGCAGGCCGGTCGTCCTCAGGGCAATCGTCCGCCGCAAGGTGGCCGCCCGCAACAGGGTGGTCCGCGCCCGGCTCCGTCGCTTGCCGAAACCGCGCCGGGACCAGGCAAGCCTCTTCCACAGAGCCAGCTTCGCAAGACTGTGGCATCCGACGATGATGACCGTCGTGGTGGTGGGCAAACCACTGCCCGTCGTGGTGCACCGGCCAAGCCGGAAGTTCGTGCGCCAAAGGTGGTCAAGACGGAAGATGATCGCCGTCGTGGCAAGCTGACGATCTCCAGTAATCTGGAAGACGAAGGCCGTTCGCGTTCGTTGTCGGCGATGCGCCGCCGTCAGGAAAAGTTCAAGCGTTCGCAGATGCAGGAAACCCGCGAAAAGATTTCGCGTGAGGTGACCATTCCTGAAACCATCACTCTTCAGGAACTTGCGCAGCGTATGACCGAACGTTCGGTTGATATCATCAAGTACCTGATGAAGCAGGGCCAGATGATGAAGCCGGGCGACGTGATCGATGCCGATATGGCACAGTTGATCGCTGAAGAGTTCGGCCACACTGTCAAGCGCGTTGCAGAATCGGACGTTGAAGAAGGTATCTTCGGTGTAGCCGATAACGAAGCCGCGCTGGTTTCCCGGCCTCCGGTCGTGACCATCATGGGTCACGTCGATCACGGCAAGACCTCGCTGCTCGATGCGATCCGTCATGCGAATGTCGTGTCGGGCGAAGCCGGCGGCATCACCCAGCATATCGGTGCCTATCAGGTAGAACAGAACGGCCAGAAGATCACCTTCATCGATACGCCAGGCCACGCTGCCTTTACCGCAATGCGTGCCCGTGGTGCGCAGGCGACCGATATTGCCATCCTCGTGGTGGCTGCGGACGACAGCGTCATGCCGCAGACGATTGAATCGATCAATCATGCCAAGGCGGCAGGCGTTCCGATCATCGTGGCGATCAACAAGATCGACAAGCCGGCTGCAGATCCGCAGAAGGTTCGTACTGCCCTGTTGCAGCACGATGTCTTTGTGGAATCGATGGGTGGTGAAGTTCTCGACGTCGAAGTGTCGGCCAAGAACAAGCTCAACCTCGACAAATTGCTTGAGGCAATTCTGTTGCAGGCTGAAATTCTTGATCTCAAGTCAGATCCGACGCGTACGGCTGAAGGCGTTGTCGTCGAAGCCCAGCTTGATCGTGGCCGTGGTTCGGTTGCAACCGTTCTGGTTCAGACCGGTACGTTGCATCCGGGTGACATTCTGGTCGCCGGTAGCGAATGGGGCCGTGTGCGCGCCCTGGTCAACGACCGTGGCGAGCATGTCAAGGAGGCCGGTCCGGCAATGCCGGTCGAAATCCTCGGCCTCCAGGGAACGCCGCAGGCGGGTGACCGTTTCGCAGTGGTTGCCAACGAAGCCAAGGCACGTGAAATCGCCGAATACCGCCAGCGTCTGGCACGCGACAAGGCTGTCGCTCGCCAGTCGGGTGCACGCGGTTCGCTCGAGCAGATGATGAACCAGCTTCAGGTGTCGGGCACGAAGGAATTCCCGCTCGTCATCAAGGGCGACGTGCAGGGCTCTATCGAAGCCATCACCAATGCACTGGACAAGCTTGGCACCGACGAAGTTCGTGCCCGCATCGTTCATTCGGGTGCAGGTGGTATCACGGAAAGCGACGTTTCGCTGGCCGAAGCTTCCAACGCAGCCATCATCGGCTTCAACGTCCGCGCCAACAAGCAGGCACGCGACGCAGCCGATCAGCAGGGCATCGAAATTCGCTATTACAACATCATCTATGATCTGATCGATGACGTTAAGGCAGCGATGTCGGGCCTGTTGTCGCCGGAACGCCGCGAAACCTTCCTCGGCAATGCAGAGATTCTCGAAGTCTTCAACATCACCAAGGTCGGCAAGGTTGCCGGTTGCCGTGTCACCGAAGGCAAGGTCGAGCGCGGCGCAGGCGTTCGCCTCATCCGCGACAACGTGGTTATCCACGAAGGCAAGCTCAAGACGCTCAAGCGCTTCAAGGACGAAGTGTCGGAAGTTCCAGCTGGTCAAGAATGCGGTATGGCGTTCGAAAACTACGACGATATTCGCGCAGGCGATGTCATCGAAGCCTTCCGCGTCGAGCACGTTTCGCGCACACTTTAATAGCTTTGAGCCGGACCGTCCCGAATTGGGCGGTCCGGCTTTTTATTGCCCGGTTCCGAGGGTCTGACTCCCATCTGAATTGTGGTAAGTTACGCCCATAATTTTCAAGTCATGCGGTCGGACAGCCGAAAGAGCTGAACGCCGTTTTATGGCTGTTTATCGAGGATTTAACTATGGCACGTTCTCCCGACCCCAAGGGCTCAGGTGGTCTTTCCCAGCGCCAGCTTCGCGTCGGCGAACAGGTGCGTCACGCATTGGCGCAAGTGCTTCAGCGCGGTGAAATTCGCGACGATCTTATCAGCCGCACCGTGATTTCGGTTTCGGAAGTGCGCATGTCTCCTGACCTTAAGATCGCGACCTGCTTCATCACCCCTCTCGGTGATGCCGATACGCAGGCGGTTATCAAGGCGCTGGCTGCAAACGCTAAGTTCATTCGCGGACGCATGGCGCCAAGCCTAAGCCAGATGAAGTACATGCCGGAATTCCGTTTCCGGGCCGATACGAGCTTTGACAATTTTTCCAAGATAGATGCGCTCCTCCGCTCGCCGGAAGTCGCCCGCGATCTTGGACATGACGATGAAGAAGACCGGGAGGCAGACAAGGCTTCCCGCAATGGAGACGAATAAAGCATGGCAAGACGAGGCAAGAAAAAAGGTCGTCCGATATCCGGCTGGGTTATTTTCGATAAGCCGAAAGGGATGGGATCGACCGAGGCGGTCTCGAAGATCAAGTGGCTGTTCAACGCCGAAAAAGCCGGTCATGCCGGTACACTTGATCCGCTTGCTTCCGGCATGTTGCCCATAGCGCTGGGTGAAGCCACAAAGACCGTGCCTTATGTCATGGATGGAACCAAGATTTATCGTTTCACGGTAAGCTGGGGCGAGGAACGCTCCACGGACGATCTGGAAGGCCAGCCGACCAAGACCTCGGACAAGCGGCCGTCGCGCGCTGATGTCGAGGCATTGCTGCCGAATTATACCGGTGTCATTTCCCAGGTCCCGCCGCAGTTCTCCGCCATCAAGATCGACGGTGAGCGCGCTTACGATCTTGCGCGCGAAGGCGAGACGGTGGAGATTCCATCCCGCGAAGTCGAGATCGACCGCCTGGAGATCGTTGGTATTCCGGATGCCGATCGCACCGAATTCGAGGTCGAGTGTTCCAAGGGCACCTATGTGCGCTCGCTTGCGCGCGATATGGGCCGGGACCTCGGCTGCTACGGCCATATTTCGGAACTACGCCGCATTGAAGTTGCGCCATTTACGGAAGAAGACGCCGTAACCCTGGCTGAACTCGAACAGGCTTGGCCTCCACTTCCGCCGAAGGATGAGGACGGCAATATTGTCGAGCCCGCTCCACGTCGCGACTTTTCGGCAATCGACGCATTGGTCATCGATACGGGGGCAGCACTTGACTGCCTGCCGCAGGTATCGCTTACCGACGATCAGGCGCAACGCGTGCGTCTTGGCAATCCGGTGATCTTGCGCGGACGTGATGCTCCTCTGGAAGCGGACGAAGCCTGTGTCACAGCACGCGGAAAACTGCTTGCCATCGGGTATATCGAGCACGGACAATTCAAACCGAAGCGCGTTTTCACAACGGGCTGACGTTTCGTCAGAAGATCGCGATAAGGCGGCAAATTGAATTGAGACTGGCGTTCCCGCCAATTTTGCACTATATGCCCCTCATCGATCATGCGTAAAAGCATGTCAGATCGTGTAAATGGCCCGCGCTGGACGACATCCCGGCCCGGGCGTCTGGTTTTCCTCTCATCTAGAAAGGGTGTTACGATGTCGATTACTGCTGAGCGCAAGCAAGCACTTATCAAGGAATACGCCACCAAGGAAGGCGATACCGGTTCTCCTGAAGTACAGGTTGCCGTTCTTTCCGAGCGTATTGCCAACCTCACCGAACACTTCAAGGGCCACAAGAATGACAATCATTCGCGTCGCGGCCTCTTGAAGCTGGTTTCGCAGCGTCGTCGCCTTCTTGACTATGTCAAGGGCATTGACGAAGCGCGTTATCAGGCGCTGATCGGCCGTCTCGGCCTGCGCCGTTAAGGTTGAAATCGGGCGACGCCTCAAAACGTCGCCCGTTTGATTTATTCAGTATTTTGTCGTGCGGATAGCCGCTAATAGATAAAATGCGACAGTACCGGGCGAATGCCCGCTGGCATGAAACGGCGCACCGGGTGCATTCCGTCATGTCGATGAAGAGCCACAAGGCTCATGACCTGGACCAGTCATGGGGCAGGATTGCAGGCAGTTCGTGTCAGAGGATGTTCGGGAATGAATATTCTGACACATAACGAACTTCCCGTTGTCTTGCCCGTGGCCCGTCCGCCAACCGGGCGATGCCTTCAGGCGCTTTTGCGCGGCATCACCACATGAGGACAAGATATGTTCAATACCCATAAAGTAGAAATCGAATGGGGCGGCCGTCCGCTTACGCTCGAAACTGGCAAGATCGCCCGTCAGGCTGACGGTGCAGTTCTCGCAACCTACGGCGAAACCGTCGTTCTGGCGACTGTCGTTTCTGCCAAGGAGCCGAAGCCGGGCCAGGATTTCTTCCCGTTGACCGTCAATTATCAGGAAAAGACCTACGCCGCAGGCAAGATACCTGGTGGCTACTTCAAGCGTGAGGGTCGTCCGAGCGAAAACGAAACGCTGGTTTCGCGCCTGATCGACCGTCCGATCCGCCCGCTCTTCGTCGACGGCTACAAGAACGACACGCAGGTTGTCATCACCGTTGTTCAGCATGATCTGGAAAACGATCCGGACGTCCTGTCGATGGTTGCCGCTTCCGCAGCGCTTACCATTTCGGGCGTGCCATTCATGGGCCCGATTGGCGGCGCACGCGTCGGCTACATCAATGGCGAATACGTCCTGAACCCGAATATCGACGAAATGCCGGAATCGAAGCTCGATCTGGTTGTCGCTGGTACGTCGGAAGCCGTGCTGATGGTCGAATCCGAAGCACAGGAACTCTCCGAAGAAGTCATGCTTGGTGCGGTCGTGTTCGGCCAGAAGGGCTTCCAGCCTGTGATCGACGCGATCATCAAGCTTGCTGAAGTTGCCGCCAAGGAACCGCGCGACTTCCAGCCGGAAGACCTGTCGGCCCTCGAAGCCAAGATGCTCGCCGTTGTAGAAAGCGACCTGCGCGACGCCTACAAGATCACCGAAAAGCAAGCTCGTTATGCCGCCGTCGATGCCGCCAAGGCAAAGGCGAAGGAACATTTCTTCCCTGAAGGCGTGGAAGAAACGGAAATGTCGCCGGAACAGTTCGCGACCATTTTCAAGCATCTGCAGGCCAAGATCGTTCGCTGGAACATTCTTGATACCGGCAGCCGCATCGACGGTCGCGATCTTTCGACCGTTCGTCCGATCGTCTCAGAGGTTGGCCTTCTGCCACGCACTCACGGCTCGGCTCTGTTCACCCGCGGCGAAACGCAGGCTATCGTTGTTGCCACGCTCGGCACCGGCGAAGACGAACAGATGATCGACGCGCTGACGGGCACCTACAAGCAGCCTTTCATGCTGCACTACAACTTCCCGCCTTATTCCGTCGGCGAAACCGGCCGCATGGGGTCGCCGGGTCGTCGTGAAATCGGTCATGGCAAGCTCGCATGGCGCGCTATCCATCCGATGCTGCCTGCCGCTGAGCAGTTCCCGTACACGATCCGCGCGGTCTCCGAGATCACGGAATCAAACGGTTCGTCCTCGATGGCTACCGTTTGCGGTACCTCACTCGCTCTCATGGATGCAGGCGTTCCGCTTGCACGTCCGGTCGCGGGTATCGCCATGGGCCTGATCAAGGAAGGCGAGCGTTTCGCCGTTCTCTCCGACATTCTCGGCGATGAAGATCATCTCGGCGACATGGACTTCAAGGTAGCCGGTACTGAAAACGGCATCACCTCGCTGCAAATGGACATCAAGATCGACGGGATCACCGAAGAGATTATGAAGGTCGCTCTGGAGCAGGCCAAGGGCGGTCGCGTTCACATTCTCGGCGAAATGGCGAAGGCCCTCTCAACCTCGCGTGAAGAACTCGGCGAATTCGCTCCGCGCATCGAAGTGATGAACATCCCGACCGACAAGATCCGTGATGTTATCGGTTCTGGCGGCAAGGTCATCCGCGAAATCGTGGAAAAGACCGGCGCCAAGATCAACATCGAAGACGACGGCACGGTGAAGATTGCATCGTCCAATGGCAAGGAAATCGAAGCCGCGAAGAAGTGGATTCACTCGATTGTTGCCGAGCCGGAAGTCGGTGAAATCTATGAAGGTACGGTCGTCAAGACCGCTGACTTCGGCGCTTTCGTGAACTTCTTCGGTCCGCGCGATGGTCTGGTTCACATTTCGCAGCTGGCTAGCGACCGCGTTGCCAAGACCACCGATGTGGTCAAGGAAGGCCAGAAGGTCTGGGTGAAGCTTATGGGCTTCGACGAACGTGGCAAGGTTCGCCTGTCGATGAAGGTCGTCGATCAGGAAACCGGCAAGGAAATTGTTCAGGAAAAGAAAAAGGAAGAAGCTGACGCCGAGTAAGCGTTGATTTCTTCGATTTCAAAGGAAGCGCGCCTTGATGGCGCGCTTTTTTGTTGTTGCATGTGAATCATTGAGGCTTTGCGGACTTTTCGGATGCGATCCCGCAGAGTAAAGAACGGTTATGATTACACCGGCACAACAAACACTCTTTCTTCCCTTCGATCAGGGCATTCTGGTTATGCCCGAAGAGGGCCAGTCGTTCCTGGCCTGCGGTCTTTCTGCGGATAGGCATCTTGAAGATGAATGGAAACAGGCGCTGATCTTCCTGCAACCCTGGCGCCCCGACTGGCTGGCGCTGGAAAAGGAAGGCTTCAAGGCAGTTCCGAGATTAGCGTCTGACGTGGGCGAGGAACAGCGTTTTTCCGGCGGGCTACTTCTGCTCGGAAAACATCGCGGACGCAACGAGGCGTGGTTTGCGGAGCTTCTGGCGCGTGTTGAGCCAGGTGGATGGATTGCCGTGTCCGGCGACAAGAAGCTTGGCATCGACAGCTTTCGAAAATGGGCTGGCAACATTGCCGAGATTAGCGACCGCATGTCGAAAAACCATGCGGTGGTTTTCTGGCTCAAGCGTCCTGCCGATCTTGCTGGTGATTTCATTGCGGCGCTGAAACCGCTTGCGACCGATATTGACGAGGTGTTCCGGACCGAACCCGGCATGTTCTCGCACGGCATGATCGATAAAGGTTCGGCGCTGCTCGTCCCGCATATGGAGAAGATCGTTTTCGGCAACGTGGCCGATCTTGGCGCTGGCTGGGGCTATCTTGCAGCGCAATGCCTGAAGTTTGCGGATCGCATCAAATCCATCGATCTTTACGAAGCGGATTATGAAGCACTGGAGGCTGCTCGTGGCAATCTGGAGCGGCTTGGAGCGTCGATACCGATCAGCTTCAATTGGTTTGATGTGACGAGTGAAAAGATGGCAGGCATCTACGACACCGTTATCATGAATCCACCGTTCCACGAGGGAAGGGTGACCGATGTTTCGCTTGGTCAGGCGTTCATTGCTGCTGCCGCGTCGCGCCTTAAACCGGGCGGGCGTCTGCTAATGGTGGCAAATCGTCAACTGCCTTATGAGACAACGCTCAAAGGGTTGTTCAAGAACGTGACGCTCCTCGAAGAGGCAAATGGCTTCAAGATATTTGATGCAAAGAAGTAAATAAAGAGGCCGCCTGGAAGGCGGCCTCTTTCTAAGATGGTTTGGCTTATTCGCCGCGTTCCGCGTCGGAGCTTTTCAGCTCTTCGAGCGTGGGCATGGAGACGATATTATAGCCCGAATCCACATAATGGATTTCACCGGTGACGCCGCTGGAAAGATCGGACAGCAGATAGACCGCTGATTTGCCCACGTCATCAATATCGACGGTACGGCGTAGCGGCGAGTTGCGACGCTGATAGCTGAAGATCGCGCGCGCATCACCGATGCCGGCGCCGGCCAGCGTGCGCACCGGTCCTGCCGAAATGGCGTTGACGCGGATGCCCTGCGGACCGTAGTCGGCGGCAAGATAACGAACCATGGCTTCAAGCGCAGCCTTGGCAACGCCCATGACGTTGTAGTTCGGAATCGTACGGGTCGAGCCGCCATAGGTCAGCGTCAGGATTGAGCCGCCGTCCTTCATGAGCTTTTCGGCGCGCTGTGCCATTTCCGTGAAGGAGTAGGCGGAAATCACCATGGTGCGGCTGAAATTTTCGCGCGTGGTGACGTCTGCGTAGCGACCCTTCAGTTCGGTCTTGTCGGAGAAGCCGATGGCGTGAACGATGAAATCGAGCTTGCCCCACTTCTTTTCGATTTCGGCAAAGACCGCATCGACCGACTCGATATCTTCCACATCGCAAGGCAGCACGAAATCAGAGCCAACCTGTTCGGCCAGCGGCTTTACGCGCTTGCCGAGCGCATCGCCCTGATAGGTAAAGGCCAGTTCGGCGCCTTGAGCTGCGAGTTGCTTTGAAATTCCCCAAGCGAGTGAGTGATTATTCGCGACCCCCATAATGAGGCCGCGTTTGCCTTTCATCAAACCTTCCATATTTTCCCTCTCCCTCAGCCCTGGTAGCGCTGGAAAACCAGCGTCGCATTGGTGCCGCCAAATCCGAAGGAGTTGGAGAGCACGGTGTTGAGCTGAGCGTTGTCAATGCGCTTGCGAACGATAGGCATATCCGCGAAGGCAGGGTCCAGTTCTTCGATATGAGCGCTTTCGCAAATGAAATTGTTGTGCATCATCAAAAGTGAATAGATCGCTTCCTGCACGCCGGTTGCACCGAGCGAGTGACCGGTCAGCGATTTGGTCGCAGCGATCGGCGGGCAGGCGTCGCCCGAGCCGAAAACCTGACGGATAGCTTCGATTTCCGGCGCATCGCCAGCAGGCGTCGAGGTTGCGTGCGGGTTGATGTAGTCGATCTTGCCCTTGACGGTCGACAGCGCCATCTTCATGCAGCGGATCGCGCCCTCACCGGACGGAGCGACCATGTCGTAGCCGTCGGAGGTTGCGCCATAGCCAACGATTTCGCCGTAAATCTTGGCGCCGCGGGCCAGCGCGGTTTCGAGGTCTTCCAGGACCAGAACGCCTGCACCGCCTGCAATGACGAAGCCGTCGCGGTTCTTGTCATAGGCGCGCGAGGCGGTGGATGGTGTGTCATTATATTTCGACGACATGGCACCCATGGCGTCGAACAGAACCGAAAGCGTCCAGTCGAGATCTTCGCAGCCGCCCGCAAACATGCGGTCCTGCTTGCCATACTGGATCATTTCGAACGCATTGCCGATGCAATGGTTGGACGTCGCACAAGCCGAGGAGATCGAATAGTTGATGCCCTTGATCTTGAAGAAGGTTGCCAGCGTCGCGGAAGCCGTCGAGCTCATGGCTTTTGGCACGGCAAATGGGCCGACGCGCTTCGGGCCTTTTTCGCGGGTGATGTCGGCAGAATCGACAATGGTGCGGGTAGAAGGGCCGCCGGAGCCCATGATGATGCCGGTGCGGTCGTTGGAGACTTCCTCGTCGGAAAGTCCCGCATCCGCAATGGCCTGATCCATCGCAATATGGTTCCAGGCCGTGCCACGTCCATGGAAGCGCATCGCGCGACGATCAACCAGTGCTTCGACGTCGATATTCGGAGCGCCGTGCACCTGACAACGGAAGCCAAGCTCGGCATATTCCTCAGCGCGGGAGATGCCGGACTTAGCTTCACGCAGCGAAGCCGTGACCTCTTCGGTGTTGTTACCAATCGAGGATACGATCCCCATACCCGTTACGACCACACGCCGCATCGCGTTCTCCTTTACACCTGATCCGTGAGCGACGTGTCCGTCATGCGGACTGCCGCCTGTTCGCGGTTACATAGGTGCGATCTTCGCATGTTTTGAGCGCGGCCGCATGAAAACTGTTCACTTTTTTGCAGTCGCGCTCGTGGATGATGATGATTGAGGTGCCTTACTGGCCCTCGCTGTCCTTCGACAGGCCGACGCGCAGGTCAGACGCCCGGTAGATGGTTTCGCCATCGGCTTTCAGCCAGCCGTCAGCCGTGCCGAGCACGAGGCGGCCACGCATGACGCGCTTGAAATCGATGCCATATTCGAGAAGCTTGGTATGCGGACGCACCATGCCCTTGAACTTTACTTCACCGGTGGAGAGAGCCATGCCGCGACCCGGCTCGCCGAGCCAACCGAGAAAGAAACCGGTCAGCTGCCACATGCCGTCGAGGCCGAGGCAGCCCGGCATGATTGGATTGCCCATGAAATGGCACGGAAAATACCAATCGTCGGGGCGCACGTCATACTCGGCGCGGATATAGCCCTTGTCGAACTCGCCGCCGGTTTCGGAAATATCGGTGATGCGATGGACCATCAGCATCGGAGGCAGGGGAAGCTGAGCATTGCCGGGGCCGAACATCTCGCCGCGTGCGCAGGCCAGGAGCTCTTCATACCCATAGCTTGATTTCTGTTCTGCCATTACGCCTCCCTTGAGGTTCATTCTGTATCGACCGGCAATCCGGCCCGGTTGTGGGTTTCACCGGAACATCCCTACCACAGACTGTTTCCGGCAGTAAAATCATGCAATGGGTTTATTCGGGGGTTTATCCGAAAAAGCGGGCAATTCCCAAAGCTATTGATAGTTATTTCGCAACGGCATATATCAATGTCAGTATGCAATGGGCAACAGCCCGTTTGACGATTGATGATTTTGCAACAAGCTTGTGACGGAACCAACGGTGAATATGCAGTCTTCACATACCCACTCGACGGTCTCGATGGAAGAGCAGCTCCGCCGCGCGGGCCTGCGTCCGACGCGGCAGCGCGTTGCGCTTGCGAGCCTGATCTTCGCCCAGGGCGATCGCCATCTGTCTGCGGAAGACCTGCACGAAGAGGCCGTCATGGCCGATGTACCGGTGTCTCTGGCGACGGTTTACAATACGCTCCACCAGTTCACGGAAGCCGGTATGCTGCGTATTATCGCAGTTGAGGGCTCGAAGACCTATTTCGATACGAATATCTCGGACCACCAGCATTTCTTCCTCGAAGGGGAAAATGTTGTGTTCGATATTCCACATGGCGAAAAGGGCCAGCCTACGGTTGCCAACATGCCGGATGCTCCGCATGGCATGGAAATCGTCAATGTGGATATTATCGTTCGCCTGCGCCGTAAGGGCCAATAAAGGTCTCCTTTCAGTCAGGGATAAAAGAGAGCGGCCATGGCCGCTTTTTTTGTTGCCTATTGGACCATATGGGGCTGAAAAGGGACGAAGTTCTGCAATCCCGGCTGAATAGCCTCCCAAGCTCAGCTGGACACATTCCAAGGAGATATCATGCGTAAGCTACTCGTCGCCGCGACCATTCTTGCCCTGTTTACCGCTGGCAGCGCCTTTGCAAAAACCATCCGGATCGGAGTAACTCCGGGGCCGCATGCCCAGATCATGGAAAAGGTGAAGGAAGTCGCCGAGAAGAACGGTCTTGAAATCGATATTCAGGAATTCTCGGATTATGTCATCCCGAACACGGCGCTTGCGGATGGCGCACTGGAAGCCAACTCCTTCCAGCACAAGCCCTATCTCGACAATCAGGTCGCCGATCGCGGCTTCGATATTGTGAGCGTTGCGGAGACCGTCAACTTTCCGATGGGGCTGTACTCGAAGAAGCTGAAGAATATTTCGGAGCTGGCCGACGGCGCGACGATTGCGATCCCCAATGATCCGACCAATGGCGGTCGCGCGTTGCTGGTACTTGCCGAAAACGGGATTATTAAAATCGACCCGACCAAGGGGTTGAAGGTCAGCGCGCTGGATATCGTCGAAAATCCGAAGAACCTAAAATTCGTTGAACTCGATGCGGCACAGCTTCCGCGTTCGATGGAAGACGTCGATGCTGCCGTCATCAACACCAATTATGCCATGGAAGCTGGCTTGAACCCTGCGACCGATCCGCTGGTGCGGGAAGGCGAGAAAGCGCCTTACGTTAATATTCTCGTCGTTCGCACCGCCGACAAGGATGCCGATTGGGTGAAAACTCTGATTTCATCCTACCACAGCGACGAAGTGAAGGAGTTCATCGCCACGACGTTCAAGGGATCGGTGGCGCCTGCCTGGTAACATTCCGAAGTAAAAGCGGGGCGATTTTCGCTCCGCTTGGACGAAGTCAGTCGAAGGTTTCGCCCGGATATACGCCCCACAGGTCCGATTGCTTGATCCAGCCTCGGACGCCGCCCATGTCCACCCGACACCATTGGCCGGTACATTCGCGCACCGTTCCAACCACGCCTGGTTCGATCTCGGCGGCAAGCCCGGATGTGTCAGCGGCATCCCGGCGCATATTGACCATCGAACCCTGATTGTTCTTGAGCCAGGGTGCCGTGATTGCGGTTCGCTTGCCGGATAGAAGCGACTGATAAACCCAGCCTTCAGTTCCGTCCGCGTCGCGGATACGGCGCCAGTTGTCATATTCCTGGATGATTTCGACCGGCAGTCCGGCTTTCATGAAAAGCCAGGAAACTGCGTAGTCACGTCCCGGTCCGATGCGCAGATTGACGCGAGCGGGCTTAAGGCTGACGAAACGCGGCACGGGAAGTCCGCTTGCGCCGACAGTGGTACCCGCAGGCTCTGCTGCCTGCGCGCCATGCCTGTGCGAAGCGCCAAGCGGTGCCAGAAAGAAAAAAAATGCCAGAAAGCCAAGCGTGGCTATCAAAAAGCGTTGCGAAAGTACTCTGTACAAACTGCGACCTCTCGCCGTCCTGTCACGACAGAACGGTAGTAGCTTCGGCAGTTTAAGGGGGCTGCGAGGCGACGTTGCCGTCCTGTTTTCAGATCGTGCATCCATTTGTGTACAACAGATGGAGATGCGACTTAATTGTTTGATTTTAAATGCATCTTTTCAGAAAATCGTTGCGGACTTTCCAAGAGGCACCTGAAGTTTCCGGTTTTTCTTTGTCTTTGCCGCTTCGCCTTGATAGAGATGTTCAGCCGAAGCAATATCCCATATTGCACCGCCTTGGTTAAGGAGGTCTCAACATGAAGCTTCGGTTAACGCATTTTCGGGAAAAGTGGGAGTCGGTTTTCCGCTGAAAATGTGCAGGAAATTTCTTGGAGCGTGCCCTGCCATTTGGTTACAACAGGGGCTGTTCCAGGGGCTTTGCTTAACGATGGGGTGGAGATGTCGAACAAGAAGAAACCGCTGGTCGTTCTGACACGAAAATTGCCCGACCCAGTGGAAACCCGAATGCGGGAACTGTTTGATGCGCGTCTGAACATAGATGACCATCGCATGAATCAGCCTGAAATCATCGCTGCGATGAAGGAAGCGGACGTTCTGGTGCCCTGCATCACGGATGTCATCGATGCAGCAGCAATCGAACAGGCTGGCCCCAATCTCAAGCTGATAGCAAATTTCGGCAATGGCGTGGACAACATCGATGTCGCCGCAGCCGCAAAGCGTGGAATCACCGTCACCAATACGCCGAATGTCCTGACCGAGGACACTGCCGATATGACCCTGGCGCTGCTGCTGTCGGTGCCAAGACGTCTGGTGGAAGGTGCCAATGTGTTGGGCGAGCGTCATGGGCAATGGCCCGGCTGGTCGCCGACCTGGATGCTCGGGCGGCGCATCTGGGGCAAGCGTCTCGGCATTGTGGGCATGGGACGCATCGGTACGGCTGTCGCCCGCCGCGCCAAGGCTTTCGGACTTTCCATTCACTATCACAACCGCAAGCGCGTCAATCCTCAGGTCGAGGAAGAGCTGGAAGCGACCTATTGGGATAGTCTCGACCAGATGCTGGCCCGGATGGATATCATCTCGGTCAACTGCCCTTCGACGCCTGCCACATTTCATCTGCTGTCCGCGCGCCGCATCGCGCTGATGCAGCCGACCGCCTATATGGTCAACACGGCGCGCGGACAGATCATCGACGAGAATGCGCTGATCGAGCTAATTGAGCAGGGTAAACTTGCCGGGGCAGGGCTGGACGTTTTCGAGAACGAGCCAGCCGTCAACCCACGCCTGCTGACCCTCGCCGAAAAGGGCAAGATCGTCCTGCTACCGCATATGGGGTCGGCGACGATGGAAGGTCGCATCGATATGGGCGACAAGGTCATCATCAATATCAAGGCATTTGTCGACGGACATCGCCCGCCCGACCGCGTATTACCAAACCGGGTTTAAGAGCATTTTCGAGCCAAAAGTGTGAAGCGCCTACGCAGAGAAATCAGTCCACTGGACTGATTTCTGATCCCGCTTCGATGCGTAGGATAATGTGACGAAACAAATAGTTAGAGCGGTTCCAGCGACTCCGTTTTAACTGGAACCGCTCTAGCTTTTCCCGCTCGCGGTCTTCGTTTCTTCGGCGTTCTTGCCGTCGATGAAACGCAGGACCGTATGCGCATAGAGGCGCGGATTTTCGACCGGGACGCCATGCCCGGCATCGGGCAGAATGATCAACTCAGCACCTGGTATCTGGCTGGCGATGAATTCCGTATGTTCGCGCGTGATGGCCGTATCGCGGTCGCCGATGACAATCGCCGTGCGCACCCGGATATTGGACAAGTCCTCGTCGGTATAGTTCGGCTCATTTGCCCAAAGCGCGTGAATTTCCTTGTCGATGCTCTCATAGTGGCGCAGTTCCGGTATCGGCTTTCCTTCGGCGCGGGCCTCGACATAACCGGTATTGCCGTCGGGTGTGACATTGGCCGCCTGCGCAAACAGGCTTTTTAGCCGTTCGGGATAGCGCATGGCGATGTCGAGGCCGATAATGCCGCCATCGCTCCAGCCGACGAGGTCGACCTTGCCGATGTGTAGAAAGTCAAGCAGCGCCACATAATCATCGGCCATCAATCCATAGGTGATTGGATCATCGGTGCGGGTGGAGCGCCCCTGTCCGCGGCTATCGGCAACGATTACCGTGTGGTGACGCGCAAGGATCGGAAGCTGCGCATCCCACACATGCTGGTCGGACAAGCCGCCGGGAATGAGCAGGATCGGCGGTCCTTTGCCGACAATCCGGTAGTACATTTCAATGCCGTTGACTTCGGCAAAGGCGGCAGGGGACGCGGGAATGGTCATGCGCGCAATTCTCTCAGTCGAAATCGGAGAAGGAAAAGACAAAGCAAAGCCGACCAACAAAGCGGCTATCGTCAATGTCGTCTTTCCCTTCATAAGTCCCGCTCTCTTTTGGAGCATTCACAAGTCAGGGTCTGCGGATGAGTGTCGGCAGATCATAGAGGTAGGCAATTCGCTTGATGGCATCCTGTAGAGGCTCCAGCGTGACCGTCATCGTATGACCGCTCGCATGGATCAGCATGTCGGGGGAAGCGCAGATGGCGACATGGCCCTTCCAGAAGACGAGATCGCCGCGCTTCAGGTTCGAATAAGTCGCATCGGGCTCGATGATTTCGCCAAGCGTATTCTGCTGCATGTCGGAATCGCGCAGAACCTTGCGGCCTGCTACCCACATGCACAATTGCACGATGCCGGAGCAATCGATGCCGAAGCCTGACGTGCCGCCCCACAGATAGGGCGTGTGAAGAAGGGTTTCTGCGACCGCCACATAGTCCGCAGCATGTTCGCCAATCGGTGCAAGGTGGCTTGCGATCAGCGCCTCGCCGCTTTCCAGAAGTGCATATTCCGTACCGCGCGTCTCGGCCGCGCCGACGATACGCACGCGTGAACCGAGCGATAGCGCCTTGGTATGGGGAAAGCGAAGATCGGCGCCGGGATAAACGAAGGTGCGTGGCACGATGACCAGATGTGTTTCGATTCCAGCGGGCTGTTCCAGCGCGGCAGAGGAGACGTAACCCGTATAGCCGTCGCGTTCTGCCTGCACCCACGACCAACCGTCCATTTCCTCAAAGACGCGGACGTGATCGCCAAAAATCATCTGGGTCTGCGGACCGCTATCCATACGTGGTTCGGCGCGCAGATCGACAACGGATGCGGAAACCTGCATCGGCGTTCCGGCGGTAAAACGCGCCGCTTCCACCTGACCGGATAGCCGTTCATCGGCGAGGTCAGGGCGATAGGCGTTGAGGCGGCGGTCAAGCATGGTCAAAGTGGTAACTCCCTGGCTTTGGCGATCACCAGATCACCCAGTCTTTCAACATAAAGTGCACCGGCGACCGTCCTCTTTACTAGCACATTTCGCCGGTCTTTTTCATCACGATGCCGGGAGACGAACTCAAGCGCACCCATCGTGTCGAGCGCGCGGGTAATCACCGGCTTGGTGACGTTCAGTTTTGCTGCAAGTCCCCGCACAGTATGCGGCGGGGGCTCCAGATAGATGGTGAGGAGAATGGCTGCCTGTCGCGTGGTGAGATCGGGCATCTCGTCACGCACCTGTTCCAGCGACAGGGTTCTCAGTAATGTCAGCGCCTGCAACGGCTTCAGCTCAATCGGCATCCGGTTCCACCAAAACGGGGATTGTTTCGGAACCGTTTTATTCAATCTGCTTTTGACGTTTCAGGCAAGTGGATTCATCGTGCCGGATAACGCTTCTTCAAAAGCTGGTAAAGAGCGCGAATGGCTTGCGCCTCTCCACCGATCGGCGAAGCGGGCTTTTCGACTGGTACCCAGCCGAAAATGTCGAAATGCGCCCAGCTTTGAGCCTTTTCGACAAATTTGCTGAGGAAGAGCGCTGCCGTCACCGAGCCAGCAAAGCCATCAGTGGTGACATTGTTGATGTCGGCGATCCGTGAGGACAGCTTTTGCGCATAAGGCTTCCAGAGCGGCATCCGCCATAGCGGGTCTGCCGTCACATCCGCGCTTTGCGCAATCGAAGCGGCAAGTCCGTCATCATGCGTGTAGAATGGTGGCAGGTCGGGGCCGAGCGCGACACGAGCAGCCCCCGTCAGCGTCGCCATATCGATCAGAAGTGCAGGTTCTTCTTCATCGGCAAGTGCAAGCGCGTCGGCAAGGACCAACCGGCCTTCCGCATCGGTATTGCCGATCTCGACGGTCAGCCCCTTGCGGCTTTGCAGCACGTCACCCGGCCGGAAGGCATTACCGGCAATCGAATTCTCCACTGCGGGGATCAGCACGCGCAGCCGCACCGGCAATTGCGCATCCATGATCATGGAGGCGAGGCCGAGCACATTGGCGGCTCCGCCCATATCCTTCTTCATCAGGAGCATGCCGCTTGCCGGTTTGATGTCGAGACCGCCGGTGTCGAAGCAGACGCCTTTGCCAACCAGCGTGATTTTCGGGTCGCTTGCCTTGCCCCAACTAAGATCGATCAGGCGTGGCGCAATAGCACCAGCCCGACCGACCGCATGGATCATCGGGAAATTCTTCTCCAGAAGCGCATCGCCTTCGGTGACGGCAATGTCGGCCTTGTATCTCTTCGCCAGTTCGCGAGCGGCATTTTCGAGAGCATCCGGCCCCATATCGTTGGTCGGTGTGTTGATGAGATCGCGCACCAGTGTAACCGCATCGGCGATGCGGCGGATTTCCGCTTCGTCCACGCCATCCGGCAAGGCAAGGCGGATCGCCTTGCCATTCGCCTTGCGATAACGCGTAAAGCTATAGCCACCCATCAAGAAGCCCAGAACTGCAAGCGCTGCGTCATCGATCGCACCGTCAAGATGCCAGTCTCCGTCCGGAAGACCGCGCGCAAGCTTTCCGGCCAAAAGCTGCGACTGACCACCCTTTTTCTCATCGCCTGTTCCAAAAAGCGCACCCGATACCGATCCACTTGCACCCGGAACAACGAGTACGCGACCGGCTTCGCCGTCAAAGCCATTGGCCTTGGCCCAGACAATTGCATCGGCGGGAAGGCGGGAGGTTTCCAGCCCGCCTTTCGACGTAAACCAGATCGGGCGGCTTTGTTCGGATTTTCGGGAAAGAAGTTCGACAGACATGATGCTCTTTCTGACCAGTAAGCGATATCCGGCAAAAGCGCTGGGATTTTGTCGGAAGTTCATAAAAACAAACAGATAGCGCGATTATTGCCGTGCGGAAACAGAAACCGCAATCGCTTTATTAACCAATCATTAGGGTTAACAGATTATTGATTTAGCAGGAATTGGGCTTGAGGGTGACTAAAGCATGTTGGATGGGCGACACGCTTTAGCAGGAGAGGCGGGATGCTGAACATCGTTCGAAAAGACGCTATCGCAACACGTCTCGGCTTCGCCTGCATTCTTTCGGCACTTATACTTTCCGGCTGCACATCGGTTGACCGGACCACCACCGGTTCAGTGCGGCGCGCGGCAACCGTCGCCACTTTCGATCACATGAACGACGCCCAGCTTGCAGCCATGGCCGGACGGCTCGGCGCGCAATATGAACGCAATCCGAAGGATCGCCAGACAGCGCTCAACTATGCCAACGTGCTGGCGCGCCTTGGCCGCAACGATCAGGCGCTGGCTGTGATGCGGGCGCTCGCTATCGTCTATCCGAAGGATCAGACCGTTCTTGCGGCTTACGGCAAGGCGCTTGCCGGTGCTGGCCAATTCGACGGCGCGCTTGATGCCATTCGCCGTGCACAAAATCCGGCCTATCCCGACTGGAAACTGGTTTCTGCAGAAGGTGCCATTCTCGACCAGATGGGCCGGAAGGAAGAAGCCCGCGCGACCTATCAGAAAGCGCTGCAGCTTCAGCCGAATGAACCGTCCATCATCTCCAATATGGGGATGTCTTATCTTCTGGCCGGCGATGCGCGAACGGCGGAAACCTATTTCAAGCAGGCTGCAGCCGCGCCCGGTGCGGACAGTCGTGTGCGTCAGAACCTGGCCCTTTCAGTCGGCCTGCAGGGGCGTTTTCAGGAAGCCGAAGCGATTGCCGCGCGCGAGATTTCTCCGCAACAGGCCAAGGCCAATACGGATTATCTTCGCTCCATGCTGGCGCAGCAGAATTCCTGGAACATGCTCAAGGACAAGCCGAAGGGCTGATTTCTTCGATCAGATCGCGCTTAGTTGCCGCCGAACAATCCGCCCTGCGCCGAAATCTGGATGAAGGCCGGGCCGAGGATAACGATAAAGAGCACGGGCAGGAAGAACACGATCATCGGCACGGTGAGTTTCGGCGGCAAGGCCGCAGCCTTCTTTTCGGCTTCCAGCAAACGCAGATCGCGGCTTTCCTGAGAAAGCGTGCGCAGCGCCTGTGCGACCGGTGTGCCGTAACGCTCCGCTTGAATAAGCGCCTGCGTTACGGATTTCACCGGCTCCAGACCCGTGCGATTGGCGAGATTGTCATAAGCCTGACGGCGTTCCGGCAGGAATGAAAGCTCGGCATTGGTCAGCATCAGTTCTTCGGCAAGCTCCACGGACTGAATGCCGATTTCATCGGCCACCCGGCGAAAGGCAGCTTCGGTGGACATGCCCGATTCGACGCAGATCAACATCAGATCGAGCGCATCCGGCCATGCGCGGCGGATGGATTGCTTCCGCTTGGTCGCCCTGTTCGAAACATAGAGATTGGGTGCATAGAAGCCGGCATAGCCTGCGAAAATGCAGACAAGCAGGCGAACGAAGAAGGTTTGATCGGCAAGGACACCGAGCACGAAAATGTAGATGGCGGCGACTATCATCGTGCCGAAAGGCAACACAAAGCGCAGGAACAGAAAGATGTTGAGCGGGTTTTGCCCCCGAAAGCCTGCCTGCCTGAGCGAAGCAATCGTCTTTTCATCGGCAAGAGCACGCTTGAGATCAAGCTTTTCGACGAATTCGCGGATACCCTGCTTCTGCTGATGACGCAGGCTGTTGCGACGGTCGCTCTCCGCTGCAAGCCGGGCGCGTTCGCGCGAGCGAATGGCTTCGCGTTCGGTGGCAACCGATTTCATGCGCGACTTCAGCGCGCTGCCACTGAGAACTGGCATGAGGATCGTTACCACGGTCGCAAAAACCGCAACCGTGATCAAAGCACCGATCAGAAACTGTGGGTCGGTCAGTTTTTGTGTGAGGAGAGAAAACATGTCCGGTGCCTCACATATCGAAGTTGATCATGTTCTTCATAATGAAGATGCCGGTCAGCATCAAAACGGCTGCAATGCCCAGAAGCATATGTCCGGTCGAAGACGTGAAAAGCAGCGTCATATATTGCGGGCTCGTCAGATAGACGAGAATCGTAACGATGAAGGGCAGGGCACCGATGATTGCTGCGGATGCTTTGGCTTCCATGGAAAGAGCGTTGACCTTGGCTTTCATCTTCTTCCGGTCGCGCAGAACCTTCGAAAGATTGTTCAAAGCTTCTGAAAGGTTGCCACCTGCCTGGGCCTGTATCTGAATGACAATGGCAAAGAAGTTGGTTTCCGGGCATGGCATGGAATCGGGCATCTTGCCAACCGCCTCAGGGATCGAAAGCCCGATCTGCTGCGCCTCGACAACCTTCTTGAACTCGCTTTTGACCGGTTCCACAGCTTCGCTCGCAATGAGCCGCAAGCCATCGTTGAGCGGGAGTCCCGCTCGGGTCGCACGTACGATGACATCGAGTGCGTTGGGAAACTCTTCGAGAAATTTCTTCAGTCGCCGCTTGCGCTTTTGCAGCACGAACCAGCGTGGCAGGCCGAAGAAGCTGGCAATCGCGATACCTGGCAGGAAAAGCAACGGTGCGCCGAAGATCAGCGCGATGAATGTTGCGAGAAACGCGGCCACACCGGAATAGATATAGAATTTCCGCAAAGTGAGATATAGCCCGGCCTGCGTCAGCAGAATGCGTAGAGGTGGATATTTCTGGTTCTTCTCGCGTTGCTTCTGTCGCGCTTCCAGATCCTTGATGTTGTCCTGCAACTGTTTTCGGCGCTTGAGTATGTCGGCATTTCTGTCGCGTTCGCTGCGCGTTATCGCCCGTTCCGAGCCGCTGTTGCGCACAGTTTCAAAACGACGCGCTGCATGATCTTTCTTGCCGAGCTTTTCATAAAAAAGCGCATAGAACAGAGCCGCACAGGCAATCACGGCAAGCACGACGAACATCATGATGCTGGCGCCGGAACCGGTCATGCGTTTGTCCTTTCCATGCTGTCGAGCACGGAAGCAAGGCGGCTGTCCTCATTGTAATAGCGGGCGCGTTCCCAGAAGGCAGGACGTCCGATTCCGGTCGAGCTATGACTGCCGAGAATGCGGCCGGAAGCATCTTCACCTTTGATATCGTAGAGAACGAGATCCTGGGTGGTGATGACGTCGCCTTCAAGCCCCACCACTTCGGTGATGTGGGTGATGCGGCGTGAGCCGTCACGCAAGCGAGCGGCCTGAATGATGATATCGACCGAGCCCACGATAATTTCGCGTACTGTCTTTTGCGGCAGCACGTAGCCGCCCATGGCGATCATGGCTTCCATACGATTGAGGCATTCACGTGGGCTGTTGGCATGGATCGTGCCCATCGAACCGTCGTGACCGGTGTTCATGGCCTGCAGGAGGTCGAAAACCTCCGGGCCGCGCACTTCGCCGACGATGATGCGTTCGGGACGCATGCGCAGGCAGTTTTTCACCAGATCGCGCATGGTGACTTCGCCTTCGCCTTCCAGATTGGGCGGGCGGGTTTCCAGACGCACCACATGCGGCTGCTGCAATTGCAGTTCAGCCGAGTCTTCGCAGGTGATGATGCGTTCGTGCGTGTCGATATAACGTGTCAGGCAGTTGAGAAGCGTCGTCTTGCCTGAACCGGTACCGCCCGAAATGATCACATTGCAGCGCACACGGCTGATGATCTGCAGCAGCTCTGCTCCGGCATTCGATATAGCGCCGAATCGCACCAACTGGTCGAGCGTCAGCTTGTCCTTGCGGAATTTACGGATGGTCAGGGTTGGGCCGTCGAGCGACAGCGGCGGCGCGATGACGTTGACGCGAGAGCCGTCTGGCAGGCGCGCATCGCAGATCGGGCTCGATTCGTCGACACGACGTCCGACCTGACTCACGATACGCTGGCAGATGTTGAGGAGCTGCTGGTTATCGCGGAAACGGATGCCGGTTTCCTGCAACAAACCGTCCACCTCGATATAGGTCCGGCGCGAACCGTTGACCATGATATCGGCGATGTCGTCACGGGAAAGAAGCGGTTCCAGCGGGCCGTAGCCCAATACGTCGTTGCAGATGTCATCAAGCAGCTCTTCCTGCTCGGCAATCGACATGACGAAATTCTTGATGGCGATGATGTCGTTGACGATGTCGCGGATTTCCTCACGCGCGGCGTCCGGTGCCATGCGTGAGAGTTGCGACAGATCGATCGTATCGATCAACGCCGAGAAGACCTGCGATTTGGTGTCGTAGTAACTTTCGGTCTTTTCGCGGCCCTGTGTACCTGGCTGGGCGGGAGATCGGGCCTGTGTCGTCGGGACGGCTGCCTGCATACGGGATGGTTGGACTGCCGACTGGGCCGGAGTGGATATTGCAGCCGAAATGGCAGGTTTCGGCGCAGCCGGTCGTATTCCGCTTTCCGGCTTGTTTCCCGTATCGTTGCCTCTTCTGCCGAACATGATTTCCTGCCGTTATTTGGTCTTGCGTGCAAACTTGCCGAGAAAGCTCGAAATGCCGGTTTTCTTGCGCGGCTGCACATCGGCCCTGCCGGTCACTGCATGCGCAATATGGCTGATGGCTTCGGCAATCGGGCTTTCCGGATTGGTTTCTGCGATCATCCGGCCATTATTGGCTGCATTGCCGAAAAGCTGTGGATCGAAGTCGATGGTTGCGACTGGATCAATGCCGAGCGGCTCGGAAAAATCGGCGAGCGCGATTTCCGGTCGTTTGGGAATGCCCATCTGGTTCAGGACGAGATGTGGCTTCACATCGTTCGGGCGCAGTTGCGCCAGCGTGTCGAGCAGGTTCTTGGTATTGCGGAGGTTGGCAAGATCGGGTGTTGCAACGATCACGACTTCGTCGGCGCGCATCAATGTGGTCCGCGTCCAGCCGCTCCAGCCATGTGCCACATCCAGCACAATCAGCGGAGAATTGCGCTGGGCAACATCAATCAATTCGGCGAAGGCATCTTCACCGAAATCGAACGTGCGCTCGAGGCTAGAGGGAGCGGCGAGGATCGAAAGATGGTCGCCATATTGAACCAGCAATCGATCGAGATAAACCTCATCAATGCGCTCTGGTGAGAAGACGGCATCGGCAATGCCAAGCGTCGGATCCTGATCGAAATTGATATTGGCTGTGCCAAAGGGCAGATCCATATCCGCCAGAACGACGTCGTGCCGGAACAGGTCGGAGATCGACCAGGCGACATTGTGTGCGATTGTTGAAGCACCAACGCCTCCCTTCGCACCGATGAAAGCAATAGATCGACCGAGCGGTTCCGCACCGGGATCGAGAAAAATCGAGGAGACGATGGCCAGAATATCTGCGAGCGAAACAGGCGCGACGATATATTCTGAAACGCCGCGGCGAAGTAGTTCGCGATAAAGCCAGACTTCGTTCGAGTGGCCGATGACCATGACTTTCGAGCCGGGATCACAGACCTCCGACAATTGCTGCAGTTCTCCAAGCAGCACATTGGGCTCGGAGGCTGATTCGACGATGATCAGATTGGGCGTGGAGGCGGTCTGATAGAACTCGATTGCAGCCGCGATACCGCCCATCATGACCTTGAGATGGGTTTTGGCCATACGGCGGTCACCGCCCGCGCGCTCAATCGGAATGGCGACGCTTTCGTTCACACAAAAGGCCTGGATTGAAATGCGTGGAATGGGGCGCACATTTTCAAGCATGATCGGCGCGCGGCCCGTCTCGACGCCCTGTTCTTCTTCCGCCGGTTCGAACGCGAAGTTGCTCATGGCGCCCTCTTAATACTCGGCCTGCTGGCTGCGGGTTTCCTGCCAGTTGTCCGTCTGTGCAGGCGACATTTTCACATAGCCCTGATCGCCGTTGAGGCGCTCCGTCGTGCGGTCCGAATCGATTGGCAACATGACGCGCGGTCCCAGAAGGTCGGCCGGATTGGCGACCTGAGCGGCAAGATTGTTCTGCGACGCGCAGCCAAAATTGGCGTAGTGCTTGTTTTCAGGCGTGCTGGCGAGATCGTCCGGCCAGCGACCGCACGGTGTCGTGCCAGCTGTCATCGCATAATAGCTGATACGGATGGGGGCCGCTGCTTCCGGGTTGTCTACGGGATAGTTTTCGATGGCGATATTGTTCGCCTTGATGCCGCTGCGCCGCAGTGTTGCCGACACCTCTGTGCTCAGCCGATAGGCTGCGGCCTGATTGGATGCACCCGACGGCACCAGGACATAGAGCATACCAGAACCGTTGCGTCGATAATTGGTAATGGCTCCCTGAATGATGCCGCGCTGCATCGGGCTGAGCTTCTGGTCGGCTTGCGCGACCGGAATATCTGTGACCTGTTCCCGCTCGGCAATCGTGATGGGATGGTTTGTGCGGTAATCGTCCGGCAGCGCCCCCACAGTGACATGCTGGCGGTTCGCGCAACCTGCGAGAAGGGCCAGCAACAGGGCGACAAGCGCTGGTCGGGCGGAAATCCTGCAAAAGCCTCTGACTGAATAGGTCATGATCTGTCCCCGCTCACTTGTAGATATAACCGACGACGCCGTTGTAGCGACCGGGCGGCAGTTTGGTTTCCATCGTGCCGTAAACGCGATTGACCTTGCCAAGAATGTATCCCGCGCCATCGCTGGCCGGGTTGAGATTGTCGTCAGGCCGCGCAAGCTGCTGGCGGGCAACAGGGCGCGCCAGATAAGGCGTCACGATCACCACCAGTTCGGATTCATTGCGGATGAAATCCTTGCTGCGGAACAGCGCGCCGAGGACCGGAATCTTGGTGAGGCCCGGAAAGCCTGAAACCGACTGACGCACTTCATCGCGGATCAGGCCGCCGATCATCATGGAGCCCCCGGATGGAAGCTCGACCGTCGTGTCGGCCACACGCTTGCGCAGCGACAGAATACTTGCGCCGACGCCATCCATCTTGTTGGTCGTGCCTGCGCCTTCCGTCGTCGGTTCGGAGACGGAGGTTCTGATTTTCAGACTGATGCGTCCCGGTCCCAGCACGGTCGGCATGAATTCGAGGCCGATCCCATAGTTAATCTTCGCCAGTTCATTGGTTCGCTTCCCGTCATCATCATATTTCACGCTGTTGATGACGTTATATTCGCCGCCGACATTGAAAGCCGCTTTTTCGCCTGAGATCGCGGTCAGCGTCGGCTCGGCGAGCGTCTTCATCACGCCAGCCGTTTCCATCGCCCGCAGATAGGCCGAAAAATTGCTCGTCGCGAGGCCGAACCCGGTATCGGACAGGTTGTTGCCTATGGCTCCGGCAATACTCTCGGAAATTCCGCCATAGGAAATGCCGTTCGAAACACCGCCGCCGCTCATGTTGACGCCAAGCTGCTTCATGACCGAACGGCTGACCTCGGCGACGGTGACTTTCAGCGTCACCTGATCTTCGCCAACGATAGTCAGCATATTGACGATGGCGCTCTCGCGGCGGTTTCGGTCAGGATTGTTGATGGCAACACCGCCGCCATCCGTTGGCGCGGATGCAGTCGTGGTGAATTGGCCGGTTGTAGCCTCGCCACCAGAAACGAAAAGACCGGCAAGTTTTGCAGCCTTCGCGGAATCCTGTGGGGTCTGCACCGTTCCGGTCAGCACCACATTATCGTTGATCAATTCGACGCGAATATCGGAACCGGGAATGAGACGCTTCAGCTGGGACGAAATCCCGCTCACATCGCGCTCGATTTCGACATCGATGGATGCGACCTGCTCGCCATTCGGACCGAAAACGAAAATATTGGTCTGCCCGATCTGTTTGCCGAAAAGATAGATGCGCCGCGACGTGCGCGTCACCGCATCGGCAATGGTCGGGTTGGAGACGAGAACGTCATAGGCATCCTGCGGAAGATCGAGAACGACAGACTTGTTGAGGCCAAGCTTGATCGTCTGCGAACGCTGCTGGCTGCCGACCTTGACGACGCCAGCTGCCGCCATGGCGGACATATCGGTGAGGGGCAGTGAAAAGGCGGCAAGCGCGCTGGCAAAAAGCGCGATCTTTTTGGAGTACGGGCGCACGCGTTTTATCTTTCTCATGAGCGCGGTCCTATTTCTGTAACGCTGCCGGACTTGATGATCTTGACCGTCCCGCTTCGGGTCGGCGAGGAAACCAGATAGTCGGCCTGCTTGATATCCTTGTCCTCGACATCCTGTGTCGAGCGCAGTGCCAGCGTCAGGCGATCCGCCATCTGCTGGGCGACGGTGATGATTTCGGCCTGTTCCGGCGTGACTTCGAGCGTGGCTGTCTGGCCGACCATGACCTTGCGGCCCTGCTCGTCTTCCTGAATGGCCTGATCGATGGCCAGAACACGTACGTTCTGCAACACGGTTTCGGTGGTGAAGGGTGTCAGCGATTTATCGCCATTGTCCGGCTTGCGGCGGGTCATGATGACATCGACGAAATCATTGGGGAGAATGAAACCACCGGCCGAGCTTTCGGCATTGATCTGTGTCGCGACGGCGCGCATGCCGGGCGGTAGGATCGACGACATGAAGCTCTGTCCCGGACCGATGAGCTTGGTCTTGCGGATCGGTTCACCCGTGAAGAACTGCAACCGCACGGTCGCGCCGCTCAATTGATTGATGGCATCGGGTTCGCTCGCACGGGTGATATAGCCATCGCTGACTGCTTCCGCGGGCCAGGGCTGCCAACGCATCTGCGATGTCAGTTCTGCGCCGACCCCGAGATTCTCAGTGGCAACCAGCACATCTTCCAATTTCATCTGCGGTGTTTCGGGCGCGACGACGATGGGGGCAGGCGGCGGTGCGGAGAGGTTCATGGCAATATAGCCCGCTCCACCAGCCGCAAGAACGGCCACTCCTAAAATGAGCAGTCGAGCTGATTTCATGATATGCCCCACGCAAATCCCCACGTCTCGATGACGTGTTCCAAAATTGCACTGGCAATCGTGTAATTATGGTTAATATAATCTTATTCGAATAAAGAAAGATTGGGATTACACGCTGGCGTTGTGCATGAAGGTGCTCAAAAAGCTCCTGCTATATAAGCCATCATCGAAATTCCGACCGGCGACAGTGGAAATGTCCAGAGTCCGGCAGCACCAAGCGCAATCCCGTAGGGAATGCCTATATCCTTACGAGCAAGCGTTCCCATGAAGGCATAGCGATCCGCCAGAAGCGGGCGGGGGATCGTCCTGTAGAGAATGATCGTGAGTGTCAGCACGCCGCCCAGGATCGAAACCATCACAAGATAATCCATGAGGCTGGTGTTGGGGCCGAACCACAGGGCCGTCGCCGCAATGAGCTTGGCGTCACCGCCCCCCATGGCGCGAAGGCAGAAGAGCGAAAAAGTGACAATGAGCGCGATCCCACCGACCGCCAGATGCCAGCCATAATCGGAAAGAGAGATGCCGCAAAGCGGTGCGAGCAGGATGAAACCGAGTGTCAGGCTGATGGAAACGCGGTTGCGAATGGTCATCGACATCAGGTCGGTGATCATGGCCGTCACCATTGCCAGAGCGAAGATTGCCGTCATGGCTGCTGCTGTCATTGCCGATGCCCCCGCGTCGCCTGTCATCCCACCATTTGGCACCGTTTGCACGGAACTACGCTATAGTGATCAGCGGTTCGTCGCTTGTTCGAACTGGGTGGCGGTGTCGTTGAATTTTTCGCCGACATTACCGGCCACGAGCGCGACGCCGCTGATGATCATTATAGAAACGAGCGTGCCGATCAGCGCATATTCGATTGCTGTCGAACCGGCCCTGTTCTTCATGAAACGCGTCATCAATGTCGGCATCACATGCTCCTCGCTGTTCCGATCGCGCTGGTTTTTGGAATGCGCTTTAAATTCGGATGCGCTCAAGCATAGGAGAGAGGAATTGTGGCCCTCTTAACAATCAGGGTTAATGAAATGTTTCGGCGCTCTCCGGGGTGCGGCAACCGCGCGATTGGTTAATTTTTGGCGAATTGCGGGCATGGTCTGCAAGGAGGGGTAGCGACTTAATTCTTCCTTCACCAATCCTGTTCATTCTTTGCTCATTATATTGATGGGGCTTCATGAGCTTGGCCCATTATATCAGCGGGGGAATGTCGCGTGGCGCGTCGATTGTTTTCTTTGGGTGGCTTCGCCACAGTGCCCGCCATGGGCGTTGCGTTCATGGCAGTTTTTGTCGCCGCACCGGCGTCTGCGGAAGACTATATTGCCCTTGAAACAAGTCAGGCACGCATCCTGCGGCTGGCGCGTCCTGCCGACAGCGTAGTGATCGGGAATCCGTCGATTGCCGATGCGGTTGTTCAGGATGCGCAGACCATCGTTCTGACCGGCAAGGATTTCGGCGTCACCAATATTGTCGTGATGGATAAGCAGGGCGAACCGATTCTCGACCGAGAACTGGTTGTTTCCCGCAATACACGCGGAACGACGCGGATTTACCGTCAGGCAGAAGTACAAACGCTTTCCTGCACGCCCTATTGCGAAAAAGCCTCGACGAAGAGCGGTTTTGACGACAAATAGCGATAATCACGCATGAGCGACCGCTGCCGTTAATACTCTTTCAGGTTGTCCTGTTGTAACGATACGCCCCATCGAATTCAGAAAGAATTGGGTGGGGTATGACATTGGGGCTTTTGGCGCGTCACCTTGCGCGAGTGGGTGTAAGCCTGCGCCGTTTCGTCCGTGCGCAAAATGGCGTCGCGGCGGTTGAGTTCGCGCTGCTCATCTTTCCATTCCTGCTCATCGTCTTTGCGACGATCGAGGTCGGCATGAGTTTTGCTGCGCGTCAGGTCATATCTAACGCGACGGAGACGGTGGCGCGTAGATTGCAAACGGGCCAGATCAGAGGGACTGCGATAAGCGAATAAGCCCTGCGCAAGGAACTCTGCCAGCAGATGCAGTTCATGGTCGCTTCGGGCTGTCCCAATCTTTCACTCAATCTTGGAACCTATGAAGGCTTCGACAAAGTTCCGACTGACAAGATTCTCGATGAGAAAGGCAAGCTCACGCAGACAGGCATTATCGGGACGAGCGGGACATCAACGATCAACCAGCTCAATGTGGTGTATGCCTGGCCGGTGCTGACGAACATCCTCTATATGATGGAAAGCCCTTACAAAGCGGACGGCACGATGCCGCTTTTTGCGACGCTTACCTGGCAGAATGAACCCTTCCCGAACTAGAACAACCGACGTGCACCCCGAAAAGCGTTTCTAACTTTTCGAGCTACACTCCAGAGCGATCGATTGTCATGCGTAACTATCTTCGGAAATTTCTGAGTGACCGGGGCGGCTTGGGAGCGGTTGAGTTCGCCCTGATCGCTCCCGTACTGCTTTTGATTTATCTGGGCTCTGCCGATCTTGCCGACGGGTTCGACACAAACAAGAAAGTGTCGCGGTCGGCGAGCAGTCTCGCCGATCTGGTTGCTCGCCAATTGTCGATCACGAAGAATGATCTGGACGACATGTTCAATATCGGCCGCGCTTCGCTTCTGCCCTATGGCCGGAGCGACCCGAAGATAAGGATCACCGCAATCAGGATCGACGGAACCACGAGTGCCAAGAACCTGACGCCGAAGGTGGACTGGTCCTATGCCAATATCGCGAATTTTGCAGCCAAGAAGGGGGGCAACGGCGATCTTCCGGCAGGCCTCGTTGGTGAAGGATCATATTTCATCAAGGTCGATGTCGAACTCGACTACAAGCCGCTCAATGCATGGATTTCTACCAGCATTCCGATGCGCGAAACCTATTATCTGGCGCCGCGCTATACGAACACGATCCCCTGTACCAATTGCTGAGCTCTTGGCATTGCGGACAAAACTGAACATATAAGGGCAAAGCCAATGTAAGGCTCTTGTTCAGGATCAGTTTTCAATGCCCGAATTACCAGAGGTCGAGACGGTTCGCCGTGGTCTGCAGCCCGTCATGGAGGGCGCGACCGTCAGCCAAGTCGAGCAGCGACGCCCGGACCTGCGCTTTCCCTTTCCCGACCGCTTTGTCGAACGGCTTTCCGGCCGGCGCATTTCGGCGCTTGGACGTCGCGCGAAATATCTCACGATCCATCTTGATGATGGCCTTTCCGTCATCAGCCATCTTGGCATGTCGGGTTCGTTTCGCATTGAAACCAATGACGGCGGCGACACGCCGGGCGAATTCCACCATGAGCGCTCCAAGCTGAGCGCACATGACCATGTCGTGTTTCACCTCCTGGGCGCCGACGGCGCTCCTGCCCGCATCGTCTACAACGATCCGCGTCGCTTCGGCTTCATGCTCTTTGCGGAAGAAGGCACGCTCGACAGCCATCCGCTGCTGGCAAGCCTCGGCATAGAACCGACAGGCAATCTGCTCTCGGGTGCCATTCTGGCAGAACTCTTCAAGGGACGTCGAACTCCGCTCAAGGCGGCGCTGCTCGATCAGCGGTTGATAGCCGGTCTCGGTAATATCTATGTTTGCGAGGCGCTCTGGCGCAGTCATCTGTCGCCCATGCGTTCTGCGGGGTCCATTGCAGAGAACGCCGCAATCATGGAGCGGCTCGCTTCCGATATCCGCATGGTGATTGCAGAAGCCATTGCTGCAGGCGGGTCTACTCTCAAGGACTATATTCAGGCAGACGGCGCGCTTGGTTATTTCCAGCACTCCTTCTCCGTCTATGGGCGCGAGGGCGAGCCTTGCAGAAATCCCGCCTGTAACGGCATTGTGGAACGGGCGATACAGTCGGGACGTTCGACTTTTTTCTGTGCCTCCTGCCAGCATTGAGGCCTTGAAAAAGAAGTGATGTCGGTCCACTTTGCCCGCCAATCGGTGAAAGCGCATCCCGAAAAGTGTGAAACGGTTTTCGGCCAGGATGCGCGGTTCAAACCAAAAAGACAGAGCATTTTCCGTGATTCAGGAAAAACAGGAAATGCTTGATCTGCCTGAAGGAGGAGTTCAAATCCATGGCCTATGAAACGATCATCGTCGAGACACGCGGCGGCGTCGGCCTCATCCGCCTCAACCGCCCGCAGGCGCTGAATGCGCTGAACCGCAAGGTTCTCGACGAATTGACCGAAGCTCTCGGAGCTTTCGATACGGACGGCAAGATCGGCGCTATCGTGTTGACCGGTTCCGAAAAGGCTTTCGCTGCCGGTGCCGACATCAAGGAAATGCAGCCGATTGATTTCGTGGACGCCTATCTTCAGGACATGTTCGCCGACTGGCAGAAAGTGGACCGTGTCCGCAAGCCAATCATCGCGGCGGTGTCAGGCTACGCGCTCGGCGGCGGCTGCGAACTGGCCATGATGTGCGATTTTATCATTGCGGGCAGCAATGCGAAATTCGGCCAGCCGGAGATCACGCTGGGCGTCATGCCCGGCATGGGCGGCTCGCAGCGCCTCACGCGCTATGTCGGCAAGTCCAAGGCGATGGATATGTGCCTGACCGGGCGGATGATGGACGCCGCAGAAGCCGAACGCAGCGGCCTCGTCTCGCGCGTCGTTGCGCCGGAAGAGCTCCTGGAAGAAGCGCTGAAGGCTGCCGAACGTATTGCATCCTTCTCACGTCCTTCCGTGCTGATGGTCAAGGAAGCGGTCAACCGTACTTATGAAATGACGCTGAGCGAGGGGCTTCGCTTTGAGCGGCGTCAGTTCCATTCCCTGTTTGCGACGGAAGACCAGAAGGAAGGCATGGCAGCCTTCATCGACAAGCGGACACCATCGTTCAAGAATCGCTGATTGATCGGCTGGCGGTCCAATGGCCGCCCCGACAACAGCTTGCCGGAAGCCTTCCCGCCACGTTTGAAGGGCTTCCGGGCCGGGTTTGCGGCTTTTTGATCAAGCTTTGGGGCAGAATCCACGTTGACGCCGCGCCAAAGCTGATCTATAAGCCCGCCCACGGATCGGTGGCCCCAGGGAACCTCAAGGGATTTTCTCGGCTGCCCTAGAGGTTTTGTGCCCGGCGGTTTTTGCCCCTGGCTAGCTGACAGAAAAAAGAGAGGCATTTATGGCCAATACTCCTTCGGCCAAGAAGGCAGTGCGCAAGATCGCTGCCCGCACCGAAATCAACAAGTCCCGCCGTTCGCGCGTTCGCACCTTCGTGCGCAAGCTGGAAGACGCTCTGTTGAGCGGCGACAAGCAGGCTGCAGAAGTCGCGTTCAAGGCTGCTGAGCCTGAACTGATGCGCGCAGCGTCCAAGGGCGTAATGCATAAGAATACCGCTTCGCGTAAGGTGTCTCGCCTCGCTCAGCGCGTTAAGGCTCTGAACGCCTAATCATTCATCCATTCTTATGGATCGCTTTCGAAACCCGGCTCATTGTTAGCCGGGTTTTCTTTTTTGAACGCTTTTCAGAAAACCGACGTTCTCTCGCTCCACCTTGAATTGTAGAGATTTTTCAATGCCTAGTTGGAATATCTTGCAGGGCGGCTAATTTCACATCTGGTGATTTAATTAGTATTTTCAAATGGTTGCATATTTTTATCCACTGTTATCCACAGGCTGGTTTAGGGACTCGGAAGGCGTTTTGAGTCAAGGAATATTTTTAAATTTATTTTCAGGCAGAACATATCAGGATCACCTAAAAATTGCTCAGTGAAAACGCATTGAATCCAAAGGTGTTATTTCGCTGGCATTCGATTCCCTACTTTTGTCGAGTCCCTCTGCAAGGGCTTTCAGCAAAAAAATGTGGCTTTCTGAGGCTTGCCCTTTGCAGCAGGGCTTCGCTAAAGTCAGGGCATAAGAGGGGTGGGCCACCGGCCCGGAGTTAGCATCAAATAGTGGATTTGTTGGCGTGGGCATCACAGCCCGCGGGTGTTACATTCTGGTCGTAAGGTCCTGTTCCTCATGGTTGTTTGCTTACCGTTCATTAACCGGAATGCCGTTTTAGGCATGTCCCCGACAATTGAATGGTTGTGGCGGATTTCTTTCCGGGCAATCAGCCTCCGGTAAAGTGTTGTGAGTCGTAAAAAGGTCGCCGGGAAGGAGTATCCGGGTGTGGGTCCTGATGGGACCGTTTGAGTTTGTGTTTGGCCCAGAGCTATAGAGCCGGGCTTTGTGAGTGAGTACCTGCCGCGCCAGACGGATGATAAGTCTGCGGTTCGGACAGGAAAAAATGACAAGCGCCAGAAAACGGCGCGTACGAATGTGAAGGCAGGCGAGACGATGGCAATGATGACCGGTAAATCGACGGCAACGATGGGTGATGATGCACATGCGAACCGTATCCACGGATCTTCTGCTACCGGAAATGACAAGAGCCTGGTCGAGTTGAGCGGCAATGCCGGTGACGAGGTTTTCGAGCGCCTTACGGCAAAGCTGAAAGCCCGCGTCGGCACCGAGATTTATTCCAGCTGGTTCGGTCGTCTGAAGCTCGACGACATCTCCAAGAGCATTGTCCGCCTGTCGGTTCCGACGGCGTTTCTGCGCTCCTGGATCAATAACCATTATTCCGAACTTCTGACCGAGCTGTGGCAGGAAGAGAATCCGCAAATTCTGAAAGTCGAAGTCGTGGTTCGCGGTGTAAGCCGTGTGGTGCGCAGTGCCGCTCCCGTGGAAGCCTGCGAAGCCGCTGAAACCAAGCCCGCCGTCGCTCCACGCGAAAAGATGGTGTTCCCGCTCGGACAGTCGTTTGGCGGTCAGTCGCTGGGTGATAAGCGCGGTTCCGCAGTGGTCGCAGAATCGGCAGCGGCTTCGGGCTCGGTTTTGGGCTCTCCGCTTGATCCGCGCTATACGTTCGACAGCTTTGTCGATGGCGCATCGAATCGCGTGGCGCTTGCTGCAGCCCGCACCATTGCGGAAGCCGGTTCGAGCGCGGTCCGTTTCAATCCCCTTTTCATCCATGCTTCCGTCGGTCTCGGCAAGACGCACCTTTTACAGGCAATTGCTGCTGCCGCGCTCCAGCGTCAGGAAAAGGCCCGTGTTGTCTATCTGACGGCTGAATATTTCATGTGGCGCTTCGCCACTGCTATCCGCGATAACAATGCGCTGTCCTTCAAGGAACAGCTGCGTGATATCGACCTTCTCGTGATCGACGACATGCAGTTCCTGCAGGGTAAATCTATCCAGCACGAATTCTGCCATCTCCTGAACACGCTGCTCGATAGCGCCAAGCAGGTTGTGGTTGCTGCCGATCGTGCGCCTTCCGAACTGGAATCGCTCGATGTGCGCGTTCGTTCGCGTCTTCAAGGCGGTGTTGCGCTCGAAGTTGCGGCTCCTGATTACGACATGCGTGTCGAGATGCTGCGTCGCCGTCTGGCCGTCGCACAGGCAGAAGATTCGAGCCTCAATATTGGCGAAGAAATTCTCTCTCACGTTGCCCGCACGGTCACCGGATCGGGTCGCGAACTGGAAGGCGCTTTCAACCAGCTTCTGTTCCGCCAGTCTTTCGAGCCGAACATCTCCATCGACCGCGTCGATGAGTTGCTCGGTCATCTGACCCGCGTTGGCGAACCGAAGCGTATCCGCATCGAGGAAATCCAGCGCATAGTGGCGCGTCACTATAATGTCTCGAAGCAGGACCTGCTGTCGAACCGCCGCACGCGCACCATCGTCAAGCCGCGTCAGGTGGCAATGTATCTTGCCAAGATGATGACACCACGTTCTCTGCCGGAAATCGGTCGCCGCTTCGGCGGTCGCGATCACACAACGGTTCTTCATGCCGTGCGCAAGATCGAGGATCTGGTTGGAGCCGACACCAAACTGGCGCAGGAACTCGAGCTTCTGAAGCGCCTTATCAACGATCAGGCTGCCTGATCGGTAAACCATCCCCGCTATCAACGGCGGTTATCAACAAAAAGCCCGGGCCCTGTCGCTTTCCGACACGGCGCGGGCTTGCTTTTCTCCTTAAAAATCTGCCACTTTAACGGACCTTCTGGCGCCCCGGCGCCTTATCGACAGGGGCCGCCTGCCTGCCCGTCAGATGCAGTTGCCCTGTCCCAGCGAGCGAGTGCGTTTGAACATGCGTGTTACCCTAGAGCGATCGAACCTTCTCAAATCTCTCAACCACGTCCATCGCGTCGTGGAGCGCCGCAACACGATACCGATTCTGTCGAACGTGCTTTTGCAGGCGGAGGGGGCAAGCCTCGCACTCAAGGCGACCGACCTTGATCTTGAGGTCAACGAAGCGACGGCCGCCATGGTGGAACAGGCAGGCGCCACGACGGTTCCAGCGCATCTTCTCTATGATATTGTCCGCAAGCTGCCTGATGGCGCTGAAGTCATGCTGTCCACCAATCCGGATGGCGGTTCCATGTCGGTCATTTCCGGCAAGTCGTCCTTCCGCCTGCAATGCCTGCCGCAGTCCGATTTCCCGGAATTGACCGCCGGTGCCTTCACTCATTCGTTCCGGATCGAGGCGCAGGCGCTGAAGCGTCTCATCGACCGCACGCAATTTGCGATTTCGACGGAAGAAACCCGTTATTACCTCAATGGCATTTTCTTCCACGCTATCGAAAGCGATGGCGCCTTGAAGCTGCGCGCTGTCGCGACCGACGGTCACCGTCTGGCGCGCGCCGAGCTGGAAGCGCCGTCCGGCACGGAAGGCATGCCGGGCATCATCATCCCGCGGAAGACAGTTGCTGAACTGCAGAAGCTGGTCGATGTGCCGGATGTGGTCGTTACAGTCGAACTGTCGGACGCCAAGATTCGATTCACCGTTGGATCGGTCGTCCTCACCTCGAAGCTGATTGACGGCACCTTCCCGGATTACCAGCGCGTCATTCCGTCTGGCAATGACAAGAAGCTCACCATCGGTCGCCAGGAGTTTGCGGCCTCCGTGGATCGCGTCTCGACCATTTCGAGCGAACGTGGCCGCGCGGTAAAACTTTCGATTGCCGATGGCCAACTGACGCTCACCGTCAACAACCCTGATTCCGGCAGCGCAACCGATGAGCTTGCAGCGGACTATGACGCCGACCCGCTCGATATCGGGTTCAATTCGAAATATCTGCTCGACATTACGAGCCAGCTTTCCGGTTCGGATGCGGTCTTCATGCTCGCCGACGCCGGTTCGCCGACACTGGTGCGCGACACCGGCGATGAAGATGTGTTGTACGTCCTGATGCCGATGCGTGTTTAAAGAACAGAAAAGTGAATACGCCTGAGCCTAATCAAAGCCGCACGGAACGAGTTTCGATCCGGCGGCTCAAGCTTTTGAATTTCCGCAATTATGCGGAACTGTCACTGCCGCTTGGCCCCGGCCATGTCGTGCTGACAGGTGAGAATGGCTCCGGCAAGACCAATCTGATCGAAGCAATTTCCTTTCTGTCACCGGGACGCGGCTTGCGCCGTGCCGCCTATGACGATGTCGCCCGCACCAACTCGCTCGACGGCTTTGCCATTCATGCGGCGCTCGACTGTATGATCTATGGTGAGGCTGAAGTCGGCACCGGAACCGCTGGTGGTGGCGAGGGTGGCCGCAAGGTTCGTATCAACGGTATTGCGGCCTCCGGCGATGATATGCTCGACTATGCGCGCATCCTCTGGGTAGTGCCATCGATGGATGGACTTTTCACCGGAGGCGCTTCTGATCGCCGGCGTTTTCTTGATCGCATGGTGCTTGCCATCGATACTGCCCACGGCAAACGCGTGCTCGATTATGAGAAAGCGATGCGCAGTCGCAATCGCTTGCTGAACGATGGCAACAATGACGATCAATGGCTGGATGCGATTGAAAGCCAGATGGCGGAGCTGGGCACGGCCATTGCCGCTGCGCGCGCCGAAGCCATGCGCCTGATTGCGGCGATGATCGAACGGCTTCCTGCCGAAGGACCGTTTCCAAAGGCCGATTGCTTTCTGGAGGGGGCGCTGGAGCAGCGAATCAATGTCGAGGCAGCGCTCGATCTTGAAGAGGATTTCCGCCGTACCCTACGCGATGGCCGCACGCGGGACCGGGCGGCAGGCCGCACACTCGACGGCCCGCATCGCACCGATCTGATCGTCCAGCATCGCCCCAAGGCTATGCCAGCCGCGCTCTGTTCCACGGGTGAGCAAAAGGCGCTTTTGATCGGTCTCGTGCTTGCCCATGCACGATTGACGGCAGAGCTTTCCGGTATGGCTCCGATACTCCTGCTCGATGAAATCGCCGCGCATCTCGATACGGGACGCCGCGCCGCGCTCTTCGGCATCCTTGATGAACTGGGTGGGCAGGCTTTCATGACCGGTACGGATCGCGCCCTTTTCGAAGCGCTCGAAGGGGAAGCGCAATTCTTCAACGTCTCTGCCGGTCATCTCACCAGACTGTCCGACGCCTGATCCGAAAACCGGTTCCATTTTGGCATCGTGCCGTGAGGCAAAATATCCGCTGACAGCGCCTTGGGAGAGGCATATGTTTGAGGCATGAATGCACCATCCAGACCATTTTCGTCCGAAGAACTTGAACGCTATGCGCGCCATATCGTGCTGCCGGAAATTGGCGGTCCGGGCCAGCAGAAGCTGAAGGCCGCGCGTGTGCTGATCGTAGGCGCAGGCGGGCTTGGCGCGCCCGTGCTGCAATATCTGGCGGCTGCCGGTGTCGGCACGCTCGGCATTGTCGATGACGACACTGTTTCACTATCGAACCTGCAACGACAGGTCATTCATGATACGGAAAGTGTGGGCCAACCAAAGGTGGAAAGCGCGCTTGCCACTATTGCCCGCATCAACCCACATGTGAAGGTGGAAGGACACCAGCTTCGCCTCGATGCGGACAACGTCGAAGCTTTGATCGGTAATTATGACGTCTTGGTGGATGGTTCGGACAATTTCACGACGCGCTATATTCTGGCCGATGCTGCTGCCGGAGTGGGAAGACCGCTCGTGACGGGTGCCATGGGCCGTTTTGATGGCACGGTCACCGTGCTGATGCCCTATGCGACTGGTCCAGATGGCACACAGAACCCATCTTATCGCGATCTTTTCCCGGAGGCGCCGCCACCTGGAACGGTGCCAACCTGCGCTGAGGCCGGTGTGCTTGGCGTCCTGCCGGGTGTGATCGGCAGCCTGCAGGCGATGGAAGTCATCAAGCTCATTACCGGCATCGGTGAGCCGCTGGTCGGTCGTCTGCTGCTCTATAATGCCCTGAATGTCCGTTTTGAGACCATTCGTTACAAGGCACGCAAAAAGGCTGAGCATGGCACTGGCATTAACCCATGAAGAGCGGTCGACAGCCGCAGGCGATCAGGGAGAAGGCGCTGCGATGGCCATGCGCATCGTGGCCGATACCGCGAGGCTGATGGGGGCGCCGCGTCTGATCCCTGTTGCATCCGCTCATATTGACGGCGCGCTTTATCACGGCGACAGCGGAACGCTTTTTGCAGAAAAGCTGGTTGAGGGCGGTGCAAAGGTAAAGGTGCGTTCTACGCTCAATGTCGGCTCTATCGATCTGACGGGCTGTTCGCGTAACCTGTTGCCGGCTCACGAGGCCGATATGGCCAAGCGTATGATGCGAGCCTATATCAAGCTCGGCTGCGAGCCGACCTGGACCTGCGCTCCATATCAGGCCGGGCACAGGCCTGCAAAGGGCACTGATGTCGCCTGGGGTGAATCCAATGCAGTCGTATTCTGCAATTCGGTCCTCGGCGCGCGCACCAATCGCTACGGCGACTTTCTCGATATTGCGTGCGCGATTGCTGGCCGTGCGCCCGATTATGGTTTGCATCAAAGCCAAAACCGTCGCGCCACGGTGGTGATCGATATTTCGGCACTCGATCGGGCCTTCCTGTCTTCAGAAGTGGCCTGGCCCATTCTCGGCAATCTGTTCGGTCGCAGCGTGGGCACGAATATCGGTGTCGTTGCTGGTAATCCTGTCCATCCCGATGAAGACGATCTAAAGGCTTTTGGCGCGGCATCGGCATCGGTTGGCGCAGTCGGTCTGTTCCATATTGCAGGCGTGACGCCCGAGGCTCCCGATCTTGAAACGGCTTTGCAGCACCAGAAGCCGGAGGGCGTCATCAACGTAACGCGAGAAATGATCGAGACGACGCGCAAGCGGCTTTCGACGGTCGAGCGGGTGGATCATATCGACGCTGTTGCCATTGGCAGTCCGCATCTTTCGATAACCGAATTCGACCGCCTGGAGCGCGCGATAGCGGAACGCAAGCTCGCAGTGCCGCTTTATGCCTGCACGGGCCGTCATGCGCTGGTCGAACTGGAGAAAGACGGACGCAGGCAGGCGCTTGAAAAAGCAGGCGTCGTCATTGTCGCCGATACATGCGTGGTCGTTACACCCATTTTGCCGCTCAAGGATGATGCAGTCCTGATGACCAATTCCGGAAAGTTCGCCCATTATGCACCCGGCAATACCGGCTATGGCGTGCTTTACGGCTCGCTGGAAGAATGCGTGGAAAGTGCTGTCGCGGGCAGGCCGGTTTTCGGGAGACAGGCGGTATGAGCACGGGGGAAAGTTCCATACTCGTTGCAGGCAAAGGGGCCGATGCTGAGGCGCTGGTTCTCTCTGCGCCGATCAGTTTCTGGGGCGGTGTCGATCCGAAGAGCGGGCGGATTGCCGACGTGCGCCATCCGGAACATGGGCAGAGCATTGCCGGCCGTGTGTTGTGCCTGCCTGGGACCATCGGGTCTTCATCGGCTGCAGCCGTTCTTCTGGAACTGGTCCATAGCGGTCATGCGCCTGCGGCCATTGTCCTACACGAACCGGATGCGATCCTGCTCCTTGGCCTCATCGTGGCGCGTGAAATGGGGCTTGACGTGCCTATCGCCATTGAACTCGACCGCGAAGCGCAAAAGCAATTCGCCGGCCATCGGGTGACGGTCGGCGAGGATGGGGCAATCGGGATCGCTGCTTGAACCAGTGTATTTCGGGTCGAGCTTATTAATGTTCTCTCAGCTTCTTTTCCGCTGTCGCCACGCTTCCCCCTCATCCTGAGCCCTTCGAAGGATGAGGGAAAAGAGACTGCATGCGCGGCTCTAATATTGCGTATTGCGATCCACGATATGCTCCAGCGTCCCATCCCGCTCAAAGGCTTCGATCTGGCGGATAATCTGCGGCACAAGGGCGGTAGCAGATGAGCTTGCCGCCGCATGCGGCGTGATCGTCACACGCGGATGATCCCAGAGGGGACTGTTGGTCGGTAGCGGTTCCTGCGTGAACACGTCGAGCGAAGCTGCCGAAAGAAGCCCGCGATCGAGCGCGGCCAGAATATCCGCCTCATTCTGAAGACCGCCGCGTCCGGCATTGATCAGCACCGGAGCACCGAGCGGCCCGTCGCTCTTCAGTTGCGCAAACATCGACATGGAGAGGATACCCTTTGTGTCGGGCGTCAGCGGCAGCAGGCAGACGAATATGTCGGCCGTCTTGAGGAATTTCCCAAAACCGTCCTTGCCATGATAGGTCTGCACGCCATCGATCTCTTGCTGGCGGCGGCTCCAGCCGGTGACATTGAAGCCGAGCAACTTCAGCTTTTCAGCAGCATCGCGCCCGAGCACACCGAGGCCCATGATGCCGACAGTGACTTCATGAGCCGCAGGCTGGCGGCGATCCTCGTGCCAGACATGATTCTGCTGCTGCTTGCGATAGCGCTGTCCGAGACGGTGATGGTCCAGCACCTGCCAGACGACATATTCCGTCATGCGCATGGTAAGATCGTCGGAGATGATGCGCACCAGCGGCACATCGGGAATCCGGTCATCGCGGAAGACGTGATCGACGCCTGCGCCCAGCGAGAAGATAACCTTCAGATTGGGCAGGCTCTCAAGCGAGCCGGACTTCTGCTTCCATACGAGCGCATATTTGATGGAAGGATCGTTTTCCGTGCGATCCGTCACCACCGGGCGGTCCGGCGCGTGATCCCGAAACGTCTTCAGCCAGATTTCCGGGTCCCAGTCGGTGATCGCCAGAAGGATATTGCCCTTATCATTGTTTGTCATTGCTTCGTTCCTCCCTCTGTTGCTTCCATGCGGAAGGCTGCCGCCATCAACGCCTTGGTATAATCGGTCTGCGGGTGGGCGAAGACATCCTTCGCCGCGCCATATTCGACGGCCTTGCCGTTACGCATCACCAGCACGTCATTTGCCAGCGCCCGCACCACTTTCAGGTCGTGACTTATGAAAAGATAGGCGAGATCATGCTTCTTCTGCAATGCGCGTAACAGATCGACCACCTGTGCCTGCACGCTCATATCGAGCGCGGATGTCGGTTCGTCCAGCATGACGAATTTCGGGTTCAACACCATGGCACGTGCAATGGCGACGCGCTGGCGCTGGCCACCGGAAAATTCGTGCGGATAGCGGAAGCGGGTTTCCGGATCGAGATTGACCTCGTTGAGCGCGGCAACGACACGCGCATCGCGTTCGTCTGCCGACAGTTTAGGCTCATGCACCAGAAGCCCTTCGGCGATGATGTCCGCGATGGTCATGCGCGGGGAAAGCGAGCCGAACGGATCCTGAAACACGATCTGCATCTCGCGGCGAAGCGGGCGCATATCCTTGAAGCTGAACTTGGCAATATCACGCCCGTCGAACCTGATCTCGCCCTTGGACGAAATCATACGCGACAGTGCGAGGCCAAGCGTCGTCTTGCCGGAACCTGATTCGCCGACGACGCCGAGCGTCTGACCGGCGCGTAAGTTTACGTCGATCCCGTCCACCGCCTTCACATGGTCGACGGTCTTGCGCATGAAGCCCTTCTTGATCGGGAACCAGACGCGGATATCCTTGCCTTCCATTACCGTTTTTGCTGCCGGATCGGCAGCAGGCGGCTCGCCCTTCGGTTCGGCGGCAAGCAGGTGCTTGGTGTAAGGATGCTGCGGGTTTTCGAAAATCTCCTTGGTCGGCCCGGCCTCGACGATCTTGCCCTTGCTCATCACGCAGACCTTGTCGGCGATCTTGCGCACGATGCCGAGGTCGTGGGTGATGAAGAGCATCGACATGCCCTGTGCGGCTTTCAACTCGGCGAGCAGCTTCAAGATTTGCGCCTGCACGGTGACATCGAGTGCCGTGGTCGGCTCGTCGGCAATCAGCAGTTTCGGCTTGTTGGCAAGCGCCATGGCGATCATGACGCGCTGGCGCTGTCCGCCGGAAAGCTGGTGCGGGAAGGCCGACAGGCGCTTTTCCGGCTCGCGAATGCCGACTTCGTTCAAAAGTTCCAATGTCCGCGTTCGCGCCGCCTGTTCGCCCATGCCCTGATGCATTTTCAGGATTTCACCGATCTGCCGCTCCACACTGTGCAGCGGATTGAGCGAGGTCATCGGCTCCTGAAAGATCATCGTGATGTCGTTGCCGCGCACACGGCGCAGTTCCGGCTCCGAAGCCTTCATCAAATCCTTGCCGTTGAAAAGAATTTCTCCGGAAGGATGGCTGGCAGATGGATAGGGCAGCAGCTTGAGGATCGACAAGGCCGAAACGGATTTGCCTGATCCCGATTCGCCGACAAGGGCTACCGTTTCACCTTCGGCAATGTCGAAGGATACACGGTCCACGGAAATGCGTTCCTCGCCATTCTGGCGGAAGGCTACAGACAGATCGCGGACGGACAGCAGGATTTTGTTCCCTGATTCGTTCATTGACCCGCTCATTGACCCACTCATTGAAATGCCTTTCGCGGATCGAAGGCGTCGCGTGTTGCTTCACCGATGAAGATCAGAAGCGACAGCATCAGCGAGATGACCACGAAGCCGGTAATGCCGAGCCAGGGTGCCTGCAGGTTGTTCTTGCCCTGAGCAAGAAGTTCGCCCAGCGAAGCCGAGCCGGGCGGCAGGCCGAAACCGAGGAAGTCGAGCGAGGTCAGCGTGGTGATAGAACCGTTCAGAATGAAAGGCAGGAAGGTCAAGGTCGCGACCATGGCATTGGGCAGGAGATGCCGCCACATGATGGTGCCGTTCTTCACGCCGAGCGCACGCGCGGCATTCACATATTCGAAGTTTCGGGCCCGCAAAAATTCCGCGCGCACAACACCGACGAAAGCCACCCATGAGAACAGAAGCATGATGCCCAGAAGCACCCAGAAGCCGGGCGGCAATATCGCCGCGATAATCAGCAACAGGTAGAGAACCGGGATCGAGGACCAGATTTCGATGAAGCGCTGGAACAGAAGATCGACCCAGCCGCCGAAATAACCCTGAACTGCACCAGCCGTCACGCCGATAATGGCAGAGAAGAAGGTGAGAATCAGGCCGAACAGCACCGAAATACGAAAGCCGTAGAGTGCGCGTGCGAATACATCGCGCGCCTGATCGTCGGTGCCGAGCAGATTGAAATTGCCGAAACGACAATTGGGATCGCTCACGCCCTGCGGATAGCGCTGGCAGCGTTCTTCCGCCGAATAGAGCCAGAACGGCTTCGACGGCGCTGCTTCCGGTATCTCGTTATTCACGGTGTTGTAGGAATAGCGGATCGGCGGCCAGATAGCCCAGCCATTATTGTTGATCTCGTCCTGTATCACCGGATCGCGATAATCGGTAACGGCATAAAAGCCGCCGAATTTCTCTTCCGGATAATCGACGAAAACCGGCATCAGCAGCTCGCCCTTGTAGGAAACGAGGATAGGCCGGTCATTCGCGATGAACTCGGAACAAAGCGCTGCGATGAGCAGGAACAGGAAAATCCACAGCGACCAGTAACCGCGCTTGTTGGCCTTGAAGTTCTGCCAGCGGCGCTTGTTGAGTGGCGACAGAAACGGACGTTTTACCGGCTTTGTGGTTGGGGTGAGGGTGGTGTCGGTCATCACACGTCCCTCCGGTCAAAGTCGATACGCGGATCGATCCACGTATAGGTGAGGTCGGACAGGAGGCCGACCAGAAGGCCGATCAGCGAGAAGATGAAGAGATTGGCGAAGACCACCGGATAATCGCGGTTGATGACCGACTGGTAGCCCAGCAGTCCAAGCCCGTCGAGCGAGAAGATGGTCTCGATCAGAAGCGAGCCGGTGAAGAAGGCCGATATGAAGGCGCCCGGAAATCCGGCAATCACGATCAGCATCGCATTGCGGAAGACGTGACGATAGAGAACCTGATTCTCGGTCAGCCCCTTGGCGCGGGCCGTGGTCACATATTGCTTGCGGATTTCTTCCAGAAACGAATTCTTGGTGAGAAGCGTCGTGGTGGCAAAGGCGGAGAGCACGAGTGCGGTGACCGGCAGCACCATATGCCACAGATAGTCGCCGATCTTGCCCCAGAACGACATTTGCGCGAAATCGGGTGAGGTGAGGCCGCGCAGCGGGAACCAGTCGAAGAACGAGCCGCCTGCAAACAGCACGATCAGCAGAATCGCGAACAGGAAGCTTGGAATGGCGTAACCGACGATGATGACGGCGCTGGTCCAGGTGTCGAAGCGCGAACCGTCCTTGATAGCCTTGCGAATGCCGAGCGGTATAGAGATCATGTAGGACAGAAAAGTCAGCCACAGGCCGAGCGAAATCGAAACCGGCATCTTTTCCTTGATGAGGTCGATCACGCTGATATCGCGGAAGTAGCTGCGTCCGAAATCGAAACGCAGATAGTTCCACAGCATTTGGCCGAATCGTTCCAACGGTGGCTTGTCGAAGCCGAACTGCTTTTCGAGATCGGCGATGAATTGCGGGTCCAACCCTTGCGCGCCGCGATATTTGGAATTGATCGAGCCGCTGTCGACGGCACTTTGCCCGAAATCACCACCACCGCCCGAAAGGCGGTCGAGAGCATCGCCGCCTTGGCCGGAAAGCTGCGCGATCACGCGCTCGACTGGACCACCGGGAGCGAACTGAACCACAGCGAAGGAAATAGCCATGATGCCGAAAATCGTCGGGATCATCAGAAGCAGACGGCGGAGAATGTAAGCGCCCATCAGCTCGGTTTTCTCCGCAGGTTCAGGTTTGTCTTATGGCTTGCCAACAGCTTGTGCCTTTTCATTATCTATCCACCACAGCGTCTCGACAGGAAAGCCGTAATCGGGCTTGGGCTCCTTGAAGCCGAACCGGTCCCAATAGGCCGCGAGATGATTCGCTGTCGTCCAATTTGGAATCCAGTCGCGACGGATACGCAAGTACCGATCAAGCGCTCGCATCGTGGCGACGAGTTCTTCACGGCTCGAAACCTTGCCGATATCCGCAATCAGCGCATCGATCAACGGATCTTCCGTGCCAGGAAGATTGTAGCTGCCCGGCACCTTGGCCGATTCGGAGCCGAACATGCCGGCAAGCGATTCCTGTGTCGGCGTGGGGCTGAACTGCAGCGCCATACCCACCATGTCGAACTGGAAATCCTGCATTCGCGCCTGATACTGGCTTGCATCCACCAGACGCTGGCTCGCATCAATGCCAATGGCCCGCAATTTCTGAATGAACGGATTATAGACACGAGTGAAGCCTTCGGAGTTACTCAGAATCTCCAGCGCGAACTTCGATCCGTCCTTGTCGTGGAACTGGCCATTCTTGCGTTCGAAACCGACCGCCTCCAGCAGTTTGATGGCCTGCGCAAACTGCGCTCGGTCGCGGCCTGTCCCATCCGATACAGGCATGAGTATAGCCTCGCTGAAGACAGCGTCCGGAAGCTTGCCGCGATAGCGTTCAAGGACTTTCAGCTCATCAGGTGTCGGCAGGCCGCTTGCCTGAAAATCCGATCCGTTGAAGCAGGATTGCGAGCGGGCATAAACTTTGTAGAAAAGATGCTCGTTGGTCCATTCGAAGTCGAAGCAGAGCGCAATTGCTTCACGCACGCGCGGATCGCGGAACCGTTCGCGGCGCTGGTTCAGCGCCCATGCCTGCATCAGCGGGCGCTTTTCTCGCGGAAAGGTGCGCTTGATGACCTTTCCCTGCTGTGTGGCCGGGAAATCATAGCCCGTCGCCCAGTTTTTGGAGACGCTCTCCTCGCGGTAATCGATACTGCCTTTCTTGAAGGCTTCGAATTGCGGCTGGCGGTCACGGAAAAACTCGATACGAATGCGGTCGAAATGGTTGAAGCCCTTCTGGGCCGGAAGGTCTTTCGCCCAATAATCCTCGACGCGGTCATACTCGATGAACTGACCGGCTGAGAAATTACCGACCTTGTAAGCGCCGGAGCCGAGTACCGGCTGCATGGTTGTCGCTTCGAAATCGCGGTTCTTGAACCAGCTTTCCGACAGGATCGGCACGGTAACGGCATCGAGAATGGCGTTCGGCCCGCGCCCTTCGACGAAGCGCATGCGCACTTCTCGGCTGCCGGTTACCTCCACTTTTTCCACTCCTGCCAGCGACTGGCGCAGGGTCGGATGGCCCTTCTGCTTGATGGTCGTATAGGTGAACAACACGTCTTTCGCCTCGATAGGCGAGCCGTCGTGAAAGCGCGCTTCCTTGCGAAGCTTGAAGGTGCAGCTGCGGCGGTCTTTCGAAAGCGTCGCATTTTCCGCGATCAGGCCATAGACAGAATCGGGCTCATCCAGCGCCGAAGCCATCAGCGTATCGAATGTCAGTTCCATGCGCGGCGGCGCATCACCCTTGAAGGTGAAGGTATTCAGCGTGTTGAACGTGTCGGTATTCTGGTTCCAGACCCAACTCGACGGCGCGAAATTGAACGTGCCGCCCTTCGGTGCTTCGGGGCTGGCATAGTCGAAATGCGGAAAATCGGGACCGTATTTCAGGTCACCGAAAGCCGAAAGTCCGTGCAGTGCCTTGCCCGTCGGTATGTCGGCAAAGGCCCTTGGCGGCAGGAGGGCCGCAAGGGCTACAGTTCCCGAAAGCCCCAGAAAATGGCGGCGATTCATGCGAAGGATCGTCATTGTCGTCCGGCCCTCATTCACTGCCGGTCTTGAGCTTGGCTTCCTTCGCAGGGTCTATCCACCAGGAGAACGGGTCAATGCCACTGTAATCGGGCTGCTTTTCAGGCATTCCAAATTTATTCCAGTAAGCCACGTTGATTTTGTCATCATACCATTGCGGGATGACGTAGTAGTTCCACAACAAAGCCCGATCGAGCGCATGGGTCGAGGCGACAAGCTCGTCCCGGTCCTTGGCATAAATCACACGGTCGATCAGCTTGTCGATGGCCGGGTTCTTGATACCGGCATAGTTGCGGCTGCCTTTGAAATCGGCGGCTTTGGAGCCCCACATGTCGCGCTGCTCATTGCCGGGCGAACTGCTTTGCGGAATGATGGAGGTCACCACATCATAGTCGAAATCGTTGACACGGGCCTGATACTGCGCCGCATCAACGATGCGTACAGTTGCATTGATGCCGATCTTGCGCAGGCTTGCGGCGAATGGATTGTAAATGCGCTCGTCCGTCGGGTCCTTGCCGAGAAATTCGATGGTGAACGGATTGCCCTTGGCATCGACCAGCTTGTTGCCCTGCAATGTCCAGCCTGCTTCCGAGAAGAGTTTCAGCGAAGTACGCAGGTTTTCGCGGGTGGCCTGCGGCGTGTCATAGACCGGCAGCTTGAATTCCTTGGTCAATGCGTCGGCAGGAAGCGCATCCTTCACCGTTTCGAGTATCGCCTGTTCCGCCGGTGTCGGTGGGCCGCTCAGTTCCAGTTCATTGCCTGCGAAATAGCTGTTGATGCGCTTGTACTGGTTGAAGAACAGTAGGCGATTCATCGATTCGAAGTCGAAGGCGTAAGTCAGTGCCTGACGCACTTTCGGATCCTTGAACTTGTCGCGGCGCGTGTTCAGAAAATAGCCCTGCATACGTCCGACGGCGTGATAAGGGAACGAAGCCTTTACGACATCGCCACGCTGCACGGCCGGGAAATTATACTGTTCGGCCCAGCGTTGGGCGCGATTCTCGTTACGGTAATCGTACTGTCCGCCTTTCTTGAAGGCTTCCCAGGTCGCATCCTCATTGAAATAATATTCGTAAGCGATGCGGTCGAAGTTGTTACGCCCGACATTGACGCCCAGATCCTTGCCCCAATAGTCGTCGACGCGCGCCCAGGTGATGGAGCGTCCGGGCGTCATGCTGTCGATCTTGTAGGCGGCAGAGCCGAGCGGGATTTCAAGCGTCGGGCGGGTGATGTCGCGCTGCCTGCCCTGTGCATCCTTGCCTTCCCACCAGTGCTTGGGAAGAACGGCAAGCTGCCCCAGAATCTGCGGCAGTTCGCGGTTGCCCTTTTGGCTAAAGGTGAATTTCACCTCATGTTCGCCAGTCTTTTCCGCCTTCTCCACGTCGCCATAATATTTGTTGTACATCGGCGACTGCTTCTTCAGCACGTCAAATGACCAGATCACGTCATCGACGGTGATCGGTTGGCCGTCATGCCATTTCGCTTTGGGATTGAGCTTGAATTTCACCCAGGAGAAATCGTCAGGATATTGCAGGGCCTCGGCGATCACAGGATATTGGGTGGAGGGCTGATCGACCGAGTCCGTCATCAGCGTGTCGTAGAGCATCCCACCGCCGAAGTCGGACAGGCCAGCGGCAGGAACGCCCTGCACCACGAATGGATTGAGACTGTCGAAGGTGCCGACGGCGACCATGTTCAGCGTGCCGCCTTTCGGCGCATCGGGGTTCACATAGTCATAATGTTTGAAATCGGCTGGATATTTGGGCTCGCCAAGCAGGCTGGAGGAATATCGCCATTGGGGTTGCGCGTCATTTGCGCGCCCCATTGAAACCGTGCTCGCAAGCATGGCCACTGCGAACGCACCCGCCCAAAAAGCTCTCATCCAGCCTCTCCGTTCCTGTTTCGGATATATTGGGATGAAGTCTTATGGGTTTTTGCGGAGGAAGAAAGGCATTGGGGCAAGAAATTTGACGCCGGCAAGAAAAAAGCCCGGAGAACCGGGCTTTGATCGTGTTTCTATCTTGTCGGCTTAATTAGCGGGTGCCGGTTCCGCAGGCTTCTGTTCGCCACCTGCCGGTGCGCTTGACGGTGCGCCTTCTGCGGGCTTTTCGCCTTCGGCAGGCTTTGCATCGCCACCTTCAGCAGGTGCCGCATCAGCGGTCGGCAGTGGAGCCGGATTGTCGGACAGCGTACGCAGATAAGCGATCAGATCGGCGCGTTCATTGTCCTTCTTGTCGCCGGCAAAGCCCATGGCCGTGCCCTTGATGAAGCCTTTCGGCGAGGTCAGGAACTTGTTGAGATGTTCAAAATCCCACTTGTTGCCGCCAGCACCGAATTCCTTCATGGCAGCCGAATAGCCGAAACCTTCAACGGAGGCAGCCGGACGGTTCACGACATCCCACAGATGCGGACCAACCTTGTTGGCGCCACCCTTTTCACCGGTATGGCATGCAGCGCAACGCTTGAAGACGGTTTCACCGCGTGCCGGATCGGCAGACTGCAGCAACGTCGCAATGGAAACTTCTTCCTTGGCCGGCGCAGCGCCCCCTTCACCGGTCGAGGCTTCCGCCGCTTCGATGGCAAAGCCCGGCTTTTCAGGCGCAGGCGAGTGAAACAGCGAATCGGACAGGATGCCTGTCGTCATGACAACGAACACCGTTGCCAGAAAAGCCATGATAAACTTGTTAGTCCGGGTTGAATTCATCGCCGGTCAGCGCTCCCTCTACCAAAACGCTCTCCCCGAGAACGCTCTCCTAGCCGGCATGCAAACCTTTAATAAAGGTCACAATTCTCTCCCCGGCATCGGGCGGAAACTAGGTCTTTTACCAGGGCGATGCAACACCTATAAGGGTGACTAGACCCGTGACTTTTTGACACTTTTGATGCATTTCCAGCATTGGCAAAGCGGGTTACAAGACGTCCGCGACCTATCGATCTCAAGAGGCGATGATGCTTCAGACATTAAAGACACTCACTCTTATCCCGGCGCGCATGGCGTCTACGCGGCTGCCAAACAAGCCGCTCGCCGATATTTGCGGCAAGCCGATGATCGTTCATGTGGCCGATCGTGCAGCGGCTGCAAAGCTGGGCCGGACCGTGGTCGCAACCGACAGCGAAGAGATTTTCTCAGTTGTTACCGCGCATGGCCACGAAGCCATCATGACGCGTGAGGATCATGAATCCGGCTCCGACCGCATCTATGAAGCATTGATGAAAGTCGATCCGGCGGGCGAGGTCGATGCCGTGGTGAATGTTCAGGGCGATCTGCCGACCATCGATCCCGATATCATCCGCCGCGCGCTTCTGCCGCTCGAAGACGGACCCGCCGACATTGCGACGCTCGGCGTCGAAATCGAGGAAGAATCAGAAAAGACCAATCCGAGCGTGGTGAAGATCGTCGGTTCCCCGCTTGCAGGCAACAGCCGCTTGCGCGCGCTTTATTTCACGCGCGCGACAGCGCCCTATGGCGAAGGCCCGCTTTATCACCATATCGGCCTTTACGCCTATCGCCGCGCAGCACTTGAACACTTCGTCAAACTTGGTCAGTCGCCATTGGAAAAGCGCGAAAAACTCGAACAGTTGCGGGCGCTCGAAGCCGGAATGCGCATCGATGTGGAACTTGTGAGAACGGTGCCGCTCGGCGTCGACACGCAGGCCGATCTTGACCGGGCCCGTCGTCTTGTAGCACAGGGTATCTAATACCAAAACTCGATGAGTTGACTCATCGAGTTTTGGTTAAGCCTGTGCGGCGATTGAGCATTTTCAGGGCGTGATGCGTTAGCATCCCAGCGCCCTGGTATAACGGCCACAATGAGTGGCATTTAAGAAAGCATGGTACGATGAAAACCAACAGGATTTCCTTTCAGGGTGAAGCGGGCGCAAATTCCGATACGGCGTGCCGCAACATGTTTCCCGATATGGAGCCTTTGCCGTGCCCGACTTTTGAGGATGCCTTCAACGCGGTTGAAACTGGCGCTGCCGATCTCGCCATGATCCCGATCGAGAACACGCTGGCCGGTCGCGTCGCCGATATTCATTATCTGCTGCCGCTGGCCGACATGCACATCATTGGCGAATATTTCTTGCCGATCCATTTCCAGCTGATGGTGCTTCCGGGCGTCAAGCGCGAAGAAATCAAGACCGTTCACAGCCATGTCCATGCACTCGGCCAGTGCCGCAACGTCATTCGCCAGAACGGCTGGAAGGGCGTCATCGCGGGTGATACGGCGGGAGCCGCCCGTCTCGTCGCCGATATGAAGGATCGCTCCATGGCGGCATTGGCGCCAAGCCTTGCTGCCGAGCTCTATGGTCTCGATATTCTGGAAGAAAATGTCGAGGATGCGGAAGACAATGTGACTCGCTTCGTTGTTCTGTCCAAGAGCAAGCAGTGGGCGCCGCGTCCCGAAAATGGCGAACGCATCGTGACGACTTTTGTCTTCCGCGTGCGCAACGTCCCGGCTGCGCTCTACAAGGCGCTGGGCGGCTTTGCCACCAATGGCATCAACATGACGAAGCTCGAAAGCTATCAGATCGGCGGGCGTTTCATCGCCACGCAGTTCTATGCTGATGTCGAAGGACATCCGGAGGACCACAATCTCCAGCTCGCGCTGGAAGAACTGCGCTTCTTCACCAAGGAAGTGCGCATTCTCGGCGTCTATCAGGGCAGCGATATTCGCGGCACGCAGTTGCTCGCTGCAGAGTAATTTAGAGAATATCGGGCGGAATCAGTTTTCCGCCCAGGCCTTTATCAGATGGGTTGCGATGGCGCCGGATGGCGGCACCCGCAACCCATTTTCATGTGTGCCTTCCAGCATTGTCCGCACTTCGGCCTTCGAGAACCAGCGACCGTCTTCCAGCTCCGAGCGGTCGATAGTGAAGTCGTCGCTCAAAACCTCGGCATGACAACCGATCATCAGCGAATAGGGAAACGGCCAGGGCTGGCTCGCATGATAGGCAACGCGACCGATGGAGAGCCCCATTTCCTCCACACTTTCACGGCGCACGGCGGCCTCGATTGTTTCGCCGTGCTCGATAAATCCCGCAAGGCAGGAATAGGAGCCGGGCGCGAAATGCGGGCTGCGGGCCAGAATGCATTTTTCGCCGCGCACCGGCAGCATGATCGCCACCGGATCGGTTCGCGGGAAATGTTCGGCACCGCAGTTCGGGCATTGCCGCTTGGCACCGCCGGCACGCATGTCGGTTTTCGTGCCACAACGTCCACAGAAACGGTGATTGGCATGCCATGCGGTCAGCGCTGCGGCTTGCGCCAGCGCGCCGAGCAGGTCGGCGGATACCAGCCCTTCCGTATAGATGCTGCGATAATCCTGCAGGCGGAAAGGCGGTTCCATCGTCTCGGGGTCGAGCGGAGTCGTCAACGCGACAAGCGGCGCGCCGTCCTGAAGACCGAGAAAAATCGGTTCGTGAAGATCGGGCGCAAAGTCATTCGCCTCGCCGAGTACGAAAAAGGCGCGCGGGGCTTTTTCATCGGCATAGTCGAGAAGAAGCCTGTTGCCGCCCAGCAGCATGATTCGCGTTTCGGGAAGTTCCAGAGCCGTAAAGGCAGAATCATCCTGTCGCTTTTCGGATTGGCGGTCGATCCGGTTGCCGGAAAATCCGACAGATCGGCTCGGTTCGATTTCCGGCAGGTCATAAAGACGGAAAGTCATATCGATCTCGGAATTGTTGGGGGATTAAAGCGCATCCCGAAAAGTGTGAAACGGTTTTCGGAAAAGATGCGTGTGAAAATAAACTAAAGCGCCGTGCGAATGTCGGCGATCAGTTGGTGGGCATCTTTTTCGTCATAGGTCTCGCGGGTTCCGAAGCCCCAGACCGGGCCGGGCCAGCCTGCATCGCCCTCGTTGCGGGCGATGACATGCAGATGCAGCTGCCGAACGATATTGCCGAGCGCACCCGTATTGATCTTCTCACAGCCCGTCACGGCCTTGAGCGCCTGCGCAACGATACCGGTCTCGAAGGTCAGCATGGTCTGGTCGAGCGGGGTCATATCGTGGATTTCAGCAAGGCCGGGACGGCGCGGCACCAGGATCAGCCATGGCCAGCGCCGGTCGTTCATCAGCCGAAGCTCGCATAGGCCGAGCTTGGCGACAGAAAAAGTGTCGGCTTGAAGCCGTTTATCGAGTTCGAACTGTTCCATAGGCCGACATTTACCAGTTTTTTTCGTCCAGCGCTTGCTTTTTGCGTGGCGCCCACCTTGCTTTTTGCTTCACAATTGACGATATGCAGCGTGGGAGGTTGGTGGTGGACGAGCCACTCGCCAACCGGGTCAGGTCCGGAAGGAAGCAGCCCTAACGAGCCACGGCACGGGTCATCGTGCCAGCCTCCCACCCTTTCTCACGACGCCGACGACTGTTGATGGGTTGCCTCTTTGGTTGACGCCGCTCATGCGTCCGGTCCAAACTGGCGACTGAGAAAAAAGCGGAACAGGAAGAACGGAAGGGTAGCTCATGGACACAAAATCCGCCGATGGCGCCTATCGCGTTCTCGCCCGCAAATATCGCCCCCAGAATTTCAACGACCTGATCGGCCAGGAGCCGATGGTTCGCACGCTCAAGAACGCGTTCGAGACGGGCCGCATTGCGCAGGCCTGGATGCTCACCGGCGTTCGCGGGGTCGGCAAGACGACCACGGCGCGCATTCTGGCGCGCGCGCTCAATTACAAGACAGATACGATCGACCAGCCGACTATCGATCTTTCCGTGCAGGGTGAAAACTGCCAGGCGATCATGGAAGGCCGTCATGTCGACGTGATCGAGATGGACGCCGCCTCGCATACCGGCATCGATGACATCCGCGAGATCATCGAGCAGGTGCGCTACCGCCCGGTTTCTGCGCGTTATAAAGTCTATATCATCGACGAAGTGCACATGCTCTCCAATCAGGCTTTCAACGGCCTGTTGAAGACGCTGGAAGAGCCGCCGCCGCACGTCAAATTCATCTTTGCCACCACCGAAATCCGAAAAGTTCCGATCACGGTCCTGTCGCGTTGCCAGCGCTTCGACCTGCGTCGCATCGAATCGGGCACGCTGGCGCAGCATCTGCGCCGCATCGCGGAAGCGGAACAGATCGCGGTGGATGACACGTCGCTCGCCATGATCGCACGCGCAGGCGAAGGCTCGGCACGCGATTCGCTGTCGATCTTCGATCAGGCCATTGCGCATGGCGCAGGCACCGTCACGGCGGAAGCCGTGCGCTCCATGCTGGGCCTTGCCGACCGTGCCCGTATCATCGACCTCTTCGAGATGCTGATGCGTGGCGATGTGGCTGGCGCTCTGACGGAATTTCGCGCGCAATATGATGTCGGTGCCGACCCGTCGGTCGTGCTGACCGATCTTGCCGATTTCAACCATCTGGTGACACGCCTGCGTTTCACGCCGGATGTGGCAGAAGACGTGTCCCTGTCGGAAGACGAGCGCGTGCGCGGTCGGGAATTCGCGCAGAAACTTTCCGTCCGTGTGCTGTCGCGCACCTGGCAGATGTTGCTCAAGGGCATTGCGGAAGTCGATACGGCGACGAGACCGGTTCAGGCCGCAGAAATGCTTTTGATCCGGCTTGCCCACGCCGCAGATATGCCGACGCTGGACGAGGCGATTCGCAGTCTCGACAATGGCTCCGTTTCGGCGCCGCGTCCGCAGCCGGGCAATCCGCGGCCGAATGGCGGCGGCGGTCAGCCTGAAGCGCGCTTTGTCACCGATACGGTTGGATCGTCCTCGATGGCTCCCGTCTCCGGTGGACCGGCAACGGCCATGCGTATCGTGGAAACACCACCGCAGCCGGTTCAGCCGTCTGTCGCGCCGCAGCCATTCGTCGAGAATACGCCGCAGCCTTCGGTGCCGGTCAACAGCCTGCATGATGTCGTCGCACTCGCCGACAAGCACCGCGACATGCAGTTCAAGATCCTGGTCAAGAGCTGTGTGCGGCTTGCATCCATTGCACCCGGACGGCTCGAAATCGGCCTGACCGACGATGCGCCGAAATCTTTGCCGAGCGACATTTCGCAACGCCTCCTGAACTGGACCGGCATTCGCTGGGTGGTGACCGTCGCGCGTGATGTGGCGGGGCAGACCATTTCGGAGGCAGAAACCGAGCGACGCGACAATCTGGTGACCGACGCCCGTGCCGATCCCGATGTCGCCGCTATTCTCGCGGCCTTTCCAGGCGCAAAAATCACCGATGTGCGCATTGCCGTACCGGAACAGAATGACGACGAGGACATTGACCTCGATGCCGTGGCGGAAATCCCTGGCGGACCGTCTGAAGACGACTGAATTACGGAATGATGGAGTGAACCCATGCGTGACATGATGGGCATGATGAAGCAGGCGAAGGAATTGCAGGCCAAGATGAAGGCCATGCAGGACGAGATCGCCAATCTTGAAGCCTCGGCCTCTTCGGGCGGCGGGCTGGTGACGATCACGCTTTCCGGCAAGGGCACCCTGTCGGCGCTGAAGATCGACCCGTCGCTGATGAAGGAAGAAGAGGTTGAAATCCTCGAAGATCTGATCATCGCGGCGCATAACGACGCCAAGGCCAAGCTCGAAGCGGCCATGGCCGAAAAGACGCAGTCGCTCACCGCCGGTCTGCCGATCCCTCCGGGGTTTAAGTTGCCGTTTTAAGTGAGTAGGGCAGTAAGGCATTAGGGCAGTATGTTTTTCTGCCCGAAATGTTGCTGCCTCTGCTTTCCCTATTGCCTTACTGCCCTATTGCCGTATTGCCTTAAAAGATGTCCAAACGAATAGCCGGCCCTGAAATCGAACGTCTCATCCAGCTTCTGGCCCGTGTGCCAGGGCTTGGACCGCGTTCGGCCCGTCGTGCGGCTCTGCACCTTATCAAGAAGAAGGAAGCGCTTCTGGTGCCGCTTGGCGGCGCCATGCAGGAGGCTGCCGAAAAGGTGCGCATCTGTTCGTGCTGCGGCAATGTCGATACGTCCGATCCATGCACGATCTGCACCGATGAGCGGCGCGATCCCGCCACCCTCATCGTGGTGGAGGATGTTTCCGATCTTTGGGCACTGGAACGGGCTGGCACGATGAATGTGCGCTATCACGTTCTCGGCGGTCGCCTGTCGCCGCTCGATGGCATCGGCCCGGACGATCTCAACATCAAGGGTCTGGTGGAACGGGTTTCCACCGGGGAGATCAAGGAAGTGATTCTCGCGGTCAACGCCACCGTCGAAGGCCAGACCACGGCGCATTACATCACCGACCAGCTATCGAGCTTCGATGTGCGCGTCACGCGGCTCGCCCACGGCGTTCCGGTTGGCGGTGAACTCGATTATCTGGATGAAGGCACGCTTGCTGCTGCGTTACGGGCAAGAACAACCCTTTAGGTTTGGAGACATGCATGGCAGCGGGAAATTGGAAGCATAGCCTGAAGATTGGTCTCGCACTGCTTGCCAGTCTTGCCATTTCTCCCGCCGTTGCCGCACCGTCCAAGGCGCAGGTTGAAAGCCAGTATCGCAACTGGCTCGAAAAGGACCTCTGGCCGGAAGCGAAGGCAGCCGGCGTGTCCCGCGCCGTGTTCGATCAGGCTTTTGCCGGTGTCTCGATCAACTGGAAGCTGCCCGATCTCGTCATTCCCGGCGAAAAGCCTTCGACGCCGAAAGAGCAGAAACAGGCGGAATTCGGTGCGCCCGGTAAGTATTTCAATGCAAAGACGATGAGCACCGTCACAAGCGGCGGCAAGGCGCGCTATGGCCAATATGCCAGTCTCTTGAAACGCATCGAACAGAAATATGGCGTTCCGGGGCCGGTCCTGCTTGCCGTATGGGGCCGCGAATCCGGTTTCGGCACGGTGAAGATTCCATATAATGCCTATGAAGTTCTCGGCACCAAGGCCTTTATGGCCACCCGCAAGGACATGTTCCGCAAGGAACTGATTGCTGCGCTCGAAATCGCTTCCAAGGGCTATATCGACGAAGCCGCGATGAAAAGCTCATGGGCGGGCGCGCTCGGCCAGCCGCAATTCATGCCGACTTCCTATCTGAAACACGCCGTCGATTTCGACGGTGACGGTAAGCGCGATATCTGGAATTCGGTGCCCGATACACTGGCCTCTATCGCCAACTATCTGAAGCTTCACGGCTGGCAGAAGGGGCGTGACTGGGGCTTTGAAGTGAGCGTTCCGCAGAACATATCCTGCTCGCTGGAAGGTCCGGATCAGGGCAAGACGATTGCCGAATGGGCAAAGCTCGGCATTACGCGGGTGAATGGCAAACCGTTTCCGGCCAATGAAATGAAGGCGACAAGCTTTCTGCTCATGCCTGCCGGTCGCTACGGTCCGGCCTTTGTCGTGAGCCCGAATTTCTACGTGCTCAAAGACTATAATATGAGCGATCTCTATGCGCTCTTCATCGGTCATGTCGGTGATCGTATAGCCTATGGAGCGGGCGATTTCAGCCGTGGATGGGGCGACTTCGGCTCCATGTATCGCTCTGATATCGGCGCAATGCAGAAACGCATGCAGGCGCTGGGCTATGATGTCGGCAAGCCGGATGGTTTGCCGGGCTTCAAGACCCGCCGCTCCATCGGCCTGTGGCAGGCGAAGAATGGCATGGCGTCAACCTGCTTCCCGCAGCCGGAGCTATTACGTCGGATCCGCTGATCCCCGCCGCTCAGCAAGTTGGCGAAAGACTGTAGCGCTTTTGTCCTGTAGCGGTCATTGTGCTGCAGCATGAGAAACTGGCGTTGCGGGAGTGCAAAGTCGGCCTTCATGAGCGTTCCGGCGGCAAGATGCGGGGCGGCGACAAGCTCCGATATGGCCGTCACATAGTCACCCGAGCGCACCGCTGAGCAGATAGCCTCGTTCGAGGGCAGTTCCAGCGCTACATGCAGCCGCGCCGGATTGTAGCCGGAGGCGCGCATGGCATCCTCGAAAACGCTGCGCGTTCCCGATCCCTGCTCGCGCAGAATCCATTTTCCCTCGAAAAGCCGATCCCAGGTGAGCTTGCTGCCCGTACCCCAATCATGATCGGGACGTGCCACCAGAATAAGCTGGTCGCTTGCAACCTTGCTGATCGATAGGGATGGTGCCTGCACGGCGCCTTCCACCAGACCGATATCGGCAACACCTTCCTGTGTCGCCTCGGTAACGCTTTCGGTGTTTCCAAGCGTCAGCCGCATATCGATCAGCGGATAAGCGGCGTGAAACCGTGCCAGAAAGGATGGCAGCCAATAGCTGGCGATGGTCTGGCTGGCATGAATGGCGAGGATGCCGCGCTTGCCGCCACCAAGTTCCGATAGCATCCGTTCGGCGGAACGGGCGCGTGCAAGTGTTGCGCGCGCCTCGTCCAGAAACATGCGCCCATCACCGGTCAGCTCGATCCGCCGCCCGATACGATTGAAGAGCGTGGCCCCGTAGCGATTTTCCATCGTGCGGATAGCCGAACTGACCGCCGAAGGCGTCAGATGCAGGGCTTCCGAGGCTCGCGTAAGGTGCTCACGCTCGGCCACTTCAATGAAAATTCGTAGCTGTTCCAGTGTCATAGCATCTATCGTTCGATTTTATCGAATGAAATATGCCATATAATGAAATGGAATGAACAGGGAAAATCAGGCATTGGATGAGAAAATAATTCTCATACGAGCATTTCCAGCAAAAGTGTGAAGCGGTTTTGCGTTGGACAATGCGAAAGAAACAGCATTTCCAGCAAAAGTGCGAAGCGGTTTTGCGCGGGACAATGCGAAAAAGCAAACAGACAGATTTGAAATGCCGACAATGACCTACTCCAAAATCCAGAACATCCTCCCAGGACTTGGCTTGAGCGTTGCCGTCGCAATAGCGGCGATTGGACTTGAAAGAGTCGAGGAACATTATGCAGGGCGCGCCTGGCTCGAAGCGCTGGTGATTGCCATTCTCCTCGGCACGGTCGTGCGGACGTTTCTGCGTCCCGGCAAGCAGTTCAACAAGGGTATCGGCTTTTCCGCCAAGCTTCTTCTGGAAATTGCAGTGGTGCTGCTCGGCGCATCGATCAGCGCCAGCGCGGTCGTGGCCGCAGGTTCCGGGCTCATCTTTGGCATTGCAGGCGTCGTCGTGGTCGCTATCACGCTCAGCTATGGGATCGGACGCCTGTTGAAACTGCCGCATCGCATGGCGGTGCTGGTGGCCTGCGGTAACTCCATTTGTGGCAATTCCGCCATCGCTGCCACCGCCCCGGTTATCGGCGCGGGAAGCGAGGACGTGGCGGCTTCCATTGCCTTCACTGCTATTCTCGGCGTGGTCGTCGTGCTGCTTCTGCCGTTGCTGGTGCCGCTTCTGGGGCTGTCGCACACGCAATATGGCGTACTGGCGGGCCTGACCGTCTATGCGGTGCCACAGGTTCTGGCAGCCACTGCTCCGGTCGCGACGATCAGTGTCCAGCTTGGCACGCTGGTGAAGCTCGTACGCGTGCTGATGCTCGGACCGGTCATTCTCGCGCTGGCGCTTCTTGCCGGAAACAAGGACGCAAACGCCAAGCCTGGCTTCTTCCAGCTCGTGCCATGGTTCATTCTCGGCTTCCTTGGCATGATGGCGCTGCATTCGCTGCACCTGATACCGGAATCGATCTTGCCCGGCATTCAGTATGCCTCGACCATCCTCACGATCATTTCGATGGCGGCTCTTGGCCTCGGCGTCGATATCCGCTCCGTAGCATCGGCAGGCGGTCGGGTGACGCTGACCGCGGTGCTTTCGCTCGTGGCTCTCGGCACCATCAGCCTTGGCCTGATTCATATGCTCAGCGTTGCATAGAGCATAATCCGACCGGAGTGAAACGAGGATCGATAAGATTAGGCTTAAAATAGGAACAGCTTAGAGCGCCGATCTGATTTAATCAGATCGAAACGCGCTTTAAAGAAGCCGGGATGGTTCACATCCCGGCCTTTATTCTCACAAGCGATGGTCAGCTCTTCTTGGCCGCATCAGTCGGCTTTGCGTCGGCTGGTGCATTGGCTGTCTTGCTGGCGTCCTTCTTGTCATCAACGGACATGTTGGAGCGAATCGTCACCATATGTTCCGCCTTGATGAGGGTCAGGTTGGCATCGTAATATTTGCCGTTGCCGAGCTGTTCCAGTGCCAGATCGACATCCTTGTCGATGGCAGGCAGATTGGCTGTCGTTTCGGTTATCACCAGATCGACATCCGCGAGTTTCAGCTCATCCTGGGCCTCTTTCTTGCGGCCATGCTGGATATTTTCATTGGCCTTTTTCAGGTGGGCAGCCTTTTCAGGCGTCAGCTTGTAGTCATCGACTACACCGACTTCCATATCGACCGGTAATGTGCCCGACTGAACTTCGGCGACTTCGTCGGCTGGAGCGCCAGCCGCTTTCATCTTGTCGAGCAGGGATGGAGTGTCTTTCTGCGCCTTGTCCAGATCATCCTTGACCGTCGACAGGATGACCTTGGCCTGGTCGGGTGTTCCCTGAAAAATGGCCAGTCGCGCCAGTGTAACGCCCCGCACCGCTGCGAGGCCATCGCCGGAAATGGCATCCAGCTTCTTGATGGCGTCCTGTTGAGCAGCTTTCGTGCTCTCTGTCGCCGGGGCATTCGGCTTTGCTGCACTTTCGGCGAAGCTTGGCACGGCAAAGGAAGCGCTGAGCAGCGCAGTTGAAAGCAACATTGCGGTCAGGGTGGTCGTTCTGGAAATCATCTTATGCAATCCGTTCAAAAGTAATTTTGTATAGATATTTTGCTATGAATAGGCGGCCTGGAAGCTTTTATCCTCCACGATTAATGCAGAGAAAGCTTTATTAGTTGCTCATCTGCCGAATTGGAAAAGAAGATAATGAATCAATATTGGTCGAGCACGTAAAATTGTGCCGGTTCGTGACCATTTCGTGGCAGAGGAATCACCATAAATTTATTTGATAAAGAAAAAGCCCGCCGAGAGGCGGGCTTTTCCATGTTCAGTCGAAGAGGGAAAGATTAGTTCTTTTCCTGCTTCTTCAGAGCGGCACCGAGGATGTCGCCGAGCGAAGCGCCGGAGTCGGACGAACCGTACTGAGCAACAGCTTCCTTTTCTTCGGCGATTTCGAGCGCCTTGATCGAGACCTGCAGCTTACGGGTCTTCTTGTCGAAAGCGATGACGCGAGCGTCAACCTTCTGACCGACCGTGAAGCGTTCCGGACGCTGTTCGTCGCGGTCACGCGACAGATCCGAGCGCTTGATGAAGCTGTCGAGGTCGTGATCGACCAGACGAACTTCAAGGCCGCCATCGGTTACTGCGGTGACTTCTACCGTTACAACGGCGTTCTTGCGCAGGTCGCCGGAAGCTGCTGCTTCACCGACCTTGTCGCCGGAAAGCTGCTTGATGCCGAGCGAGATGCGTTCCTTCTCGATGTCAACGTCGAGAACGACAGCCTTAACGACTTCACCCTTGTTGTACTCTTCGATGACCTGTTCGCCCGGACGGTTCCAGTCGAGGTCGGAGAGGTGAACCATGCCGTCAACGTCGCCGTCGAGGCCAATGAACAGGCCGAATTCGGTCTTGTTCTTGACTTCGCCTTCAACAACGGTACCGACAGGGTACTTCTGGGCGAAGGTCGTCCACGGATTGTCGAGGGTCTGCTTGAGGCCGAGCGAGATGCGGCGCTTGACCGGATCAACTTCGAGCACAACGACTTCGACTTCCTGCGTGGTGGACAGAATCTTGCCCGGATGGACATTCTTCTTGGTCCACGACATTTCGGAAACGTGGATGAGGCCTTCGATGCCCGGCTCGATTTCGACGAACGCACCGTAGTCGGTGATGTTCGTGACGGTGCCGGTGATCTTTTTGCCGATCGGGTACTTCGCGCCGATGCCATCCCAAGGATCGCTCTCGAGCTGCTTCATGCCGAGCGAGATACGATGGGTTTCCTGGTTGATGCGGATGATCTGCACCTTGACCGTCTGGCCGATGGTGAGGATTTCCGACGGATGGTTGACGCGGCGCCATGCCATGTCGGTCACGTGCAGGAGACCGTCGATGCCGCCGAGGTCAACGAACGCACCGTAATCGGTGATGTTCTTGACGACGCCTTCAACGACCTGACCTTCTTCAAGGTTCTGGACGATTTCCGAACGCTGTTCCGCACGGCTTTCTTCAAGAACGGTACGACGCGAGACAACGATGTTGCCGCGACGCTTGTCCATCTTGAGGATTTCGAACGGTTGCGGGACGTGCATGAGCGGGGTGACGTCGCGGATCGGACGGATGTCGACCTGCGAACGCGGCAGGAAGGCAACAGCGCCGTCGAGGTCGACGGTGAAACCACCCTTGACCTGATTGAAGATGACGCCATCGACGCGCTCGCCATTGGCGAACTTCTGCTCGAGCTTGACCCAGCTTTCTTCACGGCGTGCTTTTTCGCGCGACAGGACAGCTTCGCCCAGAGCGTTTTCGATACGCTCGACGTAAACTTCCACTTCGTCGCCCGGCTTCAGCGTGCCGTCTTTGCCCTTTGCGCCGAATTCCTTCAGCGGCACGCGGCCTTCGACCTTCAGACCGGCGTCGATGATCGCCATGTCCTTTTCAATGGCTACGATGCGGCCCTTGACGACATAACCTTCAGCAAGGTCGTTCGTTGCAAAGGATTCCGCCAGCAGCGACTCGAAGTCTGCGAGGGTTGGATTGAATTCTGACATGAATACTCCTGGTGCATCCGGAAAGTTCATCGGATGCGGCGCCGGGGGTTAGTGTTGCGTTATGCCAGACTTCGGCCCCGTCTTTGCAGACAACCGGCGCGTGGAACGCGAAGTCAGGCTTTTCAGTATGAGTGCAGCCTATATAGGTCCGAACTCACGATAATCCAGCTTTTCGAGGCGTAATGAGATCCGAAAAGCATAAAACTTGCCGGATTCATCCCCGATGCTGCGCCAAAGCGTGATCGATCAGCTTTTTTGCGGCCAGAAATGCCGCTTCTATACTCATTTCGCTCGTATCTAGCAAGTGCGCGTCTTCAGCAGGCTTCAGTGGAGAATCGATGCGGTTCGTGTCGCGTTCGTCGCGCTTCCTGAGGTCAGCGAGGATTTCCGCGAAATCTGCCTTTTCGCCGCGCGCCACGATCTCTTCAAAGCGACGCTCGGCGCGTACTTCCGGCGAAGCCGTGACGAAAAGCTTTATGGCCGCAGCGGGACAGACGACGGTGCCAATATCGCGCCCGTCAAGCACGCTCGAGGGCAGGGCATTGGCGAAATTGCGTTGCGCTTCGACGAGCGCCCGCCGGACCTTCGGCATGACCGCAACCTTCGACGCAGCCTCGCCGATTGCATGAGCGGAAAGCACCGCCTTGTCCATCTCGCGCAGATCGAGGTTCAGCGCGACGTCAGCCGCCACGGCCTCATCGTCGAGCGGCAGTCCCTTGTCGATCAGCGCCTTGGCGACGGCGCGATAGGTCAGCCCCGTATCCAGATGCGGCATGCCGTAGTGAATGGCGATGCGCCGGGCAAGAGTTCCCTTGCCCGAGGCGGCCGGTCCGTCGATAGCGACAATAAACGGCGTCATTGCGCGTCGCTCAGCTCGATCTTTGCGCCCAGTCTCGGCATCATATCCATGAATTCGGGGAAGGACGTGGCGATCATGGTGCTGTCGTCAACCGTCACCGGCTTTTCCGATGCAAGGCCCATGACGAGGAAGCTCATCGCGATGCGGTGATCGAGATGGGTTGCGACCGTACCGCCCCCCAGTCCCTTGCCGTCGGGGCGGCCGCGGACCGTCAGCGACATCTCGCCTTCGGTGCAATCGACGCCATTGGCTTCAAGGCCCCGTGCAACGGCTGCCAGACGATCCGATTCCTTGACGCGCAGCTCGTCCAGGCCGTCCATCACGGTTTCGCCTTCCGCGAAGGAGGCGGCAATCGCCAGAACCGGATATTCGTCGATCATCGATGGCGCGCGTTCCGGCGGAACGACAACGCCCTTGAGCTTCGATGCTTTCACGTGAAGATCGGCGACATCCTCGCCGCCAGCAAGACGGGCATTGAGCACTTCGATATCGGCGCCCATTTCCTGTAGCGTCAGGATCAGGCCGGTACGGGTCGGATTCATCAGCACGTTGTGGATGGTAACGTCCGAACCTTCGACCAGAAGGGCGGCGACCAACGGGAAGGCCGTCGAGGACGGATCCCCCGGCACGTCGATGGTCTGGCCGGTAAGCTTGCCCTGGCCGGTGATGCGGATATGGCGCACGCCATCCTTGTCGGTTTCAACCGAAAGATCTGCGCCAAAGCCCTGCAGCATCTTTTCCGTATGGTCGCGGGTCATGACCGGCTCGATGACGGTGGTGACGCCCGGCGTGTTGAGACCGGCGAGCAGCACGGCGGACTTCACCTGCGCGGACGCCATCGGCACGCGATAGGTGATTGGATTGGCCGTCCTGGGGCCGATCAGCGTCAGCGGCATGCGGTCGCCTTCGGCTGCTTCCACCTGAACGCCCATTTCGCGCAGCGGATTGAGTACGCGGCCCATGGGGCGCGAGGTCAGCGAGGCGTCGCCGATAAAGGAGGTTTTCATGTCATAGGTGCCGACAAGGCCCATGGTGAGGCGCGCACCTGTTCCGGCATTGCCGAAATCGAGCGCTGCTTCGGGCTGCAACAGGCAGCCATTGCCGACGCCATTGATGATCCAGACATCGCCATCCTTGCGGATTTTCGCGCCCATGGCCTGCATGGCGCGACCGGTATTGATGACGTCTTCACCTTCCAAAAGGCCGGTGATGCGGGTTTCACCCGATGCAAGACCGCCGAACATGAAGGAGCGATGCGAGATGGACTTGTCGCCCGGAATGCGGATTTCGCCCGTGAGTGCCTCCGAGCGGCGGGCGGTTGCTGGTTTCGGGGATGCAGAATGGGACATGGATTTTTCACAGTCACATTTTTGGCGCGGACACGCGCCGGGATTGAGAGATAAGCGGGGCTTCCCTAGCATAGTAATATTGTGCGGTCATCCGCGAATACGCGGCGCGGGCGACACCCATAACCAGGAGGGAGAGCCAAGAGTCTGCTTATCCCTTTGCGTTTGGCTTTGACAAACGCGCCAAATTGCGTTTATGCACCGGACAACAATATAAACGCGCTTAAGACTTGCCCCTTGCCATATGGCTCAGTGAACAGCATGGTGATGGGCTATATGCTTCAAAGCAGGCATTCTGGCGCGATTTTATGAATTTGTGTCCCCGTGTAAATTAACGAGGCTAGACGTGGCAAAAGCTGAACTTGGTACCAAGCGTATCGACCCGGAAACGGGCAAGAAATTTTACGATCTCAATCGCGATCCGATCGTTTCGCCTTACACCGGCATTTCCTATCCGCGCTCTTATTTCGATTCCACGCTTGAAAGCCGTGTTGTCGAAGAGGAAACCGAAGAGGAAGAACTGGATACGGCACTCGAAAAGCCGGAATTCGTCTCGCTCGAGGATGCCGACGACGAAACCAAGGGCGGTGGCGACGATCTGCCGGATATGGACGACGACGATGTCGATCTCGGCGACGACGATGAAGACACCTTCCTCGAAGAAGAGGAAGACGAGGACGACGACATGTCGGGCATTCTCGGCGGCGGCGTCGGCGGTGAAGACGAAGAAGGCTGATCTGTTACGCAGATCAAGACCTGATGCTTTTTGCGAGGCGACCTTCGGGTCGCCTCGTTGCGTTTGGAGCGCACCCCAGATGGGACTTCGGTACGATCTGTGAATTATTTTTGGCAGATGTGAAAAGAGTTGCGATTTAGCTCTTGATCTTCTGACGAACGCCATTTAATAAGCCGCCACACCGGGCAGCAAGTCTTGCCTGATGTGCCTCGAAAGAGGTCTGATGGGGCCATAGCTCAGCTGGGAGAGCGCCTGCATGGCATGCAGGAGGTCAGCGGTTCGATCCCGCTTGGCTCCACCAAATTTTCCTTCCCAATAAAGCCTGAACATTCAGCACGTCGGTTGGCGCGATAACCGTCGTTGGACAAAGTCTGCATGCGCGCTATGTCGTTTCCCATGACAGAAATGATATTGGCGACATTCGACTGGGTTCCCAAAATGCCGCGCGGCTTCGTCCGCGATCTTCGCGTGCGCTGGGCGCTGGAAGAAGCCGGGCTACCGTATCGCGTCGAAGGTGTGCCGTTCAAGACCCGCGGGCCCGAGCATTTCACCCATCAGCCGTTCGGGCAGGTGCCATGGCTGATCGACGGCGATATGTCGATTTTCGAAAGCGGTGCCATCCTGCTGCATATCGCCGAAAAGAGCGACGTGCTGTTGCCGCCTGATCCGAGGGTGCGAAACGAGGTCATACAATGGCTCTTTGCCGCACTGAATTCGGTAGAAATGGCCGCCTTGCCGCTCGCCCTTTATAAATTCACCGGCGATGAGGAGCAGACACCGGGGCGCCAGCTCATGGACAGTTTTCTGGCCGGTCGGCTGGGGCATATGGAACAGGCGCTATCAGGCCGCGAATGGCTGACGGAGCAATTTTCGGTTGCCGATATTCTGATGGCCGACGTGTTGCGTCTCGTTGATCATTTTGACGGCCTGACCCAGCATCCGGTCTGCCGGGCCTATGTCGAACGCGCCATGGCGCGGCCTGCATTCCAGAAAGCCTATAACGACCAGATGGAACATTTCGCTGCCGCAGACTGATGCAAACATCGAAATTCTCGCGTTCGGCGGACTTCACGCCAAAGTTGCGCTCGACAACTCCCCCAAAATTGATAAATAGAATTTAATCGAAGTAATTTATCAGCGCTATTTTGAATGAACAGGCTGTCTGATTTCGACGGATTACGGTTTTTATTATGTGTAGGAATCGCCGTCTTTCATTTTTCTTTCCGTATTCCGGTGAACAATGAGATACTGAATGATTTTATATTAAGTTTTGCTTATTTTACCGATGTCTTTTTTATTGTCTCAGGATTGTTTCTGGCACGACGACGAAATTATCTCTGGAATTGGCCCCGTTACGCGGCTTTCGTCGGAAAGCGGTTGGCACGGATTTACCCGCTGCACCTGGTGGCGTTCTCTTGTTTTGCGCTCCTGTCGGCCCTGACGGTAGCTGGAGTCCTGCATCCTCTGGTCCCTCCCAGCACAAGTTGGCGCGATGGGCTGACACAATTGCTGCTGGTCCATAACTGGGGGTTGGGCAGCACGGCCTCCTACAATTATGTCAGTTGGTCTCTGAGTGCCCTTTTCGCCATGTATCTGGCTTTTCCGCTGTTCGACATCCTGTGCCGTCGTTTCGGGAGTTGGGTTCTTGTCGGCGTAATCGTCGCTACCATCGGCGGCGAATATTTGGCACATAAGCTTGGTGTATTGTCGCTTACCCGCATTCAAATATCCAATGTCGGTGTTTTCAGGGTGCTGCCATCCTTTCTCTTCGGCATGTGGCTTGCAAGGCGAACACACCCTGCGATGCCGGCCGCTGCAATCAGGATATTGCTTGCCGTCTGCCTGATCGTCTTTGTGTCCTATCATCCGGGAAACGGGCCGGATGAACCCAATACGCTCGAGGGTCCCTGGCGGCTGGCATTCGTTTATGCTGGCATCTATGTGTTCTATCTCGCGTCCAGCCAGGGCATCTATACGCCGCTGCAGTGGCGCGCGCTGGCAAAACTTTCCCGTTACAGCTTCGGTATCTTCATTCTTCATCCGCTGGTCGGGATGATGTTTTTCAGAATTGTCCCGGAGCGATGGGGCGAGACGACGACGGGCGCGGTCCTGATCATAGGCGGAGCTGCCCTTGCCAGCGTGGTGACGGCGGTTGCCGCCTATCACCTGTTCGAGAATCCCGTGCACCGCTGGCTGGTGTTGCGGATCGATCTCTGGGCCGGCAGGTTCGAAAGCCCAGGTGAATTTTCTGAGGCTGCGAGAGACAGCCTGCACGTCTCCCGATAGGCAGGTATCTTCACCGGCTTGATCAGGCGGTGCGCGTCGTGCCGCTATCCTGACGCATCAGATAGAGCGATGCACCAACGATCAGGACAACTCCCGGCCAGAAATTGATGCTTGGCGTGGCAGCAAACACGATCCAGCCGAAAATCACGTTGATCGGCAGCCTCAGATCGTCGAACGGCTGCAGGTAGACAGCGTCCGCCACCGCATAGGCTGCCGTCTGGAAATATTGTGCCAGAGCCGTGAAAGCGCCGATGATGACCAATATGGACCAGATTTCGATGGTCGGTGCGGTGATTGCGGACATGCCCAAGCCGGACGCCAGCCAAAGGGCAGCGTTGATGGGCGTGAGAAGCACCAGCATATAGGCCGAAATGCTGGCAGGCTTTTCGAAACGGGTCAGATATTTGGTCATCACCGAATATCCCGCCCAAAGTGCCGCGGCGAGGACGGGCAGCAGTGAATAGACCGTATAGGAATCCGACCAGGGTGCGATGATGATCAAGGCTCCGACAAATCCGGTGAATGTGGTCATCAGGCGTGTTGGCGTGACCTTTTCCCGCAGAAACAGTCGTGCACACAGGATGACGAAGAAGGGTGAGGTCATGGACAGGGCGACCACCTGCCAGATCGGCACATGGGTCAGAGCGTAAATCCAGACCTGTACGCCAGCGGCAGCCAGCGCGACGCGAATGACGTGAAGACCGAAATGGCTGGTGCGTAAGGTTCTCGCGCCATCGCGAACGAGCAGGGGCAAGGTCAGCACCAGCGCGATCACATATTGCCAGAAGGCGATGATGACGGATGGAATGCCGGTGCGTGTTCCGGCCCATTGGGTGGCGACATTGACGGCGGCATAGGCCGAACAGGCCGCAACCATCAGTGCTGCTCCGCGCACGGTGGGTTTCAAAGTTGGGGTAGAGGCAAGTTGGCTCAACGGTTTCGTCCCTTTTTTAAGCCTGTTACCTCAGGGTACGGGAAGAAAAACTGCAAGACGAAGACGGCAAGCCGCTCAGCCGAGCATGATTCCAACCTCGTTCTCTCTCATCCGGACTATGACCGTCGGCTTCGGATTTGCACCGAATCTGCTGACCCTGTCACGTTTGCCGTGTCAGGCGCTCGCGGGCTTCGGGTGTTTCACCCGTTACCGCCGGTGGGGAGTTTCGCCCCGCCCTGAGAACTGGATATTTCTTTGCGTCGAAAGGCATCAGGATGCTTCCGGCGCGGGCTGTAGTTAGGTTACGCTTTCCCATAAAGCAAGATGCACAGTAGGTTCAGCCTGTTTGTCCGGCAATCACAATTGGGTGCGGGCAATACGGTTCCTTTGATGGGCCATCCATGGGAAAAGCATGGACGTATCGGAAACTCTCTTTTAGAAACTCGTGACGGAGTTGATCGGGAGAGGGTCTGGCTCCGCATGGTTCTGGGAGGAATGATGAGCACCAACGCAGTCCCCACGCAGTTTTCGCATGACCATCCGCTGTGGCAACCGGATGCGGGACGCATTGCCGCCAGCAATCTGGAACAATTCCGCATTCGTGCAGAACAGCGCACGGGCTTGAGCTCGCCGGATTATGCCGCGCTGCATCGCTGGTCTGTCGAGGATCGCGCCGGGTTCTGGCAGCTGGTATGGGATTTCTGCGAGGTTATCGGTGAGCGTGGCAACGTGGCCCTCATCGATAAAGGCCATATGCGCGAGGCGAAATTCTTCCCCGAGGCGCGGCTCAACTTTGCCGAAAACCTGTTGCGTCATCACGGCGGAGAGGAAGCCATCGTCTTTCGCGGTGAGGACAAGGTCGAGCGCCGCCTGACATGGGACGATCTTCATGCGCTGGTCTCGAAGCTGCAGCAATTCATGCTGGCGGAGGGTGTTCAGCCGGGCGACCGTGTGGCGGGCATGATGCCCAATATGCCCGAGGCGGTGGCCCTGATGCTGGCCGCTTCGTCCATCGGCGCGGTATGGTCTTCCTGTTCGCCGGACTTTGGTGCGCAGGGTGTACTGGATCGTTTCGGCCAGATCGAACCGAAGCTCTTTTTCGCCTGCGATGGCTACTGGTATAATGGCAAGCGCATCGACGTTGCCGACAAGGTTGCTGAAGTGACGGCAAAACTGCCGGGGCTGAAGCGTGCGGTTATCGTTACCTATCTTGGTGAAGCGGAAGCCGTCGCCGACAAGGCGGAAAAGGGCATTGCGCTTTACGCGGCTCTGGAACCGTTCAACGCCAGGGACGTGGAATTCACGCGGCTCCCCTTCGATCATCCGCTTTATATCCTGTTTTCTTCCGGCACGACGGGCATACCGAAATGCATCGTGCACCGGGCTGGCGGCGTGCTGCTGCAGCACCTGAAGGAACACCGTTTGCACGCCGATATTCGCGACGGCGACCGTTTCTTCTATTTCACCACATGCGGCTGGATGATGTGGAACTGGCTTGCGTCGGGCATCGCCTCCGGTGCCACATTGCTGCTTTATGACGGCTCGCCCTTCTATCCTGATGGCAATGTGCTGTTCGATTATGCCGCCGCCGAAGGCATGACCTATTTCGGTACGTCGGCGAAATTCATCGACGCCGTTTTGAAAGCCGGATTGAAACCCGGCGAAACGCATGATCTGTCGGCACTGCGTACCGTCTCCTCGACCGGCTCGCCGCTATCGCCGGAAGGCTTTGCCTTCGTCTATGAGGCGATCAAACCCAATGTGCATCTTGCGTCCATTTCCGGCGGTACGGATATTGTGTCCTGCTTTGTGCTGGGCGTTCCGACCGAACCGGTCTGGCTGGGTGAAATTCAGGGCGCTGGCCTTGGCATGGCCGTCGATGTCTGGAACGACGATGGCAAGCCGGTGCGCGGTGAAAAAGGCGAACTGGTCTGCACCAGGGCATTCCCCTGCATGCCGCTGCAATTCTGGAACGATCCCGAGGGTGCTAAATATCAGGCCGCCTATTTCGAGCGTTTCGACAATATCTGGTGCCACGGCGATTTTGCCGAATGGACCAAGCATGATGGCATCGTCATCCATGGTCGTTCGGATGCGACGCTCAATCCCGGCGGCGTGCGTATCGGTACGGCGGAGATTTATAATCAGGTCGAGCAGATGCCGGAGATCGCCGAGGCGCTCTGCATCGGGCAGGATTGGGACAAGGATGTGCGGGTGGTGCTGTTCGTGCGGCTCGCGGAAGGTGTGGCGCTGGACGACGACCTCAAGGCGCGGATCAAGATCAAAATCCGCACCGGGGCGACACCGCGTCACGTTCCGGCGAAGATCGTTGCGGTTGCGGATATTCCGCGCACCAAATCGGGAAAGATCGTTGAACTTGCTGTGCGCGATATCGTGCACGGGCGCGACGTGAAGAACCGCGAGGCACTGGCCAACCCGGAAGCGCTGGAGCTTTATCGGGATATTGTAGAGCTTCAAGGAGATTGATTTGGTTGCCGGATAACGAGCGCAACAAAATTTCGTTATCCGGTAATAAATAGCCACAGAACGCCACGCAAAGCCATTGCCTATTTGAAATTCACGGGACACTCTGGCCTGAACATAGCCCATCGCGAAAGCGGTGGTTGCCGGGCAGAACTTGTGGAGGACGAGTATGTTTGCATCGGGCATCAATTTCGGTCTTGGCGAGGAGATCGAAGCCCTTCGCGATACGGTGCGCCGTTTTGCGGAAAGCCGCATTGCGCCGCTGGCCGCTGAAACCGATCGCAACAATGCATTTCCCATGCATCTTTGGCGTGAACTGGGTGAGCTTGGCGTACTCGGCATTACGGCGCCCGAAGACTATGGCGGCGCCGGCATGGGTTATCTCGCCCATTGCGTGGCGATGGAAGAAATCAGCCGCGCTTCCGCTTCCATCGGCCTCAGCTATGGCGCCCATTCCAATCTCTGCGTCAATCAGATCAAGCGAAACGGTTCTCCCGAGCAGCGCGCGAAATATCTGCCCAAGCTCATTTCCGGCGAGCATGTCGGCGCGCTCGCCATGTCCGAGCCGGGCGCTGGTTCCGACGTTGTTTCGATGAAGCTTACCGCCGAAAAGCGCGGTGATCGCTATATTCTCAACGGCAACAAGATGTGGATCACCAACGGCCCGGATGCCGATGTGCTGGTGGTCTATGCCAAGACTGATCCGGCTGCGGGTCCGCGTGGCATCAGCGCCTTCATCATTGAAAAAGGTTTCAAGGGATTTTCGACGGCGCAGAAACTCGACAAGCTCGGCATGCGCGGCTCCAACACCTGCGAACTGGTGTTCGAGGATTGTGAAGTGCCTGCCGAAAACCTGCTCGGGACAGAAGGCAAGGGCGTCAATGTGCTGATGTCCGGTCTCGACTATGAACGCGTGGTGCTGGCGGGTGGTCCGCTCGGCATCATGGCGGCCTGTCTCGATGTCGTCGTGCCCTATGTGCATGAGCGCAAGCAGTTCGACCAGCCGATTGGCGAGTTCCAGTTGATGCAGGGCAAGCTTGCCGACATGTATGTAATCTTCAACGCCTCGCGCGCTTATGTCTATGCCGTAGCCGCAGCCTGCGATCGGGGCGAGACGTCGCGCAAGGATGCGGCGGGCTGCATTCTCTATACGGCTGAAAATGCCACGCAGATGGCCTTGCAGGCGATACAGGCGCTGGGCGGCAACGGCTATATCAACGATTATCCGACAGGACGTCTTTTGCGTGATGCCAAGCTTTATGAGATCGGTGCGGGGACGTCGGAAATCCGGCGCATGCTGATCGGACGGGAACTCTTTCAGGAGACCCGTTGATGCCGGTCCTGAAATCGGAAATCTCGACGCGCAGCGCCAGCTTCGAGGCCAACCGCAAGGCGATGCTGGCGGCAATCGATACCGTGGCCGAGGCATCTCGCCTTGCCATTGACGGCGGCGGGGAAAAGGCGCGCGAGCGCCATGTTGCACGCGGAAAACTGCTCCCGCGTGAGCGTGTCGCGCAATTGCTCGATCCGGGTTCCCCTTTTCTCGAAGTGGGGCTGACGGCAGCGCATGGCATGTATGGCGGCGCGGCCCCTTCCGGCGGGATCATCACCGGCATCGGGCGCGTATCGGGCCGCGAATGCATGATCGTGTGTAACGATGCGACAGTGAAGGGCGGCACCTATTACCCGGTAACGGTAAAGAAGCATCTGCGCGCACAGGATATTGCGGGCGAAAACCGTCTGCCCTGCATTTATCTGGTCGATTCCGGCGGCGCGAACCTGCCCAATCAGGACGAGGTTTTCCCGGATCGCGACCATTTCGGACGCATCTTCTATAATCAGGCGCAGATGTCGGCAGCGGGCATTCCGCAGGTGGCGGTCGTCATGGGTTCGTGTACGGCAGGCGGTGCTTACGTGCCTGCCATGAGCGACGAAACGGTGATCGTGCGGGGCCAGGGCACGATCTTTCTGGCTGGCCCGCCGCTGGTGAAGGCCGCGACCGGCGAAGTGGTGACGGCGGAAGATCTCGGCGGCGGCGATGTGCATACAAGGCTGTCCGGCGTGGTCGATCATCTGGCCAATGACGATGCCCATGCCTTGCAGATCGCCCGCGCCATTGCCGCTAATCTCAACAGCGAAAAGCGCAGTTTCATCCCGCGCGGCTATGGCGCTGCCCCGCTTTACGATCCGGAGGAAATTTTGGGGCTAGTTTCCGCCGATACGCGCATTCCTTATGACGTGCGCGAAGTGATCGCACGGCTGGTCGACGGTTCGGATTTCGATGAGTTCAAGGCGCGCTACGGCACCACGCTTGTCTGCGGTTTTGCCAGCGTCTACGGGATGCCGGTTGGCGTCATCGCCAATAATGGCGTGCTGTTCTCCGAAGCGGCTCTGAAGGGCGCACATTTCATCGAGCTTTGCTGCCAGCGCAATGTTCCGCTGGTATTTTTGCAAAATATCACCGGTTTCATGGTCGGGCGCAAATATGAGGCCGAAGGCATCGCCAAGCACGGCGCCAAGCTGGTGACGGCGGTGGCGACGGCCAATGTGCCGAAGATCACCATGCTGATCGGCGCATCCTATGGCGCGGGCAATTACGGCATGGCGGGGCGGGCCTATTCGCCGCGCTTCCTGTGGACCTGGCCGAACAGCCGCATTGCGGTGATGGGCGGCGAACAGGCGGCTGGCGTGCTGGCAACCGTCAAGCGCGACGGGATCGAGCGCACCGGCGGCACATGGTCGGCGGAAGAGGAAGCGGAGTTCAAGCGCCCGACGCTGGAGATGTTCGAGCGCCAGAGCCACCCGCTCTATGCCTCGGCGCGGCTTTGGGATGACGGCATCGTCGATCCGCGCAAGAGCCGCGAAGTGCTGGGACTATCGCTTTCCGCCACGCTGAATGCGCCGGTCGAGCCGACGCGTTTTGGCATCTTCAGAATGTAGGAAGACAATCAGATGTTCAAAAAGATACTGATTGCCAATCGCGGAGAAATTGCCTGCCGGGTCATTCGCACGGCGCGCAAGCTTGGCATTGCCACCGTCGCGATCTATTCCGATGCCGACGCCCAAGCGCTGCATGTGGAGATGGCCGACGAGGCGGTGCGTGTCGGCCCTGCCATTTCTGCGCAAAGCTATCTGAACGTCGAGGCTATCATCAAGGCTGCGAAGGAAACCGGCGCGGAGGCAATCCATCCGGGCTATGGGTTTCTCTCCGAAAATGCCGGTTTCGTGGATGCGGTCGTAGCCGCAGGGCTTGTCTTCATAGGCCCATCGGCCAAGGCCATTCGCGCCATGGGGCTGAAGGATGCCGCCAAGGCGCTGATGGAAAAGGCGAGCGTGCCTGTCGTTCCGGGCTATCACGGCGATAATCAGGATGGAGCATTCCTTAAAAGCGAGGCCGACCGAATCACCTATCCCGTGCTCATCAAGGCGCGGGCGGGTGGCGGCGGCAAGGGCATGCGCCGCGTCGATCAGGCAGCGGATTTCTCAGCGGCACTGGACAGCGCGCGCCGCGAGGCGGAAGCCTCTTTCGGCGATAGCGCCGTGCTGGTGGAAAAATACATGGCGAAACCGCGCCATATCGAGGTGCAGGTCTTTGGCGACAGTCACGGCAATGCGGTGCATCTTTTCGAGCGTGATTGCTCGCTGCAGCGCCGCCACCAGAAGGTCATCGAGGAAGCGCCTGCGCCCGGCATGACCCCGGATATGCGTGCGGCCATGGGCGAAGCGGCGGTGAAGGCGGCATTGGCGATTGGCTATTCCGGAGCTGGCACGGTGGAGTTCATCGCCGATGTTTCGGAAGGGCTGCGGCCTGACCGCTTCTTCTTCATGGAAATGAATACGCGGCTACAGGTCGAACATCCGGTGACGGAAGCGATCACCGGGCTTGATCTGGTCGAATGGCAATTGCGCGTGGCTGCCGGCCAGACGCTGCCGAAGCGTCAGGACGAGCTTTCCATCAACGGCTGGGCTTTCGAGGCTCGGCTTTATGCGGAAGACCCCGCGCGGGATTTCCTGCCTGCAACCGGCAAGCTTGCCCTGTTCGCGCCGCCTGAAAATGCGCGTGTCGATTCCGGTGTTCGAACCGGCGACACGATCGTGCCGTTCTACGATCCGATGATCGCCAAGATCATCGCCCATGGCGCAACGCGCGATGAAGCGCTGAACCGGCTTGATGCGGCATTAAACAAGACCCGGATTGCGGGCCTCGTTACCAATCGCCAGTTCCTGTCGGCCCTTTGCAAGCTTGAAGCTTTCCGCACCGGCGATGTCGATACCGGCCTGATTGCACGCGAGACGTCGGCGCTTTTCACGGATGAGCAGCCTTCCGATATCGCCATTGCGCTGGCCGCACTCGGCGCGCTCGACCTGCTGGATGCGCCACAAGAAGGCGACCCATGGTCGAGCCTGCGCGGGTTCAAGCTTTGGGGCGAGGCATCGCGTTCGGTTCTGATCGATCATCATGGCGAGCGTCACACGGTCAGCTTCACGACCAGGGGCGACAGGCATTTCGGCTTTGCTTTCGGCACCATCGAAATTCGTGAGCATAAGAACGGGCAGGTTCGCTTTGCTGTCGATGGTCGTGTGTCGGAAGCGTCCGTCCTGCGCATCGGGCACGATGTGACGGTGCAACTCGAAGGTCGCGACACCATATTTCATCATGTGCAGTCTGTTGGCGCGGAAGAGGACGCCTCAAGCGAAAGCCGTATCCTGTCACCGATGCCGGGATTGGTGCGACTGGTTTCGGTCGTGGAAGGCGCCAATGTCGCCAAGGGCGATTCGCTGGTGACGATGGAGGCGATGAAGATGGAACTGTCACTGACCGCGCCGCGCGACGGCAAGGTTGCGTCCGTAAGCGTTATAGCGGGCGATCAGGTCAATGAAGGCGCATTGCTGGTTGAACTGGAGGAAGAACATGGCTGAACACGTAGAAATCGTTGAAATGGCTGCGCGTGATGGCCTGCAGAATGAAAAGCGTTTTGTGCCGACGGCCGACAAGATCGCGCTGATCGACCGCCTGTCGGACTGCGGCTATGCCCGCATAGAGACGACGAGTTTCGTCAGCCCCAAATGGGTGCCGCAGCTGGCCGATGCCGCGCAAGTCATGGCCGGAATCCGCCGCGCCGATGGTGTGCGTTATTCGGTCCTCGTGCCCAATATGAAGGGCTATGAGGCTGCTGCCGCTGCAAATGTCGATGAAATCGCGGTTTTCATTTCCGCCTCGGAAGGCTTTTCGAAAGCCAATATCAATTGCTCAATCGCCGAAAGTATCGAGCGGCTGTCTCCTGTCATCGGTGCCGCCATCAATGATGGCCTTGCCATTCGCGGCTATGTGAGCTGCGTGGTCGAATGCCCCTATGACGGGCCGGTGGCCCCGCAAGCGGTAGCCGATGTGACTGAGCAACTCTTCTCGCTCGGCTGTCATGAGGTAAGCCTTGGCGATACGATCGGGCGCGGCACGCCGGACAAGGTTGCAGCCATGCTCGATGCGGTGCTGGCCATTGCGCCCGCGCACAGCCTTGCCGGCCATTATCACGACACGGGAGGGCGTGCGCTCGACAATATCCGCGTTAGTCTCGAAAAAGGCTTGCGGGTGTTCGATGCTTCGGTCGGCGGGCTCGGCGGCTGTCCATTCGCACCGGGCGCCAAGGGCAATGTCGATACGGTTTCCGTTGTCGAAATGCTGCATGGATTGGGTTTTGAAACCAGCCTTGATCTGGACAAGCTAAAGTCGGCGGCCTTGTTCGCCCAGGCTCTTCGTCAGGATAAGGCCGCATGAACGACTTCAAGACGATCCGAATTTCCATTGATAAGCGCGGCGTCGCGATGCTGACGCTTGACCGGCCCGAACAGCACAATGCGCTGTCCGGCCGGATGATTGACGAGCTTCTGACGGCGACGCTGCATCTTGCGGATAATGACGCCGTGCGCCTCGTGGTCCTGACCGGCAATGGCACAAGTTTTTGTGCGGGCGGTGACCTTGGATGGATGCAGGAACAGGTGAAAGCCACGCGCGCGCAGCGCATCGAGGAAGCGCGCAAGCTTGCCCTCATGCTGAAAGCACTGCGCGATCTTCCAAAACCGCTGATCGGGCGCATCAATGGGCAGGCCTATGGTGGCGGTGTCGGCCTCATCAGCGTGTGCGATGCGGCCATTGCTGCATCCGGCGCACGCTTCGGCCTGACGGAGACGAAGCTCGGCCTGATACCGGCCACCATCAGCCCCTATGTGGTGGCGCGCATCGGGCAGGCAAATGCGCTGCGCACATTCACCTCGGCGCGGCTCTTCGATGCCGAGGAAGCGCGGCGGATCGGGCTGGTGCACGACGTGGTCGAGGCGGAGCGTCTTGATGCAGCGGTGGAGACGGAGATCAAACCCTATTTTGCCACCGCGCCCGCAGCGGTTGCCGCCTCCAAGAGGCTGGTTCATGCGCTGGGCGCGCCGATAGACGAGGCCGTCATCGAAATGACGCTGACCCGTCTTGCCGATACATGGGAAACGCCAGAGGCCGCGGAGGGAATCGCGGCCTTTTTTGCGAAGAAATCACCATCATGGAAGGGAGGGAACTAAGACTTTGGGAGGAGCCGATTTTCGTTGTAGTTGCGGGTACTTGGCGCTTGCAATCGAAAGCCGGAAATGCATTCTTATTACATCATGAAAGCGCGCTCCCGGTCTGGAGCATGATTCCGAAAGGGCGGATGCAATTTCGGATAATATTATGGCTCCAGCCTCTTCAACGAGTGGGACAGCGTGCTTTTGGATTGACCCTTTGAGATCATGCGATGAACAAAAGGGAGGGCCCGGCAATTCGGCAGCGCGGATGCGCTGAGATTTGACCGGCAAGGGTTGTCTCGGGGCCGTCGGAGGACGCTGCCCCACCAAAGGAGAAAAAGAATGAACCTGAAACTTCTGTCCAGCGTGGCTTTCGCAGCTACACTCGGCTTTGCCAGCGCCGCTTATGCAGACATCACCATCGGCGTCGTTGCACCGCTGACAGGTCCTGTCGCCGCTTTCGGTGACCAGGTGAAGAAGGGCGCGGAAACCGCCGTTGAAGTCATCAACAAGGCAGGCGGCATCAAGGGCGAGAAAGTCGTTCTGAAGTTTGCCGACGATGCCGGTGAACCGAAGCAGGGTGTTTCCGCCGCCAACCAGATCGTCGGTGACGGCATCAAGTTCGTCGTCGGCCCGGTCACGACCGGCGTTGCCATCCCTGTTTCCGACGTGTTCTCGGAAAATGGCGTCCTGATGGTCACCCCGACCGCCACCGGCCCGGATCTGACCGCCCGCAATCTGGAAAACGTGTTCCGCACCTGCGGTCGCGACGATCAGCAGGCTGAAGTCATGGCCGACTATGTCCTGAAGAACATGAAGGACAAGAAGGTCGCCGTGATCCACGACAAGGGCGCCTATGGCAAGGGTCTGGCCGACGCTTTCAAGGCGGCGATCAACAAGGGCGGCATCACCGAAGTCCATTATGATTCGGTCACGCCGGGCGACAAGGATTTCAGCGCGCTCGTCACCAAGCTGAAGTCGGCTGGCACTGACGTCGTTTATTTCGGTGGCTACCATGCCGAAGGTGGCCTCCTGTCGCGTCAGCTTCATGATGCTGGCATGCAGGCACTGGTGCTTGGCGGCGAAGGCCTGTCCAACACTGAATATTGGGCAATCGGCGGCACCAATGCACAGGGCACGCTCTTCACCAATGCCAAGGATGCCACCAAGAACCCGGCTTCCAAGGATGCTATCGAAGCGCTCAAGGCCAAGGGCATCCCGGCTGAAGCCTTCACCATGAATGCTTATGCTGCTGTGGAAGTCATCAAGGCTGGTATCGAGAGCGCAGGTTCGGCTGACGATTCCGCGGCGGTTGCCAAGGCGCTGCATGACGGCAAGCCGATCGAAACCGCTATCGGCACGCTGACCTATGGCGCAAACGGCGACCTTAGCTCACCAAGCTTCGACATCTTCAAGTGGGATGACGGCAAGATCGTCGGCCTCGAATAAGATCGCCATGGTTTTAAGATAGAAAAACGCCGGGGATTATCCCCGGCGTTTTGCATTTGTGAAGCTGAAGCCACGTTAGGGCGGTTCCGGTTGACACGGAATCACCGGAACCGCTCTAACTATTTGTTATGTCGGATTATCCCACGCAAAACCGCTTCGCACTTTTGCTGGAAATGCTCTAGGAACCTGTATAGCCGAGTTCCGCCTCAATGGCCTCGAATGTCTTTTCCATCGCGTAGGTGGGGCTGAGGGGAAAGCCGAAATGCCCGTAGGCAATGGACATTTGTCGTTCGGCCTTGCTCTCGCTGCCCTTCGCGACTGCCGCCACGTAGAGCGCCGCAGCCAGGCCGGTGCGGTCAGAGCCGGATTTGCAATGGATGAGCACCGGCTTTTCCGCATTCTGCATCAGCGCGATCAGCTGTCTGGTTTGCGCGTGGGTCAGTTCCCGTCTCGATGACATCTCGAAATCCACGTGCTTGATGCCGAGCGTTTCTGTAGCTGCAATTTCTTCGTCATACCATTTCGAGCCCGGCTCGGGGCCGCGCAGATTGATGATGGTCTTGATACCGTAAAGCTTTTGCAGGGAGGCGATGCGCGCCGGGTCGGGCTGGTTGGAACGATAGGCCTGGCCGTCGATGATGGTGTGAATGTTGCCTTTATATTGCAGCGTATAAAGATATCCCCCCATGACGCTCAAGCCGATGAGCAGCCCAAGCCCGGCCAGGCGAGCGTAGGTGAAGGACCAATCGACATATTTCCGAAAGAACGACATAGGGACCTCATCCAAACGAAAGCAAATAATAAAATAAACCTGATTGAAAATTTCTTCTTGGTTTCCGGAGGAAATATACTAAGATTTGGACTTAATCTTGTTCGAGAAAGCAAGAGTTCCATTTTTTGTGTTTAAGTTATTTTTAAAGCGAGTCCCGCGCATATGTGCGGGAAAGTTGTTGGAGCAAGCGTCTGCGTCAGTTTGTGGTGTCAGTAAATCGGGTTGGTTTTTCGGGGCTTAAGCTTCGGTTAACCATGACTGTTTAATCTACGATCATGTGCTGGGGCAGTTAGCGGAGCAGGTTTATGCAGCGCTATAGATTTGACGATAAACGAATTCTGATCGAGGCGATTGTTGAGCTACTCAACAGGGGCGTAGAGCCCGACGAGCTCGATCTCGTGCTGAGCCGGATCGGTCCGGTTGATCTTGATTTGATGCGGCAATGCCTGATCGAGGTTTGGAACTACAACCATCCTGACGTGGCAGAAACGCCGATGGCGGCCTGACCGACAGTCGAGGCGGCCGAGACGGGAATGCAAGCGGCAATCTGCGTAGGCAGTTTGGCGCAGATGGATTGGGCGTGGATGAGATGCCCAGACAAGAATACGGCAGCTTCAGGCAACGGCTTGCGTGTCGAAACTGTCGGGGCAGGGCCGGGTTGAACCGGTTTTGGAGCAATCTGGCTGCTGCCCGCAATGTCATATTCCTGAAATGCAGACGGGTTATATCCATATGCGTATCGGGAATTCACTTGGGATCGTGACCACGGATGTACTGGCACAAACTCAGGTGAAAGCGGAAGGTCGGGTTCAACCCGGCCTTTTTCGTTTTGGAATCTCCCTGGAAGGCGCGAGACAGCTGCGCCGGGGCCAGGTCCCGTCAGGCAGGTGAATGCACGTCAGAAAGCTGCTCCAGCTTGAACGGCAGACGAGTTCCTGTCGAATAGGCAAGGAACCGAGAAATGGCTTCCGATGCTGATCCTGATGTTGCTCCGTTCCACCGGATGTAGCGGAAGCATTTTCTCTGCCTGATAAATACCCTATGAGAGAAGTTGCATGCCGCCATTTCCAGAGGCGGTGCGATCCTGTTTTCAATCACGGAAGCAATTCATGATACGCCATATCGTTCTCGTCAAATTCAAACCGGAACTTGAAGCCGCGCAGATCGAAGAAAAACTGCAGGCCGTCGTGGGCCTCAAGGACAAGATCGGCGGTATCCTGTCCATTACCGCTGGCGAAAACAACAGTCCGGAAAATCTCGAAAAGGGTTTCCGGCACGGTTTCGTCGTCGATTTCACCGATGGCGCGGCGCGCGACGCCTATCTTCCGCATCCCGAACACGCGAAGGTTGGCCAAAGCCTCGTTGAAGCGGCCGAAGGCGGCATCGCGGGCATACTGGTTTTTGATTACGCGATCTGAGATTGACTGTAGCCGTATAGCGCGCCGGTGCCAGTTAAAGCACCAGCCCACCGACGCCTAAGCGGGAAAGATCGTCGGCGGAAAGGGTAATCCCCGCCATCAGGCGATCCAGCACCCAGTCGAGGCTGTTTTCACGGGCGCTGCGGGCCGAGCCGGGAGCGGCGACAATATATTTGCCGTCGTGCCGGCCCAGAACCAGCAGATTACCGGGATCGACCGGCATGCCGATGCGCAGGATTTCGCCGCCCGACATGCGGATCGACTGCGGAACGATATCCGCCTCGTCGGCAACTGCCGAAGCGCTAAAAATCACGACGATGTCGCAGGCCGGGCTGACTTCCATGATCGCTGCTGCCAGTGCTGACTGATCGTGCGCAACACGTTTTTCGCAAACAAGCGCCCCGCCATTTCTTGTAGCCCGCTTTTCCATCAGTTCGCGGGTCTTCTCAAGGACCGTCTCGCGTATCGACGGGAGGCGCGACTGGATCAGCCCGATCCGCGCGCCATTGAAGGGATAGACGTGCAGCGCAGGCCGCGCATCAAGCCCGATCTCCTGCAACAGGGTCTCCGGCACAGCAAAAGGAATGATCTTGACGGTCGCGATCATCTGCCCGGCTTCCACGCGCGTATGATTACGCAATGTGGCCACCGAAATGCGAGGATCATGTGCATTGATTGCATCGATACATGCGACATTTGCAGAAAATACGCCGTTCTTCCGGGCATGCAGGTTGACCCGCCCGGTTGTGGCATTGCCGATCTCTGCTTCGGCAGAGGCAAGCATGCGCCCAACGGCGAGTGCGGCCTCGTCCTCGCCGATGTCCCCCTTTTCCAGGCGAGCGGCCAGAACTGAGCTGACACCCGCCTCCCGCAACATGGCGAGATTGAGAGCATCGAGAACCGTGCCTTTGCGTAAAGTGAGCGCGCCTGCCGTCGTCGCATAGCCGAGAATTGCACCTTCGGCCTCATCGAGCGGCATTTCGGCAAATATCATTTTCCCCCCCAATTTCCTCGCGCATTTTCAATAAGCATACATAGCGGGGAAGATAAACATTGTCTGTACGCCCGGCTATTTTGGGAGGGAAGCGTCAGGCTTGGTACGCTTTTCGAAAACCGTTTCACACTTTTGGGAATGCGCGTAATCCGCGGTGAATTCAGTAAATTCCCATCACGATCCCGTTTATTCATGGGATAAGCGGCAGTTTTCATCTTGCAAACCCCATGCTTTGGGCCTAATCGCTCCGCCGCATCCGACGGTTAGCGATATTTTCGAAACGATCTGTCAGGCGCCGGCCTTTTCCATTGGAGGTCGATGAATTTACCGCATTTATGCATTGCCCAGGATATGGCTTGGAAGACGGCCGAAGACATCGCCGCATCTGCGATCAGGTCGAACTATTTAGACAAAATGCCCAGTTTTAGGCGCGACATTACGATCCAGCACAATTTTCGTCAGACACGTGACAAACGGGATTATTCGTTATAACGGTATTTTTGGAAATTTCAGAATTTACCGAAAACTAGGAAATGACGCATGCGCCGGAGATGACACTCTGCGCGCAGGATGGAAAGACAAATGAAACACGGCACCCCCCGGACGATCGTTTCGTTCGCCGTCTTGGCCCTCACGGCGTTTCTCGCCGGCTGCGAGAACCAGGTCCTGCTCTCCCCGAAAGGGGAAGTCGGCATGGCAGAACGCGATCTCATCCTTTTTGCGACCGGCATCATGCTGCTCGTCGTGCTTCCCGTCATCTTCATGACGCTTTACTTCGCATGGAAGTACCGCGCCTCGAATGAGAAGGCGGATTACCAGCCCGACTGGCACCACTCGACCAAGATCGAGCTTGCCGTCTGGCTCATCCCGATGGCGATCATTGTCGTTCTCGGCACGGTCACCTGGATCAGCACGCACAAGCTCGATCCGTATCGCCCGCTGGAATCGAACGCGAAGCCGATCAATGTCGAAGTCGTCGCGCTCGACTGGAAATGGCTTTTCATCTATCCGGATCAGGGCATCGCCACCGTCAACGAGATGGCAATGCCGGTCGATGTGCCGGTTAACTTCAAGCTGACCTCCAGCAACATCATGAATTCCTTCTTCATCCCGCAGCTCGGCAGTCAGGTCTACACCATGCCAAGCATGCAGACGAAGCTGCATCTGGTAGCCAATCATGCAGGCGAATTCGACGGTATCTCCGCCAACTATAGCGGTCAGGGCTTTGCCCAGATGCGCTTCAAGGCACATGCCTACAATCAGGCCGACTTCGACAAGTGGGTGGCTGATGTGAAGGCAAAGGCCAATGGCGAAGAGCTGAGCCGCGACCGTTATGCCTCGCTGGTCCAGCCGAGCGAGAAGGTTCCGCCGCAGTTCTTCACCTATAGTGACCAGGCGTTGTTCCACAATATCGTGAACCGCTGCTGGGACGGCAAGTCCGTCTGCCTCGACGATGAGATGCATCGTCAACAGATGATCCGCGAAGCGCGCGCCAACCTGCGCAAGTCTTCGCCTGTCGATTTCAGCCAATGGGCAAGCGACATCATCTGCGCAGTCCAGCCGCAGCGCCTTTCGCAGCTCGAAAACTGATGTGCCGATAGGTCCGTGATCTCGAAAGAGGTCACGGCCATCCGCATTCACCCCTTGTTTCACGCGGTTCCGGAAAGATGGCGCTCTTGCGCCGCCCCGGAATTGCTAAAATCGAAGCGTGATAAAAATGTTCGGAAAACTTACGCTCGAAGCGATACCCTATCACGAACCAATCATCATGGTCACTTTGGCCGCGGTGGCTGGCGGGGCGCTCGCTATTCTGGCAGCCATTACTTACTATCGCAAATGGGCTCCGCTCTGGAACGACTGGCTAACGTCGGTCGACCACAAGCGCATTGGCGTGATGTATATCATTCTGGCACTCGTGATGCTGTTCCGCGGCTTCTCGGATGCCGTCATGATGCGCGCTCAGCAGGCCATGGCCTCAGGTGCCAATGAAGGCTTCCTGCCGCCGCACCACTATGACCAGATCTTCACCGCCCATGGCGTGATCATGATCTTCTTCGTGGCGATGCCCTTCATCGTCGGCCTGATGAACTTCGCCGTGCCGCTTCAGATCGGCGCGCGCGACGTGGCTTTCCCCTACCTCAACTCGCTCAGCTTCTGGCTGACGGTTGCCGGTGCGATCCTCATCAACATCTCGCTCGGTGTCGGCGAATTCGCCAAGACCGGCTGGCTGGCCTATCCGCCGCTTTCCGGCAAGGAATTCAGCCCGGATGTCGGGGTGGATTATTATATATGGGCCTTGCAGATTTCCGGTATGGGAACGCTGCTCTCGGGCGTGAACCTCATCACCACCATCATCAAGATGCGCGCGCCCGGCATGGGCATGATGCAGGTTCCGGTCTTCACCTGGACCGCGCTCTGCTCCAACGTGCTGATCGTCGCAGCCTTCCCGATCCTCACCGTCACGCTGGCCCTGCTTTCGCTGGACCGCTATCTGGATTTCCACTTCTTCACCAATGATGCTGGTGGCAATCCGATGATGTATGTGAACCTCATCTGGATCTGGGGACACCCGGAAGTCTATATTCTGGTTCTGCCTTGCTTCGGCATCTTCTCGGAAATCGTGGCGACCTTCTCCGGCAAGCGCCTGTTCGGCTACAAGTCGATGGTTTATGCCACCGTGGCCATCACTATCCTGTCGTTCCTGGTCTGGGTCCACCACTTCTTCACCATGGGTGGTGGCGCCAACGTCAACGCTTTCTTCGGCGTGGCGACCATGATCATCTCGATTCCGACAGGGGCGAAGGTCTTCAACTGGCTCTTCACCATGTATAAGGGCCGCGTTCGCATGGAAACGCCGGTCATGTGGACCATCGGCTTCATGTGCACCTTCGTCGTTGGCGGCATGACGGGCGTTCTGCTCGCAGTTCCGCCGGCAGACTTCGTGCTGCACAACTCGGTGTTCCTGATTGCCCACTTCCATAATGTGATCATCTCGGGCGTTCTGTTCGGCTGCTTTGCCGGTCTCGTCTACTGGTGGCCGAAGGCTTTCGGCTTCAAGCTGAATGAACGTCTGGGCAAGAATGCATTCTGGTGCTGGCTCGTCGGCTTCATCCTGGCCTTCATGCCGCTCTACGTGCTCGGCCTGATGGGCATGACCCGTCGTCTGAACCATACCGAAAATCCGGCATGGCACATCTATCTCATCATTGCCGCCATCGGCGTTGCGATTATCCTGTGCGGTATCGTGTTCCAGGTTCTGCAGATTGCGGTTTCGATCCGCGACCGCGAAAAGCTGCGCGACAACAACGGCGACAGCTGGGGTACGGGCCGTACTCTGGAATGGTCGCTGGCTTCGCCGCCTGCATTCTACAACTTCGCCGAAGTTCCGCATGTGCGCGATCACGACGGCTGGTGGGATATGAAGCAGAACGGCTATGTGCGCCGCACCGAAAAGTTCGCGCGCATCCATATGCCGAAGAACACCGGCACCGGCTTCATCATCGGCATTCTGAACATTCCGCTCGGCTTTGCCTTGGTGTGGCACATCTGGTGGCTGGCAATTGCCTCTGCCCTGGCTGTGCTGGCCGTTGCCATCGCTCACTCCTTCAATAATGACAGAGACTTTTACGTCTCGGCCGAAGAGGTGCAGGAAGTCGAAGACCTCCGTACCCGGCAACTGACTGCTCAGGAGGCCTGATTCCGATGAGCGCAAGCATTTCAACCGCCGCTCCGTTCACGGGTGGAAACGAGCACCCCGCTCACGAAGACCATCACGATGCAGGATCGACCACACTGGTCGGCTTCTGGATCTACCTGATGAGCGACTGCGTCCTCTTCTCGGGGCTGTTTGCAACCTATGCCGTTCTGGCGCATCAGTTCGCGGGCGGCCCGACCGGCCGTGAACTGTTCGATCTGAACTTTGTTCTGATCGAAACCATGCTCCTGCTGGTGTCGTCACTGACCTATGGTCTGGCCACGCTGTCGATGTTCAAGAAGAACCGCGCAGGCGTTCTGTTCTGGCTGGGCGTCACCTTCCTGCTGGGCGCTGCCTTCCTCGTGATGGAAATCTATGAATTCAATCACCTGATCCATGAAGGCGCAGGTCCGGGCCGCAGTGCGTTCCTCTCAGCCTTCTTTGCGCTGGTGGGAACCCACGGTCTTCATATCACGTCCGGCCTGATCTGGATTCTGGTGCTTTCCGCCCAGCTTCTGCGTGACGGTCTGACGGAAAAGAACCAGACGCGCGTGATGTGCCTCAGCCTTTTCTGGCACTTCCTGGATATTATCTGGATCGGCGTCTTTACCCTTGTCTATCTGTTGGGTGTACTGTGATGAGCTCTGCACACGAAACACATGACCACGGCGCAAGCCACGGCAGCCTGAAGTCCTATCTGATCGGCTTTGTGCTGGCGGTCGTCCTCACCGTCGTTCCGTTCATGATGGCCATGAATGGCTACTTTACGCCGGGAACCACCGCTGCCATCGTGCTCGGTATCGCCGTCGTCCAGATCCTGGTGCATCTGGTTTACTTCCTGCACCTCGATCCGAAGTCGGAAGGCGGCTGGAACATTCTGGCGCTCATCTTCACGGTCATCATTCTGGCTATCGTGCTTGCCGGCTCCATCTGGGTCATGCATCACCTCGATACCAATATGATGCCGATGTACATGTCGCCGGAAGACGTGCGCAATCTGCCGTAACAAGGTTTGTCAAAGCTTTCCCTGCATCACAACACTGCGGGGAATGCATGTGTGAGCCTCGCAAAACAACTGGCCTGACGGCCCGTGATCGCGGCTTTATCCTCCCTCTCTCCCCCCAAAGCCGCGTGGCGTCCCGGTTCCCTCCGGGGCGCCTTTCTTTTTGGGTGAGTTGCAGCGGCACGAGGGTAAAATAAATTCCGTATAATTTTAATCAATTTGATGTAAATTCAAGGTCAATGAGTGTAAACAAAAGGTTATTACTTTTAGTATCAAGATGTAGAAAATAATAATATACGCCATAAATTTACCATTATAATGATGGTTGTTTGCGTTACTTCTAGTATTGTCGTATATGAACTCATGTTGGATATTTAATGCGTCTCTATTTTGTCGCTAATCTGGAGAAGATGCGATGCCTTTATTTAAGAGAGTGCTTACTAATAATCATATACTGGGTGCGGCTATCGTTGCGGCGACACTGATCACGCCCGCTATCGCTTCTGCCGCGACGGCCTATGTCTCTGCTTCTGTCAATGTCCGCTCGGGGCCGGGCTCCAATTACGCACGATTGGCTGCGCTCCCTGCCGGCGCAACCGTCAATGCCGGTTCCTGTCGCAATGGCTGGTGCCAGATCTACAACGGCAACCGCGTCGGCTTCGTATCGGCGCGCTACGTCCGGTTCGGTTCCTATAGCGGCCCCGCCTATGCAGCACCTTCCAGCACCACGGTAATCGTCAATAATGACGGATATGCTGACGGTTTCGGTCTGGGGCTCGGCCTCGGTTGGGCGACTGGCGGCTACTGGGGGCCTGGATGGGGCGGTGGTTGGGGCGGTGGTTGGGGGCCGGGCTGGCGCGGCGGACCGAACTATGTCAACGGCTGCATCGGGCGTAACTGCCAGTCCAATCGCGGTGGCTGGAATAACCATTGGGGCCATGGCCCGCAGTGGAATGGCCGTGGCGGATGGGGCGGACACGGATGGCCCAATGGCGAGATACGTCGCAACTGGGGTCCTGGTCCGGTGATCCGTCAGGGTGGCTTTGGTGGCTTCAACCGTCCGGCATTTGCCAATAACGGCTTCGGCGGTTTCAGAGGCGGAATGGGCGGTGGCGGCATGCATTTCGGCAATATGCGTCCGATGCATGCCGGGCGCTGACAGGTCGTCGCCAGTCGTTCGATATAATGTTCGTCTTGATCAGGTCGTTCCTCCCTCCTCCCAATGACCTGATGAGCGGCTCGTCGGCAGCACCCCCGCCGGCGAGCCGTTATGATTTTCTGTCCACCCTTCCGCAATTAATGCGGAAAGCGATTGCAAGAATTTCAATCAGCGCGGGAAATTGCAAGGTGTGGTAACGTTAATACTCCGTTGACTGAAATGGTCCATATCTAGCGTTGTTGCTTGGACTTCCGTTCTCCCTATGGTAATCCCTGAATCGTCCTGGGCTGGGGGTGATGAACGGGACGCCGCCAGGCGACCGCATAGACAGGAACCGGACAGTAGCGCGTATGACTTGGAGTAACAGGACGATACAGGGAAGGGGCATCGCCGTGCTTTTGCTGGCGGCGCATTTTTCCTCCTTCGCGGTATCGCCTGCATTGGCGTTCGAGATCTTTGGTGTTCGTCTGTGGGGCGAGGACAAGAAGGAAGATCCCGATATCATCGATCCCAAGACCTACACTGTCGAGGTCACGACCACCGGCGACCGCAAGAATGCGGACGGCACGGAAGCCGATCTGAAATCCACCATTGAAGGCGCTTCAGGCCTCGTATCCGACGCAGAAAAACCTGCTTCGGGCTCAGCCGGTCTGCTGGCCAAGGCGCGGGGCGATTATCGCCGCATTTTGGCCGCGCTCTATGGCGAGGGCCGCTATGGCGGCACGATTTCTATTCTCGTCGACGGCCGCGAGGCGAACGACATTCCGCCCGACGCGGAAATCCCCAATGATGCCAAGGTTGCGATCACCGTCGATCCCGGCCCGCAATTTCTGTTTTCGCGCACGGCGATTTCCAATATTGCGCCGCCACCGGTCGACAAACGCGATAAGGTGCAATCCCCTGAAGATGCTGGTTTCGCGCCCGGACAGGTGGCGCGATCCGGCACGGTCATCAAGGCCGAACGCCTTGCCGTCGAGGCATGGCGCCAGCAGGGCTATGCGAAAGCGCGGGTGACTGGCGAGGACATCGTCGCCGACCATGCAGATAATCGCGTTTCCGCCGATGTTTCGCTCGACCCCGGCCAGAAGGCGCATTACGGCCCGGTCAGCGTCGTCGGAACGGCGCGCATGGACCCGCAATTCGTGGCCTGGATGACCGGGCTGAAAGAGGGTCAGGAATTCGATCCGGACGATATCGAGAAAGCCAAGAAGCGTCTCGGTCGCATGGAAGTATTCCGCGCCATGAGTTTCGAGGAAGCCGAAAAGATCGAGCCGGATGGCAGCCTGCCGATGACGCTCAACGTGCAGGAGCGCAAGCCGCGCCGTTTCGGCTTCGGTGCCGAATATTCGACCATCGACGGTTTCGGTCTGACCGGCTACTGGATGCATCGTAACCTTTTCGGGCGCGGCGAGCGCCTGCGTTTCGACGCCAAGATCAGCGGCATTGGCGGCACGCAGGACAATTCCTTCGACCCGAAGAACTTTACCTATCTTGTCGGCACAAGCTTCACGAAGCCGGGCGTCTATACGCCGGATACGGATTTTGTCGCCGCACTCGACGCCAAGCGCGAAGTGCTGGATGCCTATACCGAAACCTCGGTCAATGCGAAGACTGGCTTCACGCAGATATTCAGCGACGAATTGTCAGGTGCGCTCTATGCCAAGGCGAGCCAGGGCCACTTTGACGACGACGTCTTCGGTTCGCGCAGCTTCACGACGGCGGGACTGGAGGGCAATCTTCTCTATGACAGCCGCAACAACAAGCCGGACCCGAGTTCGGGCTTCTATCTGGAAGGCAATATCCAGCCCTTCTACGAATTTCAGTACGGCAATTTCGCGACCCGTTTCACTGCCGAAGGCCGCACATATTACGGCTTTGGTGAAAAGGATCGCGTGATCCTCGCAGGCCGTCTCAAGGTCGGTTCTATTGTCGGCGCCTCCATCGAGGACCTGCCGCCGAGCCAGCTCTTCCTGGCAGGCGGCGGCGGCTCGGTTCGCGGTTACGGCTATCGCAATATCGGCGTCAGCGCGGGCAATGGCGAAATCATCGGCGGGCGCTCGCTTGTCGAGGCCAATGGCGAAGTGCGCACCCGCATCACCGATTCCATCGGCGCGGTGGCATTTGTCGATGCCGGTTATGTCGGCGAAAAATCGTTTCCTGATTTCTCGGAACAGATGCGTGTCGGCGCCGGTGGCGGTCTGCGCTATCTGACCGGTCTCGGACCGATTCGCCTCGATGTCGCCGTTCCGCTCAACCGCCGCTCAGGCGATCCGAGCTATGGCTTGTACGTAGGTATAGGACAGGCGTTTTGACCAGATTTCTCGCAATCATCGCCTTCGTCGCTTTCGCCGTCACGGCAATCATCTTCGGCTGGCCGGAGCGGGAAGCTCCGGTCACGGCCCGCGCTCAGGAGAATGCTCAGGTAAATACTGGGACACAAGAGCCGGGCAGTTCGGAAGCCCAGCCCGAAGAAGAGAAATCCTATTTCCTGTCCTTCGTGGAAAGCCAGCTTTCCGCGCCGAACCGCCGTATTTCGATTTCCGGCATCAGCGGTGTCCTGTCTTCGGAAGCAACAGTCGGCTCGATCACCATTGCAGACCGTGAAGGCGTCTGGCTGCGCATCGAGAATGCCAAGCTGAACTGGAGCCGCACCGCGCTTCTCGTCGGTCGCCTCAGCATCCAGTCGCTGGCCGCCGAGCGCATCGACATCATCCGCAAACCGTTGCCTGACAACAGCGTGCCGTCGCCGGAATCGTCGACGTTCAGCCTGCCGGACCTGCCGATTTCGATCAATCTCGACCAGCTTGCCATTGCGCGCCTGCATTTCGGACCGGACATTTTCGGCCTTGAATCGGAAGTGTCGGCCAATGGCAGCCTGTCGCTTGCCGATGGTTCGCTGGATTCCAATTTCGACATCAAGCGTCTCGACGGTCCGGGCGGAAATTTTGCTCTTCGTGCGGCCTATGCCAATGCCGACCAGAAGGTCGATCTCGACCTGAAAGTCTCGGAACCGGCCAACGGCATCGTCGCCAACCTGTTGAACATCGATGGCCGTCCGCCGGTCGATCTCACCTTGAAAGGCGCCGGTCCGCTTGACGAGTTGAAGGTTGATCTTGCACTCGACACCAATGGCAGCCGCACGCTGACAGGCGAATTCGCACTCAACCGGCAAGGTCAGGCACCCGATGGCGGGCGTGTTTTCTCTGCCCGTTTCAATGGTCCGATTGCGGTTCTGGTGCCGGCAGCGTTTCGCGATTTCTTCGGTGCCGAAACCGTACTGTCCGCCGACGGCTTCCTCAAGGATGCAGGCGGTTTCCGACTTGACGATCTGGCGCTGAACAGCGCTGCCTTGAAGCTGAAAGCTTCTGCCGAAACCGGCAATGACCGCTTCCTGAACAAGCTGCGTATCGATGCTTCCATTGCCGATGAAAGCAAGGGGCGCGTGCTCCTGCCGGTCAAGGGTGCTGAAACCTATATCGACAACGCAAAATTCCAGGTCGCTTATGGTGATCGCCCGACCAATGACTGGACGGGAACGCTTGCCATCGCCGGTCTCAAGAACGCAACGATTTCTGCCCAGAGCATCGCACTCGATATGGGCGGCGTTGCTGAAAACCTGGAAGATGCCGCCAATCGCCATATCACCTTCAAGGTCAATGGCGGGATGGATGGCATTTCGGCAGAACGTGCGGAAATCGCCGAAGCGCTTGGAAGCAAGATTGCGCTTGCCATTGATGGTGCGTGGCGCGCCGGTTCGCCGGTTGAACTGGCGCAAGCCAATATTGCCGGCAACGGTCTAAGCCTCGACCTCAAGGGCAATATTGACGATTTTGCCTTCAATGGCGATATCGCTGCCAAGATTGCAAGCCTTGCGCCTTTCGGCGCTCTGGCAGAACGGGACCTGGCCGGCAGTATCGATGTCAACGCCAAGGGCATTGTTCGCCCGGTCAGCGGTGCATTCCAGCTCGACCTCAACGGTACGGCGCAGAACATGCGCACCGGCACGGAAGCGGTTGACCGTATTCTCGATGGCGCTGTCAACTTGAGCGGTGCGCTTGGCCGCAGCGCGGAAGGATTTTCGGCGCGTGATTTCCGCATCGGCAATGAGCTGAGCGAGATCACCGCCAATGGTTCCTTTGCATCCGACAAGGCAAGTTTCGATTTTGGCGTGATGCTGTCCGATCTCAAGCTTCTCTCCGATCAGGCATCGGGCCGGATGACCGTCAAGGGCAGCGCGCGCGGCGACGACAAGCTGATCGCGCTGGCATTGCGCGCCGATGCGCCGGAGGGCACTCTGGCCGGTCGCAAGCTTTCCGAAGGTGGCCTTGATTTCAATGCCATGCTTGATGGCAATGCAAAGACAGGTGCTGCCCTTTCCGGCAAGCTTGCTGGCAGTGCATTCCTCAATGGCCAGCGCGTCGATCTTGGAACGCTGATCGACATCGTCAATGACGAAAAGCGCCTGACCGACCTTGTCTTCAATGCAGGCGGTGCGCATCTTTCGGGCAATGTCACCCAGACCGCGAAAGGTCTCCTGACGGGCGCGCTGAAGCTTGATGCGCCGGATATTTCCACGGCTGCAGCCCTGGCGCTGGCAGAGGCAACCGGCGCGGCCAATGCGGACATCACGCTTGACGCCAATGACGGCCGCCAGAATGCATCGATCACAGCCAATGCCAAGGACATCAAGGTCAATGGCAATCGTATCACCTCGGCTGATATTGCCCTGACGGCAAAGGACCTGTTCGGGGTGCCGGTGGTCGATGGCAATGCTGCGGCGCGCGACATCATGGTCGGCACGTTCGGCATCGACAGCTTCGATGCCAAGGCCAACGCAACCGGGTCGAAGACCGATTTTACTGCCAACACCCAGCTGAAGATCGGCACGGTCGCCAGTGCCGCCGGTTCGCTGGAACCGAAGGATGGCGGTTTCGAACTGGGGCTCGCTTCGGCCCATGTGAAGCAGGGCACGCTCAGCGCCAATCTGGCCGCGCCCGCCACCATTTCCATGAAGGGCGAGGAAATCTCCTTCGGGGATATCATTATCAATACAGGCGCGGATGCCAGTGCCGGTCAGGTCAAGGTCAATGGCGTGGTCGATGGTCGTCTCGATCTGTCGGTTGCCCTTTCCAACCTGCCGCTGGCTCTCGCTAATACGTTCAAGCCGGAACTGGGGCTGGGCGGCACGATCAACGGCACGGCCCGCATCACCGGCACGAAAGAAGCGCCCGATGTCGCCTTCGACATGGCGGCGCGTGGTGTTACGGCGGCCGAACTGAAGAAGCAGGGCATTGCAGCTCTCAATGCAGATGCCAAGGGCACCTCTGCCAATAATCGGCTCAATGTCGATGCGCATGTAACCGGAGGCGCCCAAAATGGCAATGGCATCGATGTGCGCGCCAATGGCGGCGTGCCGCTTGGCAAAGGTGATCTTGCCATCGACGTCAATCTCGCCAATCTTCCGCTGACGGCGCTGAACGGTGCGGTCAAGGGACAGGATCTGGCTGGCAATGTGACAGGAACGGCACGTGTTACCGGACCGCTCACCAATCCTGCGGCGACGTTCAGTCTGCGCGGCACCGGTCTTGCGGCCAAACCGCTGCGCGATAACGGGCTTGCGCCTCTGACCCTGCAGGCAGCAGGCAGCTACGCCGCCATGGCCATCGACTTCTCGTCGCTGACCGTCGATGGTCCACGCGGCCTCAATGTCACTGCCAATGGCAAGGTGCCTTTCTCGGGGCAGGGGCTTGGCGTCAATGTCAATGGCAGCATTCCGCTGGCGCTTGCCAACCGCTTCCTGGCGGATCGCGGTGCGCAGGCAAACGGTACGCTGACGCTGACGGCCAGCGTTTCGGGCGGCTTCAACCGTCCGCAATTGCGCGGCATGTTCTCCACCAATGGCGCAACCTTTGTCGATCCGGACACCAATGTCCGCCTGAACAATATCAATGTCATGGGCAGCCTGGATGGCGAAACCGTCACGCTGCGCCAGGTTAATGCCGCGCTTGGCAGTGGTGGATCGGTTTCCGCCAGCGGTACGATTTCGACCAATGCCGAAGCGAACTTCCCGGCCAATATCGAGATCAAGCTCAATCGCGCCCGCTATGCCGATGGCAAGCTGGTCGTGGCGACCGTCGACGGCGGGATCACGATCAATGGACCGCTGATGCGCGATCCGCTGATTTCAGGCCGCATCGATGTCGACAGGGCTGAAATCTCGGTGCCGGAAAATCTCGGCGGCGGCGCAGCCTATGTCCCGGTTCGCCACAAGAACACGCCGAAGAATGTTCAGGTGACGCTTGATCGCGCCAAGGTAGAAACGCGCCGCAGCCGGGTGCCGACCCCAACAGCGCGCCCGACTGTGCCGCGCCTCGACGTTCTCATCAACGCGCCCAACCAGATTTTCGTGCGCGGTCGCGGTCTTGATACGGAGCTGGGCGGACGTCTTCGCCTCACCGGACCTGTGACCGACATCAAGCCGGTTGGCTCCTTCGACATGATCCGCGGTCGCATCGGTATCCTTGGTCAGCGCATTACCTTCGATGAAGGTCATGTCACGCTGGTGGGCGATCTCAATCCGCAGCTCAACTTCGTTGCGCGTTCGGAAGGCAATGAAATCACTGCAATCGTGACGGTGACGGGTACGGTCGATAATCTCGATATCAAGTTCTCGTCGACACCGGAATTGCCGCAGGATGAAGTGCTGGCCCAGTTGATCTTCAAGCGCTCCATCGGCGAATTGTCGGCGTTCCAGATTGCGCAGCTTGCTGCTGCTGCGGCAGAACTGGCGGGCGGTTCCAACAACTCGCTCATGAACAAACTGCGCGCCGGGACAGGTCTCGACGACCTTGATGTCGTGACGGATGACAAGGGCCAGACGGCAGTTCGCGCCGGTCGCTATATCCGCGACAATATCTATCTGGGCGTGGAAGCGGGTTCCGGCGGCTCGACCAAGGGTACCGTCAATCTCGACATCACCCGCAACCTGAAAGCCAAGGGGGCACTCGGTGCTGAAGGCGATTCCAGCGGCGGTATCTTCTACGAAAAAGATTATTGATTGCCGCAAATTATTGAAGGCAATCCAGGCCGGGTTTGATGACCCGGCCTTTTGCTATTCTGTTTGCAATCCAGAATAGTGGTTCCACGTAAAGGCCGCATTTAAGCCATCAAATAGCCACACGATACATATGTTCGCCGTATTTACCTGGATGCTTAAATCGATTTAATTTTCACTTTCGCTGCAATTTATGCTTTCAAACAGAATTTTCAGACACGTTTGCGCGAGTTGTTTAACCGTTCTTCAACCATAAGAACGCAAATTGCTGTTGAGTATGGCGGTCGCTTGACGGCTGTGTTTCAACCCTTGTGTCCGGGTAATTTGCATGACCAAGTTCATTGACGATCTGAGCCGCCGCCGCTTCCTTTTCGGCACCGGAGCCATCCTCCTCACCGGTGCTGCCGGTTGTAACCAAACGATGGATATGTCGGCATTCCAGATGAATGTCGATCCGATGTCCACGGGCGGGATTACGCCGATGCGTCCGCAGATCAGCGTCGACCGCGATATCACCACGCCGGATGTCATGTATGCCGCCGTGCAGGAAGGGCCGTATGCATTACCGGCTATTCCCTACGAGAAAGTGCCGAAGCAATTCCGCCGTCAGATTGTGCCGGACCCGACAGGGCAGGCGCCGGGAACGATTGTTGTCAGCCTCAAGGACCATCTTCTCTACTACGTTCTGCCGGGCGGAGAAGCGCTGCGTTACGGTATCGGCATCGGCAAGGCGGGTTTTGAATGGTCGGGCACGGCCAATGTCCAGTACAAGAAGCAATGGCCGGTCTGGACGCCGCCGCCGGAAATGATCCAGCGCAAGCCGGAACTGGCGAAATATCGCAACGGCCAGGAACCCGGCCCGCAAAACCCGCTGGGCGCGCGTGCGCTCTACATTTTCCAGAACGGGCGGGACACCGGCTATCGCATCCACGGCTCGCCGGAATGGTGGTCGATCGGCCAGTCCATGTCCTCCGGCTGTATCCGCCTGATGAACCAGGACATCATCGATCTCTATAACCGCGTACAGGGGAAGGCCCCGATCATCGTCGGATAAGCAATTGATTTCTCGCAAAAAAAGGCCGCGCCAGATCTGGCGCGGCGTTTTTTATTTCAGTCTCGATGTGTTTATTCGTAGCGCACCGATTTCGGCATGGCTTCGCCGAGATTGATGAAATGGCGGAGCTCGGCGCGCAGATTTTCTGCCGAAGCCATATGGATCTGGCTCTGCGGCGCAACATCGTTCTGCACGATCTGGGTGGATACGCCCGGCATGACAAACGCTCCTGCGGTCAGGACGAGGGCGGCGGCAATGCCGAGGCGTCGTTCGGTTCTGGCCTGCATTTCTATCTCCTTGCGCCGGGTACCGGCGACTTAAAATCTGGAACCACGTTCATTCGCAAAACGCTGGGACTTTTTCCGATCAAGGATCGATCTGGGCCCGATCTTGGACCAATCAGTGAAAAGTCGCGCGCGGCGTAAAATTCAAGGCGCTGTCGATGGCATGGATCGGTATTGGCAACAAAGTCTGGCCGAAATCAGCCAGCGTGTCGGCAAAATTGCGTGCAGCCCCTGCCACATCGTCGCAGCGGCGATGACAGGCAATCGCTTCAAGGCAGGTATTGAGCAGCAGTGCGTCCTGATTCTGGATGCCGGAAATCAGCCCCAGCGTCAGGCATTCCTCGCGGCAGACATGGTGCGAGTCGAAAGGGAAAGCGCGCAACTGGCAACTGGCACAATGGCGCAGCACGCGAATGAAATGCGACAGCTTGCCCACCGCGCGTTTTGCTTCCGAAGGCCCAAGCACTTCCGAATAGAGGCCCCAGGTCATTTCCCACGGGATGATCGAGCCCGTCTCGAAGCCCGCGGTCCAGCGGCGATAACCTTCCAGCACCAGCTTTTCCGGCATGCGATCGAAATAGCCCGCAGTGTTGGCGCCGTTCAGTTGGGATATGCGCATATTCATGTCCGCCTCCCGAAGAAGCTGCGGAGTGAAGACATGCATGCGGGGTGTGAACCCTGCATTCTTGCCGAGGGACGTTCGGTTTCCCCCCGCACATTGCAATATCCGGTCGGCAAGAGACTGAGCTGCCAGGGCAGGCCGTCGACATTTGCGGACCGGCATTCGCCGAGACCAATCATAGGGTCCTCCAATCGAAAGGGTTCAAGGCCCAGACATCAAAGGTTGTAAGTTGCACCATGCATAAAAGCCCGAAAATCCATCTGGAGTCAATTACTCAAGTTTAAAATCTTATTGGATTTCAACTGTTTGGAATTATTCTAGACTTTAATACTCATGTTTACAGCATATGATGAAGAACGCAACCGCTGTGGGGGAGCAGCGGTTGCGGCAAACGGGCGCATAATGCGCGAAGGAGAGAGGACGCGGATCATTCGCCCCTTTGCTAAGGGATCGGTCTTCGCGATTGAACTTTCAGGCATTTCCCGAAACCGCACAGATAGCGCGCGGTTTACCGGAAACGGCTGGTTCGCTTAGTGACCCGAATGGTCTCCGTCTTTCTGACCGCTTTGCGCAGTGACGGGGAAATCGATGGTGACCTTGCCAGCCTTTTCGAATTCCAGCGTGACAGGAACGGTCTCGCCTTCCTTGTATGGCTTTTCCGGCTGGATGAACATGAGGTGATACCCGCCGGATTTCAGCTCGACCTTCTCGCCTGCCGGAATATCCAGACCGCCCTCAAGCTGGCGCATCTTCATCACGTCGTTCTGCATCGACATTTCGTGGATTTCGACGCGCTTGACGCCACCGGTGGTGACGGAAACCAGCTTGTCGGCGTCCTTGCCGCCGTTGGCGATGGTCAGAAAGCCGCCTGCAACCTTGGCGCCGGGAACCATGGCACGCACCGATGGGCCTGTGATTTCGAGGTCACCAAGCTTCGTCGGCATTGCTGCCTGCATGGAGGCATGGTCCATCTTGTCCATCTGGCCCATCTTGTCATGTCCACCGTGCCCGCCGTGATCATCGTCGGCACCAGCAGCCTTCACCAGCAGTTGCGGCGCAGGATGTGCAAGATCGTGCGGGTTCTGGCCATCCTTGGGCACTTCCGTCCAGGCAACCGAAGCGTCGCTTCCGCAGACCTGCGTCACGGGGAAGGAGAGAGTCGTATCCTTGTCGAACTTGGCGAGCTGGCCGACGACGGTGAACTCGTCATAGAAATCACCGGGCAGGTTGCCATCGGTGAAGCGGACTTCGCGGACGCCGGAGGTCACATCCTTGCCGTGCACCTTGTAGCTCTGGGCATAGTCGCCCTTGACGGTCTCGATCTTCCAGCCCGCCTTGACCTGCGGCTGAGCCGAGATAAAGCCTTCGGGAAGCTCGACCTTTACTTCGGTCGTGGCTTTTCCATCGCAACCATGCGGTACACGGAAGGTTGCCTTGTAGAAGCTGCCTGCCTTGGCTTCGCTCTGGTCGAGGGAAGAATGGGCATTGGCCATGCCGGCAGAGGCGCACAGTGCGGCAATCGAGATGGCGGAGGCGAAAAGACGATAGTTCTTCATTGTTTCAAACCTGAATATCATTGGAAGGCACACCGGTACAAAGTTCGAGGGAACAGGGTTCGGGCGCGTTTCATTCCTGAATGCGATCCGAAAAACGCATTCGCTCAAACAATATTATTCAGGCGAGAGGCGGCGCTTGCGGCGGTGCCGATGGCGGATAGGTGCTGTGGCGCAGGATCGGTTGCGGCGGCACGATGCCGTCGGCCATGGCGATATGCGGGGCGGGGCCAGTGGAACCGGCAGGGGCCGGGCACAGGAAGGCTGATGAAATCCGACAGGCTTCGCAACTGGTGTTGCTCAGGTGCTTGTTGTGATCTTTCTGGTTCGGATCAGAGCCGTGATCGCCGATGCAGAGTACCGGATAGGTGCCGTCCGGCAATTGATATTGGGCAAGCAGATAGCTGTCGGGCGCATTGAGATCGACGGGCTTGTGCGCAAAGGCGACGAACATCAGGGCGAATACACTCAAGATGCGTATTGCCAGAGACACCCGATATTGGCCGATGCTTGTCTTCAACTCAAAGCTTCTCCGTTCAAGCCGAGTTTACCTAGCCTATGAGGCCCGTCTTTGCCAAGCATCAAACAGAACCGGCGCGAATTGGTCGCGCCGGTTCTGTTTTTGGGCAGTCGGGGGAGAATAGGCCCGGCGGTCAGATCGTCCGCTTCTTCATCTGTTCCGCGATATAGTCTGCTTGTCGGATGGCGAGAGCCACGATGGTCAGGGTTGGATTTTCAGCCCCGCCTGTTGTGAACTGGCTGCCATCGGAAACGAACAGATTTTTGATGTCATGCGTTTGTCCGTGCTTGTTCACGACGCCATCCTGCGGCTTTTCGCTCATCCGGTTGGTGCCCAGATTATGCGTTGACGGATAGGGTGGCGTCGGGAAGGTGCGGACGGCACCGACAGCCTCATAGAGCGCCTTGCCCTGCGCATAGGCATGGTTGCGCATGGCGATATCGTTCGGATGATCGTCATAATAGACATCGGGAACGGGCAAGCCGTGCTCGTCCTTTACGTCCTTGCTCAGCGTGATGCGGTTTTTCTCCTGCGGCATGTCTTCGCCGACGATCCACAGGCCTGCCATGTTGACATAGTCATCCAGAGCCGAGGTGAAGCTGCGCCCCCAACCGCCGGGATTGAGGAAGGCGGCCATGAAGGGCAGGCCGAGCGAAATTGTTTCCATCTCATAGCCGCCGACAAAACCCCGCTTCGGATTATGCGCAGCCTCGTCGCGGATGATGCCCGCCATGGTGGTGCCGCGATACATATGAACCGGCTTTTCGAATGAGGCATAGACCGAGCCGGTCGTATGGCGCAGATAATTGCGCCCGACCTGTCCCGACGAATTGGCAAGCCCGTCTGGAAATTTCGATGAGGCCGAATTGAGCAGCAGGCGCGGACTTTCGATCGAATTGCCTGCTACGCAGACGACGCGCGCTTTCTGCACATGCTGCTTGCCGTCCTTGTCGGCATAGAGCACGCCCGTCACTTTGCCTGCCGCATTATGCTCGATCTTGAGCGCCGTGCATTCGGGGCGAACTTCCAGCTTGCCGGTTTCCTCACCTTTTGGAATTTCGGTGTAAAGTGTCGACCATTTCGCACCCCATTTGCAGCCCTGAAAGCAGAAACCGGTCTGCTGGCAGCCCATGCGGTCGTCACGCGGCGCGGAATTGATCGCCATGCGACCCGTATGGCATTCCTTGTAGCCAAGCTTGTCGGCACCGGCTTTCATCACCTTGAAATTGTTGTTGCCCGGCAGGCCTTCAATGCCGTTGGTGCGCGTCACGCCCATCTTGTCTTCGGCCCTGGTATAATAAGGCTCCAGGTCGGCAAGCGTGATCGGCCAGTCGAGCAGATTTGCCCCTTCGACCTTGCCGTAATGGGTCAGGGTCTGGAACTCGTAATCCTGAAAACGCAGCGATGCGCCAGCCCAGTGCGTGGTGGTGCCGCCGACGGCTTTCACGATCCATGCGGGCAGATTTGGGAAGTCCTTCGCGACCCGCCAGTCGCCGGACGTGGTGCGCTTGTCGAGCCAGGCAAGCTGCGCAAAGCTGTCCCATTCGTCATTGATGAAATCTTCGAATTCGTGGCGCTTTCCGGCTTCCAGAATAACGACGTCGATGCCTTTCTGCGCCAGCTCGTTGCCGAGCGTGCCGCCGCCTGCACCGGAGCCGATGATGACGACGACCGTGTCGTCCTTGAGATCATATGGAGCAGCCATGGTTTCCTCCCAATGCTTCGCCGTTTCCGCAAAACGCAAGGCGCTTGCAGGACGGTGGTGCCGCTTTGAATTGGTTGAGCTTGATCAGCCCCTTAAAGCCATTCGATATCGTCGAAGCCGCGCTTGATGTAACCGCCCTGGGAATAGGATTCGCCTTCGTAACCGAAGAGCGGCCAGATATCCTTCTGGTTATAAAGGCCGGTCACAAGTCCGCTACGCACCTTCTGGAAGAAAGGGCTTTTTTCGATATCGCGCAGGATCGCGACGCGCTCTTCCTCCCAGCCGAGCCCCAGATAGCCCCCGGTTCCGGCACGCTTGTTCAAATCGGCAACGCCGTCCTCGATCAGCGTCTTGAGCGTTTCGTCCTTGGCGGAATCCGTGTCGTAGGGCTTGACGGCAATGGCGTAAAAGCGGTCGGGCAGCTTGTCGTGCGGATAGATATCGCGTGCGAGCTGGATGAGTGTCGCCATGGTTTCGGGCTTGAGCGTGGTGGTTTCGAGCGCCCATGCGAATTGCGGGCAGATAACGGCATTGCCGCTGATGACCAGCATGGCCCCAAGGCTCAGGCCTGCACCGCGCTTCAAGAGGTCGCGGCGGGAGAGCTTCTTTTTTTCATGGGTGGAAAGACCGTCAAAAACGGTTGTCATTCGGTTCTCCTCCTTTGCTTGCCCATCCGGAATGGATGGACTGGCTGCGCGCACCCGAAGGTCTTTACCACCGGGAACGCTGGCGTCTGTCGTGGCCGCTCCTCTCGGCCATGGCAGGCGATACAAGTGCCGGGCGGTTTATACCAAATCTCAATGAGATCGACTCATCGAGGTTTGGCTAAGCCCGTGCGGCGATTGAGCATTTTCAGGGCGTGATGCATCAGCATCTTAGCGTCCTGGTATTACTGGTAACGGCCGCCGCGCTGCAGAACTTCGATCTTGTAGCCGTCCGGGTCTTCGGCAAAGAAGAAACGGGCAAGCTGCACGCCGTTATTCTTGAAATCGACAAGCTTGCCGACCTTGAAGCCGAGTTCGGTAAAGCGGGCATGTTCCGCATCGACATCGTCTACGGCCACGGCGAGGTGACCGTAACCGTCACCCAGATTGTAAGGCTCCGTGCGCCCCTTGTTGACCGTCAGCTCGACTTCGAAGTCGGCTTCGGCATTGCGCAGATAGATCAGAGTGAAGGTTTCGAAATCGATGCGCTCGGCGATATCGAGGCCAAAGGCCTGATTGTAGAAGGAAACGGATTTTTCCTCATCGAGAACACGGATCATCGAATGGATGGCTTTAGCCACAAGCTACTCCTGTTTCTTATGCCGCTTCGTCAAAAGCGGCTTGCGATTGTCTTGCTGGTTGTCGATTATGAAAGAAAAAACGACGGCGTGGTGGCAATCGGCTACCACAGCCAAGTTCGTGCTCTAAAGGATGGAGGAACCCATGTGCAAGGTTTTCGCCGAGCAGGACCCGGAAGGCTACCGGCAGATCAATCGCTCCGTGCGCATTGGCGGTCATTCCACCAGCATTCAACTGGAAGCGACGTTCTGGCGACTGCTGGATGAGATCGCGGCCAGCCAGAACCTGACCACACCACGCTTCATCTCGACGCTCTACGATGAAGCGCTGGAGGCCAATGGCGCGATCCAGAATTTTGCATCCATGCTACGCACCACCTGTGCGCTTTACCTCATGGGGCATCGCCCCGAGACGGCTGTCTGTGAGGAAGCGGCCTGAATGAGCCCCGAATGAGGCATTGGCCTCTTGGTGAAAAGGGAATAAGGCAGTAACAGTAAGGGAATATGGGAATAGGGGAGCAAGGGAATAGGTGGTCACGCGGTGTGTTCGTTTCGAGGAACATACTCCCGTACTCCCCTATTCCCTTACTCCCCTGACAAGGGAATCGAAATGGCAAGCGTAACACGCGAACAGGTTCTGGAGCGGCTGAAGGCCGTGACGGGACCGGACTTCGAAAGCGATGTTGTGTCGCTCGGTCTGGTTTCGGATATATTCATTGCCGACGGCAAGGTCTTTTTCTCCATCACGGTTCCGGCCGAGCGCGCTGATGCGCTGGAGCCGATGCGGTTGGCCGCTGAAAAGGCCGTGAAGGAAATTCCGGGTGTCACCGGCGCACTGGTCACCCTTACCGCCGAAAAGAAGGGCGGACGTACCAGTGACGATGCGCCGCCACCGCCAAAGCCGCAGCAGCGTCCGGCTGCCGCCGCACCTGCACAGCATCGCCATCCCGCGCCACCGCAGCGCGCGGCGACGAAGCCCGGCATTCCGGGCGTTGGCGCGATCATTGCCGTCGCATCGGGCAAGGGCGGCGTCGGCAAGTCCACCACGGCGGTCAATCTGGCGCTCGGCCTTGCCGCCAACGGGCTGAAGATCGGCATTCTCGATGCCGATATTTACGGGCCGTCCATGCCGCGCCTGCTCGGCCTTTCCGGTCGTCCGGAAACCGTCGAGGGCCGGATCCTGAAGCCGATGGAAAATTTTGGGCTCAAGGTCATGTCGATGGGCTTCATGGTCGATGAGGAAACGCCGATGATCTGGCGCGGGCCGATGGTCATGTCGGCGCTGACGCAGATGTTGCGCGAAGTGGCGTGGGGCGAGCTTGATGTTCTGGTGGTCGATATGCCTCCGGGTACCGGCGACGCACAGCTCACCATGGCGCAGCAGGTGCCGCTGGCGGGCGCGGTCGTCGTTTCGACGCCGCAGGATCTGGCGCTGATCGACGCGCGCAAGGGGCTCAACATGTTCCGCAAGGTGGATGTGCCGCTTCTGGGTATCGTCGAGAATATGAGCTACTTCATCGCGCCCGACACCGGTGCGCGCTACGATATTTTCGGCAATGGCGGCGCGCGCAGGGAAGCGGAACGTCTCGACGTGCCGTTCCTGGGCGAAGTGCCGCTGCATATGGATGTGCGCGCCTATTCGGATGCGGGCACGCCGATCACCGTCCATGAACCGGATAGCGAGCACGCGAAAATCTATCGCGAGATAGCCCGGAAGGTCTGGGAGAACATGAAGGGCGGCAAGGGGGCTGGAAAGCCCGCGCCGGCGATTGTCTTCGAGTAAGGGAGTAGAGGTAAGGGGTTAAGGCAGTAGGGCAGTAAGGCATTATGTTAAGGGAATAGGGGAGTAGGGGAATATGTTTTGATTGCGGATGACCGCAACCACCATATTCTTCACTGCCCTACTGCCCTACTGCCCTACTGCCCTACTGCCCTACTGCCCTACTGCCCTACTGCCCTACTGCCCTACTGCCCTAATCAGGTAACCACCGACGGCTCCGCCCGCCCGCTACGCTTCTTCACCTCGGCGATCTGTTCTGCCGCTTCGATGAACGCGGCCAGCGTTTCCTGCGTATCGAGATTGTGCTTGGTGGCATCTGCTTCGTAGCGCTCGATATAGATGCGGATGGTTGCGCCCGACGTGCCGGTGCCGGACAGGCGCAGCACCACACGGCCGCCATCCGGGAAATAAATGCGGATGCCCTGATGCTGGCTGATCGAGCCATCGACCGGATCGTGATAGGCGAAGTCGTCGGCTTTCTCAATCTTGAGGCCGTTGACGGTCGTGCCGGGCAGGCTTGAAAGCTTGCCGCGCAGATCGGCCACCAGCTTGTTGGCGATGTCGGAATCGACCGCTTCATAGTCGTGGCGGGTGTAATAGTTGCGTCCGAAACGCGCCCAATGTTCCTCGACGATATCCTTCACGCTCTGCTTGCGCACCGCCAGAATATTGAGCCAGAGCAGCACGGCCCACAAGCCGTCCTTCTCGCGCACATGGTCTGACCCGGTGCCGGAGCTTTCCTCGCCGCAGATCGTGACCTTGCCATTGTCGAGCAGATTGCCGAAGAATTTCCAGCCGGTCGGCGTTTCAAACATGCCGATGCCGAGCTTGTCAGCCACGCGGTCGGCGGCAGCACTGGTCGGCATGGACCGGGCAATGCCCTTGATGCCGTCCTTGTAGCCCGGCGCCAGATGCGCATTGGCGGCCAGCATGGCGAGCGAATCGGAAGGGGTTACGAAAATGCCGCGCCCGATGATGAGATTGCGGTCGCCGTCGCCATCGGAAGCCGCACCGAAATCCGGTGCATGATCGGACATCAGCAGGTCATAGAGATCTTTTGCGTAGACGAGATTCGGATCGGGGTGATGACCGCCGAAATCCGGCAACGGAATGAAATTGACGACACTGCCTTCCGGCGCACCGAGACGGTGCTCGAAGATTTCCTTAGCGTAAGGACCGGTCACGGCATGCATGGCATCGAATTTGAGACCGAAACCGCCCTTGATCATGGCGCGGATGGCATCGAAGTCGAACAGGCTTTCCATCAGTTCGGCATAATCGGTAACGGGATCGAAGATGACGACTTCGGTATCGCCGATCCGGGTGTTGCCGATCGTGTCGATATCGACATCGGCCACCTCGGCAATCCTGTACTGGTCGATCACCTTGGAGCGGGCGAAGATCGCCTCGGTGATCTTTTCCGGTGCCGGTCCGCCATTGCCGATATTGTACTTGATGCCGAAATCTTCCGTAGGCCCACCGGGATTGTGGCTTGCCGAAAGTATCATGCCGCCGAAAGCCTTGTATTTGCGGATCATGTTGGAGGCGGCAGGTGTCGAAAGAATGCCGCCTTGACCCACCATGATGCGCCCGAAGCCATTGGCGGCGGCGATCTTGATGAGCTTCTGGATCACTTCGCGGTTATAATAGCGTCCGTCGCCGCCGACCACGAGCGTCTTGCCGGCAAAACCCTCCAGCACATCGAAAACCGACTGGATGAAGTTTTCAGCATAATTGGGCTGCTGGAAAACCGGAACCTTCTTTCGCAGGCCCGAAGTGCCCGGCTGCTGGTCCTGGTATGGCGTGGTCGCGATTGTCGTTACGGTCATGTTTTTCCCGGTTGATTCAATCAGTTGGTACGATACACCTTGTCGGCATTTGCGGTCATTGCAAGACAACATAGATCAAACTTATTGATTGAAAATAACAAACTGTGTGGTTGTCGCTTGCCATGCTACAAATTCTGCCATGATCGACAATGCTTGCCCCATCAATGGCCCGCGCGATGTGATGCGGCTGAAACGCGACGATACCACCGGCCTGGAAGCCGTGGCGGCGCGCTTTCACAGCCACGCCTATGACATGCATTTTCATGATGAATGGCTCGTCGGCGTGACCCATGCGGGCGTGCAGGATTTTTTCTGCCGGGGCAGGCGGCGGCAGAGCACGCCGGGGCGGGTGATTCTCATCGAACCGGGCGAACGCCATGACGGGCAGGCGGTCGCGGCGGACGGTTTTGCCTATAACATGCTCTATATGCCGCAATCACTGGTCAGAAGCGCAATGGGCGGCAATGATGCGCATATCGGCTTTCGCGAGACGCTGGCCGATGACCAACAGTTGTTCCATGCGGTCGCCCGCGCCTGCGAGGCCATTTTCCGCGAAGCGCCGCAACTGATGATCGAAGACTGCCGCGATCAGGTGACGAACCACCTTGCCCGACATCTTGGGCAGGATACGCCAGAAAAAGGGGCGGCTCCGCATCCGGTCGCAGCCCGCGCGATGGACTATCTGCGGGCGCGCTTCGACGAGGAGTTCGGCCTTGATGAACTGGCAGAAGCGGTGGGGGCTGCCGACCGTTTCCAGCTTTCACGCGGGTTCCGGCGTGAATACGGCACCTCGCCTCATGCCTGTCTGGTGCAGTTGCGCCTTGCCGAAGCGCGGCGCCTGTTGCGCGAAAAAGTAGCGCCAGCGGAAGCAGCCGCGCTCAGCGGATTTGCCGACCAGAGCCATATGGGGCGCTGGTTCCGCCGCGCCTATGGCATGACGCCCGCCGCCTATCGCCGGGGACGCACAAACGTTCCAGAAATTGCGGTGAAAAGCCGTTAGGTCTTCTCTCGAAAAGAGGAAGAACCAATGATTTTCGATACAAAAATAGCCATTCTTGTCCTGCACGATCTGCCTGTCTGGCAGAAGCTCAACGTCACCGCCTTCATCGCAACCGGTATATCCGGCGCTGTGCCGCACGCGATGGGCGAGCCTTATGAGGATGCGGCAGGCCGCAAGCATACGCGTCTGCTCGGCCAGCCGATGCTGATCTTCTCGGCAACACTGGATGTCCTGCAACGGGCATGGCAGCAATCGATCCAGCGCGATCTCATCCGTGCGCCCTATGTGCGCGCCATGTTCGAGACCGGGCATGACGTTGCCAACCGCGCTGTGTTCAAGGCCGAAAATGCCGACGCACCCGATCTGGTCGGCCTTGCGCTTTACGGCCCCAAGAAGGATATCGACAAAGCGATCAAGGGAACTAACCTGCATCCTTGAACAGGACGCTCTGGTCGAACAGATAGCGGTTGGAGAGCGGCAGGCTCGCCGCGCCCATCGCCTTGGCATGAACGCCGACCTTGCCCTCGATGATCTTCGGCGCCCGCAGTCCCTGCAGGTCGAGACATGAAAGCTCCACACGCGTCGCTTCCACGATGCGGTGGCGCACATTGCCTGGAAGCCAACCATCAATGACGGCGGCGGGAAAGTCGATGACGGAGGCGGCCGCCACCGTCGCATGCGCCAGCCCGCGTGCGGCAAGCGCCACCCATTCGTCAAGCGGAGTGCCGAAGTTGCGCCAGTTTTCCGGTGAAAGCCACAGATCGTCGGAGGGCAGATGCCGCTCCTGCAACATGCGTTCGAGGACGAACAGTGAAGCCGTATCGATAAGCTGCAAGGTTTCGCCGCGCTCCCACGTGCCGCGCATCCGCATCGGCATGGAGCCGAGCGCGCCCGCATTACCGGTGCGGCCCGGATAGAGTGTGTTGTTCAGCACCACACCGCCGCCGATGAACGAGCCAATGAAAAAATAGACGAAGTCGGTGAATTCAGGCCCGCGACCGAAGGTCAGTTCCGCGCCGCAAGCCGCCGTTCCGTCATTTTGCACGAAGACCGGAAACGAAAACGCCTTGGCGAAATCGCTGACCAGATCGGCGCCGAGCCATGCATCGAGATCTTCGGCAGGTGCACCGACTTCCTCGACCCAGTTCCACAATTCGAAGGGCAATGCGATGCCGAGCCCCGCAATGCGGTCGCGCTTGGCCGGTTCGAGGGCTGCAGTGAAAGCGTTGACGCTATCGAGGGTGAAGCTGCGGATTTCACCCGGCACAGGCCAGCGATAGGTGATGTGCCGCCGTTCGCGGATCGCACCCAGAAAATCCATCAGGATGATTTCCGCGCTGCGCCGCCCGATCTTGAGACCGAAGGAGAAAACACCGTCGGCGGCAAGGCGCATCGGCATGGAAGGCTGGCCGACACGACCGCGCACCCGTTCGCCCTGCGTAATGAGGCCGTCTTTTTCCAGCGCACGAATGATGACAGAAACCGTCTGCGCCGAAAGCCCGGTCAGGCGGGCAATGTCGGCGCGGGCAAGCTGGCCATGCCGGCGCACAAGCGCCAGAACCAGCCGCTCATTATAGGCACGCACGCCGATCTGGTTTGAACCGCGATTGACGCTCGCGCCCGGCCCGGCAAATTGCAGCATGGCAGGCCCCGGAGTGCCCGAAAGAGTGCCTGACAGCGTGTCGGAAAGCATATCGGCAGACCCGCTGTCTGGTTCGCCTTCAACTTTATGCCTGACCATAGCCTCTCCCAGATTCCGTGCCATGGAATGCAATTTCGAAATGCAGCCATGGAATGCCGGAATTCCTAAACCAACCATCGAAGGAGAAAAAGCCCTCTTTGCAAGGGATATGAAATAAAAACAATCGCTTAAGAGCCTGCTCCAAAAGTCACCATGCCGGTCTGCAAATGGCGCCTTTCTACGTTCCGGTGCTCACGTACCTTTCTCAGGTGCATAGCCTTATCCGAAAAGTCTGCAACTTTCCGGGGCTATGCTTGGAAGTACGCTCCGCTCCGGTACTCGAAAATCACCATTTTCGCCTCGGCCTGCCGCTTTTTGATTCAGTCTCTAAGACCGATCATGCGGCGCGGCAGCGGGCTCGGTGCCTGCCTCTTTCGATCCTCTCTCCTCCGTCTTTCAGAGTGACACAGCATATTAATAAATCAAGTGGATTTATTAATTGACTCTGTTTTGAAGCCGTGTTTTGCTTCTCTTCTGCCGGGGGAAGAGGACCGGTTTCAATCTGGGAGGAGTCCATGAAGAAGACAGTTCTGTCGGCAGCCTTTGCTGCCTTCGCGCTTGGCGCTGCCGCCATTCCATTGAGTTCGGCCAATGCCGCCGATGTCGGCGCGTGCCTCATCACCAAGACCGATACCAACCCGTTCTTCGTCAAGATGAAGGAAGGCGCCATCGCCAAGGCCAAGGAGCTTGGGGTCAATCTCAAGACCTATGCGGGCAAGATCGACGGCGATTCCGAAAGCCAGGTCGCCGCCATCGAAACCTGCATCGCTGATGGCGCGAAGGGCATTCTCATCACCGCCTCCGACACCAAGGGCATCGTGCCGTCGCTCCAGAAAGCGCGCGACGCAGGCGCGCTCATCATTGCGCTCGATACGCCGCTTGAGCCTGCCGATGCGGCTGACGCAACCTTTGCCACCGACAATTTCCTTGCCGGTGAGCTGGTCGGCAAATGGGCGGCGGCAACGCTTGGCGACAAGGCCAAGGATGCGCATGTGGCCTTCCTCAACCTCACCGCATCGCAGCCGAGCGTCGACGTTCTGCGCGATCAGGGTTTTGCCACCGGCTTCGGCATCGATCCGAAGGACAAGACCAAGCTCGGTGACGAGGATGATCCGCGCATTGCTGGTCGCGACCTGACCGACGGCAATGAAGAAGGCGGACGTCGCGCGATGGAAAACCTTCTCCAGAAGGACCCGAATATCAATGTGGTTCACACCATCAATGAACCTGCCGCCGCCGGTGCCTATGAGGCACTGAAGGCCGTCGGGCGCGAGAAGGACGTGCTGATCGTTTCCATCGATGGCGGCTGCCCCGGCGTGAAGAATGTCGAGGCTGGTGTGATCGGCGCGACCTCGCAGCAATATCCGCTGCAGATGGCGGCACTCGGTATCGAGGCGATCAAGAAGTTTGCCGATACGGGTGAAAAGCCGAAGCCGACCGAAGGCAAGGACTTTGTCGATACGGGCGTGTCGCTTGTCACCGACAAGCCGGTTGAAGGCGTTCCGTCCATCGATACGAAGACCGCACTCGACAAGTGCTGGGGCTGATCGGCTTTTAAGGTTCTGGCCCGGCAGATCGAAAGATTTGCCGGACCTTTCTGCAGGTGAAGGCAGGAGACAGACATGAGTGAGCCACAGGCGGCTTCCGCTGCACAAAAAGCGTCTATGCAGGACTATGAAAAGACGTTGTCGCAAAGCGCGGCCGATGTCGCCTCCTTCGATGCGGGCGACCAGTCGGTGCTTTATCGGATGCGGAATTTTTTGCATCACAATCCCGCCGCTGTGCCGCTGATCGTACTCGTCCTGTCGCTGCTGGTGTTTGGCATCACGCTTGGCGGCAAATTCTTCTCCGCATTCGCTCTCACGCTCATTTTGCAGCAGGTCGCCATCACCGGCATCATTGCCGTGGCACAGACGCTCGTGATCCTGACGGCAGGTATCGATCTTTCGGTTGGCGCCATCATGGTCCTGTCATCGGTGGTGATGGGCCAGTTCACCTTCCGCTATGGGCTTCCCGCCGAACTTTCCGTTCTGTGCGGCTTTGCCACCGGCGCGCTGTGCGGCTTCATCAACGGCTTTCTGGTGGCCTATGTCCGCCTGCCGCCTTTCATCGTGACGCTCGGCATGTGGCAGGTTATCCTCGCCACCAACTTCCTCTATTCGGCCAATGAGACCATCCGCGCCCAGGAAATCACGGCTGAGGCACCGATCCTGCAATTCTTTGGCGAGAGCATTCGCATTGGCGGCGCGGTCTTCACCTATGGCGTCATTGCCATGGTGCTTCTGGTCTTGCTGTTCTGGTATGTGCTGAACCACACCGCCTGGGGGCGGCACGTCTATGCCATTGGCGACGATCCCGAAGCGGCACAGCTTTCCGGTGTCTCGGTCAAGCCGATCCTCATGTCGGTCTATGTGCTGGCCGGTATCATCTGCGCGCTTGCAGGCTGGGCGATGATTGGCCGTCTCGGTTCCGTTTCACCCACAGCGGGCCAGTTCGCCAATATCGAATCCATCACCGCCGTGGTGATCGGCGGCATTTCGCTCTTCGGCGGACGCGGCTCCATTCTCGGCACCATGTTCGGCGCGCTGATCGTGGGCGTGTTTTCGCTGGGGCTGCGCCTGTGGGGCACCGATCCGCAATGGACCTATCTCCTGATCGGCGTTCTCATCATTGCCGCCGTCGCCATCGACCAGTGGATCAGAAAGGCTGCCGCATGAAAACGAACACCACGCCTGTTCTTTCTGCCAAGGGGCTGGTCAAGCGCTATGGTCGCGTCACGGCTCTCGACCATGCCGATTTCGACCTCTATCCGGGCGAAATCCTCGCGGTCATCGGCGACAATGGCGCAGGCAAGTCCTCGCTCATCAAGGCGCTGTCCGGCGCGATCAAGCCGGATGAGGGGGAAATCCTGCTCGACGGCAAGCCGGTCAGCTTTCATTCGCCGATGGAAGCACGGCAGGCGGGCATCGAGACGGTCTATCAGAACCTTGCTTTGTCGCCTGCGCTTTCCATCGCCGACAATCTGTTTCTGGGGCGTGAAATCCGCCGCAAGGGACCGCTTGGCTCGCTGTTCCGCATGCTGGATCGTGGCGCGATGGAAAAGATCGCGCGCGAAAAACTGTCCGAACTGGGCTTGATGACGATCCAGAATATCGGCCAGGCGGTGGAAACCCTTTCGGGCGGCCAGCGTCAGGGCGTTGCGGTGGCGCGCGCTGCTGCCTTCGGCTCCAAGGTGGTCATCATGGATGAGCCGACGGCGGCGCTTGGCGTCAAGGAATCGCGCCGCGTGCTGGAACTCATTTTGGACGTGAAGCGGCGCGGCATGCCCATCGTGCTCATCTCGCACAACATGCCGCATGTGTTCGAGGTTGCGGACCGCATCCATATTCACCGGCTCGGACGCCGCCTGACAGTCATCGACCCGAAGGAATATTCCATGTCGGATGCCGTGGCGCTGATGACCGGCGCGATGAGGCCGAAGGAAGCGGCTTAAGCTTCTGATAAGGTGACAGGACGAATCACGGAAACCGGACATGACGCCTATTGAGCGCGAAGCCTTGCCATCGGAAATTCTTGCGCGGCTGGCGGAAACCGACGGGCGCCTGATCGTGGCCATTGCTGGCCCGCCGGGAGCCGGGAAATCCACCATTTCCGATTATCTGCTCCATGCCATCAACAAGGGCGACGAGGTGCCGTCCATCATCGTGCCCATGGACGGGTTTCATCTCGATGACGGGATTCTCGATCAGCGCGGATTGCTGAGCCGCAAGGGTTCGCCGCCCACCTTCGACTGCGCCGGTTTTGCGGTGTTGCTTCAGCGTTTGAAACAGGCCGAGGACGAAGTCTTCATCCCGGTCTTCGATCGCTCGCTGGAGCTTTCGCGCGCCGCCGCATCCGTGGTCGGGCCGGAACATCGCGTGCTTCTCGTCGAAGGTAATTATCTGCTGCTCGATCAGCAGCCATGGGCGCAGCTTGCTCCATTTTTCGACATGACGATCTATCTGGATGTGCCCTTTGCAGAGCTGGAGCGTCGCCTGATCGAACGCTGGCTCGGCTTCGGCTTTAATGCCGAAACCGCCCGAAACCGCGCCTTTTCCAACGACATTCCCAATGCGGAACTCGTGGTAGCGCAGTCGCGCAAGGCAGATTTTGTCGTCAAAGCCGATGCACGATAACAGGGAATTGCGCCTTTCGAGGGTTGCGGCGATGGACTTGCGTCTGCATGATGGCAAAAATCGCTTCATCAGTTTCCGACCGGAATAGTTCCCCATGACGACTTATGTTTTTGCGCCGCCCCCGCAGCCTTTTTTGCCTGTGAAGGGAACGGACGCGCGCTTTCCCGTGCATCGCATCTATTGCGTCGGCCAGAACTACGCCGATCACGCCATCGAAATGGGCGGTGATCCGACCCGCAATCCGCCTTTCTTCTTCCAGAAGAACCCGGACAGTCTCGTGATCGAAGGCGGTGATTTCCCTTATCCGCCGAAGACCGAAGACGTACATCACGAGATCGAACTGGTGGTGGCGCTGAAGGCCGGCGGCACCGACATTGCTGTCGAAAAGGCGCTGGACCATGTTTATGGCTACGCCGTCGGCATCGACATGACGCGCCGCGACCTGCAGGCCGTGGCCAAGAAGGCCGGTCGTCCGTGGGAAGTCGCAAAGGCTTTCGAGCACTCCGCGCCCTGTTCGGCCATCGTGCCGGTGTCGGAAATCGGCCACCCGGAAAAGGCTGCGATTTCGCTTTCCATCAATGGCGAAACCCGCCAGTCGGGCGACCTCAACCAGATGATCTGGAAGGTGGCGGAAACCATTTCCTACCTGTCTTCGCTCTTTGAGCTGCAGCCCGGCGATCTTATCTTTACAGGTACGCCTGCGGGCGTTGGGCCGGTGAAGCGCGGCGACCGTCTGGAAGGCAAGGTCGACGGCGTGGCAACCCTCACCGTTACCGTGGTCTGATTCTCTTCACGTGGAGGAGCCTGAATGAGCATCTATCTTCCCGATGACGTGCACGACGCTCTGGAGCGCTTCATCGCCGAAAAGCATCCCGGTCTCAACCAGACCGAAGCGATGACGCTGATCCTGCGCAAATGGCTGGTGCGCGAGGGCTATCTGTCGGCAGAGCCCGAACACGGCACACCGCCGGATGAACTGAACGCGACCAATGACGATTGAACAAGGCAGCAATTGACTATGGCCAAACAGCCGCCGGAAGGAGCGGGTCGCAAGACCGCGCTCGGGCGACGCCTTTTGATTCTGACGATTCTGGCAATTTTGCTCGTGATCGCGCTCGTCTGGATGAGCATTTATCTCTTCGATCCCAATGGCGGTCTGGACTTCGATGATCTTGATATTTTTGCGTTTAATTTCAATGTGGTAGATATGATGCTGCCACGCATTCTATGAGTGCGTTAATCTTTTTGTTACCATTTGAAATATTCATTTTGGCCAAGCCCCGACGTTTAGCGCTTCCGTTCGCCGTCTTTTGCATGGTACACGATTGTCATCGACCGAAAGAATATTGACTGAAACGGGCGCTTTTCGATGCCTGTAAAGCCAAGAGGATCTGGATGGCATTCGAGGACATCAAGGCAGAAATTGCGCTGCTTTTCGAGCAAATGGTGAATCAGCCGCAGGACGCTCATGAAATCCGTGAAACGGTTCGCGAGAAGCTCAATGCGCTGCGGGCCAGTGGTTTGCCTCTGCCTGAAGATCTGGTCGAGCTTGAAAAACGCATCGAAAAAGATTTCGATTCCTGAGAACGGGTCCGGTCATGCGTTACGCGCTTTCCTCTTCCTCATCCGCCGGTCTGGTCCGCAAGGGCCTCATGCTTCTTGGTTGTGCCGTGGCGCTCAGCGCCTGCAACACCACCAATGACGGCAAGCCTGTGAAAACCGCGCTGATCACGCAGACCGATGCATCCAGCCAGACTGCTTCCGCAGCAGGCAGTGCCACCAGTGCCACGGCCAATGCTGCAGGCACGGCGACTGCCGATGCAGGCGCTGCTGCCGGAACGCAAACCGTCGCAGCCGTGACCGATCCTTCCGATCCGGTTCTGCCTGCCGTTGTTCCCATTCCCGGCATTCGTGGCCAGTCCGAACCGATGATGGCCTATGCCGGTGCGCAGGCTGCCGCTTCGCCGGCATCCGTTGCCGCCAACATGGCGTTTGAGACACCGGATCATGCGCCGGAAGAACTCGATGCGCTGATTACCAAATATTCCGTCGCCTATGACGTCCCTGAACGCCTTGTGCGCCGCGTCGTGCATCGCGAAAGCCGGTTCAATCCGGGCGCCCGCAACGGACCCTATTGGGGCCTGATGCAGATCAGCCATCCGACCGCGCGCGGCATGGGCTATACGGGCGCGGCCAAGGGCCTGCTCGATGCGGAAACCAATCTGAAATATGCAGTTCGTTATCTGTCCGGCGCCTATAAGGTCGCAGGCGGTGATGAAAGCCAGGCAGTCCGCTATTATGCGCGCGGCTACTATTACGATGCCAAGCGCAAGGGACTGTTGCAGGAAACCGGCCTCGACGGACGCTGGAAGCGCAGCGGACCGACCCGTGACGCAGCCGCTTCCATCCAACCGGCATCCTTGCCGGAAGGCGGGGCAGCACCGCTCCCCGGCGTAGCTCCCATTCAGGCTTCCTACGTACCGGCAACGCAATAAACTAACTGTCATCTTGACGCTGCAAAGCGATGGCAGTTTCCTGTTGAGAGCGCATCCCGAAAAGTGTGAAACGGTTTTCGGAAAAGATGCGCGTTAAAACAAAGGACTAGAGCGCCGATCTGACCCAATCAGATCGAAACGCGCTCTGGAACCGACGACAGGGAAATTTCATGAATGTAAGACTGCCTCATCCAGTCAAATGGAAATATGACCGGGCCGAATTGTGGGCCGATGGCGTCATCCATGTTCTGGGTGTCGGGCTGGCGCTTGCAGGCGCTATTGCCATGCTGATCTATTTTCTGCCGAACATGCCTGCAGCGACCTCGATTTCGTCGGGGGTCTATCTCGCGAGCCTTCTGGCAGCGCTCGGCATTTCGGCTGTCTACAATATCTGGCCGGTTTCGCCGACCAAATGGTTCCTGCGCCGTTTTGATCACTCGGCGATTTATCTTCTGATCGCTGGAACCTACACGCCTTTTGCCATGCATATGGGCGACCGCGCACTGCCGCTGCTTCTCTTCGTCTGGAGCTTGGCTTTCGTTGGCATCATGCTGAAACTGTTCATGCCGGGGCGTTTCGACCGGCTGTCGATCCTGCTTTATCTGGCGCTTGGCTGGAGTGGTGTGATGGTCTACGACACCATGGTGCAGTCACTGCCGCCAGCCGTTTTCTGGCTGATCGCGGCCGGTGGCATGGTCTATTCGCTGGGTGTGATCTTCCATGTCTGGGAGCGCCTGCGGTTTCAGAACGCCATCTGGCACGGTTTTGTCGTGGTGGGCGCGGCACTGCATTACTGTGCGGTGTTTTTTGTCGGCGCATGGAATTAGAGCATGTCTCCCGAAAGTGGGAACCGGTTTCGGGATAAAGACATGCGTAAAAACAAACAGATAGAGCAGTTTCACGATTCCGTTTTAACTGGAACTGCTCTAGTGGAAATCGCGTGAATTCGGCATAATCCTCACATTCCGCGGATGATGCGCCATCTGGGATGGAGCGACGAGGCGCTGCGCTTCGCGTCCGCTCATTTCGATCAATGCTGCCGAACGATCCTGCAACTTTGACGCCACCAGATGCACGACCCCTTCGGGACTGCGCTGGATGCGGCCTTCGATATGGATCAGCCGCGCACCCATCACTTCGCGGCGAAACGCCTTCATGATCTTCGACCAGACGACAATATTGGCGATACCGGTTTCATCCTCGATGGTGAGGAACACCACGCCCTTGGCGCTGCCGGGGCGCTGGCGGACGGTGACGACGCCCGCCACTTTCATGCGGCGTCCGTCGGCGCCTTCCTGCACCGCACGACAGGTGGAAACGCCTTCCGCTGCCAGCCCCTCGCGCAGATATTGCAGAGGATGCCCTTTCAGCGAAAGCCGCGTCGTCTCGTAATCGGCAATCACATGCTCCGATGCGGCCATTTCAGGAAGCTTTGTGCGCGGTTCCTCCGCCAGTTCGCTGGTTGCGGCGGCGCGGAACAGCGGCAGGGTTTCGTCGTTGGGCAGACGGCGCACGGCCCAAAGTGCTGCGCGGCGGTCGATATCGAGCGAGCCGAAGACATCGGCATCCGCCAGAAGCGTGAAGGCGCGCCGGTCGAGCCGGAGCCGCCGATGCATGTCTTCAATGGTGCGGTAAGGCTCCTGCCGGTCGGCAATCAGGAGTTCGGTGTCCCGTTTGGAAAAACCATCGATCTGGCGAAAGCCGAGCCGGAGCGCCAGGTGAACGTCGGGTGTTTCCTCCAGAATATTGTCCCATTGGCTGAAATTCACATCGACGGGCAGCACCGTCACGCCATGCTCGCGGGCATCGCGCACGATCTGGGCGGGGGCGTAAAAACCCATGGGCTGGGAATTGAGAAGCGCGGCGGCGAACACTTCCGGATGGTGGCATTTGATCCACGCGGAAATATAGACCAGATGGGCAAAGCTTGCCGCATGACTTTCGGGGAAGCCATATTCGCCGAAACCCTTGATCTGGTTGAAGCAGTTTTCGGCAAAGGTCCGGTCGTAGCCCCGATTGACCATGCCTTCGATCATCTTTGTCTCCATCGTATGGATGGTGCCCATCTTGCGGAAAGTGGCCATGGCGCGGCGCAACTGGTTGGCCTCATCCGGCGTGAATTTTGCAGCCTCCATGGCGATGCGCATCGCCTGTTCCTGAAACAGCGGCACCCCTTTGGTCTTGCCGAGAATTTGTAGCAACTCGTCGGGCGGCCCGTATTCCGGCGCTGGCGATGGCAAGGTGCAGGGTTCCTGTCCGTTTCGCCGCCGCAGATAAGGATGCACCATGTCGCCCTGAATGGGGCCGGGACGCACAATGGCGACCTCGATGACGAGATCATAGAACTCACGCGGGCGCAGGCGCGGCAACATGTTCATCTGGGCGCGGCTTTCCACCTGAAACACGCCGAGCGAATCCCCCTTGCACAGCATGTCGTAGACCGCTTTGTCTTCGCGCGGCAGATTGGCCAGCGTCAGCTTCTCGCCCCCATAAAGCTGCGGCTTGTGCTGGTGAATGAGATCAAAGGCCTTGCGGATGCAGGTGAGCATACCGAGTGAAAGCACATCGACCTTCATCAGCCCCACCTCGTCGATATCGTCCTTGTCCCATTCGATGAAGGAGCGGTCTTCCATCGCTGCCGGGCCGATAGGCACGGTCTCGTCCAGTCGATCACGGGTCAGAACGAAACCGCCGACATGCTGGGACAGGTGGCGCGGAAAGCCGATCAGCGTGATGGCGAGTTCCACTGCGCGTCGGATGATGGGATTGTCGGGGTCGAGACCAGCCTGCCTGATATGCTGCTTGTCGATGCCGCCGCCCGATATGCCCCAGACCGTATTGGCAAGCGCTGCAGTCACGTCTTCGGTCAGGCCCAGCGCCTTACCGACATCGCGGATCGCGCTGCGGGACCGATAGCTGATGACGGTTGCGACAATGGCTGCGCGCTCTCTCGAATAACGGTCATAGACATATTGCATCACCTCTTCGCGCCGCTCATGCTCGAAATCGACGTCGATATCCGGCGGTTCCTGACGCTCGGCGGAGATGAAGCGCTCGAACAGGAGATCCACTTCCGTCGGGTTTACGCCGGTAATGCCGAGGCAGAAGCAGACCACGGAATTGGCCGCCGAACCGCGCCCCTGACACAGAATGCCTTTCGAGCGGGCATAGCTCACAATGTCATAGACGGTGAGGAAATAGGCCGCATATTGCAGCTTTTCGATCAGCGCCAGTTCCTTGTGGATCAGCGCCTGCACCTTCGGCGGGATGCTGTTAGCGCCGTAATGACGGGCGGCACCTTCCCAGGTGAGAGCATGCAGATGCTGTTGCGGCGTCTTGCCGGGCGGCACTGGCTCGTCGGGATAATCATATTTCAGCTCATCAAGCTGGAAGGTAATGGGCGCGACGAAATCGGCGATCGCTTCGACGGCCTCAGTGTAGTCGCGAAACAGCCGCAGCATTTCTTCAGGCGGTTTCAGGTGGCGTTCGGCATTCTTTTCGAGAAGCCGTCCGGCTGCGAAGACGGTTGTGTGATGGCGCGTGGCCGTCAGCACATCCTGAAGCGCGCGGCGGTCGGGATGATGATAAAGCACGTCATTGGTGGCGATGAGCGGCACATTGGCCTCGGCTGCAAAACGGGCGATACGTTCGGCCCGGCGTCCGTCATGGCCCTGATGCGGCATGGCGAGCGCCAGCCAGACCGAGCCGGGGGCAGCTTGCGCAATCTCCGTCAGGCGTGCGGCAAAATCCGGTCTGTCTTCGTCAGGCGGAAAGACCGCGATCTGGAACTGCCGGGCGCGAAACAGCAGGTCGCTCCATTCGAGATGGCATTCGCCCTTGATGGCGGCGCGCTGTTTGCCCTCCGTCAGCAGGCGGCACAATTGCCCATAGGCGGCGCGATCACGCGGATAGACGACCATATCCGGCGTGTCGTCGGTGAAGGACAGGCGGCAGCCGATGAAAAGGCGGAAATCGCTCTTGTCGCGAAAATCCTTCCATGCCGCATGGGCCCGTACCACACCGGCCAGCGTGTTGCGGTCGGCGATGCCGATGCCGGACAGGCCAAGCTCATGCGCACGCTCTACCAGTTCCTGCGGATGCGACGCGCCGCAAAGGAAGGAAAAATTGCTGGCAGCAGCCATTTCAAAGTAACGGGTCATCACGCGAATAGTCCGTGTAAAAACCAGCGCGGGTGATTGGCGCCGTCATAAAGTCCCTCGCGAAAAATCCAGAAGCGTTGGCCGGTCTCGTCCTCCACCCGGTAATAATCGCGCAGTTCCGGCACATCCTGACCGATTGCGAGCCACCATTCCGGCTCGATCCGTTCCGGCCCTTCGGCAAGACGTACATGATGACGCACCCGTCGCCACAGGAAGAACGAAGGCGGACTGTCGGGCACTTCCGCCACGCTTTCGATCAACTGCGGCGGGCGAAACAGTTTTATGGGGCGTGCTGGCGGGTCGCCCGGCAGTTCCGCCTGGCTGCGATAATCGGCTTCGGTTTTTCGCGACCCATGCAAGGCAGGGACGAGGCCGAAAGCGCGCTCCGGCATATGCGTGTTGCGCGAAAAGGAAACGAGAACGCGGTTCTGTCCAAGCCGCGCCGAAAGCCGGTCGACAAGCTGGCCAAACCCCGCTTCATCCTCTTCATGCTGGTCGAGCCCCGTCTGGCGCTGGGCGATTGGCGCGCTGCGCAGCGCTGCCAGCCGGATCATGTCGAAGCCGAACCCGGCATCGAGCGGGTCTGTCAGGGCGTTGAGCCTTTCACGCGCAAGGCGCAGGAAAACCTTGTCGCTGCGCAAGGGCTGGCCGGTTTCGATGTGGATATGACGCACTTCGCCATCGACACGGAAGAAGGAGGCCTCAATCAGAAGTACGCCTTTGCCCTCCGGTTCAAGCTGCGCAAAAAGCGCCTGCGCCAGTTCCTGCAAGATACGTTCGACCAGTTCCATCACTGTTACCGGCTCTGACAGGCGGCGCTCGACGGTACTGAGCGGCATGATGCGCAAGGGGGAAATCGGCGCGCGCTCCTGCCGCGCCAGCCGGTCGAGCCTGGTGGCAAGATCGGTGCCGAAACGGGCGGTGAGGGCGGCGCGCGGAAGCCCCATCACATCGCCGATGCGTTTCAATCCGGCGCGCTTGAGGCCGGTTTCGGCAGCTTGCGTCAGTTCAAGCGCAGAGAGCGGCAGGCGGGGGAGCAACCGGTCGGCCTCTGTCCTGCTGAAGACACCGCCCTTCGTTCCCCGTGCCAGAAGCCGCGCGGCAAAACTGTTATCGGCAATCGCCGCCTGTACGCCAAGTCTGGCCCGTTCCAGACGCCGGATTGCATCGGCACGCATGGCGTCGAGCCCGCCAAAAAGATGCGCGCAGCCGGTTATGTCGAGCATCAGCCCATGCGGCTCATCGAAGGCGACAAGCGGCGTGTAGCGCTCGCACCAATGGGCAAGACGCTTGAGCAATGCCGCATCATGTTCCGGTGCTGCGGCTGCCACTTCAAGCCTTTCCACGCGGGCGCGCGCATCCGTCAGCGCCATGCCGGGAAAAAGGCCAAGCTTTGCCGCTGTCGCATCCACCGCCGTCAGCCGCAGTGCATTGGCCGTGCGCTCGGTCACCACCAAAGGCAGGCGCTCCTTGCCGTCAGGCGGAGCGCTGATGCGAAGCCGGTCGGTCGGTAGAAACGGAAACCAGAGGGCGAGAAACAGACGTTCTGTCATCCCGTTCTCTTGCATCAAATTCAAGGGTTTCATTGTTCCATTCCATGATCCATTGCCCGCATGTGCCGTGGCGATTGCGCTCCAGAACCGCAGAAAAAACAGGCTTGCCGGGTGCGTTTGCTCCGCTTGAACGGGATGGCGCGGGCGCCACTCGCCAGCGGCTGACGGCAGCGCTTTGCACGCCTGTCCGGTGGCTCCTGAGCAGGATGACGGGCAGTTGCGCGGTTTCGGTTGCCAGAAGCAGACGCCGCGAGGCGGTCAGGTCGAGGCATTTCGGCTGGCCTGTCACCGAGGCGACGACACCGGAAACAAGATGCGAGGCCTTGCCGCCGCTTCCGGCTTCCAGCGCATCGTTTGCTGCCTTCAGGACATCCTGTGCAGTCGGGCAGCGCACGATCAGAAGTCGCGACGGGTCGATCCCGAAGGCATGAAGCCCCGGCGGATAAAGCCCGCCATATTCACTTGCGGCGCTTTCTTCCTCGATCCAGATGATCGGGCGGCGAGGTTCTGTAACACCTTCTGCTGCACGGGCGGCAAAAGCGAGCGCAAAGCCGGTCGCGGCCATATGCGCGCCGGGGTTTTCGGCAAAAACCTCATGCAGCGCATCGCCTGCAAGGCCATGCGGAAAGGCGGCATCGGCCCCGGCAAGGCCGAGCGTGAAACTGCGCGCCCGCCCGAAGCCCGTTTGTCCCTGATTTGCAAAACTGCCTTGCGGATCGTTGCCTTCAATGGTCGTAACCATGCGCCGCAGCGCCGCGATGTCGATGCCGCTCACGTCTAGATTCCATCTTTTGTTCTCTATATGTTCTAGTATTGAATCGAGCGAGGCAAGAGTCAAGCGGGATCAGAAATCAGTCCAGCGGACTGATTTCCTTGCGTAGGCGTTTCACACTTTCCGGGATACGCTCTATCATCGCGATAGCGGTTTTGGATCAGGCGGCTTCCCTGAAAGGCACGCCTGCCAGTTGCGCCAGATGGCCGGGAAGGTCGGTGCCAGCACCTGCCGCATTGATCGTGTCGAAATAATCATGCCAGCCGGTGGCGGTGATTCCGGCAATCAGCATGTCGAGAGCTGCTTCGTCCGGGAAACGCCAGATGGCGAAGAAACTCTGGTCGGGTGCAAAAGGCTTTGTCGCGTCGACGGGACCCAATGCCAAAGCCTCGATACCGAGCGCCGCAAGACCGCCCATACCCGCGCCGACTTTCTCAAAAAAGGCCTGCCTGCCTTCTGCATCGAGCGCGTGCCAGCTTGATTTCGGGGAATAAAGCTCGGCGAGGTAATAGGTCATGTCATATCCCTTAGGGTTTCATTGATCTTGAAGGAGCGACCGGCATCGGTGCGACTCCAGATGCGACGCAGCAAGGTGCTGAGAAGTTGCTGTTCGCCTGTCGAGAGGTCGCTCATCAGGCTTGCAATCCATGCGGTATGTTGTTCGAAAAGCTGTTGCGCCAGCAACGAACCTTCGGATGTCAGCCGGACAATCAGCTTGCGGCGGTCCTCGCTATCCGCGCGGCGCTTGAGGAAACCATCGCGCTCCAGCCCGTCCAGCAGGCCGGTGATGGTGGCGCGCGTTACGCCTGCGCGTTGTGAAAGCTCGTGCGGCGAGAGGCCGCCGGGCGCATTGTGCAGCAGAAACAGCAGGACGAACTTGCCCTCCGAAAGCTTGTGCGGTGCAAGCCGGTTGGCGCAATCCCGGTCAATGGCTGCAGCAAGTGACAAAACTTCAAAGCAGGCTTTCAGCGCGTCGGTGGACGAACTGTGCCGGCGTTCCATTTCACCCAGAAGGGCACGATGCTTTTGTTCGATTATTTCCATACGGCGGCATATAATATGGCACCATACTAAATGCAAGCGGGTTTGAATGTTCAAGTGAAAATCGGGAGAGCTTGATCGATAGGTGTATGCGGTTTATATATGATCCATATATGAATCGTATGGTCTGGACAAAGCTATGGGTATCGTGAAAATCGGTGACGAATTGCATGAGGAACTGCGCAAGGCGAGTGACGTCATGTGCCGTTCGATCAATGCGCAGGCTGAATACTGGATGAAAATCGGTATGCTGGCGCAGGCCTATCCCGACCTGTCGTTCAACGAGATCGTGCAGATGCAGTTGCGCGCCGCACAGGTCGAATTGCCGGTTCTGGCGGTGCAATCGTCATGACCAAGACACTTGCCGAAGTGGAGAAAATGGCGGCATCCGGCGCGCTGCTCGCCTCCGTTTTCACCCTTCTCGACCGCACGCCGCTGGCGGGCATGACCACGATGCAGGTCAACGATCTGGTCGAGGATTACATTACCCGCGAGTTGCAGGCGCGGCCTGCCAGCAAGGGGCAATATGACTATCCCTATGTGCTGAATGCTTCAAAGAACGAAGTCGTCTGCCACGGCATGCCGTCGAATGACGAGATCATTGAAAACGGCGAGATCATCAACTTCGATATCACGCTGGAAAAGGACGGCTATATCGCCGATTCCAGCAAGACCTATATGGTCGGTGACGTTGCTCCCTTTGCCTCGCGGCTGGTCCGTGTGACCTATGAGGCCTTGTGGAAGGGGATTGCTGCCGTGCGTCCCGGCGCGACTTTGGGTGATATTGGTCATGCCATCGAGCGCCACGCCAAGCGGCATGATTACAGCATCGTGCGGGAATATTGCGGCCACGGTATCGGTCGCGAGATGCACGAGGAACCGCAGGTCTTGCATTTCGGCAAGCCCGGCACGGGCGTCCGTCTGCGCGAAGGCATGGTGTTCACCATCGAACCGATGCTCAATCAGGGAACGGCCAAGGTGAAGACCGAAAAGGACGGCTGGACGGTGGTGACGCGTGATGGAAAACTGTCAGCGCAGTTCGAGCATACGGTTGCAGTCACATCAAATGGCGTGCGCGTGCTGACCTTGCGTCCCGGTGAGGAAAAGATGCTGGCGAGTATAGGGTCTGTGGGGAATTAGGTTTTGGGCGTGGCGTGAGACGGATTTTGTTTCTGAACAGGAGAACAGGACGCCGTGGAGTGTATCTCCACAAGGACTGTTCGACGCATTCAGAGAGAAAATCCGCCACGTCCTAAAGGGATATGGTGAAAATGGCCCAGCTTCGCGTCGCAAAACCTCGATGGAGAACCACTCCACCTTCGGCTTTGCTCCTAAACCTGTGCTATTTTCATCCATACCACGCTTCAAAACTAATTCCCCACAGACCCTAAAAAACGCTGCTTGATCTCATGCGATTCTGCCGGTCATCCAGAGCACAAAGACAATCGTTCCGCCCAGGCTCATTCCAGCGGCAAGAATGGTCCCTGCGATGACAGGCGCGAGTTTCAGGACCGAAATATGGGGCGTTATTTCCAGCCGGAAATTCGCCCTGATCTTTTCAGGGGTTAGGCAGGTGATTTCGTAATCGCCGGGTGTCGTGCAGTCGAAATAACCCAAGGCGTGAGAAGCATTGCCGCGCATATCCGTCCGCCGGACGCTCAACAGAAAACGGCTTATGGAATGATAGGCAATCGGGATGCCGGTCGCGCGCGCCTTGATGGCAAATTGCGTTGAGAAATAGGCTGTTCCGGTGAAAACGGTAAGCGGCGGAAACACGATGCTGATCGCGTAGCGCCCGACTTTCGGCAAAGGAATGCTATGGGGCCGGTCGTTACCCGCAAACTGGTGCCGGACATCAGGCGCAATCATTTTCCACAGAATGGAAATGCAGCGCACCAGCAGATAAATGCCAAGCAGAATGCAGGCAGGCAGGGCCAGATAGAAAGACAAAATTCACGTCCCGCTATAAAAAAAGCCCGCCGGAAGGCGGGCTTTTGTTTGGATTAGCGATGCTTATTTGCGATCGCGCGCAGCAAGCGTGCGCAGACGCAGTGCATTGAGCTTGATGAAGCCTGCAGCGTCCTTCTGGTCGTAAGCACCCTGATCGTCTTCGAAGGTGACGAGCTTGTCGGAATAGAGCGACTTGTCCGATTCGCGGCCGATCACCATCACATTGCCCTTGTAGAGCTTGAGCGTGACTTCGCCTTCGACATGGCGCTGGCTGTGATCGATAGCGGCCTGCAGCATTTCGCGTTCCGGCGAGAACCAGAAGCCGTAATAGATGAGTTCCGCATAGCGCGGCATCAGCTCGTCTTTCAGGTGAGCAGCGCCACGGTCAAGCGTGATCGATTCGATGGCGCGGTGTGCTGCCAGCAGGATCGTGCCGCCCGGCGTTTCGTAGACGCCGCGCGACTTCATGCCGACGAAGCGGTTTTCCACGAGGTCGAGACGACCGATGCCGTTGTCACGGCCATAGTCGTTGAGCTTGGCAAGAAGCGTGGCAGGCGACAGGCGCTCGCCATTGATCGAAACGGCATCGCCCTTTTCAAAACCGATCTTGATGATCGTTGCCTTGTCGGGCGCGGTTTCCGGCGAAATGGTGCGCATATGCACATATTCAGGCGCCTCGACAGCCGGATCTTCCAGAACCTTGCCCTCGGACGAGGAGTGCAGCAGGTTGGCGTCGACGGAGAACGGCGCTTCGCCCTTCTTGTCCTTGGCAACCGGAATCTGGTGCTGTTCGGCGAATTCGAGCAGATGCGTGCGGCTCTTGAACGACCAGTCGCGCCATGGGGCGATGATCTTGATGTCCGGGTTCAGCGCATAGGCCGAAAGCTCGAAGCGAACCTGGTCGTTGCCCTTGCCGGTCGCGCCATGCGCGATGGCGTCGGCGCCGGTCTTCTTCGCTATTTCGATCAGGTGCTTGGAGATCAGCGGGCGGGCAATCGAGGTGCCGAGCAGATAGACGCCTTCATAGACGGCATTGGCGCGGAACATCGGGAAAACGAAATCGCGCACGAATTCTTCACGCACGTCCTCGATGAAGATTTCCTTGATGCCCAGCATTTCCGCTTTCTTGCGGGCTGGCTCAAGTTCTTCGCCCTGACCGAGATCGGCAGTGAAGGTCACAACTTCCGCGCCGAGTTCCGTCTGAAGCCACTTCAGGATGATCGAGGTGTCGAGGCCGCCCGAATAGGCGAGAACGACTTTCTTAACGTCTTTCCACTTGCTCATAATAAACTTCCGTCTCATCAGGCGCTCCAGAGCGGCGCCCAAAATTTGTCCGTAGTTCTTTTATCAGTTGCCAAGCAGCGTGCAAGCCGAAGGGCTGCGACTTATCGCGAAAACTCATGCGTATTATACCAGGGCGCCGAGATGCTAACGCATCACGCCCTGAAAATGCTCAGTCGCCGCACGGGCTTAACCAAAACTCGATGAGTCAAACTCATCGAGTTTTGGTATTACGTGATCTGTGGTTCGCCAACTTCATAAACAACGAGATTGCGGTCGCCGATACCAAGTTCAGGCCAGGCCGCACGCCATTCGGCAATATGGGCGGAGGCGAAATGCCGGTCGAGTGAGGCACGGTCGCGCCACATCTCCTTCACATGGATGAGGCTCGGCTCGAGAATGTCTGCGGCATAGAAATAGTCCACGCAGCCATCCTCCTCCCGGCTGGCCGAGATCATGCGCTGCATGGCCTCGTGCGCTTTGGCGAGGTTTTCCGGCGGCAGGCGGACGGTACCTACGATCAGCAGCATTTCTGTCTCCATTCGACTGTTTCATTTGCCGGGAAATTATTCTAGCGTGCGCCATCTCTTGGAGCACATTTCGATGTCTTTTCTGACAAACCTGACCTTCATTCCCGAATGGACGATTTTTGTCCAGTTCGCGATAGCAACCGCAATCCTTTCCATCACCCCCGGTCCCGACATGACGCTTTTCGTCGGGCGCGCCCTGTCCGAAGGCAAGGCCGCAGGTTTTGCCTGCATGGCTGGCGCCAGCACCGGCATAGTCATTCACACCACCATGGTGGCGCTCGGCCTTTCGGCGCTCATTCTGGCGTCTCCCGCAGCCTTTACGGCACTGAAAGTGGTGGGGGCTGGCTATCTGGTCTGGCTGGCCGTGCAGGCGATCCGCAAGGGATCGGCCTTCTCGCCGGAAAAGAATGGCGGCAAGAAGCATACGCTGTTCCAGAACTGGCTGACGGGTCTTGGCATCAATCTTCTGAACCCGAAGATCATCCTGTTCAACATGACCTTCCTGCCGCAGTTCGTCTCCGCACATGACCCGCATGCCATGGGCAAATTGTTCTTCCTCGGCCTGTCGTTCATTCCGATGGCGCTGCCCTTCACCATTCCGATGGTGGTGGCGGCAGATCGTTTCGCCGGGCTCCTGAAAAAGAACCCGACCGTAACGCGCATCGTGGACTGGATGTTTGCGGGCGTGTTTTCGGCTTTCGCGCTGAAGATCATCACCGCACAGGCAAAATAGAGCATTTCCAGCAAAAGTGCGAAGCGGTTTTGCGTAGGACAATGCGAAAAAGAAGATGGATTTTATTCAGTCGGGCGGGATAAAAGCCGCCCGGCATTGCGCCCTGCCAGCAGCCAGTAGACGAAGCTGCCGACGACACCGGCACCTGCAATGGCTGCGATCCAGAGCGAGCTTTCCGGAACGCTTCGGCCATCGCTGAACGGAAGCGATGCGCCTGCGGCGGCAAGCCCGATCAGGGCACCCGCAACGCAATAGAACAGCGACGACTTGTAACCGCGCGCTTCAGCCAGAATGATGAGAATGAGGGCAGGCACAAAGCTGAACCCGCCAGCCATGGCTGCAATGGCAAAACCGCCAACGAAGACCGCGCTCCAGAAGCTGGTGGCTGCAAAGAACGAACCGGCATCCGCATCGCTCGCCATCATGACGAAATCGTTCATGAAGGAATCGACCCCAAGGGTGCGGAAAAGGATGGCGGCCAGAAACCAGCCAGCCGCCAATACGCCGCAGCAATAGCCGAATACCACGATGACGAAGCGCGTTATGTAGTCGAAAGTATCGTTCAAGCGCGCGCACCCATCAGTTTACTCGCCCCGTTATTCGCCATGCCCGGCAATCATCATGGCTTCGAGCGCAAGGCGTTCGCTCTTGCGCATGCGCTCCGATTCCGACTTCAGCTGGCCGCAGGCAGCAAGGATATCGCGACCGCGCGGGGTGCGGATCGGCGATGCGTAGCCAGCCGCGTTCACATAATCGGCAAATTTCTCGATCTGCTCCCATTCCGAGCACTGGTAATTGGTGCCAGGCCAGGGGTTGAACGGGATCAGATTGATCTTGGCCGGAATGCCCTGCAAAAGCTTCACCAGAAGCTTGGCATCCTCAAGGCTGTCATTGATGTCCTTCAGCATCACATATTCAAAGGTGATGCGCTTGGCATTGGACAAGCCCGGATATTCGCGGCAAGCCTTGATGAGCTGTTCCAGCGGATACTTCTTGTTGATTGGCACCAGAATGTCGCGCAACTCGTCGCGCACGGCGTGCAGCGAAATGGCAAGCATGACGCCGATCTCGTCACCGGTGCGATAGATTTCCGGCACGACGCCGGAGGTTGAAAGCGTGATGCGGCGCTTGGAAAGGGATAGGCCGTCGCCATCGGAAGCGATCAGCAGGGCCTTCTTCACTTCCTCGAAATTATAGAGCGGCTCGCCCATGCCCATCATCACGATATTGGTGATCTTGCGACCTTCGGCGGGAACCATGGCGCCATCGGGCGTGTCCTTGTCCGGAAAATCGCCGAGCCGGTCACGAGCAGTCAAAAGCTGCGCCAGAATTTCTTCCGACGTGAGGTTGCGCACCAGCTTCTGCGTGCCGGTATGGCAAAACGAGCAGGTCAGCGTGCAGCCGACCTGTGAGGAAACGCAGAGTGTGCCGCGCCCTTCTTCAGGAATATAGACGCTTTCGATTTCGACCGGACGGCCGGCACCCCGCGGCGGAAAACGGAACAGCCACTTGCGGGTGCCGTCCTGCGAAATCTGTTCTTCGACCACTTCCGGGCGCGCAATGGTGAAATGCTGCGCCAGAAGGCTACGCAGATCCTTGGAAATATTGCGCATGTCGGCGAAATCGGAAACGCCGCGCACATAGAGCCAATGCCAGAGCTGGCTGATGCGCATTTTCGTCTGCCGCTCGGGCACGCCGACCTTTATCAGTGCTTCGGCCATTTCCTCGCGCGACATGCCGATAAGCGACGGCTTTGCCTCCAGGCTGGCGCGCGCATGGCGGGCAAGCTGGTCGCGCGTATCATCAATGGTAAGGTCGAACGAAATAGACATCTGTTTTCAACTGTTGGAAACGACGGCTGAAGCGCGTCGATAAGCTTCGCCAGATAATCTGGCCCGAATGCATGGATAAATAGGGTCCGGCACTTGGCTTTGCGACCCCTGTTGCGCGCGCTCTTAGCACACAATATCGCGTTCGTCATCCCACATGAAATCCGGTCTGCTATGCGTATGTGCAGCACAAAAGAAAAAAGCCGGGTTGTGTACCCGGCTTTAAACGACTTCCAATCGCGTGGATTATTTGCACTTCTGGATGGCTTTCAGCGCATCCGAAATACCCTTCAGCGAATAGGTGTAGTTGGTCTTGGTGCCGCGCTTCGACTGTGCCTGCACCTTCATTTCCGAACCGCCGCGCATGGCTGCGATGAGCTGCGGCTCTTCCGCCGCATTTTCCATCCAGCCTGACTTGCCGTTGACGAACATGTTGAAGTTGCGGTTGCCGATGGAGACGACGACCTTGGCATTGGTGTTGAGGTCGTAACCGGCCATGAATTGCGGTTCGAACGAAATGTTCTGGCCGGGCTTCTGGCTCACGAGGAAGAAGTTGTCACCGTGATCGACATTGGCCGGAGCCTTCTGGGTCGGTACGGAGAGGACATAGCAGACCTTGCCGTTGCCCGACTGATAGCTGTAGGCGCCCCAGGCATTGAACTGGCTGATCTGGCTCGGGGTCTGGGCGAGTGCCGAGCCCGCCATCCCAATCATGAACACAGAAGCCGCGACGATCGATTTTCCAAGCATTGGTTTTTACCGGTTCTCTTTCGTTTGCTTCAAACTTGAATATCGGGATGCCGCCGTTCATCACGCCGTCCCGCTCAGTTACCGATTAAATTGCCTTAATCTGGGTTACCAAACGGTGAAGTTTCGAAAGAAAACTTGAATGAGCAGCTAAGTCGCCCCGCCATCCCTTGGTTCCAGTTGAATTAAAAGAAAGCGGCGAGAGTTTGTTCGTGAGGATAAGGCAATAGGGCAGTAGGGGAATAAGGCAGTATGTTAAAAAGGGAATAGGGGAGTACGGGAATAGGAAAATAAGGGTGAAAACGGGCGTAAGTGATGCAGGGTTGTCGGAATCAAATAGCTGTGAACAGCCTCCCTTACTCCCTTACTCCCTTACTCCCTTACTCCCTTACTCCCTTACTCCCTTACTCCCTTACTCCCTCATCCTCGAGTGCCTGCCGGGCGGCGAGCCGGTGCGCAGGCGTGATGTGGGCACGAACGGCTGTCAGCGCTGCCATCAGCACGGCAACGTCATCGGTGAAGCCGATACCGGCCAGAATGTCTGGAATGGCGTCGAATGGCAGGACGAAATAGGCAAGTGCGGCCATCAGCGTCATGCGCACGCGGGTTGGCGTCTTCTGGTCGAGGGCACAGTAATAGGCTGCCACCACCTCATCCATGAAGGGCACCATGCGACCGGCGCGGCGCGCGGCCTTCCAGAATCCGTTCTTCACCCGTTCACTGCGCTTCTTGAATTCGCTCTCGCTGCCGGGTTCGAGGATTTCACCGATTCTGACGTCATCCATTCTCGTTCAACTCCTGTCGTCCCGCTTCCAATGGTTGAATACGGGTTGTGACCGATAGAAAATGGGGAGTTTGTGCTGTCCTTGCAAGACCATGATGATTCCATCACCCAGGTCACCTGCAAGAAGCATCAGCTACAACCCCCGCGTCAAATCCCCAAAATACAGATTCGACCAGATCGCTTCCCCAGTTCGCTTCCAAAGCGTTTCGGGCGGGCGATGGTCCATTGCTGAGTGGAGGTTCTGATGCATTTGACCGGCTATGGGGAAAACTTCATCCGCAGCGACCGTTCAACACGGCTGTTTCGTGGCAACCAGCTATTGGCGGCCGGAAGCGAAGACAATTACATCACCGTCGATCTGTCGGAGGCGGGATGCTACGATGCCGCCGTCTATCTGCGGTTTCTCTTCGGTGCCGGAATTTCGCTCAACACGCTACGCGGCACGTCCAGCCAGAACTGGATACCCATCCTGAATTTCAGGGCGGGCGAACAATGGAACGGTTATTCAGCGCTGCCTTTCGGTCAGGCAATCGGCTTTTATGACGTTCAGGCCGGGCACATTTTCCATGCCGCCATTTCGCTTGGCGATGTCCATATCCGTGGCATCCATGGCGGTAAGCTTGGGCAGAACTGGCAGGATCGCACCAATCTGACCCGCGTTCTTCCCTATTCCAGCCGCAACCCCGACGGCAGCTTCAATTATGACCGCCGGAAGATTTACGTATACATCTCAAAGCTTTAAACTCAGACCAAGGCGTTCATCTTGCGCGCGAGCTTGATGTCGAGTTCCGTAATGCCGTTCTCGCTATGGGTGGCGAGCGTGACATCGACGCGATTGTAGACATTGAACCATTCGGGGTGATGGTCGAGTTTTTCCGCGTGGAGTGCTGCGCGCGCCATGAAGCCGAAGGCGGCGTTGAAATCCTTGAACTTGAAGCTTTTGGAAATCGCCTCGCGTCCCTCGACCTTCTGCCAGCCATCCAGTTCGGCGAGCGCTTCGTTCAGTTCATTTTCCGTCAGCCGGTTGCGTGCCATCGTCTTTCGCCTATGTTGCGGTTCCTGAACTAACTTATCATGAGCGCGAGAGTTCCGTGATCGTATCCGTAGCCGCACAAGTCCCAGCCAGCATTCTTTTCATCTGTGCAGGCAATATCTGTCGTTCTCCGCTTGCCGAAGGCGTGATGGACCATGTGCTGGAAAAACGCGGCATCCGCGACGTGCGGGTCGATTCTGCCGGAACCAACGGTTACCATACCGGCGAGGAACCGGATGAGCGGTCGATCAGTGTTGCAGCGCGCCACGGTCTCGATATTTCCGCACAGCGCTGCCGACAGTTGATCGCAGCTGATTTCAGCCGTTTCGATCTGATCCTCGGGATGGACCGCTACAATATGCGGATGATCGCTGAGCGGCAGCCTGCAAATGCAAGTGCGCAAATCGGGCTTTTCACCGAGATTGCCGAAGGACGGGCGGTTGAAATCCCCGATCCCTATTATGGCGGGACCGGGGATTTCGAAAAGGTTTACCGGATGGTTCTGGCAGCTTCCATCGCGCTTGCCGACCAGTTCTGGCCAGAACGGGCAACCAAAGGCCAGGCTTCCTCCACGATGTAGGGTCCGCCGCCCACGGAATCACGTGACGACATCAGCACGAACCGTCCCACCTTGAAGGGCAGCGTCGCGAAGTTGCCGCGTGAAGAGAGATAGCGCACCACATCCTCGATGCGGGGATTTCTCAACCGCGCCAGTGTCACATGGGGCGTGAACTTGCGCGGATCGGCGGGAATGTGAAGCCGCTGGCAGATACGTTCGATTTCCGCCTGCAAAGCGTTGAGGTCAGGCGATGGGGATACACCCGCATAGATGCTGTGCGGCTTTTTGGAGCCGAAAGCATTGACACCCGACAGGTTGAGCATGAATTCAGGCCGCCGCACGCGATCAAGCGCATTGGCAACCTCGTCGGCCACGTGGCCTTCCACATCTCCGATAAAACGCAGCGTTATGTGGTAGTTTTCGACATCAATCCAGCGTGCGCCGGGGAGACCGCCTCGCAACAACGAGAGCGAAAGCGCGGCGTCGCGCGGGATTTCGAGGGCAGTGAAAAGACGCGGCATAAGGCATCCTCCTCGAAGCGTTCCATGCCAGAGCGCCGGGCATCCAAAGGATGCATAAAGGACACTCTAGCCTAGAGAGTCAGTGCATCGTACCTGCCGAATTGATTCGGTTAAGTTGATGCAACTGCAGCGAATCAAAGTTTGAGTCCGGGAGCAAGCTGTTTATGCTCCCGACCGGCGTCAGCCTCCCGATGTCCCCTTGTTTTGCATGTTTGTCAGGCTCTTTTCGATAGTGGGCATAAAGTTAGCCACCATCGTTTCGACGCCCTTTTCATTGGGGTGCATTCCGTCCTCGAGCAAAAAATCCTTCTTGGTTGCTACGCCGTCGAGGAAAAACGGGTAGAGCGGCACGCCATATTTCTGTGCCAGCTTCGGATAGATCGGGTTGAACTTGGCGGCATAGTCCTTGCCCATGTTGGGCGGGGCCATCATGCCCGCAAGAATGACCGAAATGCCGCGCTGCTGCAGGCGCGCCAGCATCTCGTCGAGATTCTTTTCAGTAATGTCGGGTTCGATGCCGCGCAGCGCGTCATTCGCACCCAGCTCAAGGATCACGAGATCGGTGCCATCGGGAACGGACCAGTCGATGCGCGAAAGCCCGCCCGTGGTCGTGTCGCCCGATACGCCCGCATTCTCGATCGAAACCTCAACACCCTTGTCGTTGAGTGCCTTTTCAAGCTGCTGCGGAAAGGCGGCATTGGATGGCAGCATATAGCCCGCCATCAGGCTGTCACCGAAGCCGACGATCTTGACCTGTGAAAGCTGCTCGGTCGGCAGTGCATCTTCGAGACCGGTCGGTTCTTCCTGCGCATGCGCCGCAATAATGGGACTTGCCGCCATAAAAGACGCAATCGCAGCAAAAATCGGGAGCCATGCCGGAATTGAGAGTTTGAAACGCATCGTCGAAAACCCATATTTGAGGGGCTGTGGGCAAATGGCCCGCCGGACTTCTCTTCAATGATTGGCGCAACATAAGTTCAAATTTGTGGCGCGCTGTTTGGTTCTGAATATTCATATAGGATAAAAACCGCGTGACGGAACAGGTTGTTGGCCCGATTATCGAACTTGAGAACGTTCATCTAACCCTTGGTCACGCCGCCTCATCGGTGCATGTGCTGAAGGGCGTTTCCCTTCATATATCGCAAGGACAGTCGGCTGGCATCGTTGGTCCGTCCGGTTCCGGCAAGTCCACGCTGCTGATGGTTCTGGCCGGTCTCGAGCATGTCGATAACGGAACTGTGAAGATTGCAGGTGAGACGATCAGCCAGATGAGCGAAGATCAGGCCGCCGCTTTCCGCGGTGCCAATATCGGCATCGTGTTCCAGTCCTTCCACCTCATTCCCAATATGACTGCGCTTGAAAATGTCGCCGTGCCGCTGGAACTTGCCGGGCGCAGAGATGCGTTCGAGGTGGCGGAGCGCGAATTGCGCGCTGTCGGGCTTGGCGAGCGCCTCACCCATTATCCATCCGAGCTTTCCGGCGGCGAACAGCAGCGCGTTGCGATTGCCCGTGCTCTTGCGCCAAGCCCGAAAATCCTGATCGCCGACGAGCCGACCGGCAATCTCGACACCACGACGGGGCGCCAGATTGCCGATCTTCTGTTCGCCAAGCAGCGCGAGAACGGTCTGACCATGGTGCTTGTCACGCATGACCCGGCGCTTGCGGCGCGCTGCGACATCGAAATCCCGGTGCGCTCGGGCCGGATCGAGGAGCCTGCACAGGGCGGCTCCATTCTCGAATCGCTGGCGGCTGGCGCATGAGTGCAGCAAAGTCGTTCTCGCTTGCTCTCCGCTTTGCGCTGCGTGAAATGCGCGGTGGCCTGTCCGGTTTCTACATTTTCCTCGCCTGTATCGCGCTTGGCGTTGCCGCCATCGGCGGCGTCAATTCGGTGGCGCGGTCGGTCAGCACCGGCATCGCCTCGGAAGGCCAGAGTATTCTGGGCGGCGATGTCAGCTTCGCGCTCAATCAGCGGGAAGCCACAGTGGAAGAGCGCGCCTTCATCGAAAAGCAGGGCAGAATGGCGGAGAGCGCTACGATGCGCTCCATGGCGCGCATGCCCGATGGCTCCGACCAGTCGCTGGTCGAGGTGAAGGCGGTCGATGCCGCCTATCCGCTCTATGGCCAGTTGAAGGTCGCACCGGAGCAGTCGCTGGCCGATATGACGGCCATCAAAGGCGATGTTTACGGCGCTGCCGTAAGTCAGGATTTCCTCAATCGCATGGGGCTGACGCTCGGCGCAAAGGTGCTGCTCGGTTCGCAAACATTCGAATTGCGCGGCCTGATCGAGAGCGAGCCGGACCTGCTTTCGTCGGGCTTCAATTTTGCGCCGCGCTTTCTGGTTTCGCTGGATGGCCTGCGCGCTTCCGGCCTCATCCAGCCGGGTAGCCTTGTCGATCATATCTACAAGGTTGCGCTTCCCGATGGCGCGCCGGATGCAGCAATTGCCGAAGTCAGGCGACAGGCTGCCGCAGATTTCCCCGATGCAGGCTGGAACATTCGCTCCCGCTCCAATGCCGCGCCAGCGCTGAGCGCCAATATCGAGCGCTTCTCGCAATTCCTGACACTGGTGGGCCTGACGGCGCTGATCGTCGGTGGTGTAGGCGTTGCCAATGCGGTGCGCGCCTATCTCGATGGCAAGCGCGGCGTGATCGCGACCTTCAAGTCGCTTGGCGCGCCCGCGCGCTTCGCCGTGCTGGTCTATCTCGTGCAGATCATGGTGATTGGCCTGATCGGTATTGTTCTCGGGCTGATACTGGCGGCGATTATCCCCTATGCCGCTGCCATGGCGCTCGCCAATTATCTGCCGGTCGCCGGTGGCGGCGGTTTCTTCCCCGGTGCGCTGGCACTTGCCGCCGTCTTCGGGCTCATTACCACGCTTGCTTTTGCGATCATTCCGCTTGGCAGGGCGCGGGACATTCCGGCAACGGCGCTTTTCCGCGAGCAGGGTTTCGAGCAGCGTGGCCTGCCACCACTGCTATATCTCGGCCTCGCGGTTCTGCTGATTGCTGCACTCGCCGGGCTGGCGCTTTACGTCGCCTATGACCGGCGCATTGCGGCAATCTTCATCGTTTCGGCCATTGCGGCTTTCGGCGTGCTGCGGCTTGTCGCCGATGGCATACGCTGGCTTGCCCGCCGGGTTCCGCGCGTGCGTTCGACAGCGCTTCGGCTGGCAGTGGGTAACATTCATCGTCCCGGCGCGCTCACGCCCTCCGTGGTGCTTTCGCTGGGCCTTGGCCTGACGCTGATGGTGGCAATCGCGCTGATCGATGGCAATCTGCGCCGTCAGGTGACGGAAAACATTCCGGCGCAGGCGCCTGACTTTTTCTTCGTCGATATTCAGAACCGCGACATCGCCGATTTCACCAAGCTGGTCAGCGGTATCGTGCCCGATGGCAAACTCACTTCCGGTCCGATGCTGCGCGGGCGTATCGTTGCCTTCAACGGCACCAATGTGCGCGACATGACCATCCCGCCGGAAGCAGCCTGGGTGCTGCGCGGCGACCGCGGCATAACCTTTTCCAATACGGTCCCTGAAAACTCGACGCTGACGGAAGGCGAATGGTGGCCAGCCGATTATAGCGGCGAACCGCTGGTGTCCTTCGCGGAGCGTGAAGGCAAGGAACTGGGCCTGAAGCTGGGCGATACGGTGACGGTCAACGTGCTGGGCCGCAACATCAATGCGAAGATCGCAAGTTTCCGGCAGGTTCAGTGGGAAACGCTTGCGATGAACTTCGTGATGGTGTTTTCGCCCAATACCTTTGCCGGTGCGCCAGCGACGTGGCTGGCGACACTCACCATTCCCGACAGCCAGAAGAACCTTGCGCCTGATGTGCTGCGGCAGGTCACCAAGACATGGCCCGCCGTCACAACCGTCAGTGTGACCGATGCGCTCAATGTCGCGAATGACCTCATCAGCCAGCTTGCAACCGCCATCCGTGCTGCGGCCTCCATCGCGCTGGCTGCCTCTGTTCTGGTGCTGGGCGGAGCGCTCGCAGCCGGTAACCGTGCCCGCGTCCACGACGCCGTGGTGCTGAAGACGCTGGGCGCGACGCGCGGCACGCTGATTACGGCCTATGTGCTTGAATATATGCTGCTCGGGCTTGCAACGGCGCTCTTCGCACTCGTCGCGGGCAGTGTGGCGGGCTGGTATGTCGTCGTGGAAATCATGAAGCTGAAAGCAAGCTTCCTGCCCGATGTCGCGCTGATGACCGTTGCCATAGCACTGGTACTGACTGTCGGCTTCGGCCTGGCCGGTACATGGCGCGTTCTCGGCCAGAAGCCCGCCCAGGTGCTCAGAACCATATGAACGATTTGTAATAGGGAAGGGTGAGAAAACGTAAGCCGTTGGATATTATGGATAATGCGTTTGCGCTTCCGCACCGCTGCATCACGTTTTTTTACAGGTGGTACTTGTACGCGAAGGCCGAAATCCCCATAATGTCAGGCAGGCATGCTGGGGTCCCGCCAGCGGCGCCTGGAGGCGGCTCGGCCTTTTGAGCGCCCCGACACCGGACGGGACATGGCAAGAGGATTTAAGTCATGGCTGACTTTCGCAATATTCAGGCGCAGCAGAGGCCGGTAGGCGGCGCTCGTGCTGATGCAGGCATCGATCAGGGCCTGCGCAGCTATATGCTCGGCGTCTATAACATGATGGCTATCGGCTTGGCCGTTACCGGCCTTGCCGCATTTGCCGTTGCAGCACTCGCAACGACCACGGACCCGTCCGCAGCCGTCGCACAGCTCGCCAACGGCAAGATGCTCACCGGTCTCGGTGTGGCGCTCTACACGTCCCCGCTCCGCTGGGTTGTGATGCTTGCGCCGCTCGCGGCAGTGTTCTTCCTGAGCTTCCGCATCGAACGTCTTTCGGTCTCGACCGCTAATGCCGTCTTCTGGGGCTATGCAGCTCTCGTCGGCCTGTCGCTGTCGTCGATCTTCCTGGTCTTTACCGGCCAGAGCATCGTTCGCACCTTCTTCGTGACGGCTGCTTCCTTCGGCGCGCTGTCGCTCTATGGTTACACGACCAAGCGCGACCTGTCCGCCATGGGCTCGTTCCTGATCATGGGCCTGTTCGGCCTGATCCTGGCATCGGTCGTCAACATCTTCCTCGGTTCCACCGCGCTTCAGTTCGCGATCTCGGTGATCGGCGTTCTGATCTTCGCAGGCCTCACCGCCTACGACACGCAGTCGATCAAGGAAATGTACTACGAAGGCGATTCTTCGGATGCGCATGGCCGCAAGGTCGTGATGGGCGCGCTGCGTCTCTACCTCGACTTCATCAACATGTTCACCTTCCTGCTGCAGTTCATGGGCAACCGCGAATAGTCAGCTGAAGAGTGTTTGAAAAAAAAGGGCAGCGGAAACGCTGCCCTTTTTGCTTTTGTCCATATGATTACTGATGCATGGTGGAAGCCTTATCAAAACACTTTACTCCGGTTCCTCCCATGCCCGTCATTCGTGATTTCCAGCCTGCCGATATCGAAACGATCACCGCAATCTATACGGAGGCCGTTCTGACCGGCGCCGGCTCCTATGAGATCGAGCCGCCGACAATGGACGAAATGGTGAAGCGTTTTGAAGCATACGTGGAACAGGGCTTTCCGATCCTCGTCGCGGAGGAGGACGGCAGGGTTCTGGGCTATGCCTATGCGAGTTATTTCCGCGTCAGGCCTGCCTATCGCTGGCTTGCGGAGGATTCGATCTATATCGCCCCTGATGCGAAGGGAAAGGGCATAGGCAAGCTCCTTCTGCGCGAACTCATCGAACGTATTGCTGCGTTGGGGTTCCGGCAATTGCTGGCGGTGATCGGCGATGGCGAACACAATATCGGTTCGGTGAAGCTGCATGAGAGCCTTGGCTTCATCCATTGCGGACGTATCGAGGGTTCCGGCTTCAAGCACGGGCGCTGGCTCGATACGGTGCTGATGCAGCTACCGCTCAATGGCGGGCGTTCAATCGAGCCGGGTACGCCGCCGCTTTCATAAGTCATCTTCCTGCTGATTTGCCCGTATGCCTGATTCCTCGACCCTAGATCCTTCGAGACGCCGTTTTCAACGGCTCCTCAGGATGAGGGGGGGTGTAATCTGCAACGTTTAATTCCGCCGTAACGCCCTCACCCTGAGCTTGTCGAAGGGGCGGTTTGAAAAATTGGGTTGCCAAATATCCCTATATGGGGGATCAGCTTTCAACGAGCTTGAGGCTCTTGTCGAACACGCGCAGGACGCGCTCCAGCTCATGGCCACGCTTCATGATAAGCCCGCTTGCGGCGATGACCGAATAGGCCCCCTGTTTATGCGCCAGCTTCGGATTCTTCTCGATGCGGAAAAGCGGTATCTCGCTTGCACGGCGGAAGATGGAGAACACGGCGCGGTCGCTGAGATGGTCGATCGCATAATCGCGCCACGTGCCGGAGGCAACCATGCGGCCATAGATATTCAGGATTTTGCCGAGTTCATGCCGGTTGAAACTGACTGGAGCAGATCGCGTACGGTCGAGAGGAACGACCTTTGGCGAAGCAGACGAGGGGGAAGGGGATGACAAATCCTCATTCGCTGCGCTTGACGTATCCATTTCCTTCCTTTCAGCCTTTTGCAGAGCGCAGACCAAAAACCGGGCAGGCTCAAAAACAAACTGCGCGCGACCGGTTTGGATATTCGGCAATGGCGAAGAAGCGAACCGAACCGGCGCATGACAACAGGGTGATGCTTTTGTGAAGCAATTTCAAGGGGAGGGTTTTGCAGACCGATTCTGGTTGCCGATTATTCACCGGGAAAAGCCCCTATAAATAGGGATTAGAGGCTACATATTAGTTATTCACGAAAAGAGAATGCCTGTTTGCAATGGTGATTGTCGGCCACATTTTCGCCTTGTCAGCTTCGCATTCCAGCCTGATTATGGCTTCAGCATCTACACGTTGCCTGAGACGGTTCGGTTCGGGTATGTCCGACCCCAAGCCCCCCGCCCAAAGGACTGCCCGAGCCGAACCAACCTTTTCCAGCCTCCGCTGAACCAAGTTGCAACACTCGCCCAGAAGCCCAGCACGACATCAGCCCAAATAAAAATCTGTTCGATCTGATCGAAACGCATTTCTCGCTGTAAATTGCAGAAGAGCGACGATGATCGCAGAAAGCTCAGAGGCCGATCGGCTTCTTCTGCTTGAACATGGCCGCGCCATGGATGGGGCCGAGCGAGTTGTCGTCGCGGGTTTCCTGCAGCACCACGGCACAGCCCGAAACGTCCTTGCGCTTCAGTTCCGAAGCCGGGATTTCAATCTTCAGCGGCTTGCCATCCCACATGCCAATCGTATTCGTATCGCGAACCGTATTGCGATAGGTGACAGCCTGACCGGCATTTTCACCTTCGGTGATCGGAATGGTCACGGAATCGCGGAAATAGAACAGCACCACATGCACAGGCGCTTCCGGTTTTTTGCCTGCGCCGATTTCAATGGACAGGCGCCCGTCATCGAGCTGTTTGATCGAAACCGGCACATCCAGCTTGTTGGTGGCAATCTGCGCCTGGACGGCTTCACCGTCGCGACCGTTGACTTCCGCCGTGCCATTGATGATGGCCTGCGGCGTATAGATCATACGCGCATTGAAGGAGTTGCGATAAGCGTTCTGCCGGTCGGTGTTTTCCTGGGTGGCAAGCGTGTCCCGCCATCCCATATAATCCCAGTAATTAACGTGGAACGACAGCGCCAGAACATTGGGATCGTCGGCATATTTCGCGAAATTCTGGTCAGCCTGGGGGCAGGACTTGCAGCCTTGGCTGGTGTAGAGCTCCAGAACGGCGGTCTTCTTGTTGCTGTCCTGTGCCTTGGCCTGTCCTTGCATGGAGATGCAGCCGGTGAATGCCAGCCCCAGAACGGCACAGATGCTACGCCAGCCGGGCAGATGCTCGCCGGTAAGCCATGGACCTGTCCCATAGAAGGGGGCGTGGAGTATCACTTCGTTTCATCCTGCAATAATTGTCGCTGACATCTATTATGTAAGAAGTCCTGCAATCAATAGGAATTCACGTTGCGGTGAGATTCGCAGAGGTTGCGAATCTCCTATCAAAATCAGCCACAACAGATTGTGCGGAAACGAGACTGGTTGAACATGAGATCGAGCTTGAGAGAAAAAGCCATCGCAATTTGCGATGAGAAGATAGCGAAAAAGGGCGAGCAGGTCGGTATTTCGTTCTATGCCTTCTTTGCCAACAAGAACACGGAGCCGGAACTGCTCATGGAGGCTGCCGAGTGGTGGATCAAGACCCACACCCTCGATCACTTTGAAAAAGCGGTGAAAGTCAGGGAAATGATCCGTTCAGGCCGATAATGTCCATGTCTGCTCCAAAATAAAAAAGCCGCCGGATTTCTCCGGCGGCTTCTGATTTTTAAACCTGTGCCGATTACGCGGCGAGGTCGCGCAGAACGGTCTGCAGGATGCCGCCGTTCTTCATGTAGTCGAGCTCGTCCAGCGTATCGATGCGGCAGATGAGCGGAACCTTCTTCACCGTGCCATCGGCATAGGTGATGGAAGCTTCGACCTTCTGGCGCGGACGCACATCGGCAAGGCCTTCGATGGTGACGATTTCGTCGCCCTTGAGGCCAAGCGTCTGCCAGCTGGTGCCTTCCTCGAAGACGAAAGGCACAATGCCCATGCCAACGAGGTTGGAGCGGTGGATACGCTCGAAGGACTGTGCGATCACGGCCTTGACGCCGAGCAGGTTGGTGCCCTTGGCAGCCCAGTCACGCGAAGAGCCGTTGCCGTATTCGACACCTGCGAAGACGACGAGCGGCACGCCCTCGGCCTTGTACTGCATGGCAGCGTCGTAGATCGAGGTTTCTTCCTTCGACGGATAGTGGATGGTGTAGCCGCCTTCGCGTCCGTTTTCGCCCAGCATGTGGTTGCGGATACGGATGTTAGCGAAAGTGCCGCGCATCATCACTTCATGGTTGCCGCGACGCGTACCGTACTGGTTGAAGTCGGCAATGCCGACGCCATGGTCGATGAGGTACTTGCCGGCAGGCGACTGTGCCTTGATGGAACCGGCAGGTGAAATGTGGTCGGTCGTGATCTTGTCGCCGAAGAGACCCAGAATGCGGGCACCCTTGACGTCGCCGATCGTGCCAGCCGACTTGCCCATGCCGACGAAGTAAGGCGGGTTCTGCACATAGGTCGAGTTATCGTCCCATGCATAGGTCTGGCCCGCAGGAACCTGAACGGCCTGCCAGTTTTCGTCGCCCTTGAACACGTCCGCATATTTTTCGGAGAAAATCTTGCGGGTGACGTTCTTGGCGATGAATTCCTGGATCTCCTGAGAGGAAGGCCAGATGTCGCGGAGGAACACCGGATTTCCGTTCTGGTCTTCGCCGAGCGGCTCCTTGGTCAGGTCCTTGGTGACCGTACCGGCAAGAGCGTGAGCGACGACGAGCGGCGGCGAAGCCAGATAGTTTGCCTGAACGTCCGGCGAAACGCGACCCTCGAAGTTACGGTTACCAGAGAGAACCGCAGCGCCAATCAGACCTTTCTCATTGATGGTCTTGGAGATTGGTGCGGGCAGCGGACCGGAATTGCCGATGCAGGTCGTGCAGCCGAAGCCGACGAGGTTGAAGCCGAGTGCGTCGAGATCCTTCTGGAGGCCAGCGGATTCAAGATAGGCGGCAACGACCTGGGAGCCGGGAGCAAGCGAGGTCTTGACCCAAGGCTTGGTCTTGAGGCCCTTGGCTACTGCATTGCGGGCCAGAAGGCCGGCAGCAATCAGCACGCTCGGGTTCGAGGTGTTGGTGCACGACGTGATGGCGGCAATCACGACGTCGCCGTGGCCGAGATCGTAGTCTTCACCTTCAACTGCATAACGCGTGGTCTGGCCCGTGGTCTTCTTGTACTCGGTTTCGAGCGAGGTTGCGAAACCGGAACCGATACCTTCCAGCGGAATGCGGCCTTCCGGACGCTTCGGACCGGCCATCGACGGAACGACGTCGCCCATGTCGAGTTCGAGAATGTCGGTGAAGACCGGATCGGCTGCACCCTTGTCACGCCACATGCCCTGCGCACGGCAATAAGCTTCGACCAGTTCGATGCGATGCTCGTCGCGGCCGGTGGTGTTCATGTAGTTCAGCGTTTCGCGGTCAACCGGGAAGAAGCCGCAGGTCGCTCCATATTCCGGACCCATATTGGCGATGGTTGCGCGATCGGCGAGCGTCATGTTTTCGAGGCCTTCGCCGAAGAACTCGACGAACTTGCCGACAACGCCCTTCTTGCGCAGCATCTGCGTGACAGTGAGAACGAGGTCGGTCGCGGTCACGCCTTCCTTGATCTTGCCGGTCAGGCGGAAGCCGACGACTTCCGGCAGAAGCATGGAAACCGGCTGGCCGAGCATGGCCGCTTCAGCTTCGATGCCGCCAACACCCCAGCCCAGAACGCCAAGGCCGTTGACCATGGTGGTGTGGCTGTCGGTGCCGACGCAGGTGTCGGGATAGGCAACGGTTTCGCCGTCTTCTTCCTTGGTCCAGACAGCCTGGGCCAGATATTCGAGGTTCACCTGATGGCAGATGCCGGTGCCCGGAGGAACGACGCGGAAGTTCTTGAATGCCTGCTGACCCCACTTGAGGAAGCGGTAGCGTTCGCCATTGCGCTGATATTCGAGGTCCACATTGGCCTTGAACGCGCTTGGATTGCCGAATTCGTCGACGATGACCGAGTGGTCGATGACGAGATCGACGGGAACGAGCGGATTGATCTTTTCCGGATCGCCGCCGAGCGCCTTGAGGCCGTCACGCATGGCTGCAAGATCAACGACGGCAGGAACGCCGGTGAAGTCCTGCATCAGCACGCGGGTCGGACGGTAGGCGATTTCCGCGCCTGCGGAACCACGGTCGTTCAGCCATTTGGCAACAGCTTCGATGTCCGACTTCTTGACGGAGCGGTCGTCCTCGAAGCGGAGCAGGTTCTCGAGCAGAACCTTCATGGAGAAGGGGAGCTTGGAAACGCCTTCGAGGCCGTTCTTTTCGGCTTCGGTCAGGCTGTAATAAACATAATCCTTACCGCCCACGGTAAGGGTTTTGCGGCATTTAAAACTGTCGATGTGCGACACTGCGTTCGTCCTTCATGCTACTGGCCGGAAAACCAGGACGAACGCCTCTGCTGCGTTTCAAGGACGCGCCAAGGTGCGGGTGCAGTCATTTCCGCTGTCCGTCCCGATGCCTGCGTCCTTAAGGGCAACAGGTTGAGATCGGCCAAAAATGGTTTCCACGCCGACCGCTGGCGTGGTAGCCCTCATATAGAGAGTTTTCTAAAACGATTCCAGACAGAATATCGTGAATTCGGCCCCTTGCGGCGAAATGTTGCGATGCCTTTCCATAGATCTTCCGGGGTTCCGGTTCTATTGGTCTGGCAATTATCCATCGGGGCTTAGAGGGTATAAAATGCGGCTGGAAGCCGAAAATCTGGCTGGTGAAAGAGGCGGCGAAACGATTTTCGCTGGCCTGTCTTTTGCTCTCAGTGAAGGCGAGGCGCTGGTGGTGACGGGCCCGAACGGCTCCGGCAAGTCCACGCTGCTGCGAATCATCTGCGGCCTGCTTCAGACCGAAGCAGGCAAGGTTGAGCTTCGCGAGGATGGCACAGTTTTGCCGGTGCGCGCCGCTTGCCATTACCTCGGGCATCAGAATGCGATGAAACCGGCGCTCAGCGTGCGTGAGAACCTGTCCTTCTGGCAGAAGTTCAACGGTGCCGCGCAAGCGGAGATCGACGAGGCGCTGGAAGCCGTCGATCTGCCCGGCGTGGAGCATCTGCCGTTCGGTTATCTGTCGACGGGGCAGAAGCGCCGTGTTTCCATCGCCAAGCTTCTGGTCAGCCATCGTCCGCTCTGGATTGTCGACGAGCCGACCGCCGGTCTCGACAAGGCGTCCGAAGCCCGCTTTGCAGAAATCATGCGCGGGCATATGCGGGAAGGCGGCATGATCGTCGCCGCAACGCATATTCCTCTTGGCCTTGAAGGCGTCAGCGCGTTCGACATGGCCGCCTGTTCAGTTGAGGCTGCCTGATGCTGGCGCTGTTCCTGAGAGACATGCGCCTCAGTTTCCGCGCCGGTGGCGGCGCGCTGATCGGCATATTGTTCTTCCTCGCGGTCATTGCCGTCATGCCCTTCGGCGTGGGGCCTGATCTCAATCTTCTGGCGCGCATAGGCCCCGCCATGCTGTGGATCGGTGCGTTGCTGGCAACGCTTCTGGGGCTCGACCGGCTGTTTCAGGCTGACCGGGAGGACGGTTCGCTCGACCTGCTGCTGATCGGCGCGGACAGTCACATGCTGGCCTTCACGGTTTTTGTGAAGTGCGTGGCCCATTGGGTGGCGAGCGTGCTGCCGCTGGTGATCGCATCGCCGATGCTGGGCCTGTTCATGAACATGGACGCATCGGCAATCGGCGCAACATCGCTGACGCTTCTGGTGGGAACGCCCGCCATCGCCTTCATTGGCGCTGTGGGTGCAGCCCTTGCCGTGGCGCTGCCGCGTGGCGGGTTGCTGGTGTCGGTGATCGTTCTGCCACTCACCATTCCGGTGCTCATTTTCGGTGTATCAGCTTCGCATGGAGCGACAGTAGACAATGCGCCCTTTCTGGCGCCATTCCTTATTCTTGCAGCACTCACCCTGTTCTTTGCCGTCCTCGGGCCTCTGGCCGCGAGCGCAGCGCTGAAAAGTTCGGCGGATTGACGCAGTTGATTACGGTCAATTGAACGGTACGGGGGCGGAAGGTAAGTATAGGCCATGGAAAAAGACATGACCAAAGACGCCGTTAAAACCACGAGCTGGCTCGATCTGGCCAATCCCACGCGGTTCCTTGCCTTTGCAGGCAAGGTCTTGCCATGGCTGGCCGTGCTTTCAGTGCTGTTTCTGGCAGCAGGCCTCTATATGGTTTTCGTCCAGTCGCCGGAGGACTATCAGCAGGGCATGACGGTCCGCATCATGTATATCCATGTGCCTTTCGCATGGCTTTCCATGATGTGCTACTCGATCATGGCCGTTTCGGCGCTGGGCACGCTGGTCTGGCGGCATCCGCTGGCCGATGTGTCGATCCGCGCCGCCGCGCCGCTCGGTGCCGTCTTCACCGCGCTTGCGCTGGCCACAGGTTCGCTCTGGGGCAAGCCGATGTGGGGCACATGGTGGGTGTGGGATGCGCGGCTGACTTCGGTTTTCGTGCTGTTCCTGATGTATCTTGGCATTATCGCGCTGTCGCGCGCCATGGACGATCCGGCAAAAAGCGCCAGGCCGGTGGCTGTGCTCACGCTAGTCGGCTTCATCAATATCCCGATCATCAAATTCTCGGTCGACTGGTGGAACACGCTGCACCAGCCAGCTTCGGTGTTCCGCATGGACGGCCCCACCATCGATGCATCCATGCTGCGCCCGCTTTTCGTGATGGCTATCGGCTTCTCGCTTCTGTTTTTCACTCTGCACATGATGGCCATGCGCAATGAAATCTGGCGTCGTCGCGTCGCGTCGATGAAAAAGCTTGCCGCACGGAATGCCGACCGCAATCGCAAGGCACAGGAGAGCGCGCTATGAACCATCTCGGCTTTGTTCTCGCCTCCTATGGCATCACGGTCGCGGCACTCGTCGTCACCATTGGCTGGATATTGATCGATCAGCGTATCCAGAAAAACGAATTGAAGCGGCTTGAGGCGCAGGGCGTGCGCCGCCGTTCTGCAAAAGCCCCCGGTAAAGCACAATGACGGAAACGACCGAGAAGCCAGCCGCGCCGAAAAAGCGCTCCACATGGGTTGCCCTGCTACCACTGGCGATTTTCGTCGGACTGGCGGCGGTGTTTGCGGTCCAGCTTCTGTCGGGCAAGGACAATACGACGATACCTTCCGCGCTGATCGGCAAGCAGGCCCCGCAGACGAACCTTCCGCCCGTCGAAGGTCTGGTGCGCGATGGGGTGCCTGTCCCCGGCCTCAACAGCGATGATTTTAAGGGCAAGCTGACACTGGTGAATGTCTGGGGATCGTGGTGCGTTCCCTGTCGTCAGGAGCACCCGCTTTTGATGGAAATCGCCAAGGACGAACGTATCCGCGTGGTTGGCCTCAATTACAAGGACCAGCCGGAAAATGCGCGCCGTTTCCTCGGGGATCTCGGTAATCCCTTTGCCGCTGTCGGTGCCGACCGCGCCGGGCGCTCAGCCATCGAATGGGGCGTCTACGGCGTGCCGGAAACCTTCCTCGTCGATGAGACAGGTAAAATCGTCTACAAGCATGTCGGGCCGTTTACGCCGGAGTCGGTGAAGAACGATCTGATGCCTGCGGTGGAGAAGGTGCTTCGGAAATAGCGGTTTATTTTAAGTCGTTTCGCAGTTGCTCAAGCATTGCGGGTGTCAGTCCTAAGGATTCATAATCGCAATATTCATCCAGTAAGTTTTTTGAATTTTGTTTGAAATTCGGAATATCAATTCTGTTATTTTTATCGATGCCTTGCGTTTTCGAAAATAGATCGAATCCCGCATATACTGATATGCGACCAATTCTAAACGATATTTCTTCCTCTCGATTTTGTGACGTGATTGATATTGGGTCTAATATAAATCCTGTCGGTAGTGTTCCTATATCGAAATCCAGCGGAGAGATTTTATTGCTATCTAAAGCGTCGTAATACTGTTTGCTAAAATCATAACCTCGTTGAGTGGCCTTTGAAGCTAGAAAGAAACCGACGGATGAGGGGCGTCGCGCCTGTCCAGTATTTTGAATTAGTATAGAGCATTGGAAATACCGAACTGCTTTTGAGGGCAGTTCCATATAATCCTTTTTGGTGAGTTCTTCACCATAGGTCGCTCTCATTGAAAATATACATATTGCTCCAATTGCTAATAATTTTTTTCTGAAATTCATCGATTTCGCACCTATCTACTTCGAAAGAAAAAGGGCTCCGAAGAGCCCTTAGTAAAATACTTTCTTACGAAATCAATCCGGCAGTTTCCGAACCGCGCCCTTGGCGGCACTTGTCGCCATGGAAGCATAAGCCTTCAAAGCGGTGGAAATCTTGCGCTTGCGTTCCTCCGCAGGCTTCCAGCCTGTTGCATCCTGCTCGGCGCGGCGTTCTGCCAGCGTTGCATCGTCCACGGCGAGGTGGATCTTGCGGTTTGGAATGTCGATATCGATGATATCGCCTTCGCGCACCAGACCGATCGTGCCGCCTTCGGCTGCTTCCGGCGAAACGTGACCAATCGAAAGACCCGAAGAGCCGCCCGAGAAGCGTCCGTCGGTGATGAGCGCGCAAGCCTTGCCGAGGCCCTTCGATTTCAGGTAGCTCGTCGGGTAGAGCATTTCCTGCATGCCGGGGCCGCCGCGCGGGCCTTCATAGCGGATCAGCACGATGTCGCCCGGCTTGATCTTGCCGTTCAAAATGCCGAGCACGGCCGAATCCTGGCTTTCGAAGATGCGGGCAGGGCCGGAGAATTTCAGGATGGAATCGTCCACGCCTGCCGTCTTCACGATGCAGCCGTCTTCGGCCAGATTGCCGTAAAGTACCGCCAGACCGCCATCCTGACTGAAGGCGTGTTCCTTGGAACGGATGACGCCCTTTTCACGGTCAGAATCCACGCTGTCAAAACGGCGCTCCTGAGAGAAGGCAACCTGTGTTGGCACGCCGCCAGGGGCCGCCGAATAGAACTTGTGCACCATTTCGCTGTTGGTGCGGGTCACGTCCCAATGATCGAGCGCCTTACCCATTGTTTCACTATGGACGGTCGGCAAATCGGTGTTGATGAGGCCCGCCTTTTCGAGCTGGCCCAGAATACCCATGATGCCGCCGGCGCGATGAACGTCTTCCATATGAACGGAGGCGACGGCAGGCGCGACCTTGCAGAGCACCGGCACGCGGCGCGACAGGCGATCGATGTCGGCCATGGTGAAGTCGATCTCGGCCTCCTGTGCGGCAGCGAGAAGATGCAGAACCGTATTGGTCGAACCGCCCATGGCGATATCGAGCGTCATGGCGTTTTCAAAAGCCGGGAAGCTCGCAATTGAGCGCGGCAGCACGCTCTCGTCGTTCTGCTCGTAATAACGGCGGGCGAGATCGACAACCAGATGACCGGCTTCCACGAAGAGGCGCTTGCGGTCGGCATGGGTTGCGAGCGTCGAGCCATTGCCCGGCAGCGACAGGCCGAGCGCTTCGGTGAGGCAGTTCATCGAGTTTGCGGTAAACATGCCCGAGCACGAACCGCAGGTCGGGCAGGCGGAGCGCTCGATGGCCTTGACCTGATCATCGGTGTAATGATCGTCGGCAGCGGCAACCATCGCATCCACGAGGTCGAGCTTCTTGACCTGATCGTCCCAGACGACCTTGCCTGCTTCCATCGGGCCGCCAGAGACGAACACGACCGGGATATTGAGGCGCAGAGCGGCCATCAGCATGCCGGGGGTGATCTTGTCGCAATTGGAAATGCAGACCATCGCATCGGCGCAATGCGCATTGACCATATATTCGACTGAGTCGGCGATGAGTTCCCGCGACGGCAGCGAATAGAGCATGCCGTCATGGCCCATGGCGATACCGTCATCGACCGCAATGGTGTTGAATTCCTTGGCGACACCGCCAGCGCTTTCGATTTCGCGCGCGACGAGCTGGCCGAGGTCCTTCAGGTGCACGTGGCCGGGCACGAATTGGGTGAACGAGTTCACCACGGCAATAATCGGCTTGCCGAAATCCTCATCCTTCATGCCGGTGGCGCGCCATAGGCCGCGCGCGCCGGCCATGTTGCGACCGTGGGTGGTTGTACGCGAACGATAAGGAGGCATTTTCAAACCTTTTAGGAACTATTCTAATTTGTAACGTCGATATGACAGAACCGCCCCCGCAGAGCAAAGCGCAAATTGCCCCATATCACCCAATTTGCCCGGAGTGCGGGGAGAGCAGCGAGACCGTTTGCAGACTTACGGACAACGGAAAGGGTTCCGGCGTGCGACAGCTTTCGCAGGCACAGACAGGGCAATCTAGCACGTTATTGTTATAAGGCAAAAGAATTTGCGCTGAAAACGTAAGGAAGTTGCTTGGTGTTAAGATGGTGCGCTGGCCATGGCGTTATCGAGCAGGGCATTTGCCGTTTTCATCCGCTGTTCTGCAGCGGGACGAAACTCTTCCGGCAGACGGTCGGGATGATTGCTGGCGGCAAAGCTGCGTCGGCGCCGTTGCAGTTCGGCACGCTTCAAACCCGGCTGTAAATCCAGCTCCTGGCGGATCGCATCCGGGGACTGCTTCTGCATGCGCGCTTCTATTGCCAGCCTTTCCCGGTCAGGTGCGGGCGCAGTCTCCGGCGGGCTTTCAATGTCGAACAGGCGCTGCAGGCCATCGGGCTGGCGTCCGGTTGTGGGCGTATCGCTGAACTCTGCAGAAAAAACGGTCGAAGCAAACCCGAATTGCGGTCCGCGAATATCGTCCGCCTGGCCTGTGTCGGCCTCGACTTCCTTCAGCACGGTTGCGAAATCGGGAAAGGTCGACCGCATCCGGCCTCTCAAGCCACGTGCGAAGCAAGAGCGGAGGCCAGAGCGCGCGTCAGCACGGATGGCGGGATCGGCTTCTGGAAGACGGGCACTTCCGGATAGCGCGCTGCAAGGCGGGCAGGCAGTCCGCCGCCGCTATGGATGACGACGAAGATATGGCGGCTCATCAACCAGTCCAGCACAGCTTCCACATCGCCATCGGCAAGGTTCACATCGAGAATGGCGGCGTCGACCTGATTGCGGTTGATGATATCTATTGCTTGCCGGACGGTTCCGACCGGACCGAGAACGGTTCCGTTCGCGTCCTCGACAGTCGCGGCGACGTCGAGGGCGACGAAAATCTCGTCTTCCACCACTAATACCCGCCGCTGTCCAAGATCATTCATCACTTGTCTCGCTGCCTCCCTTTTTGAGGTAAGCCCTTCACGCAAGAAATGCGCGAGCGCAAGCAGAGGTTCCCTTCGCCGACATGATAATTCGTTAATGGTGAATCAAACCTTTACCGGCTTTCTATCGGCTTGGGGCCGATGTCAGAAGGCGGTAAAGGTCAGCGTCGTCAGCGAGCGGACAATATTGGGAATGTCAAAGACATTCTCGTTCATGAACTTGCCGATATCCTGATCTTCGGCGATGTAGATTTTTGCCAGAAGGTCGAATTCGCCGCTGGTGGAATAAAGCTCGGAGACGATTTCACGCTGAAAGAGCGTATCGGCGACCTCATAGGTTTTACCGGGCGTGCACTGCAGTTGCAGGAAAACGGGCTTCATGTCTCTTCCTTTCGCGACGGGACTGCGTGGCGCATATGATAGCGCATATCACGGCAATGTTTGCAGGTTACAAACACGGACGGCCTGATGAAATCAAGAGCGAAAGCACGGTAAGTTACGGCCTCGCGTCTTGCAGGCCTGCCCGGTACGCATGGCGGGTTCACAGAACGTTTTCAATTTACTCAATTGTAATTTTCTTGAGAGGACGCAATAAGACTTCTCCCAGAAATTGTAATTTGCGCGCCCGATTATATGAAGTTCGTACTCCCCGCCGTTCTGCTGCTGTTTTCGCTTGCCTTTTTTACGGCGTGGTTTTCCGATCGCGGCCGCAAGTTTCTGCTGTCCTGCGGCGCGTGTTTCCTGCTGATCGGTATCGCCATGCTGGTCCAACTCGGCAATTTTCCTGCGAACGACAATCTGAACACAGTGCTCTCGTCGGCATTTTATGTCGGGGGCACGCTGGTCGGCGGATATGGCATTCTGCAGCGGAGTGGTCTGCGGCTTACATCTGCCTTCTACATATTGAGTTTCGCGCTCATCGTCGGCGGTGTCTGGTATTATTGCTATATCGAGCCAAATCTTCTGTCGCGGGTCTACGTGCTCAATCTGGGCATGGCGACGCTGATCCTTTCTTTTGCCTGGCAGGCACGGTGTCTGTTCAAGGGATCGCTGGTCGACAAGCTTTTGCTGGTCATGCTCGTTCTGGTGGCATTGCAATTCGTGCCGCGCACGCTTCTGACTGCCCGCTCCCTGCTTGGCGATGTCGATGGCGACGATTTCGCGATGACGGTCTTCTGGCAATGGACAGTCTTTTCCACTGCCATCGCCGCCGTTCTCACTGGCTTCGCCTTGCTGGCCGCTGCCGGTTACGACCGTATCGGCGAGCTATCGCGCGAACGCGACAGCGATCCCTTGACGGGACTTCTCAACCGCCGCGGGCTGGAAATGCGCTATAACGCACTTTTGCAAGCGAAAAAGGGCGTTCCGGGCTGGGTCGCCGTTTGCGATATCGATTACTTCAAGGCGCTGAACGACGCTTATGGTCACGCGGCAGGCGATGCGGTTCTGAAGGAGTTCGCTGGAATCCTGCGCAAGCTTATCGGCGAAAGACCGTTGATTGCACGTACAGGCGGCGAGGAATTCGTGATCTGTGTTGATGATATGCATGCCGATAACCTTTTCCAGCTTATGGAAGGCGTACGGCAGAATATCGAGAGACACCGGTTCCAGCGACTCGCAAAGGAAACCAGCGTCACATGCAGCATCGGCTGTGTTCGTCTGCCGGAACAGGGTGATTTCTGGCAGGCCGTCGATAAGGCCGACAAAATCCTCTACGCCGCCAAGAAAGAAGGGCGCAACCGCACCTATGTGGAAGGGCTGAGCGCGAACAGCGACGATTAGTTCATACGTAGGGACGAATTTTGGGGATGGCGGTTTTTATGGTTGGCCTTCGATAACTTTCCGGTGATGATCCGTACATTGCCGCAAATCATGCTTATTATCGCCGCTGATAATTTGAGCACCTCGAGGAGTTCCCGAAAGTCCGATGAAATTCATGCCCGTTGTGTTGCCTGCGTCCGCTATTGTCAGTCTCATCTTCCTTGGTCTGGCGGTTTCCCCGTCTTTCGCGATGAACGCCTCTGAAAAGGCCCAGCTTGAGAAGCTCGATCCGGCAACCCGCCTGGAACAGCGTTGCGATGTGGAAGCCATGGAACGCATCACGCGGGAACAGAAGTTTTCGGTCGACAAGGTTCTGGCCTATGCCTTCTCCGATCCGGTGACCAAAAAGAACTCCATCAAGGCCGATGGCGCAGCCTTCCGCAGCCGGGAGCACTGGTACAAGCTGTCCTTCGTCTGCAAGACGGATGAGGAACATATCAATATTGTTTCCTTCCGCTATGACATCGGCGATGAAGTGCCCCAGAACCAGTGGGACAAGCATTACCTCGTACCGTAATGAGATCTTCTATTCTTCCGAATCGTCTGAACGACAGGCTGAAAGCAGCATCACTTCCTTGGCGGTGTGATCGGCTTCGAGGTGACTCAACACGGCCTGACCGTCCTTGTCGTTCCAGCGGTAGCTGTCCTGTTCATCGATGGCGACATATTTCTTGAGATTGTCGTGCCATTGTAGCGCAATCATCTTGCCTTCAGCATCCAGGACGGCAAATCCGGGCGCGCTGCCATTGCGGATATAGGTGACAGGCACGACGACCCCGCGTTCGCAGATATAATCGACCCGCTCTATGGGGTTCACATCTTGAGCTTGCGCTGAAACGGACGGTGCAAACAGCATCGCCGGACCTGCCGCAATCAAGAAAAGGGTACCGAGGTAACGCTTGCCATATGCCATGTGAAAAATCCTCTGGTCAGCCAATCAATACAGGAAAAATACCCCTTCAGTGATATCGTTCAAGAGCGATTATGGAGCATGATATGGTTGCAATAGGGCTGCGAAAAATAATCATCAGGCTGCCGAGATTTCCTGCAACCGAAACAGGTTTCGCCCGTTGTTAGCCTGCCGGTCGTGAGACTGGCCGAGGCCCGGATGAATACTTGCCCCCCGCAACCCCAGTCCGGGCCTCACCTCCATGGGTAGTTGATCCTGTCGGGCAACAATAGTGCACGTTCTAAACTTTGCGTCCAAGGGCGGCTTATGAAGCCAGGCGGAAAAAATATTTCGCAATGGCTGATAGGGGAGAGTAGATTTTTCGAAGTCGTTTCAAATAACGACCGGCTTGTGGCATCCTGTCTTCAAAGAGCTCTGATACTGTCTTGGCCAATGAACCATGGAGGCGGTCATGAAGATATCGAGATTTTCACTCACTTTGGCAGCATTGGTGGCTGCGGCTTCGCTGACTGGAACGGTTCAGGCAAGCTTCGCCGATCAGACGCTTCTGAACGTGTCCTACGATCCGACGCGTGAACTTTACAAGGATTACAACGCCGCTTTTGCTTCCCACTGGAAGGCTGAAACCGGCGAAACCGTCACCATTCGCGTATCCCATGGCGGGTCGGGCAAGCAGGCGCGCTCCGTGATCGACGGCATCAAGGCCGATGTGGTTACACTGGCGCTTGAAAGCGATATCGATGCCATTGCCGAGCTTTCGGGCAAGATCGACAAGGACTGGCGCAAGCGCCTGCCCAACAATTCGGCTCCCTATACGTCAACCATCGTCTTCCTTGTGCGCAAGGGCAATCCCAAGGGCATCAAGGACTGGGGCGATCTGGTGAAGGACGGTGTCGAGGTCATCACGCCGAACCCGAAGACGTCCGGCGGCGCACGCTGGAACTATCTCGCCGCCTGGGCCTGGGCCTACAAGCAATACGGTGGCGACGAGCAAAAGATCAAGGATTACATCGGCGAACTGTTCCGCCATGTGCCTGTGCTCGACACCGGCGCGCGTGGCTCGACGACCACTTTCGTGCAGCGCCAGCTCGGCGATGTACTGCTTGCCTGGGAAAACGAAGCCTATCTCTCGGTCGCGGAATTTGGCGAGGATGCATTCGACATCGTCGTGCCGCCGCAGTCCATTCTGGCTGAACCTCCAGTCGCGGTGGTGGACAAGAATGCCGAGGAAAACGGCACCACCAAGCTGGCACAGGCTTATCTCGAATATCTGTACTCGCCGGAAGGACAGGCGCTTGCCGCCAAGCATTTCTACCGTCCGTCGAAGCCTGACATCATCCCCGCCGACAAGCAGCGCAAGTTTCCGGACTTGACGCTGGTGACGATCGATGATCCGATTTTCGGCGGATGGGCCAAGGCACAGCCCTATCATTTTGGCGATGGAGGAACGTTCGACCAGCTCTACAAACCGGGAAAATAATCCGGAATTCGAGAGCGATCAGTAAGATCAAATACTGAAGAGGGAACAAACCAACGCATGTCTTCGCTCCCTGCACGGGCCAGAGCAGGGTCGCACTTCAGAAAGCCGAGCGTCATTCCCGGTTTCGGGCTGACGTTCGGCTTCAGTGTTGCCTATCTGACCCTTCTCATTCTCATTCCGCTTGCGGCATTGGTGCTGCGTTCCACCGAAGTCGGGCTTACCGGTTTCTGGCGCCTCGTCACCGACGAGCGCACATTGAGAGCGCTTGAAACGAGCTTCGGCACCGCCTTCATCGCGGCGCTGGTCAATGTCGTCTTCGGCGTCATCCTTGCCTGGGTTCTGGTGCGTTATCGGTTTCCGGGACGGCGGTTCGTCGATGCCATCGTAGATATTCCGTTTGCTCTGCCAACGGCAGTTGCGGGTATTGCGCTCGCCGCAATTTATGCACCGAATGGCTGGATCGGCAGCCTGCTGGCACCGTTCGGCATTCGCATCGCCTTTTCGCGGGCGGGCATCGTTATTGCGCTGATCTTCGTCGGTCTGCCCTTCGTCGTGCGCACCGTCCAGCCGATCATGGAGGAAATCAGCCGCGAGGTCGAAGAGGCGGCGGCAACCCTTGGCGCATCCCGATTCCAGACGATCTGGCGGGTGCTGCTGCCGAGCCTTCAACCCGCCATCCTCACCGGCTTCGCGCTCGCCTTCGCACGCGGCGTCGGCGAATATGGCTCGGTCATCTTCATTGCGGGCAATACGCCTTATGTCTCGGAAATTGCGCCGCTTCTGATCGTCATCAAGCTGGAGGAATATGATTATGCCGGGGCGACCGCGCTCGCCACGGTGATGCTCGCGCTTTCCTTCGCGATGCTGCTTTTCATCAATCTCATCCAGTCGTGGACACGGAGGAAATACGGTCATGGCGAATGAACCTGTCTCTGCCGCTCCTCGCAACAGCCGAAGCGCTGTCACCGAAAGTCTGCCGATGCGTATCACGCTGATCGCTCTGGCGCTGGCTTTTCTGGCTCTCTTCCTCATCCTGCCGGTCATTGCGGTCTTCGTTGAAGCCTTCCGCAAGGGAGCAGGCGAATATCTGGCAGCACTGGTCGAGCCGGATGCCTGGGCTGCGATAAGGCTCACACTCATAGTGGCGGCCATTGCCGTGCCGCTCAATCTGGTCTTCGGCATTGCAGCCGCCTGGGCAATCGCGAAGTTCGAGTTCAAGGGCAAGGCGCTGCTGACGACGCTGATTGATCTGCCCTTTTCCGTGTCGCCGGTTATTTCCGGTCTTGTTTTCGTGCTGCTTTTCTCAAGTCACAGCCTGCTCGGACCGTGGCTGTCACGGCATGGGATTGAGATATTGTTTGCCGTTCCGGGCATCGTTCTGGCAACGGTGTTCGTCACCTTTCCGTTCGTCGCACGCGAACTGATACCGTTGATGCAGGAGCAGGGAACCGGCGATGAGGAAGCGGCGATTTCGCTCGGCGCCAATGGCTGGCAGACCTTTCGCTATGTGACGCTGCCCAATATCAAATGGGGGCTGCTTTACGGCGTGCTGCTCTGTAATGCCCGTGCAATGGGTGAGTTCGGCGCTGTTTCCGTAGTCTCTGGACATATTCGCGGTCTCACCAATACGATGCCGCTGCATGTGGAAATTCTCTACAACGAATATAACTTCGTCGGTGCATTCGCGGTGGCGTCGCTGCTGGCCTTTCTGGCGCTCCTGACACTCGCCATCAAGACGGCGCTGGAACTGCGTTATGGCGATGAACTGGCCGGCAGTGGAAACGGGCACTGACATCTAAACGAGCAATTGGCCGCGCGGCGGCAGACATAAAGCATAGTCCTGCTATGGCAGACGGAAGGATTGGGAATGGAAGTTCGTGTTGCCGGTGTGCGTAAGGAGTTCGCTCGCTTCCCGGCGTTGCATAATGTCTCGCTGGATATTCGTTCCGGCGAGCTGATCGCTTTGCTGGGGCCTTCCGGTTCGGGCAAGACCACGCTTTTGCGCCTGATTGCCGGGCTGGAAACGCCGACCGAAGGCACCATCTTCTTTGGCGACGAAGACGCGTCGCAGAAGAGCGTTCAGGAGCGCAATGTCGGCTTCGTCTTCCAGCATTATGCGCTGTTCCGCCACATGACAGTGGCAGACAATATCGGTTTCGGTCTGAAGGTGCGTCCAAGCGCGACACGCCCGTCGAGTGACGATATTCGCAACCGGGCGCTGGAATTGCTGGATCTCGTCCAGCTGCAGGGACTGGAGAAGCGTTATCCGGCACAGCTATCCGGTGGTCAGCGCCAGCGCGTGGCGCTTGCCCGCGCCATGGCGATTGAACCGAAAGTCCTGCTTCTCGATGAGCCGTTTGGCGCGCTTGATGCGCTGGTGCGCAAGGAACTGCGTCGCTGGCTGCGCGAAATCCACGACAAGACCGGTCACACAACTGTTTTCGTGACCCACGATCAGGATGAGGCGCTGGAGCTCGCCGACCGTGTGGTGGTGATGAGCCAGGGCCGTATCGAGCAGGTTGGCACACCGGACGAAGTCTATGACAATCCGAATTCCCCCGGCGTCTATGGCTTCATCGGTGAGTCCAGCACGCTTCCGGTGCGGGTCGAAAAGGGCGAGATCTGGCTTGTCGACCGCAATATCGGCCTAACGGTCCAGGATGTGGCGGATGGTGATGCGCAGCTCTTCTTCCGCCCGCACGATGTCGAATTGCTGGACGGTTGCGGCGGCTGCATCGCAGGCACGGTGGTGGCCAGCCGTCGTTCGGGCGGCAAGCGGCGCGTCGAACTGGAAGTAGGCGGCGCACGCGAGCGGGTCGAGATCGAAATTCCAGCCGAACATCCGGCGGCGGAAAAGAGCCGCATCGCATTCCGACCGCGTTACTGGAAGCTTTTTCCGGCCAGCGAAACCGGTTCCTGATCGTCACTTTCCGGTGAACCGAAACGCAAGGCCCGGCAGACATGCGGTGATTCCCGCAAGCCTGCCGGGCCTTTCCGTATTTCAGGGCATGAGCCTGTCGCGATGAAATTTTCCAGCGCGTTACCGCGGTAGTATTATTTTTATTTTCAATATGTTAGGGTTGCAGGAAACGGGGTGTTCCATAACGCAACATTAATGGGCGGAAAGAATTGTGCGTTGCGATTCAAACGGTTTGAAGATCAGCACATTGCGCCGTCGCATTTTGGCCAAATGCGGTCGACATTCAGGGAACCGAACACGGATACTGCCGTTTCCCTGAAATGAAAATTCGGAATAATGTCAGTATCCACCCGCCGCAGATAACTCATTTCCTTCGGAAAGGCTGTTAAGGCAGATGCCGGAATTGTCTTCTTCGCTCTCCAAATCAACCTCTACCGAGAATAAATCGCCGATGCCGCAATCTTCGATGGAACCCAAATCCAGCGAGCCCGATGCGTCGGGCCGGATTCCGCCTGAACAACCATCCCCCATCCGGGCCTTGTACAAAACCGAGGAAGAGCTTGGCGCGCTTGCCGCTGCCGTGGCGCGGGGCGAAGACATTCCGCTGCCGGGTTATATTGCCTTCCCGTTCGATCAGCGCCTGTCCGAAAACGGCAAGCTGATCCTGCATGCCTATCGCGCCTCCGATGCGGCTTCGCGTGCGGGCGAAACCATCACGCCAGCCGCGCAATGGCTCCTCGACAATCACTATCAGATCGACAAGAACGTGCAGCAGGCCCGGCGCGACCTGCCGCGGCGCTTCATCCGCCAGCTGCCGCTCTACAAGGCGCCCGTTGAAAAATATGAAGGCATGCCGCGCATTTTCGCGCTGGCCTGGCTTTATGTCGCCCATACGGACAGCAATTTCTCGCTGAAGACGCTGACGGCCATCGTCAAGGGTTTCCAGACTGTGGAGCCGCTGAAGATCGGCGAATTGTGGGCGCTGCCATCTGCAGTGCGCTATTTCCTGATCGAGAATGCACGCCGTCTGGCGCTGCGCGTCGACCGCGCGCGCATCATGCGCAATCTCGCCAATACGGCTGCCGACCGCATCGTGGTCGCTGCCGACGGAGCCGAACTGGATTCGGTTTTGGCGCAATATGCCGATGCCGCCCGCGACAGCACGTTCGCGACCCATCTTCTCTATCGCCTGCGTTCCTCATCGACCGACACCACGGCTGCAGCAAGCTGGCTGGAACGGATTCTGGAGCAGGAAGGCAGCAATCCGGAAGATGCCATCGTCGAGGAACATGCCCGCCAGTCAACTGGCGGCGTCACGATGGGCAACGTCATCCGCAGCCTGAAATCCATTGACGACGTTGACTGGGAAACCTGGTTCGAAACCGTCAACGAGGTTGATGCGATCCTGCGCGACCACAGCGATTTCGAGCTTCTGGATTTCCGGTCCCGCAACGCCTATCGCGTGACCATCGAAAAGCTCGCCCGCTATTCGAATATGAGCGAGATCGACATCACATGGGCAGCGCTCAAGCTGGCCGAAGATGGACATCGTGCGGAAAAAGCGGGTCATCCCGAAGCCGAAGGCAAGGGCGCAATCGCCTATTACCTGTCCGGTGAAGGCCGCAAGGAGCTTGAAAAAGTCTGCGGCTATCACGCGCCTTTTGGCGTCAAGGCGCTGCGGTTCTATCGCGGCCTTGGCCTCTGGGGCCTGTTTATCCCGACGGCGATCTTCACAATCCTCATTCTGTTGCTCGTCAATTACTGCATGATCCGCGCCGGTCTTTCGACCGATCTGCGCACGCTGTTCACGCTTCTGGCGATCTTCCCGGCAATGGATGCGTCCTATTCGTTGTTCAATGCGCTGGTGCCGTGGTTTGTTCAGCCGACACGGCTCATCGGTTTCGAATATAAGGAAGGCTTGCCGGAGGAGGCGCGCACGCTGGTCGCAGTGCCGACCTTCATCACCTCGCGAGATTCCATCGATGAGCAGATCCGCAATCTCGAAGTCCATTATCTCACCAATCCGCGTGGCGAAATCTACTTCGCGCTGGTCAGCGACTGGACCGATGCGAAGCAGGAAATCACCCCTGCGGATATGGAAATCTATGAATATGCCCGCGAGGAAATCGCCAAGCTCAATGAGCACTATACCGGCGACGATCAGCCACGCTTTTTCCTTCTGCACCGCCGCCGCCTGTTCAATGAGAAGCAGAATTGCTGGATGGGCTGGGAGCGCAAGCGCGGCAAGCTGCATGAGCTGAACCTGCTTCTGCGCGGTGATCAGGATACAAGCTTCTTCCCCGCCGACGAGCGCCTGCCGAAGGAAATCAAATATGTGATGACGCTGGACGCCGATACGCGTCTGACGCCGGAATCCGTCACACATCTGGCCGGCAAGCTCAGCCATCCGCTGAACCGACCGATCATCGACGAGAAGACCGGCAAGGTCGTGCGTGGGTACGGCATTTTGCAGCCGCGCGTCACGCCTTCGCTCACCACCGGTGATGAAGCGTCTTTCCTGCAGCGTGTCTTCTCTGTCAATCGCGGGATCGATCCTTACGTCTTCGCCGTGTCCGACACTTATCAGGACCTGCTTGGCGAAGGCACCTTCACCGGCAAGGGGCTTTACGACATCGATGCTTTCGAGGCGGCGCTGAAAGGCCGCGTGCCGGAAAACACGTTGCTCAGCCATGACCTTCTCGAAGGCGGCTATGCCCGCGCGGCTCTCGTCAGCGACGTCGAAGTGGTCGAGGATTATCCGACCGGCTACAATGTCGACGTATCGCGTCACCATCGCTGGGCGCGTGGCGATTGGCAACTTCTGCCTTGGCTGTTTTCGACGAGCCGTGGCGTCAGCCACATCACGCGCTGGAAGATGGTCGACAATCTGCGCCGCTCGCTCAATCCGATCCTGTGGCTGGTCGCAGCCGTCGTCGGTTGGAGCGTGCTTCCAATCGGGCCTGCTGCCGTCTGGCAAGGCTTCCTCATTCTCTCCATGTTCGTCGCGCCGACATTCGGTATTGTTACCAATCTTATTCCATCGAACATGGACTATTCGCTGAAAGGCCATGCGCAGTCGGTGCTGACCGATATCGCGCTCGGCACGGCTGATGTGGCGCTGCGCACCACTTTCATCGCGCATTCGGCGTTCCTGATGGCGGATGCCATTGCGCGCACCGTCTATCGCCTGTTCGTTTCGCATCGCAATCTTCTGGAATGGCGCACGGCAGCGCAGGCGAGAACCTCGCCCGATACGCTGCTTTACTATTTCCAGCTCATGTGGCCCGCCATAGCGATTGCGGGTCTGGCGATCTTCTTCCCGCTTGCTGCCCAAAGTCATGCGGCAATGATCGCAGCGCCGTTTGCCGTCATTTGGTTTGCCTCGCCGCTGATTGCTTGGCTGGTCAGCCGTTCGGCCAAGCCGCAGGACACGCTGGAAGTGCTTTCTTCCGACAAGTCGGACCTGCGCCGCTATGCACGCCGGACCTGGCGTTACTTCGCCGAGTTCGCAAACGACGAAAACCATCATCTGCCGCCGGACAACTTCCAGGAAGACCCGGCGCCGATTGTCGCGCAGCGCACGTCGCCGACCAATATCGGTGTCTATCTTCTGTCCGTTGTCGCCGCGCGCGATTTCGGCTGGATCGGCTTCGGTGAAACGCTGGATCGCGTTCAAGCCACTGTCGATACGCTTGAGAAGATGGAGAAGTATCAGGGCCATCTCTACAACTGGTACGAGACCAATACGCTGACGCCGATGCGCCCGCTTTATGTCTCTGCAGTCGATAGCGGCAATCTTGCCGGCCATCTGGTTACTTTGTCGTCTGCGCTGGAAGAATGGGCGGAAGCACCGTCTGTCTATATGCAAGGCGACCTCGACGGCATTCTTGATGTCAATGACATCCTTGAAGAGTCCATCGCCAAAATCCCGGATGATCGCCGGATTCTGCGTCCGCTGCGCCGCCGTCTGGAAGAGCGGATTGCCAATTTCCGCCGGGCGGTACTGTCCATCAAGGATGAGCCGGAAACGGCGTCCTTCCGCACCATCAACCTGTCACTGTTCGCAACCGATATCGTTCGCCTGATGGACGAACTCGATGGCGAAATCGAAACACCGGCAAGCGCTGAAGCCGTGGAATGGGCGCGCATTCTCGTCGATACCTGCAAGGCGCATACCGAGGATTCCATCGGCGAGCATGACACGGATGCGCTGCGCGAACGCCTGCGCGATCTCGCCACCCGCTCGCGCCAGCTCGCATTCGACATGCAGTTCGGCTTCCTTGAACGGAAAGAACGTCGCCTTCTCTCCATCGGTTTCCGCGTGCAGGAAAACGAGCTGGACGAAAGCTGCTACGATCTTCTGGCGTCAGAAGCGCGTCTGGCAAGCCTGTTTGCCATCGCCAAGGGCGACGTACCTGTTGAACATTGGTTCAAGCTTGGTCGTCTTCTGGTGCCGGTAGGCTGGAAGGGCGCTCTGCTCTCCTGGTCCGGCTCGATGTTCGAATATCTGATGCCGCCGCTGGTCATGTCCGAGCCGCTCGGTTCGCTTCTCGACCAGACCAACAAGCTCGTGGTGCAGCGCCAGATCGACTATGCAACCTCGCGCGGCCTGCCATGGGGTATTTCGGAAGCGGCGTTCAATGCGCGCGACGCGCATATGAACTACCAGTATTCCAACTTCGGCGTGCCGAACCTCGGCCTGCAGCGTGGCCTGTCGCGCAATGCGGTTATTGCACCCTATGCGAGCCTGCTTGCCGCGCAGTATCAGCCTGCTGCCGCTGTCGCGAACTTGAAGCGCCTTGCCAAGCTCGGTGCGCTCGGACGCTATGGCTTCCACGATTCGGTGGACTTCACGCCGTCGCGTGTTCGCGAAGGCGAACTCTGTGCTGTGGTGAAGAACTACTACGCCCACCACCACGGCATGGCGATCATCGCGGTCAACAACGTGATCTTTGAAGGCCGGATGCGGGAGCGCTTCCATTCCGATCCGGTGATCGAGGCTGCCGAACTGCTCCTGCAGGAAAAGGCGCCACGCGAAATCCCGATGATCTACGCCAAGACGGAAAATCCGATGCGCGTGGATTCCGGCGGCTTCGACGATGCGCCGATGCGGATTGTCGACAAGCCGTTCAGGGCGCCGCGCACCACGCATATGATGTCGAATGGGCAATATGCGCTGATGGTGACGGCCAACGGTTCGGGCTACAGCCGCTGGCACAATTGGGACATCACCCGCTTCCACGCCGATGCGTCGGAAGACCTTCAGGGTACGTTCCTGTTCCTGCGCGACATGGAAAGCGGATACTGGTGGTCGGCGACCGGCGAGCCGGTCCGCAACCCCGAAGAGGAAACCAAGACGGTCTTCACCGAAGACAAGGCGGAATTCTACAAGACCGCCGGTGACATCAAAACCGTCATGGAAGTGATCGTATCGTCGGAATCCGATGGCGAAGGCCGCAGGCTCGACATCATCAACACGTCCGCCCGCGACCGCATGATCGAGGTCACGTCCTATGCGGAACTGGTGCTGAACGATAGCGACAGCGATGCCGCCCATCCGGCCTTTGCCAAGATGTTCGTGGAAACCGAAATCTCCGATAACGGTTCGACCATCTATGCCAAGCGCCGCAAGCGGGCGCCGTCCGATCCGGATATCCACGTTGCGCATTTCGTGACCGATCTTTCCGGCTCGATCCGCGAAACGGAAGTCGAAACCGACCGCCGTGCCTTTGTCGGGCGTGGTCGCAGCTTGCGCGATGCGGCTGCCTTCGATCAGGGTGCCAAGTTCACCGGCAGCCAGGGTTGCGTGCTCGACCCGATTGCTTCGGTGCGCACACGGGTGCGCGTTCCGGCGCATAAAAAGGTAAGTCTCGTGTTCTGGACCTTCGCAGGCGGCAGCCGCGATGCGGTGGAACATGCCGTGGCGCTGCATCGCCATCCGGAAACCTTCGCCCGCGAATATTCCCTGTCGTGGACCAGTTCGCAGGTGCAACTCTACCATATCGGCATCAAGCCTGCCGAAGCTGCCGATTATCAGAAGGTGGCTGCCTATCTGCTCTATCCGGAGCGGACATTGCGCCAGCCGCCGGAAACTATCGCCAGCGGCCTCGGCAAGCAGTCCGACCTGTGGCCGATGTCGATTTCCGGCGACTATCCGATCTTTGCGCTGCGCATCGACAACGAAGCTGATCTCGACGTGTTGCGCGGTGTGCTGCGCGCGCAGGAGTACTGGCGCAGTAAAGGCCTCACAGTCGATGTCGTGGCGGTTAACGAGCGTGCGTTCTCCTATGCGCAGGATACACAGCGCGCCATCGACTGGATCGTTGAAGGCTTCCGCGCCCGTGGTGGCGGCCAGCCGCACATCTTTGCGGTTCGCCGCGACCAGATGAGTGACGAAAGCTACAATACGCTGCTCGCCTCGGCGCGCATCGTCATGCATGCGCAGAATGGCTCGCTGGCCGAGCAGCTGCGTCGCAGTGAGGAAATTACCGTCGATCTGGCGGCGCGCGATGCCAAGACCGCAATTGTCGGTCAGACATCCGCCCAGGGTATCGGGGCTGCAGGATTGGCACCCGTCGCCATCGAACGCGGAACGGAAGAACGCCGACCTGTGGTCAAGCCTGCGGTAGACCGTCCTGCTCCATCAGGTGACGATCTTCGCTTCTGGAACGGCTATGGTGGCTTTGCCGAGGATGGCGCTTATGTGGTGCGTATCAACAATCGCACCAACACGCCGCATCCGTGGATCAATGTGATCGCCAATCCGAATTTCGGGTTCCATGTCTCGGCGGAAGGTTCGGCCTTCACCTGGGCAGGCAATAGCCGCGATTATCAGCTCACCCCATGGGCGAACGACCCGGTTACGAACCGTCCGGGCGAGGCGATCTATATCCTCGACCGCGAAACGGGCCGCACCTTTGCGCCGACGGCAAGTGTGCTGCGCGACGAGGCGGTGACCTATGAAGCGCGTCACGGCCACGGCTATTCGAGCTTCGCAGCACAGCATGGCGAACTGGCACTTGATCTCACCCACATCGTGGATGCGGACAAGCCAGTGCGTCTGTCGCGCCTGACCGTCACCAATAACGGGCGTTCCAAGCGCAAGCTGCGCGTCTATGGCTATGTGGAATGGGTGCTGGGCAATGCCCGCTCCAAGAACGTGCCTTTCATCGTACCTTCGCAGGACGAGGAACTGGGCGCGCTCTTTGCAGGCAATCCGTATCATCCGGACAAGTCCGGGCAGATCGCCTTCTTTGCTGCAACCGAAAAGCCGCAATCCGTCACCGCTGACCGCAGCGAGTTCATCGGTACCACCGGCTCGGTGGACAAACCGGAGGTCGTTCTGGCTGGCAAGGCGCTTTCGGGTACGGTTGAAGCAGGTCGTGATCCATGCGCCGCGCTCGCCCTCGATATCGAAGTGGGGCCGGGTGAAGCGCGTGAGATCGTCTTCCTGCTCGGCAATGCTGTCGATCAGAAACAGGCAAAGGCGCTGATCTCCGAGACCCGCAAGGTCTCGTTCGGCGACAAGCTCGCTGCCGCCAAGCAGCAATGGGATGGCCTGTTCGACCGCGTTCAGGTAAAAACGCCAGACCCGGCTTTCGACCTTCTGGTCAATGGATGGCTGCCCTATCAGGCGATTGCCTGCCGTATCTGGGCGCGCGCTGCCTTCTATCAGGCAAGTGGTGCGTTCGGCTTCCGCGATCAGTTGCAGGACACGCTGTCGCTGCTTCTGATCGATCCGACGCTGGCCCGTGCGCAGATCCTCAATGCCGCATCGCGCCAGTTCCCGGAAGGCGATGTTCAACATTGGTGGTTGCCCGCAACAGGTGCTGGCGTCCGCACACTGATCTCGGACGATGTCGTCTGGCTTGGCTATGGCGCTTCGCTTTATGTCGAGACGACGGGCGACCGTGCGATCCTTGATGAAAAGCTGCCGTTCCTCGAAGGGCGCAAGCTGGAAGAGGGGGAACACGATGCCTTCTATCAGCCGGAAATCTCCAAGGACACAGTAAGCCTTTACGAGCATTGCGCCTTGGCGCTCGATCTTGCTGTCGAGCGAACCGGCAAGCACGGCTTGCCGCTGATCTTGGGCGGTGACTGGAACGACGGCATGAATCTCGTCGGCGTGAAGGGCGAGGGCGAGAGCGTGTGGCTCGGCTGGTTCCTCGCCTATACGCTCGGCAAGTTCATCCCGATTGCCGAGGCGCGGAAGGACAAGAAGCGCGTCGATATCTGGAAAGCGCATCTGGAAAGCCTGACGGCTGCCCTCGACCGCGACGGTTGGGATGGTCAATGGTATCGCCGTGGTTTCTACGACAATGGCGCGCCGCTTGGCTCGAAGGACAGCGATGAATGCCAGATCGATGCCATCGCGCAGTCGTGGAGCGTGCTTTCCGGCGTTGCCGATCCGAAGCGTGCCGAACAGGCGATGGCTTCGCTCGAAAAGTACCTGCTGGATGACAAAGGCGAATTGCTGCGTCTCTTCACGCCGCCTTTCGACAGGACCATCCAGGAGCCGGGCTACATCAAGGGCTATCCGCCCGGCGTTCGCGAGAATGGCGGCCAGTACACCCACGGTGCGACCTGGGCCATTCTGGCGCTTGCCCGCATGGGTAAGACGGCTGAAGCATGGCGTCTGTTCTCGCTCATCAGCCCGGTCAGCCATGGCCGCAACCCGGATATCTACTGCGTCGAGCCTTATGTGATCGCAGCCGATATCTATTCCGTCGAACCGCGTCGCGGACAGGGTGGCTGGACCTGGTACACCGGCTCCGCCGGCTGGTTCTACCGCGTTGCGACGGAGGGTATCCTTGGCGTCACAAAACGCGGCGACCGCCTGCATCTCGACCCGGCCTTGCCGCCGGAATGGGATGGCTATGAAGCCGAGCTCCGCTTCGGCGAAGCGCTCTATCGCGTCAAGGTCGTGGCCGCTGCCCCCGGTGCTAAAGACAAGGTGGTCAAGCTCAACGGGCGCAAGGTCGGCAAGCCGGAAGAGGGTGTACCGATCAAGCCGGACGGAGAACACGAAATCGTCGTAGAGCTTCCCAAACAGAAGTGAACCGATTAAAAAGGCGGGTGAAAACCCGCCTTTTGCACGACTCGGCGAAGTAAAGCCGGATGTTTGTGCTATCGGAAACATGCTTTTTCTGGAGGCCGTCATGGCCAAGACTGATATTGCGCGCCGCGTCTACAATCACGCTTGGAAGCTCGATCCCATCGTCCGCAGCCTTCTGGATACGGACTTCTACAAGCTTCTGATGCTGCAGATGATCTGGGGTCTTTACCCCAAGGTAGATGCAACCTTCTCGCTCATCAACCGCACGACCTCCGTGCGCCTTGCCGATGAAATCGACGAGGGCGAATTGCGTGCGCAGCTCGACCATGCCCGCACGCTGCGCTTTTCCAAGAAGGAAATGATCTGGCTGGCGGGTAACAGTTTCTATGGCCGCAAGCAGATTTTCCAGCCCGAGTTCCTGAACTGGCTGCATGATTTCCAGCTTCCGGAATATGATCTGCGCCGCAAGGATGGGCAGTATGAGCTGCATTTCCATGGACCGTGGTCGCACACGACCATGTGGGAAATTCCAGCACTCGCCATCATCAACGAACTGCGTTCGCGTGCGGCAATGAAAAACCTCGGCCCGTTTTCGCTCGACGTGCTTTATGCCCGCGCCAAAGCGAAGATGTGGAGCAAGGTCGAGCGCCTGCGCCAGCTGCCGGGGCTGAAGATTTCCGACTTCGGCACGCGCCGACGCCATTCCTTCCTGTGGCAGCGCTGGTGCGTCGAAGCGCTGAAGGAAGGCATCGGCGATGCCTTTACCGGCACCAGCAATGTGCTTCTGGCCATGGATACGGACCTAGAGGCGCTCGGCACCAATGCGCACGAACTGCCGATGGTGCTGGCAGCTCTTGCCAAGAATGACGAGGAACTGCGCTCAGCCCCCTATCGCGTGCTGCAGGACTGGAACCGCTACTATGGCGGCAATCTTCTGATCGTTCTGCCCGATGCTTTCGGCACGGCTGCCTTCCTGCGCAATGCGCCGGACTGGGTTGCCGACTGGACCGGCTTCCGCCCCGACAGCGCTCCGCCCATCGAAGGCGGCGAGCGCATCATCGAATGGTGGAAGTCACGCGGCAAGGACCCGCGCGAAAAGCTGCTGATCTTTTCCGACGCGCTTGATGTGGACACGATTGAGGAGACTTACCGTCACTTCGAAGGGCGTGTGCGCATGAGCTTCGGCTGGGGCACCAATCTCACCAATGATTTTGCAGGTTGCGCCCCGAAGGAAATCGAAGGGCTGAATGCGATTTCGCTGGTCTGTAAGGTGACGGATGCCAACGGCCATGCGGCGGTCAAGCTTTCCGACAATCCGCAAAAGGCGACCGGCGACCCCAAGGAAGTGGCGCGTTATCTCAAGTTCTTCGGAAATGAAGAGCGGGTGGAGCAGCTCGTCCGTGTGTGACGAGCTGCAACGAATAACTATTCCATCAGCCGTGCGGTGCCGGAAACGCGGATAGAGCCGCCGCGCTCATTGCCGATCTGGGCGCGCAAGTGTGATGGGCTGCCCATATCCTCACCCTGAAAGACTTCGATCTCGCCGCCATGCGGCCAGCCGCTATCACGCAGATAGGCGGCAAAGGCTGCTGTGGCCGCACCAGTCGCCGGGTCCTCATAAACCCCGCCGGATGCAAACGGGTTACGGCTGTGGAAGCGCTTCGGCGTTTCCGAATAGATGAGCAGGATCGTCGTCCAGCCCTGACGCTTCATCAGGATGCGTCCGCGCGCCATGTCGTAATGCATCGAAGCCAGCTTTTCGCGTGAACGAAGCGGAAGCACGATATGGTCCGCCCCGGCATGGATCAGGGCCGGTGCCAGACCGGGTGCCAGATCGTCCTTTTCGAAACTGAACAGTGCCAGAGCCTGTTCCACTTCGGCATCGTTGGCTGCGCGCTGGCGCGTCGGCGGCGATTGCAGGCTGGCTGCAAACAGCTCGCCTTCCTTGCGGCCTTCGACGCTGATATCGTTATTATTGAGCTTGAGTGCGAAACGCCCATCGCCCATCCGCATGGCCAACGCAGCGCCAAGAGCAATAGTGGCATGGCCGCAGAACGGGACTTCCATTTCCGGCGCAAAATAACGAACGCGCCAGCTATCGTCCTCCGGCGCAGCAAAGGCTGTTTCGGAAAAGCCAACTTCCTTTGCGATTTTCTGCATATCTTGCGGGGAGGGCAGTCGGTCGGCGATCAACACTCCAGCGGGATTGCCACCCTGATTGCCTTGCGAAAAGGCTGCAATACGCAACACGTCCAATGGTTTCTCCTCGCCAGTCTGATTCGTGTCCCGCCCACCTCTATAAAAAGCGTGAAATGTGACCGGTCAAGCAGTCTGTCGGCTAGTGTGGCGAATTCGAAATTCGCATCGCTTAGGAGCAGCGCCGTGAACGAATTTCGGGTTCAAAGCCACACTAGTAACATATTGAATCTAGTGTGGTTTACGGATTTGAAGTTCCTCAACGCGGATGCCTCGCAAATGACAGGAACTTCAAATCCACCACACTAGCGGAGACTATCAACAGCATAGGTCGCTCCATTTCCTCCGACAGTGCCGGCCATGCTGCGATCTGATCTGGCGACGGGCGCCATTCCTCCAGCTGATTGATGGCAAACCCCGCTTCGATCAGCGCGTTGACTGTCGTGCTGAGGCGGCGGTGATACTTGATGACGCCCTCTGCCAGCCAGTCAGTTTGCCGCTCACCTTCCGCGGCATAATGATCGACCGGCCAGCGTTTCTGGCCGTTGCCTTCCTCGATCCAGCCCGGCGTAAGCGGCGCCATGAAGATCGGATGCTCGATTGTGAAAACAAACCGGCCTTCCGACCGCAAAGCCGCATGGATCGTTTTCAAAAGACGCGGGAAATCGCGGATATAGTGAAAGGCGAGGGAACTGTAGACGAGATCGAAGCTTGCTTCCGGCAGTTCCAGCTCTTCCATATCCGCCTGAATATAGTGAACGGCATCGTCCTGTGTGTCGCGGCGCGCACGTTCGAGCATGTTTTCCGAAAGATCGTAGCCGGTGACGGAGGCAGCACCCTGTTCGCGGGCGAAGCGGCAAAACCAGCCAAAGCCGCAACCGAGATCGGCAACATCACGGTCGGTCAGGTTGGGCAGGAGCGAGCGGACAAAGGGCCATTCAGGCGCGCCTTCCAGCCCGTGTACCGAACGCGGCAACTGGCTGTAAGCGGTGAAGAAATCGTCGCGATCATAAATATTCTGGGCCATGGTCTATCGTTCGGTCAGCGCAAGTTTTGCCCCGAGCGCGACGAAGGCGGCAGCAAAGCTGCGGCGCATCCATGCAAGCACGGCGGGGCGCGAGATGATCTGGTTACGGACGGCAGCGGCGAAAATACCGTAGAACGCAAACACCACGAATGTCATGGCCATGAAAACGAGAGACAGTTCCACCATGCGGGCAACCGTCCCGCCCTGCTGCGTATTTACGAATTGCGGCAGGAAGGCAAAGAAGAATATCGACAGTTTGGGATTCAGCAGATTGACGAGGATCGCCGACCAGATGACCTCACGGTCCGAGCGCGGCGCGTTGTCGGTCTCAATCTTCAGTGTGCCATGCTCCCTGAGCGTCATCCACGCCATATAGAGCAGATAGGCGACGCCTGCATACTTGATGATCTCGAAAGCTAGTGCGCTGGCATGGAGCAGCGCTGCCAGTCCTGTCACGGCAGCCAGCATATGCGGCACGATGCCGAGCGTGCAACCCAGCGCGGCAATGACCGAGGCCCGTGCGCCACGAGACAGTCCTGCCGCAAGCGTCACCAGCACGCCAGTGCCGGGGGAGGCGACAATGATGAAGGATGTCAGCAGAAATTCGATGCTCATGATGTTCTGGACTCCTGTTCGGACCTTGTCGGAAAAGGCCGACGAAGGCCGGACGCATCATGTCACGGCTTCGCCGTGCGTCAATCCTTCATCTCATGCGCCCATGGTGGGTTTGCACCTGCGCGCGAGACGGTCACAGCAGCAGCCCGGACCCCGAGCGCAACAGCGGAATGGATCTGGTCTTCGGTCAGTTCGGCAAGTGCGTCCTTGTCAAGAAGGCCCTGATTGTGAAGGCTGGCAAGAATGCCGGCATTGACTGTGTCGCCCGCGCCAACGGTGTCGACCACATCAACCTTCACACCCGGCACGCGCACGGTTGCCTTCGCCGTATAGGCGTCGGCGCCATGTGCCCCCTTGGTGATGACCACCAGTTTCGGCCCAAGTTTCAGCCATTCGGCGGCGATTTCGTCGTGGCTGCCCTTTTCGCCAAACCAGGCAAGGTCTTCGTCTGAAAGTTTCACGATATCGGCGAGCGCGATCATGCGCTTCATGCGCGCCAGATGTTTTTCGCGGTCGGTGATGAAGCTTGCACGGATATTCGGGTCGAGGAACATGACCCGCCTTGGTGCCTCGCGGGTCATCAGTGCTTCATAGACGCTGCCGCACGGTTCAGAAATCAGGCTGATACAGCCGAACAGCATGGCATCGATGGCGTCATCGACATAGGGCATGTCACTCTCGGTCAACATGCGGCCCGCGGTGTTTTCATCGTAGAAGGCGTAACGTGCTTGTCCGTCGACCAGACGCACGAAAGCCAGGGTCGTTGGCCGATCCGAGATTGCGGCAAAGGAATAATCGACATTGGATCGCGCCAGATTATCGCGCAGCACTTCCCCAAAAAAATCAGATGAAATACCGGAAAAGAAACCGGTCGGAACATCGAGACGTCCAAGCGCGATGGCCGTGTTGAAGACGGAACCGCCCGCGAAAGGCTGGAACGCAGTTTCGCCCGCTGCGGTTTCGCGTGGCAGCATGTCGATCAGGGATTCACCGCAGCAAAGGATCATGAAGGCACAACTCAGTTGTTAAATCGATTGAAGCAGACATAAGCACAAAAGCGCGGAGAATTTCAATCTCCGCGCTTTGTATGAATGTTAGACGTGCTGGCCGCCATTGATGTGAATTTCCGACCCCGTCACGTAGGATGAAGCTTCGGAGCAGAGGAAGTAAATGGTTTCCGCCACTTCCGATGTCTTTCCGAGGCGACGCATCGGAAGCTGCTCCACCAGCTTGTCGGTTCCCGGCGAGAGAATTGCCGTATCGATTTCGCCCGGCGCGATGGCATTGACGCGGATGCCATAAGGCCCGAAGTCAGACGCCATCTCACGGGTCAGCGCGGCAAGTGCGGCCTTCGAGGTTGCATAGGCAGTTCCGGCGAAAGGATGCACACGGCTACCGGCGATGGAAGTCACGTTGACGACCGAGCCCTGGGCGGCTTCCAGTTCCTTGAACAGGCCACGAGCCAGCATGATCGGCGCCATGAAGTTGACCTGGAACACGTCCCGCCAGACCGCCATCGGGGTTTCGATGGAGTTCATGCGTCGTCCGCCCTCCGCCTTCGGCGAAATGCCTGCATTGTTGACCAATGCATGTAGTTTGCTGCCGTTGGCTTCGAGACGGCGGCGGATTTCGGCGATTGCCTTGCCGACATCTTCCTGATCGGCCAGATCGACCTTGATGTGATCTTCCGGACCGGCTGGCCACGGGCAATTGTCGGAAAAATCCTGTCGTGAGCAGGTGATGACACGCCACCCGGCACGCGAAAAACGTTTCACTGTCGCGTGGCCGATGCCACGGCTGGCCCCGGTCAGGACCAGAGTTTTACGCTCGGTATCCGTCTTGGGAGTATCGGAATCGGAAACGTTTGTTTGGGTGACTTGGGACATGGAAACCTCGCTCTCCAATCTTGAATAGACCAAGCCGCTCAAGATTTCGAGGGGAATTAGTACGTTCGCATTGAAGCTGCTTCACTTGATCGCGCGTAAAGGCCGCCTGTGGTGACGGCCTCCGCTGCTGCTACTGCGAATTACCCATGATGATGTCGAGCAATGTCGTGGATTTTCCCGACTGCTGCCCACCGCCCACATCGCCGGGAGGGACCGGGCGATAGCTATCATTGGCATTGGCCGGGTATGTCGCCGCGCCGGGCTGTTCGGCGAGCGGGCGTCCCGTTTCACTCGACTGCTGGATGCCGTTGCGGGCCGTGGAATCCGGCGCAGGTGGCCAATAGCCGTCATCACCATTGCCTACCATTGGCTGATTGCCATAAGGGTCCTGTGGCATCATGCCGGGATCGTAAGGCGCATTCGGGTCGATGCCGTCGCTGCCGCCGGGGACAACGTTCTGAATGTCGTAGTGGCCGGGAAGCTCGGCGATGGGCACGCCCTTGTGTGCTTCTTTCATGAAGCTTTTCCAGGCAGCAACCGGCAAGGTCGAGCCGAATACGCGCTTCATGCCCTTGCCGTCATCATTGCCGAACCAAACGCCGGTTGTAAGATTGGCCGTATAGCCGACAAACCATGCATCACGGAAATTCTGGCTGGTGCCGGTCTTGCCTGCGGCGGGCCAACCGAAGGCAGCGCGCTTTGCCGTCCCGTCTTCCACGGTACGCCGCAGCATTGCATTCATCATGCCGACATTGCGCTCGTCGATGACACGCGGGCCGACGCCATCTTCCTTCTGATAAAGAACCTTGCCATCCGAATCCGTCACATTGGTGATGAAATAGACCGGCGCGCGATAGCCGCCATTGGCAAACGGCACATAGGCGTCGGCCAGTTCCAGCAATGTCACTTCCGAGGTGCCAAGCGCCAGCGAGGCATTCGCTTCGAGCTTCGACTGAACACCGAGCCGATGCGCGGTGTCTATGACGGTCTGCGGGCCGACTTCCATCACGAGCTGTGCGGCAACGGAGTTCAGCGAGTGAGAAAGGGCAGTGGCGAGCGTCACCTGTCCCATATATTTTCCGTTATCATTGCTCGGCGTCCATTTGCCGATGCGGATGGGAGCGTCATTGCGCACCGAGTCCGGTGTCCTGCCCTGTTCAAGCGCCGTCAGATAGACAAAAGGCTTGAAGGAGGATGCAGGCTGACGGCGCGCATCGGTGACACGGTCAAACTGGCTTGTGGCATAATCAACGCCACCGACCATGGCGCGAACCGCGCCCGTGCTGTCGATGGAAACGAGCGCGCCCTGGCTGGCGTTCATCTTTTTGCCGTTCTGGGAAATCTGGTCCTTGATCGCCTCTTCGCCCGCGCGCTGCAGGTTGAGGTCGATGGTGGTCTGGACCGTGATGTCTTCCTTCGCCTCACCGATCAGTTCGGGCAGTTCCGCCACAACCTTGTCGGCGACATAGTTTTCCGAACCCTGCCAATAGGATGGCGCGCGTGTCATCGGTTCGCTTTCGGCGATGGCCATCTGGCTGTCGTCGATCATGCCTTCCTGACGCATGGCGCCCAGAACCAGCTTGGCACGTGCTGCTGCGGCTTCCGGATCGCGGGCAGGCGACAGGCGCGACGGCGCCTTCAGAAGACCGGCGAGGGTTGCCGCTTCCATCAGGTTCACGTCCTTGGCCGACTTGTTGAAATAGCGCCGCGAGGCTGCATCGACGCCGAAAGCGCCGGATCCGAGATAGACCCGGTTCAAATACATCTCCAGAATCTGGTCTTTGGTATATTTGTGCTCGAGCCACAGCGCGAGCATGACTTCCTGTACCTTGCGCTCCAGTGTGCGGTCGGGAGAAAGAAACAGGTTCTTGGCAAGCTGCTGGGTGAGCGTGGAACCGCCCTGAACGGCGCGGCCCGAAACGACATTGGTTACAACCGCACGGGCAAGGCCTATGGGATCGATGCCGAAATGCGAATAGAAGCGGCGGTCTTCAATGGCGATGACGGCCTTCGGGATAAAGGGCGACATTTCATGCAGGCCGACAGCCTCGCCGCCGGTCGTGCCGCGATTGGCGATCAGGTTACCGTTAACATCAACGATGCGAACATTTGGCGGACGATCCGGGATAGTCCAGTCGGTCGTGGGAGGCATCTTGGCGGCAAAATAGACCAGCATGCCCGCAAAGGCGATGCCGCCCCATAATCCCAGCACGAGGCACCAATAGATTGAGCGGCGCAGAAAGCCGAAAAAGCCGCGCGGCTTATTCTTGCCGCGTCGCGAGGAGCGCGGTTCCGGTTCGTCGGATTGTCTGCGCCGGCGCTGCTGCGTGCGAGCCATGCGGTCCTCCTCGTCGACGCGAAAAACCTCGTCATCTTTTTTCTCTTCGCCACCGAAGGAAGGTTCGATGCGTCGGTTTTTGTCGTCACGCGATGCCATGTCAGCCTGGATCCGCCCACCCGTTTGCCAGTCTGATCGTGATGCAGACCGGTCATTTTGAATAATATTTGCGTGCTTTACGGGATTTTGCGCCGCAAAAGCAAATAAGGGCCTAATCCGGTGCAGGGTAAATGCGGCAGTTTAAAGGGACGTAAATCATCCATGCACAAAAAAGGCTCCACCGAAGTAGAGCCTTTTCTCAAATTTGGGCTGTGCAGCGTTTAAAGTGTGTCGCATTTTATCGTACTTGTACGACACGCTTTAAGCTTTTGTTTTCATGCATGTCTTTATCCCATCGTAGCGGAAGCAGAAATCAGTCCCGTGAACTGATTTCTCCGCGAAGACGGTTCCCACTTTCGGGAGACATGCATTAGAACTTGTATGCGACGCCGAGGCGGATATCGTTGGTTTTGAACGATCCGCGCGTGTTGATGTCGCCAAGATCAAAATCCTTTTTGCCGAAATCGGTATAACGATATTCGAGGCGAAGCAGGATATTGTCGGTTGCGGCATAGTCGATACCCGCGCCGGCAGTCCAGCCAGTCAGGACCTTGTCATTGCTGAAGCTGCTGCCGCCGATGTTAAGCGAATTCTTGACGCCGCCGAAAGCCACGCCGCCTGCGATGTAAGGCATGAAACGGTCTACAGCATAGCCGGCACGTGCGCGAACGGCCCCAGACCACTGCAGTTTCGTTTCAGCTGAGCTCTGAACGGCGTTATTGCTCGTGATGAAGTCACGCGATTTCTTCAGGTCATTATAGTCGAAGTTGCCTTCGACGCCGAGAATGACATTGCTGCCTGTATCGAAATTGTAACCGGCATAGACGCCGCCAATGAAGCCGTTGGACTTCAGTTCGGTCGAACCACCATTCGTCTTGTTTTCGAGCTTGGAACGGCCCCAGCCCCAGCCAGCCTCGCCACCGATATATGCGCCACCCCAAGAGAAGGCGGGGGCTATCGCGATCGGAGCAGGTTCCTGGGAAACAATAGCGTCGGCTGCGTAGGCGGTGCTGCTTGTCGCAATCGCAATCAGGGAAGCACCAAGTATAATTCTTATCTTCATAGAAAACTCCTATAAAATAATTCGATTATGGGGGATGTTATAATGTTGTTTGATGTTTTTGTATGTATCAAATTTGCAACAAATGAATAGAATATATTCTATTCTAGCGGTTTCTAATATTAATTCTATTATTTAATAATGTTAATTAAGTAACTAAATATTGGATATAGATTTTATTTGTATGAAGCAGAGAATGAACGGCAAGATTTTAGATGTCGCTTGCATGAAAAAAAAGGCCCCGCGATGCGGGGCCTTTTTTGATGTGAGTTCAATAAAAATTAGAACTTGTATGCGACGCCGAGGCGGACTTCGTTGGTCTTGAAGTCCTGATTGACATTCAGGCCACCGAAGTCGATGTCCTTGTCGCCGTAATCGGTGTAGCGATATTCAAGACGAACGATCAGGTTGTCGGTTGCTGCGTAGTCGACACCGGCACCTGCGGTCCAGCCCGTAAGCGTCTTGCTTTCGGAGAAGCTGCCGACACCATCAATGCTGCCGCTGTTCTTGATGTTGCCGAAGGCCACACCACCAGCAAGATAAGGCATGAAGCGATCGACCGCATAGCCGACGCGGGCACGAACGGCACCGGACCAGCGAAGCTTGGTTTCGAAGTCGCCGACTGCGAGGTCACCATTATAAATGTCGATATCCTTGGAGACATCGTTATAAGTCACGTCACCATCGATACCGAGCACGATGCTGTTACCGAGATCGAAGTTATAACCGGCATAGATACCGCCGAGAAAACCATCCGGCTTGACGTTGCCAAAGCTATAGATATCGCCATCGAAGTTCGACTTGCCCCAGCCGTAGCCGATTTGGCCGCCGATATAGGCACCGTTCCAGGTAAAGGACGGAGCAACCACAACCGGAGCTGGCTCCTGTTCAATAACGGCGTCAGCAGCCTTCGCGCCTGTAGCGGCCACGAGGGCGACAGTCGATGCAAGAAGAAGGGCCTTGAGCTTCATGATAAACCTCCTGAAGGAAAGTCTCAGAACCAATATTTGTCCCTAATATAAGCGATTGCTGTCAAAAGTCTGTAGCAAACCGGACACAGCAAGGGGAATGTCGCCTGGATAGTACACGTTCCCGTGAATGCTCTGCGAGGAGTCTTGGCGTCGATCGCGCGCAATATGGCGCAGGCTTGTTCAAGCTCTTCGGGATGTAATTCCGATGCTGATCGCGTTATAGAAATCGCTCGAACTTCCGGGGGAGCCGAAATGCATGACAAGAAGGGCGTAAATGGGCGGGTCGACTGGGTCGATATTGCCAAGGGTATCTGCATCATCTTCGTTGTTATGATGCATTCGACGCTCGGCGTGGAAAAAGCAGCCGGTGCGCAAGGCTGGATGCACTATGTGGTCGCCTTCGCGAAACCTTTTCGCATGCCGGATTTCTTCATAATATCAGGCCTCTTTCTCAGTCTCGTTATTGATCGGCCATGGCGACGCTATCTTGATCGCAAGGTCGTGCACTTTCTCTATTTCTATATTTTGTGGCTGACAATCCAGTTCGCCTTCAAGGCACCGGGCATTGCCAGCGAGGGCGGAGTTTCAGGTGTGGTAAACGCCTATTTGATGGCCTTCATCGAGCCGTTCGGAACGCTCTGGTTCATTTATATATTGCCCGTTTTCTTCATCGTGACGCGGCTTTTGAAGCGTGTGCCGATGGGCGTAGCCTTTACGGTGCTGGCATTTCTGGAAATCCTGCCGGTGCATACAGGCTGGGTCATGGTGGACGAGTTCTGCTCGCGTTTCGTCTATTTCTATGCGGGCTATGCCTTTGTTCCCGCCATTTTCCGGTCCGCAGACTGGCTGCGTCAGCGCCCGCTTGTCGGTATTGTCGGACTGCTCATCTGGGGCCTCGTCGAATATAAGCTCGTCTTTATGCCGGTGCCTGAAAGCCTGGCTGCGTTGATACCGCCCGCAAACGACCTTCTGAACGGGCGCGGGGCCGTCAGCGATCTGCCGGTTGTTTCACTTCTGCTTGGATTGGTGGGCGCGTTGGCGATTATTTCCGTCTCGTCGCTCCTCAGCCTGCTCCCGGTCGGAAACTGGCTGCATCGCGGTTTGAGCTGGCTCGGCGCGCATTCGATTGTCGTTTATCTGGCGTTCTTCCTGCCGATGGCCATTGCCCGCACGGTGCTCTTGAAACTCGGCATCGGCGATATCGGCACCGTCTCGCTCCTGACGACTGCAAGTGGCGTGATTGGCCCTGTCATTCTTTATGGCCTTATCCAGTGGAGCGGTTACGGACAGTTTCTGTTCCGTCGTCCTGGCTGGGCTTATATCGATCAGGTGCCACAAAAGAAAACGGCGGCTACTGCCGCCGTCTAATCTCAGGTCATTATATCATCGTTCAACTATGCGCGAAGATATCGTCTTCCGGCCAACCCATGAGGTCGAGTTCCGAGCGCGTCGGCAGGAATTTGAAGCAGGCTTCAGCCTGTTTCGTGCGGCCATCGCGCTCAAGACGCTGTTCCAGAACAGCCTTCAGGCGATGCAGATAAAGAACGTCCGAGGCGGCGTATTCGAGCTGTGCCTGCGACAGCACTTCGGCCGCCCAGTCCGAAGACTGCTGCTGTTTGGAGATCGAAACCTCCAGAAGCTCACTGCACAATTCCTTCAGACCGTGACGGTCCGTATAGGTGCGGGTGAGCTTCGATGCGATCTTGGTGCAGAACACAGGCTGCGGCATGGTGCCGAAAGCATGCGCCAGCACCGCCAGATCGAACCTGCCGAAATGGAAGATCTTGGTGATCGAGCGATCCTTCAGAAGCTTGACCAGATTGGGCGCCTTCTTCTGACCTGCTTCAATCTGGATCACGTCCGCCGTGCCGTCACCGGGCGAAATCTGCACCACGCAAAGCCGGTCACGATGCGGATTCAGGCCCAGCGTTTCTGTGTCGATGGCGACTGCGTCCACCTGATAATGGTCGAGGTTTGGCAGATCGTTTTTATGAAAACGGATGGTCATTCAGTTGTCCTTGTTTCGCGGCAGTTGCCGCCATAATGCGAGCCCTACTTGGCGGCGATAGCCGCCATAATACGTGCCCATGAGCGTTGTCCCTTATGGAAGGAGTTCAGCTCGTATTTCTCATTGGGCGAATGGATGCGGTCATCTTCGAGGCCAAAGCCCACGAGCAGTGATTCCATGCCGAGGAACTTGTCGAAGTCGCCGACAATCGGAATAGAGCCGCCCATGGCGATCAGCACGGCTGGCTTCGGCCATTCATCGGAAAGCGCATCCTTGGCCTTGGAAACAAGCGGGGAATCATAGGGCAGCTGGATGGCTGGCGACCCACCATGCGGATGAAATTCGACTGAGCAATCGGCGGGAACACGCTCTTTCACAAAGGCGCGGAAGGCTTCGCGAATCTTGGCCGGGTCCTGCTTGTGCACGAGGCGGAACGAAACCTTGGCGGAAGCTTCCGCTGCAATAACGGTCTTGAAGCCTTCGCCGGTATAGCCGCCGATAATGCCGTTTACTTCTGCGGTCGGGCGTGCCCAGGTCAGTTCCAGCACGCTGCGGCCCTTCTCGCCGGACGGGATGGAAAGGCCAATGGGGCCAAGGAAGTTTTCCGCTGTACGACCCAGACTCTCCCAGGACTTCAGAATCTGGGTCGGAGTTTCCTCCACGCCGTCATAGAAGTCTGGTACGGTGATGCGTCCGGTTTCGTCGTGCAGGTCGGCCAGAATTTTGGTCAGGATATGGATAGGGTTCGCCGCAGCGCCGCCGAAGAATCCGGAATGCAGATCGCGGTCGGCTGCCTTGATGACAATCTCCTCGCCGACGAGACCGCGCAGGCCGACGCTGATGGCCGGCGTTTCCGTGTCCCACATGGATGTGTCGCAGACGAGCGCCACATCAGCCTTCAGCTCTTGCTTGTTGGCGTCGAGGAAAGGCTTCAACGATGGCGAACCGGATTCTTCCTCACCTTCGAACAGGAGCGTTACCTTGACCGGCAGATTGCCGTTGATCGCCTTATAGGCGCGGCAAGCTTCCACAAAGGTCATGAGCTGGCCCTTGTCGTCGGAGGTGCCGCGACCGGTCAGAATCCTGCGGCCATTGCCAAGGTCCTTGATGGCCGGATCGAAGGGATCGTTTTCCCAAAGGTTCAGCGGGTCGACGGGCTGCACGTCGTAATGACCGTAGAACAGCACATGCGGCGCATCAGCTGTTGCACCTTCGTGATGGGCAACCACCATCGGGTGGCCGGGTGTGTCGCGCACGCTGGCATCGAAACCGATCGACTTCAGATCTTCTACCAGCCATTCAGCGGCTTTGCGGCAATCGGCCTTGTAGGCCGGATCGGTGGAAATCGACTTGATCCGCAGGAGATCGAACAGGCGGTCGAGGCTCTTGTCGAGATTGGCGTCGAGATGGTCGAGAACTTTGTCGAGCGATGGCGTGGACATGGATGCTTCCTGACGAGTCGTAAAACTGGCGGCACAGTACAACCAGCTTTCCGAAGTTAAAACCCTCATTGAGCCCAAGTTAAAGCGGATTTCGGGGAGTAAGGTCTTCCCGCCTGCCGAGTGCCAGAAGAAAGACGAGAAGTGCGAAGATTGCAGGTTCACGCCAGACGAGCGGCGCAAAGGCCGACCAGAACGTTTCCGCAAAAGCGAGGAGCGCAGCGCCAGCCGCCGAGGCAAGTGGCGAGAAATAGCCGCCGACCGCGCCGATCATCAGGATTTTAAGGCCAAGCAGCAACCCGTCGCCGGAATTCATCGTGCCGTAATAGGCGGTCATCAAGATTCCAGCGAGCGCAGCAAGCAGCACGCCGCCGAGATAGGCGATGAGAAGAACCCTCTGTGTGTCGACACCGCAAAGCGCGGCCGCAAAAGCATCGTCTCGCACAGCGCGCCAGTTGCGTCCATGCCGGGTGTGCTGGAGAATGAAACCGCCTGCAAGAACCATGGCTGTCATGAGGGCTGTATTGAGAAGCTGCATGGTCGTGAGGCTGACGGTAGCGTTGCCATTCTGCCAGAAAACGACGGTCTGTTGCAGAAGTGGCGGCAGCCAAAGGCTGCGCGAGGCAGCGGCAAGGCGAACGCTTTCCATGAGCACTATAGCAATGCCGAGTGCTGCCACCATGGCCATGTTAGGCGCTATATGCCGTAGAGGGCGCAGCACGAAATGATGTACGGCGATGCCAGCTGAAAGCGTGTAGAACAAGGCTCCTGCAATGCCGACAGCAAGGGCTGCCGGGAAAACGAGCCAGAGCCGGTCCCAACCAAAGCCGGTAAAAAGGATGAGAAGCTGGCCGGAAAAGGCGACGAACGCGCCATAGCTGATGTCGGCTCGCCGGATTACAGCGAAGCTCACCGCATAGCCGAAGGCAAGCAGGCCATAGAGCGCGGCCAGCGGAACGGCATTGGCGATTTGCTGGAGAATATAAGCCATCGGGCGTTCTCCGACCTTTGCCGATAATTATAACTGCCAAAAAGCATTTTACCAGTTATAATAAACCATGAGCTTTTCATGGACATTGCATCGGTTTTCCGGCGGTGCGCTGGCGCTTGATGTCGCTAACAGCGTGATCCTGCGTGACGAACCGGAACGCAGCGTAGATCGCTTTGCCATACCGGAACAGCTTGCGGCCTTTGCCGAGGCTGCGGGAAGATTTTGTGCGGAGAAGGATTTGGGCTGGCCGCTCTTGCCGGTTCAGCCCGAAAGCCGCGCACGTTTTCTGGCGTTGCGCGAAGCAACTGATCGTTATTTTCGTACCTTTGTTCTGGGGGAAGGCGATAACGATCTTCTCGCGGATTTTCTGGAACGTGCGGCGGATGTGTTTCGCCATACCTACTCATCGCAGGCTCTGGAAACCGCGACAGCGCGATCCGCACTTCGGCTTATGGGCGAGTGTCAGGCGGGAACGGATGGTGGCCGCCTCAAAATATGCGGCAATTGCGGCTGGCTTTTCATGGACCGCAGCCGCAATCGCAGCCGTGTTTGGTGCGATATGCGCGTCTGCGGCAATCGTGCCAAGGCAAGCCGTCATTATTACCGCCATAGGGAGGTGGAAGCATGAGGCCTCTTACCGCATTTGTGCTGGTTTTGGCCCTTGGCTTTTCCGCCACTGGTTGCCAGCGCGAAAAGACGGACGGACCTTTCGAGGTTTCGGGGAGACTGGTGGTTTTTAATTATCGCATCGCACGCGCTAGCTTTCTGGTCACGCTGCGCAAGATCGCGCCGGTTGAGACGGGTGCGACGGTGACGGCCTTCTTCGACAACCCGCAAGGCGGCAAGCCTGTAGAAGTGGTGCGCAAGATGTTTCCGAAGCTCGATACTGTCGCGCTGGAAACGGATGCCCTGCACTGTATCGTCAAGGACAGGCCCTATAATGTGGCGATCCGTATTGTGTCGCTCGATGGAAAGCTGCTGCAAAGCCTGACGACGAGTGTTCGTTCCAGCGAAGACCAATCTGTCCTTCCTGCCGAACCGCTGGTGGTGGGGCCGTTCTATGATCCTAACCCCAAGGTTTTTCATCCTGACGGTAGCACGAATTTCTCACCGGAAAAGGGCTGCCCAACGGCGTCCGGGGGATGAAACCGGGAGTGTAAAAAAGATTTGGCCGTTACGGTGAGGGGGTTACCGTAACGGCCATATCACTACACTCAAAGCGGCAGCCCGGAGAGGGGAATGAGGCTGCCGCTAACATCCGGCATCCAACGGGGGACGGGTCAGAAAACCGGCGACCGACGAACTGTCGATAATCAGGATTTGGCCTTTCAACTGTGGCTATTCAAGGGCACGGAAGATTACAAATCTGTAACAAACGTGTTATCGCGGCGTGATGGGTTCTCTTTCACGTGGACGGTTGTTTCTCCTGACACGGGAGCGGTTTCCTTTATGGTTGCTTTCCTCTAATTCTACCTTATGAAAAAAGGCGATCATCTCTTTCTCGTTGACGGCTCGGGCTATATTTTCCGCGCCTATCATGCCCTGCCACCGCTGACCCGCAAGACGGATGGTCTGCCGGTTGGTGCCGTCTCGGGCTTCTGCAACATGCTGTGGAAGCTCCTGAAGGATGCTCGCAATACGGATGTCGGCGTGGTGCCGACCCATTTCGCGGTTATTTTCGACTATTCGTCGAAGACGTTCCGCAACGAAATCTATCCCGAATACAAGGCCAATCGCACCGCGCCGCCGGAAGATCTCATTCCGCAGTTCGGCCTCATCCGTCAGGCAACGCGCGCGTTCAATCTGCCTTGCATCGAGAAGGAGGGTTTCGAGGCCGACGATCTGATCGCGACCTATGCCCGTGTCGCCGAACAGGCAGGTGGTGACGTCACCATCGTTTCGTCCGACAAGGATCTCATGCAGCTCGTGACGCCAAGCGTGTCGATGTATGACAGCATGAAAGACAAGCAGATTTCGATCCCGGAAGTGATCGAGAAATGGGGCGTTCCGCCGGAAAAAATGATCGACCTGCAATCGCTGACCGGCGACAGCACCGACAATGTTCCCGGCATCCCCGGCATCGGTCCCAAGACGGCGGCGCAATTGCTGGAAGAGTTCGGTGATCTCGACACGCTTCTGGCCCGCGCTTCCGAAATCAAGCAGAACAAGCGTCGCGAAAACATTCTGGCCTTTGCCGACCAGACGAAGATTTCGCGCGAGCTGGTTACGCTCAAGACCGATGTTCCGCTGGATGTCGATCTCGACGGTCTGGTGCTTGAACCGCAGAACGGCCCGAAGCTGATTGGCTTCCTGAAGGCAATGGAGTTCACTTCACTCACTCGCCGGGTGGCCGAGGCAACTGACACTGACGCTTCTGCCGTCGAACCATGCCATGTGGAGACCGACTGGGGCGCGGATGCGCACGGTCCAGATGTCGATGTTCCCGCCAAAACTGATGATGCGGCGACGCAATCCGCCTCGACATCGACCGTCACGGCCTCGGATCAAGGCTATACGCCGAAGGCGCTCGCGGAAAAGCGGGCGGCGGAAGCAACCGCGCAGACCATCGATACGAGTGCGTATACCTGCATTCGCGACATAGCCACACTGAAACTGTGGCTCGCAGAGGCGGTTGAAATCGGGGTTCTGGCCTTCGATACGGAAACGACGTCGCTCGATCCGATGCAGGCGGAACTGGTCGGCTTTTCGCTGGCACTGGCGCCGGGCAAGGCGGCTTACATCCCGCTTCAGCACAAATCCGGTGCTGGTGATCTTCTCGGCGGCGGCATGGTCGAGGGACAAATTCCGCTGGGTGAAGCGCTGGCGGCTTTGAAGGTCGTGCTTGAGGACGCTTCCGTTCTCAAGATCGCGCAGAACATGAAATATGACTGGCTGGTCATGCGCCGCCATGGGATCAATGCGGTGTCGTTCGATGATACGATGCTGATTTCCTATGTGCTGGACGCGGGGACGGGCAGCCATGGCATGGACCCGTTGTCCGAGCGCTGGCTCGGCCATACGCCAATTCCCTACAAGGATGTGGCGGGAAGCGGCAAAAGCGCCGTCAGCTTCGACATGGTCGATCTGGATCGTGCTACGGCTTATGCAGCGGAAGATGCCGACGTGACGTTGCGCCTTTGGCAAGTGCTGAAGCCGCGCCTTGCCGCCGAAGAGCTGATGTCTGTCTATGAACGTCTGGAACGTCCGCTGGTCGATGTTCTGGCGCGCATGGAAGAACGCGGCATTGCCGTTGACCGACAGGTATTGTCGCGCCTTTCCGGCGATCTGGCGCAGGCTGCTGCAGCCTACGAAGACGAGATTTACGAACTGGCAGGTGAGAAGTTCACCATCGGTTCGCCCAAGCAGCTTGGCGACATTCTTTTCGGCAAGATGGGCCTTCCGGGCGCGTCGAAAACCAAGACCGGCCAATGGTCGACCTCTGCACAAGTGCTGGAAGACCTCGCTGCTGAAGGCCATCCGCTGCCGCGCAAGATCGTCGATTGGCGCCAGCTTACCAAGCTCAAATCCACCTATACGGATGCTCTGCCGGGGTTCATTAACCCAGAGACCAAGCGCGTTCATACGTCCTATGCCATGGCGTCCACCTCGACCGGACGTCTCTCGTCATCCGATCCGAACCTGCAAAATATTCCGGTTCGCACAGCCGAAGGCCGCAAGATCAGGACAGCCTTCATCGCCGAACCCGGCAACAAGCTGGTTTCTGCCGATTACAGCCAGATCGAACTGCGTGTCCTGGCGCATGTGGCCGATATCGCGCAATTGAAACAGGCATTTGCCGACGGCATAGACATTCACGCCATGACGGCATCCGAAATGTTCGGCGTGCCGGTCGAAGGCATGCCGTCGGAAGTGCGCCGACGCGCCAAGGCGATCAATTTCGGTATCATCTACGGCATTTCCGCATTCGGTCTGGCGAACCAGTTGTCGATTCCGCGCGAAGAGGCAGGTCAATATATTCGGACCTATTTCGAGCGCTTTCCCGGCATCAAGGACTACATGGAGGCGACCAAGGCTTTCGCGCGCGAGCATGGTTATGTCGAAACGATTTTCGGCCGCCGTGCGCATTATCCAGATATCAGGGCATCCAACCCGCAGGTCCGCGCTTTCAACGAGCGCGCTGCCATCAATGCGCCTATACAGGGTTCTGCGGCCGACATTATCCGCCGCGCCATGATCCGTATGGAAGATGCACTGGCTGCGCAAAACCTTGCCGCGCGCATGTTGTTGCAAGTGCACGACGAACTGATCTTCGAAGTGCCTGATAATGAAGTCGAAAAGACCATTCCGGTCGTTCGTCACATTATGGAAAATGCGGCAATGCCTGCCGTCTCGCTTGCTGTGCCGCTGCATGTCGATGCGCGCGCAGCGCATAACTGGGATGAGGCACACTAGAGCGCATTCCGAAAAGTGTGAAACGGTTTTCGGGCCAAATGCGCGTCAAAAAGGACCAGAGGGGCGGTACGATTCAATCGGATCGAATTACGCTCTGAGGTTTGGCCGGTTGACCTGAGCGGCCCAACCCTATAGGGAAGCATCAATTCTGTTGCTTCGGTGGTCGTCAGGGGAGTCGTGGACAAGTGGGTTCACGACCAATGGGTATACGGCTTGAGAAGCTTTTTTCGTGAAAGTGGTTCATGTCTTTGCCCGAAACCATCGCTCCGGCTCTGTCCGGAGCATTAGCCGCTCGCGGTTATAATACACTCACCGCCGTTCAAAATGCCGTTCTGGCACCCGAAACGCTCAATGCCGATCTTCTCGTTTCCGCACAAACCGGATCGGGCAAGACAGTTGCTTTCGGCCTTGCCATGGCCAACACCCTCCTCGAAGACGAACTACGTTTCGGCGATGCCGGTGCGCCGCTTGCAATGATTATCGCGCCGACGCGCGAACTGGCGCTTCAGGTTCGTCGTGAACTGGAATGGCTCTATGCCGATACAGGTGCGCGCATCGCATCCTGCGTTGGCGGTATGGATATCCGCACCGAGCGTCGTGCGCTGGAACGTGGCGCCCACATCGTTGTCGGTACGCCGGGACGTCTGCGCGACCATATCACCCGCGATGCTCTCGACATGTCGGAACTGCGTGCCGTCGTTCTCGATGAAGCTGACGAAATGCTCGACATGGGCTTTCGCGAGGACCTCGAATTCATCCTCGGCGAAGCGCCGGATGACCGCCGCACGCTGATGTTCTCGGCAACCGTGCCGAAGCCGATTGCCCAGCTTGCCAAGCGCTTCCAGAACGACGCGCTTCGTCTCACCGTCCAGAGCGAAACCAGCCAGCACGCCGACATCGACTATGTTGCCATGCCGGTGCCGCCGCATGAGCGCGACCACGCGATCATCAATACGCTGCTCTATTACGACAGCCAGAACTCGATCATTTTCTGCTCGACCCGCGAAGCGGTGAAGCATATGGCGAGCCGACTTTCCAATCGCGGTTTCGCTGTGGTTGCACTGTCCGGCGAATTGAGCCAGGCGGAACGCAACAACGCGCTTCAGGCAATGCGTGATGGACGCGCCCGCGTCTGCGTGGCAACCGACGTTGCCGCACGCGGTATCGATCTGCCCAATCTCGATCTCGTTATTCACGCCGATCTTCCGAACAATCCAGAAACGATGCTGCACCGTTCGGGTCGTACAGGTCGCGCAGGTCGCAAGGGCACCTGCGTGCTGGTCGTGCCGTTCTCACGTCGCCGCACTGCAGAGCGCCTTCTGCACATGGCAAAGCTCGATGCACAGACGGTTCCGGCACCAAGCATTGCTGCTGTTCAAGCAAAAACCAATGAGCGCATTTTGAATGCGGAAGTCTTCAATCAGCCGGTTGAAGAAGAGTATCAGGATCTCCTGAAGGCGCTGACCGAGCGTTATACGCCGGAACAGATTGCAAGCGCCTTCCTCAACCGCGAAGTTGCGTCCTACCCCGCAGCGGAAGAAGTCTCCGATGCTCCTGTGCATCCGGTTGGTGGCAAGAAGCCCCGGGATCGTTTTGAAAAAGGCGAGCGCTCTGATCGCGGCGACCGCGGCGACCGCTTCGAGCGCGGAGAGCGTCGTGAGCGTGGCGAACCGGGCGAACGTTTTGACCGTAATGCACATTTTGACGGCGTCTGGTTCTCGGTTTCTGCTGGTCGCAAGCATCGCGCCGATCCGAAGTGGCTGCTGCCGCTCATCTGCAAGGCGGGCGATGTTTCCAAGCGCGACGTTGGTTCGATCAAGATTTTCGATAATGAAACCCGCTTTGAAATCACGGCCTCGAAGGCTGATGAGTTCCGCCGTTCGGTCGAAGAACGCGGCACTGGTGAAAAGGGTCTTGTGATCCGCACTGCCGTTGCAGGTGCAGGCGGTGACGCTGCCCCGCGTGAAGGCAAGGGTGGCTTCAAACCACGTGGCGACAAGTTCAAGGAAGGTGGCTTCCGCGACGGCTACAAGAGCGATGGCTATAAAGGCGACCGCTCGAAGGGCGACAAGTGGGACAAGCCGCGTGATTTTTCCCGCGGAGACGACTTCAAGAAAGACGGCTTCAAGAAGGGCGGCAAAAAGCCCGAAGGCGGCGGTTACAGCAAGAAGCGTCGCGGCGAGTAATAATCAGAAACGAAAAAGCAACGGTGTTAGGCGTCAAGCACCGTTGCGTTGGCGTCTCGCATTCTAGCATTTAGGATGATGATCATTTTACGCATGACGGCGACAAGTGCGACCTTTCCGGGCTTTCCTTGCTGCTTGAGACGCGTGAAGAATGCCTTCATGTCGGGATCGAAACGAATGGCAGGCAGCGCTGCGACGTAAAGCGCGTCGCGCAGATGTCTTCTACCACCTGCAATCATGCGCTTGCCGCGCATCAGACCACTATCGCGATTAAGCGGCGCAACGCCAACCAGCTTGGCAATTTGTCCTTTGTCAGTATGCCCCAGTTCCGGCAGGTCGGCCAGGATGAAGCATGCCGTTCGTAGGCCGATCCCCTTGAGCGACATCAAAACCTCGGCCTTCCGGCCCAACTCTGCATCCGCTTTCAGGCAAGCCGTCATTTCATCCACGATAGCCTGACGCTGATCGAGCAGGAAACGCAGGCTTTCCTCGATCCAGACTTTCGTTCGCCCGGTCAACTTCTCCCGGCGATTTTTCTCCTGCACGATCATGTGCGACAATTGTCTGTAACGACTGACAAAATCCGCCAGAGCCCGCTCCTGAGAAGAGCGTTGTGGCAGAATTCTTGTTTCCATGCGCCTTGCATAATCGGCAAGAATGAAGGCGTCGATCCTGTCGGTCTTGGAGAGTTGGCCACAGGCACGTGCAAACTGCCTGATCTGCTTCGCATTGACCTTGGCGACAGGCAATCGCGCGGCCTGCAAGGCGGCAACGACAAGGCGCTCGTAACCGCCGGTCGGTTCGAGAACCAGACGTTCAATATCGTCCACAGTTGCGAGAAAGGCGAGAAAACTGGCAATGCCTGCTGCCGTATTTTGATAGGTCACTGTCTGGCCATCCGGCAGAACGCAGGCATCCAAAGACGATTTTGATATGTCGATGCCGACAAAACGGCTAGTATAAGACATGAGGCTGGTCTCCCTTATACACGAGCGCGAAGCTCCCTCAACGGTGCGACAAGACCTCAAAAGCTGCAAAGGGTTCTGCTTTTTTACGAACGAAAGTTCACGCCCCGATGGGCTCAACCGCTTTGCAGCAGCCATTGCGGTGTTGCATTCACCACAATGACATAGAGGCCGGAACGAAGTTTAACGTTCCGGCCTCAAATGTATAAGCCCCGCCACAAGGGCGGGGCTTTTTTCAATCCTGAACGGTTATTCCGTTCCCTGAATGGCTGCGAGAAGCCATTCGCCGCCATCTGTGCGGGTGAACGTCCAGAGTTCAACGCTTTCCACCGGCTCATCCGGATTGCCTTCAACGACAGCGCCGGTATTGCGATCCAGCATCACGTCGATCGCCGAATAGCGGATCGCAACGGTTGCGTATTCGACATTGCCTTCGCGCCAGGCTTCGGAAACGTCGCCCTGCAGAAGCTTGACGTCCTTCACTTCGTTACGCATGCCGCTGGAAGCGATCTCGCCCAGTTCTTCGGCCAGATAGGACATGGCTTCCGGGGTAGCGAGCTTGCGCAGCGCTGCATAATCCTCACGGCCATAGGCGGTCTGGACTTCGGAGAGCATCTGTTCGAAACGATCCAGATCCTCCTGACCGACATCCATCGGTTCATCTTCAGCGGCGGGAGCAGCCGGAGCGGCTGCCTGCTTGGTCTCGAACGGATTCACCGAAGGCGTACGGCCACCAAAACCGGCCTGTGAACCAGCTTGCGGGGCTGCGGTCTTTACCGCGCCGAAAGGCTGTGCACCTGCGTTACCGACGCCTGCCGCTGCCGGCTGGCGACGATTTGCGAACATGCGCATGACGAACATCGCAATGAGCGCGATCACCGCAACCTGCAATAACAGGCCGAACATGCCAGCAAGACCGCCAAGGCCGTTGCCGAGCAGCATTCCGATCAGGCCACCGACGAGAAGACCGCCCAGCATGGAACGACCGAAGTTACCGAACATACCGCCGGAACGCTGTGCCTGCGCAGCATTCTGCGTGCCTGTTGCGCCCGGACGGTTGGTCTGCGTCGCGCCGGTATTCGGCGTCATCGAACGTTCCATCGGCGCAGCATTGTTAGGTGCAGTACGCGTCGGCGCTGGCGCCTGATAGGTGCGCGCGCCACGGCTGCCGAAACCGCCACCGCCCGCACGGCGAGCCTCGGCGAAATCGACCGCAGCAAAAGAGGCAATCAGCCCCAATACCATTGCAGCTGTCAGTTTGGTCAGGCGGCTTCCGGAACCCGGCATCGTTTACTCCCATTTAGAGACATGTCTGAATGTTTAAATCAGAGCTCATATGGGAATTCGCCCCCACACCTCACAAGAGCGTGAAGGCAAAAAAATCCAGAAATTTCAAATGGACCCAGAATTTTAAACGGGCAAAGCAGCATCCAGAATCTGTATTTGCGGCGTGACCGAACCATTCCAATGATTTAGCGACAGATTGCCTGCCACATGGACGCTCTGGCCGATATTGTTGAACAGGAAGCGTCCAAGATTGCCCTCAGCCGCCCGGAAGGCTATGGCATTGACGCGCTTTCCATCCGCACCACGCAACGCGACACGCACGTGATCGCGCCCGACGCCACGCACATCGGCCAGTATATGATGCGGCAGCGCCAATATGGGTTGCGGATGCGCAGAACCGTATGGCCCAGCCTTCTGCAAGGCTTCATAGAGCGATACCGTTGCGCCCGATGCGGCCAGTGCACCGTCGATGGACAGGCTCTGGTTTTCGCGCAGGCGCGAAACGATATGCGCCGATTCTTCTTCAAGATAAGCCCGCAACGCGCCAAGACTTGCGCGCTCGATGGTAATGCCCGCCGCCATGGCATGGCCGCCACCCTTGACGAGCAGCCCGCGCTCCATCGCACCACGCACCAGTTTGCCGAGATCAAGCCCCGTGATCGAACGACCGGACCCCGAACCGACACCATTGGCGTTGAAGGCAATGGCAAAGGCCGGTCGCCGCGCCTTTTCCTTGAGCCGCGAGGCCAGAAGCCCGACAATACCGGGATGCCAACGGTCGCTTGCCGTCACGATCACCGATGCGCCCGCGCCGCCGGAGATTTCCAGCGAAGCCTCCGCTTCAGCCTCCATCAGCATCTCGGCTTCCATGGCCTGACGCTCCTGATTGAGCCGGTCGAGTTCCACGGCGATACGATCCGCCGTTGATGGATCGTCCAATGTCAGCAGCCGTGCGCCAAGTCCCGCATCGCCGACGCGCCCGCCGGCATTGATGCGCGGCCCGATCAGATAGCCAAGATGGAAGACATTGAGCGGTTCGCCAATGCGGGCAACGCGCGCCAAGGCCGCAAGGCCGACATTGCTCTGCGAACGCGCAACGACCAGTCCCTTGACGACGAAAGCGCGATTGACACCGGTTAACGGCACCACGTCGCAGACCGTGGCGAGCGCCACGAGATCGAGCAGGGAAAGAAGATCGGGGCCCGGCCCCTTGCCGCGCTCCCGCAATATCTTGGCTACCTGCACCAGCGTCAGAAAGACGACGCCTGCCGCGCAAAGGTGCCCCTGCTGCGAAATATCATCTTCGCGGTTGGGATTGACGATAGCCACCGCATCCTGAGGCAAATCGCCGCCGACCTGATGGTGGTCAAGCACGACGACATCCGCTCCGGCCTGCCTGGCAGCCGTGATGGACGGCGCGCTGTTGGTGCCGCAGTCGACTGTAACGATAAGGGTCGCACCCTTGGCAACCAGATCGCGCATGGCATCGGGATTGGGGCCGTAACCTTCAAAAATCCGGTCGGGAATATAGATGGAGTGCTGAATGCCGTAATGCTTGAGAAACCGCGCCATCAAGGCGGAAGAACACGCCCCATCGACGTCGTAATCGCCGAAAATGGCCACGGTCTCGCGGCGCAGAATAGCATCGGCAATCCGCCCTGCGGCATTCTCCATATCGGTAAGCGTCGCGGGATCGGGCATGAGATTGCGCAGCGTCGGATCGACAAATTCCGGCGCGCCTTCCACCGACACACCCCGCCCGGCAAGCACGCGTGCAACCAGATCGGAAATGCCGTGATGCTGCGCAATGGCAAGTGCCGTATTGGCCTCACGCAGGCCAAGCCGGTCTACCCATTTCTGTCCGGTTGCGGATTGTTTTATTCCGAGAAAAAAGCGCTCTGTCGTCATAAGTTTCTAAAGACACAAAAGACGGCATTTTTGCAATGCCGCCTTTTATAAAAGCCTGTTTGGAAGGCGCTTGGACCTGTTGAGATTTTGGTTATGGCGTGTCGAAAATGGTGGGGTTCGAGAACCGGAGCGGAGCGTACTTTGCGTACGTGAGCACCGGAAGCGCAGAACCACGCCATTTGCAGACCGCCAGAGCCGAAATACCGACAGGTCCTAGAACTTGGACAGGTCCTGATGGCGAGCCTTTATCTCGCGCACCGTCTGCGAGCTTGAACGCATGACGATGGTGTGAGTCTGGATATAGTCACGGGCGAATTTCACGCCGGAAAGCATATTGCCATCCGTCACGCCGGTAGCGGCAAAAAGCACGTCGCCCTTGGCCATTTCTTCCAACGAATAGACCTTCTTCGGGTCCGCAATGCCCATCTTCGCGGCACGAGCGATCTTTTCATCGGTATTGAGCTGCAAACGGCCCTGCATCTGGCCACCAATGCAGCGCAGAGCTGCTGCAGCCAGAACGCCTTCAGGCGCGCCGCCAATACCGATATAGATGTCGATGCCGGTTTCGTCCGGATTGGTCGTGTGCATCACACCCGCAACATCGCCATCCCCGATGAGGCGGATCGCGGCGCCGGTCGCCCGCACTTCCTCAATCAGACGCGCATGGCGCGGACGGTCCATGATGCAGGCGGTGATTTCGTTCGGCTTCACACCCTTCGCCTTGGCGACGGACATGATGTTATCCGTCGGGCTGGCGTCAAGATCGACAACGCCCTTCGAGTAGCCCGGACCAACGGCGATCTTTTCCATATAGACGTCAGGCGCGTAAAGCAGGTTGCCCTTCTCGGCAATCGCGATGACAGCGAGCGAGTTCGGCAGGTTCTTGGCGCAGATCGTCGTGCCTTCCAGCGGATCAAGCGCGATATCGACATCCGGTCCCTGCTTGGTACCAACTTCTTCGCCGATATAAAGCATCGGCGCTTCGTCACGTTCACCTTCACCGATAACAACTGTTCCGGCGATCGGAAGACGGTTCAATTCCTGACGCATGGCATCGACGGCAGCCTGATCGGCAGCCATTTCGTCGCCACGGCCACGCAGCCTCGCCGCGGCCACCGCTGCACGCTCGGCCACGCGGACCAGTTCCAGTGTGAGAATGCGATCCAGTCCCTGGACTAATCCATGCGGGTGCTGCTCTGCGGTCTTGGCCATTTGAACAAAGTCCTGAATTCGAATTGCGTGGACGCGGCGCATGAACCCCGCGATTGCCGCCTCTTATAGCGACACTGTGCAAACCTTTTGTCAAAGTCCCCCGCCCCCTGCAAGGGTGAGAAGGCTAAAAACATTGCGCACTCAAACTCTTAATCGATTTAAGCTATACACGCTTCGTTTCATATCCGGGCCGGATGTGAACGCCCACACCCGGCCAGAAGTTGCAGAAATTGTTAAACAACCAAAAGATGTTACAGGCAATCAGCTTCCGATTCCGTCAAAGAAAAACTCCGGACTTTCTACTTCGACCAGCCTTTTTCTTTCGATCATCCAGAAACGGTTGCCGACATTGCGAACAAAACTGCGGTCGTGCGAGACGATAAGGCTCGCCGCCTCATTGCGAAGCAGTTCCACTTCCAGCGCTTCCTGACCTTCGATATCGAGATGATTGGTCGGTTCATCGAGAATATAGAAGTTCGGATTGGTCAGACGGAGAACCAGCATGGCAAGTCGCGCCTTCTGCCCGCCGGACAAGCGTTCCAGCGGCTTGGCCTGCATTTCAAGCGTCATGCCCGCACCGGCCAGCAAGGATCGTGTCCGCTGATCGCCAATGTCGAAGCTTCTCGCAATCGTCTCGAATGGTGTCCAGTCCGGACGAAGCTCCGACAAGGCCTGATCGCTATATCCAAGCACCAGAGACGGTGTCGCCTTGATCCCGGCCTGCGCTTGATCTGGTGCAAGAATGGCCTCACGCACCAGCGTCAGCAACCGGGTCTTGCCCATGCCGTTGGCACCCAGCAGAACAATTCGGTCACCCGGATTGATCCATAGCTGTCCTGTCTTGAAGAGAAGTCTCCCATCGGGCGTGGCAATTTCGGCCTGGTCGAGAACAACCAGAGCTTTGGCGTGACTGCCACGGCTGTTCAAGATGATCTTGCCGGCAGAACGCTCGACATGCGCCGCCTTGGCGCTTTCCTCGATCTTGTCGGCCCGCGCTTTCAACTGCTTGGTTTTGACCACGAGCAGATCACTGCCCGAATTGATGCCGATATTGTTGAGCTTCGCTGCCTGCTTGCGCAATTGCTGGACTGTCTTCATGTCCTTTTCGAACTGTCGGGCATCGGCCGCATCGATTTCATCAAGCGCGACGCGGGCTTGACTGTATGGCAGAGCGAATATCGGTGATTTTTCTGCCCGCAGAAACAGTGTCCGCTTCGTAACCGCATCAAGGAAGGCGCGGTCGTGACTGCTGACGACCACTGCAACCGAACGCGGCAGTGCATTCAGCCAGTTTTCCAGCAACCGCACTTTTTCGAGATCCAGATGGTTGGTCGGTTCGTCGAGCAGGAGAACATCGGGTTCCGACACCCACGCGCGCGCCAGAAGTGCAAGCCGCTGCCAGCCGCCGCTCAACTGCCCTATGGGGCGCTGCCGCAGTTCTTCACTGACATTGAGATCATCCAGCACGATATCGGCGCGCCAGCTTTCATAATCGCGCGCTTCATCGTCGAGCCCATCCAGCACGACCTCGTAAAAACTGCGACTGAACAGGCTTTCTGGCACATATTGGCTGACATAGCCGATCTTCAGCCCGCGCGACCGCGTGATGGTGCCAAGCGTTGGTTCCCCCTCACCGACAAGAAGGCCGAGAAGACTGGTCTTGCCGCGTCCGTTGGCGGCTACGATGCCAAGCCGCTCGCCCTCGCCTATAACGAGATCGAGATTGGCGAAGAGAGGTTCGTGAAGGGTCAGTGAAAGGTTCTGTATAGAAACAAGAGACATGGCAATCAGCCCAATTCTGCCACGCACGAATGCCCGGTTTCCAAACCGTGACACGGATAGATGTGCTGGCGAATGTCCGGCAGCGGTTCAACGAACGCGCCTTCAGGAAAAGGCAGAATAAGACAGTGGTTCTAGTCTTTTTCCGCCCTGCACAAGTTACTTATGCAGGGCAAAATCGGGGCCGTGCTGACGGTGATGATCATGACGCGTCACATACATCGTACAGCCCTCCTTTTCCTGTTTTCTCTCTTGAAACGAATAAAGCCGGGCCAAATCCCGACCCGGCTTTCATAACAAAGGTAAATCGAACCCGCAAGAGAGGTCGCTTTTAGGCTCACCCGGCTCGTTCGATGCGGATCATCTGCGGTTTGTCGACCAGATGGTCATCTTTCAGGATTGCTTCCAGCGCCTTCTTGACGGCAGATTCGGTCGTCTCATGCGTGACGAGAATGACCGTCTTGATGTCTTCCTTGGCCGCACCATTCATTGGCGGACGCTGGACAATCGATTCCAGCGAAATGTCGTTTTCTGCCATGCGCTTGGCAATGGCCGCAAAGGCACCGATGCGGTCAAGAACCGTCAGGCGGATGAAGTAACCACCTGCATGCTTGCGCATCTTGGCGCGTTTGTAAGGCTGCAATGCCTTGGCGGGCGTACCGAACACCGGACCGTGCTGGAAGCCGGGACGGCTCTTGGCAATATCCGCGACATCGCCAATTACGGCAGATGCCGTCGCATTGCCACCCGCACCGGGACCGGAAAGCAGAAGTTCACCCAGAAGGTCGGTTTCGATTGCCACGGCATTGGTCACGCCATGAACCTGCGCGATGACCGACGAGGTCGGAACCATGGTCGGATGCACGCGCTGTTCAATGCCCGTATCGGTCTTCTGCGCGACGCCCAGAAGCTTGATGCGGTAGCCGAGTTCATCGGCAGCGCGAATATCGGCCAGCGAAATATTGCTTATGCCTTCGAGATAGATGTCATCGGCTGCAATCTGCGTGCCGAAGGCAAGGCTGGTCAGGAGCGCCAGCTTGTGCGCCGTATCGTTTCCTTCGATATCGAAAGTCGGATCAGCTTCGGCATAGCCCAGACGCTGGGCATCCTTGAGACAGTCCTCGAACGAAATGCCTTCTTCCCACATCCGGGTCAGGATGTAGTTGCAGGTGCCGTTCATGATGCCGTAGACGCGAGAAACGGTATTGCCGGTCAGCGATTCACGCATTGCCTTGATAACCGGAATACCGCCCGCAACAGCCGCTTCGAAATTGAGCAGAACGCCTTTGTCCTCAGCGATCTTCGCAAGGGCAACGCCATGGCGCGCAAGCAGGGCCTTGTTGGCCGTGACGACATGGCGACCGGCGCGCAGAGCCGCTTCAACGGAAGCCTTGGCCGGACCGTCCTCGCCGCCGATCAACTCAACGAAAACGTCGATATCGGCAGATTTGGCCAGTTCGACCGGATCGTCGAACCAGGTAATACCGGAAAGATCAATACCACGGTCCCGTGTGCGGTCGCGGGCGCTGACCGCCGTAACCGTTACAGGCTTGCCACACTGGCGCGTGAGCATTTCGGACTTGTCACGCAGGATACGCAACACCGAAGCACCAACGGTGCCGAGGCCGGCAACGCCGATCCGTAATGCATCACTCATTATATCGACCTTCTGTATGGAGTGCTTAATCGGGTGGGAAGCCACGGGCTGCATGATACCGCCCGTGGCCATCTTGAAAATATTATCCGCGACGACCTTCGAGCGGAATCACATTCTGCAGGTTCTCGCCCTTGGCAGAGAGGAACCGCTTGATGTTGCGCGCAGCCTGACGAATGCGATGTTCGTTCTCGACCAGCGCGATACGCACATAATCATCGCCGTGTTCGCCAAAACCGATGCCCGGTGCAACAGCCACATCGGCCTGCTCCACCAGCAACTTGGAGAATTCGAGCGACCCCAACGGACGGAAGCGCTCCGGGATCGGAACCCAGGCAAACATGGTTGCGGCTGGCGGCGGAACATCCCAACCCGCGCGGCCAAAGCTTTCAACCAGCACGTCGCGGCGCTGCTTATAGACATTGCGGACATAGGAAATGTCGCTTCCATCGCCATTCAGTGCTGCCGTCGCGGCAACTTGAATCGGCGTGAACGCGCCATAATCCAGATAGGATTTCACGCGTGTCAGGGCTGCGATCAGGCGTTCATTGCCGACCGCAAAGCCCATACGCCAGCCCGGCATGGAAAACGTCTTCGACATCGAGGTGAACTCCACCGCCACATCCATGGCGCCCGGTACTTCCAGCACCGATGGCGGCGGATTGCCGTCGAAGTAGATTTCCGAATAGGCGAGATCCGAAAGGATGACGATGTCATGCTTGCGGGCAAATGCGACGACATCCTTGTAGAAATCAAGCGTTGCCACATAGGCTGTCGGGTTGGACGGAAAGTTCAGGATCAGCGCGATCGGCTTCGGGATCGAATGCTTCACGCCGCGTTCCAGAGCCGGAATGAAACTGTCATCCGGCTTGGCCTGAATCGAACGGATCACACCGCCCGACATGATGAAGCCAAAGGAGTGAATCGGATAGGTTGGGTCCGGGCACAGAACCACATCGCCCGGTGCGGTGATGGCCTGCGCCATATTGGCGAAGCCTTCCTTGGAACCAAGCGTGGCGACGACCTGCGTATCGGGATTGAGCTTCACCCCGAAGCGGCGTGCATAATATTGCGCCTGCGCACGACGAAGTCCCGGTATTCCCTTGGATGAGGAATAACGATGGGCGCGCGGGTCCTGCACGGCCTCGCAGAGCTTGTCCACGATATTCTGCGGGGTCGGGAGATCGGGATTGCCCATACCAAGATCGATGATGTCGGCCCCCGCCGCTCGCGCCGATGCCTTCAGACGGTTGACCTGTTCAAAGACATAAGGGGGCAGACGACGGACTTTATGGAATTCTTCCGACATGATCCTGTTCCAGTGGAGGGTTGAACGTAATGGCGCGTATGCGCCGCAATGGAGCTATACACCTGTTCTCGAATCGGGTCGAGACGTGTTGCCGCGTCAAAGAACGCGGATTTCGTCTTTAGAGCACATCCCGAAAAGTATGAAACGGTTTTCGGATAAGATGCGCGCCAAAAACCAGGGAAGAGAGGATTTACTCTTCCCCGCTTTCGATCTGTTTCAGAGTAGCGTCCGTTTCCTGTTGAGCCTGCTGACGAAGGCTCGCAGCTTCGGCGGGCGTGAAGCCTGCGCCGGCGCCTCTTGATGCCGCCAGACGCGTGCGGTCGGCATCAAGTTTGGTCGTAAGCTGCTGCTTTTCTTCTGCAGTGATCTGCGTGGTCGCAGCCTTCGGCATATGGCCGAATGTGGGGAAAACACCGGTCCGGGAAGCACCTTCCTGCGGGGTACCCTGAAACTCTTTTCCGCCCGCGCATGCCGTGAGCATCGCCGCCGCTGTTGCTGCCAGCAAAAGATTGGCGATCTGCCGCGTACGCTTGGTCATGTTTCTGTTCCCGGTTAATGCCGCATAAGGTGCTGTTGGCCACAGCACCAGACAAGGATAAAGCAATTGCCAAGGGATAGCACCAAGTCGAGGCGTCCTGTCAACAAGTGAGTGATGTAAATCGGAAATTCACCCTGTGGTGAAGGCCAATCGCCCCTCTCAGACTATCCCGCCTGACAAACACGAACAGCCAGTGTAACCAACAGTTACATAAAGTAATATTTCGTTATTAGCGAATATCCCGCACTGAACGCGAAGTCTTTTAACGCTAAATGCGCATCAATAGTTGCGCTCGGCGATTAAAAAACTTAAAAATTGGTAACCAATTGCCAATCAGGTGATTTGCCCAATACAGCGAAATGACAGTCATAACTCTGAAGTGACTATCATAAGACGCTGATATTTCTGAATTTCTTTCCCGGCACAAACAGTCGGGAGCTGTGGGGACGATAGCCATCAGGGATGATGTCAGCCTCGCACGGGAGAGCCGATCTCCCGAAACCAGGTAGGCTCGAATGAATTCGGGTCGCCAAACTGGTCAGGGAAATCGAGCTGGAGCAGACTGTTGAACTTTGAGCATTCTACACACCGGACCACCGGCAGGTTTCTTTCAGGTAGCGTGGCTTTGCTTGCGCTTCTTGTCACCTCCTGCACGTCGACCGGTACAGGTCTAGACGGTAAGCCGCTCCAGATGACTTCCGCCTCCGACGGTTCCGTGATTGCTGATACATTGCAAAGTGCTGCTGATCAGACAGCCGCCGCAGAGGCAACAACGGCCCCTTCGACGGAAGAGAAGAAGACGGAAGCCAAGCCGGGCGAAACAAAGCCCGCGACTGTAGCCGACGCGACAAAAGCCAATAATAAAGAGCAGGCAAAACCGACCGAAACTGCGGCAGCCGCTGAACAGCAACCAACACAGGTCGCAGCCCTTGCCCCGCAGCAGCCGAAGAGTTCATCGCTTTTCGGCATGTTTGGTGGCAGCAAGAGTGCTGAACCAGCACCTGCGCAAGCAGCAGAACAACCAGCGGCAACCGCTCCGGCCGAAACCGCCAAAAAACAGCCGGAACCGGCAAAGGAAGAAAAGCCCGCCGAAGCGGCAGAACCAGAGCAGACCGCAGCGGCAAAACCTGCCGAAGCTGAAAAGCCTGTTCAGGTTGCTTCATTGTTCGGGTCAACGAAGAGCGCTTACGCCTCGCCGCAACGCCCAACGGCCTCGCAAGGCAGCATAGCCCGGCTTTTCTCCGACGAATCGACCGGCACGCGCTCTGACCGAACCGAGAACAAGAAGCTTGCCGTCGCAAAGCCCGTTTCTCCATCCGCGAAGCACGACTATAATTATTCACTGCCCGGCGTGCGCCCCAATGGCGGTGTGGAAATCAAACATCGCAACAGCCTTTATGACGATAGTGATATTGACGCGAACGAAGACGATGAATTCGCAAACGTAACGCTTGCTTCGGCTCCGGGCCTCGCCCGACTCGCGCCCAATGGCTTGAAGGTCCAGAGACAGACTGTGGATGTTGCCTGCCTCAAGCCGCAGCTCGTTTCCATGCTGAAAACCATGGAACGGCATTTCCGCCGTCCTGTAATGGTAACTTCCGGCTATCGCAGCCCGTCCTACAATCGCAAGGTCAACGGCGCCCGCAAATCACTCCATATGATCTGTGCAGCCGCAGATATTCAGATCGACGGCGTTTCCAAGTGGGAAGTCGCCCGTTTTGCCCGCTCCATGTCCGGGCGTGGCGGCGTCGGCACCTATTGCCATACGACATCGGTTCACGTCGATGTGGGACCGGAACGCGATTGGAACTGGCGCTGCAAGGGCTAAAAAAAGAGGCGTATCATGGATACACAAAAGCCGGATCGCATGATCCGGCTTTTTCTTTTGCCTTTATATTCAAGGAAATAAGGAACCCGCCTGCCGAAGTTTTCCCCATTATTGCAGTACATTCGATTTTTTTCAGAAAAGTGTTTTTTGGGGCTTGCGAGTCAGAACCTTCCTGAATATAAGCCCACTCACACCAGCAGGCGCCCATCGTCTAGCGGTTAGGACAGCGCCCTTTCACGGCGCAGACAGGGGTTCGATTCCCCTTGGGCGTACCATTGCTGGTTTTTTCTTTTCCCTTACAATTCAATCTGTTAGCACCTTAAGAGCACTAATTTATGCTGTCTGAACTTATTCACAGACAGGTGAAAAAAGGGGCTTGCATGTCAGAAATTTCCTGACTATAAGCGCCCCACACCAGCAGGCGCCCATCGTCTAGCGGTTAGGACAGCGCCCTTTCACGGCGCAGACAGGGGTTCGATTCCCCTTGGGCGTACCATTGCTGGTTTTCTTTTCCATCAGATTTGATGCAAATATTACTGGCCGAATTGCCAGGATACTGTTAGGCGCCGGGCTGCAACCTTTTCGGAAGGACAGCATAATGTCGAAAGCAACAGCAATCGTTCCCACCGCCCATGCCAGCCGCTACCTTCAGCAGCTCTGCAAACATTGGGCGCACAAATTCGCGGTAGAATTCACACCGGAGCACGGCACAATCGATCTCGGCGAAGGCCGTCTCGTGATTCTTGATGCCGACGCGGAAAAACTGACCATCACTGTTGAAACCTCGGAAGAAAATCTCGATCGCCTCGAAGAGGTCGTGGCAAGCCATGTCGTCCGCTTCGCTTTTCGCGAGGAACTCGTCTTCAACTGGGTAAAACAGTAACAAAAGCGGGTGCGTTTACCCTATCTGTAAAAAGCCCGCAAATTGCCCGGAATAGCCATTATCGCATCACAATCCGGGCAAATTCTCCCGCGAAATTCTTCCCAGCTTTGAACGACTGATTTGATGGGGAAGAATAATGACAAGCGAAACTAGAACCACCCTCACCTTTCTCGGCGCCGGTCTCGTTGCGGCGGCAATGGTCCTTGGTGCGGATATGAGCTGGGCCGACGTCATCAAAGCGCTATTCTAGGCCAACCACTCTCGTTTACCGACTATTTTCGCGAGGCTAACAGAAAAGCCTTTCGCACAATCGCCGAACCGCTCTAAATCGGCGCATGATTTTTCAAACACCTTTGGTTACCGGCAGGCTGGAACGCCGCTATAAAAGATTTCTTGCCGACGTCACGCTTGACGATGGGCGCTTCATCACTGCATCCGTGCCCAACACCGGCTCTATGCTCGGATTGACCGCTCCGGGTTCCCGCGTCTGGCTGAGTGTTTCGGATGCCCCTCACCGCAAATACGCCCATACACTACAGATCGTCGAAGCGGATAACACGCTGGTCGGCGTAAACACCGGCTTGCCGAACCGGATCGCCGAAGAAGTAATTCTCAAGAGCCTCATTCCGGACCTCGCAGGATATGTCAGCCTCAAGCGTGAGCAGAAATATGGCAGGAATTCGCGCATCGACCTGTTGCTGGATGACGGTCCGCGCCCGCGAGCCTATGTCGAGGTCAAGAATGTCCACTTTATCCGAACGCTCGGACTGGCGGAATTCCCCGATACGGTGACGGCGCGAGGCGCAAAACATCTTGATGAACTGGTCGACGTGGTTGCCGCTGGTCATCGGGGCGTGATGCTGTTTATTATCCAGCGAAACGATTGCAGCAGATTCAGCATTTCCGGCGATCTTGATCCCACTTACGCACGCGCTTTTGAACGTGCGCGCGCAAACGGGGTTGAGGCTTGGGCCGTTCGGTGCCAAATAACGGATAAAAGCATTGACGCCACTGAAGTGGTGCCAATTGAGTAGACCAAGACGGATCGAGTGATGGTAACCTATATCGAAGCGACAAGTGCACCCATGAAATATACGGGCCAGATCAGGCTCTATGGCTCCGAGGCTTTCGAGGGTATGCGCACGGTTTGCAATCTGACGGCACGCTGTCTCGACGCACTCAACGATATCGTCAAGCCGGGTGTGACCACCAACGAAATCGACCGTTTCGTTTTCGAGTTCGGCATGGATCACGGCGCGTTTCCGGCAACGCTGAACTATCGCGGCTATACGAAATCGACCTGCACGTCGATCAATCACGTCGTCTGCCATGGCATTCCGAACGATAAGCCGCTGCGCGAGGGCGATATCGTCAATATCGACGTGACTTATCTCCTCGATGGCTGGCATGGCGATTCAAGCCGCATGTATGCGGTAGGCGAAATCAAGCGCGCTTCCGAGCGGCTGCTTGAAGTCACCTATGAAAGCCTTCTGCGCGGGATTGCGGCCGTCAAACCCGGTGTAAAGACCGGGGCTATCGGCGCTGCGATCCAGACTTATGCCGAAGGCGAGCGCTGCTCCGTCGTACGCGATTTCTGCGGCCACGGTGTGGGACAATTGTTCCATGACGCGCCGAATATCCTCCATTACGGCACGCCGAATGAAGGCGTCGAGATCAAGGAAGGCATGATCTTCACGATCGAGCCGATGATCAATCTCGGCAAGCCGCATGTAAAGGTTCTTGCAGACGGCTGGACTGCGGTTACCAGAGACCGCTCGCTGACGGCACAATATGAGCATACGGTAGGTGTTACGAAGGACGGCTGCGAGATATTCACGCTGTCCCCGGCCAATGTCTTCGGCCCGCCTTCTATGAGATAACGGCGAAGGGATATCGCCTCGTTAATTGTCTGGTCTGTTTTTGCGGGGGTTTAAACAGGATGGCAAAGCACAGGAATGAGTCGGGTAGCAACGAGTTGCCCGGCTTCAGCGACACGCTGCAATTAACACCAAAGATCGACACGCCGCATTATGCCGGGCATCGTGATCGTCTCAAACAGCGTTTCAGGGATGCACCTGATGCGCTGGCAGATTATGAACTGCTTGAAATGCTGTTGTTTCGCGCCATTCGCCGCGCCGACACCAAGCCGCTCGCCAAGGCTCTGCTGATGCGGTTCGGCTCGATTGCCGAAGTGTTGGCCGCCCCCGAAAAACTGATCGCTGAAGTTCCCGGCGCGGGTCCCACCGTCGCGCATGAACTTAAGCTCGTGGAAGCCGTCGCCAAGCGAAGCGCGCGCAGTACGGTCATGGAACGCGAAGTGCTTGGTTCATGGAACAAGGTGATCGAATACTGCACCACTGCCATGGCCTACGAGACCCGCGAGCAGTTCCGCATTCTCTTCCTCGACAAGAAGAACAAGTTGATTGCCGATGAAGTTCAGCAGACAGGTACGGTGGACCACACACCAGTCTATCCGCGAGAGGTCGTCAAACGGGCCCTGGAGCTCTCCGCCACCGCCATTATTCTGGTCCACAACCATCCTTCCGGCGACCCGACACCATCACGCGCCGATATTGACATGACCAAACAGCTCGTCAATGCCGCCAAGGCGCTCAACATTACCGTGCATGACCATGTCATTGTCGGAAAGCACGGCCATGCCAGTTTCCGCGGGTTGGGATTGATCTAGCTACTCTTTGAAAATTCTATTGTTACGGTTTGTTAAGCATAGCGCGAAGAATGGTTGCGCAATGCATGGAAATCGCTCGAATTTTCTTAAATTTGGACACAATCAGAGGTGAGACGAAAGCCAGTTCGAAGGCACGGCCTTTCGATGGCAATAATGAATTCAGGCATGTTTCCCGCCAGCGTTTCCGGACGGGAAAATCGGAGTAAAAAATGTTGAAGCGTTCTATCACCGCAGTGGCGCTTGGCGCCGCAATCGTTGCTTTTGCAGGCTCGGCTTTCGCTGCCGATATGATGGGAGCAACGGACTATTCCTATAACGATCCGGTTGCCAGCGGCCCGCATGACTGGTCCGGCAATTATATCGGCGCACAAATCGGCGCTTCGTCGTCCAAGGTCCCTGGCCCCTTCACCAACCGTACTGGCGCTCTGGGCGGCGTCGTCGTCGGCAAGAACATGCAGAGCGGTAATGTCGTGTTTGGCGCAGAACTTGAGGGCAACTTCGCCGAAGCGGAACATCGCATCGGCAACGGTGGCAGCCTTCAGCAGTCATGGAACGGCAATGCCAAGGGCAAGGTAGGCTACGCTTTTGACAAGACGCTCGTTTACGGCACCGCCGGTTACGGTGTGACCCGCTTCAAAGCCAAGGATAACACCACCTCGGCTCCGGGCTGGGAAGGCGGCGCAATGATCGGTGCCGGTGTCGAACAGGCACTGACCGGCCCGCTTTCCGTCAAGGCCGAGTATGATTTCCAGCGCTTCAATGACGTAAAGTCCCGCGTCAACGGCGTTGAACAGCGTAACAATCTGAAGAACCATTCGATCAAGGCCGGTCTGAACTACAAGTTCTAGACCTCGCGATCCGATGCGAGACTTCATTCTGTTTTCGCATCAAGCAATTCTGCATTTGCACAAAGGGCTGCGTTTCATAGCGCAGCCCTTTCGTTTTGCATAAATTTATCTTCATTTCGCAGTCTGACTACGTCATTCGATGGCTTGACTCCGACAGGCACTAACCGATTATAAATTGGTAGTGGAAGTGCGGGGAACAATAAGAGCGAAAAGCTCAACCACCATATCGGGAGGTTATCTTACCTTGCCGTGTTGTCTCCTCGCGCCTGAACACTTGGATATGTGGCTCTGCTGTCGCAGGCCATGCAGTCAGGAATGAAAGAATGCAGCGCGTTTTTGACGGACATAACGATGTCCTTCTGCGGCTTTGGGAAAATGCCCGTAAGGGCCAGGACCCGATCAAGGAATTTATCGACGGGACGGATATCGGCCATATTGACCTGCCCCGTTCGCGCAAAGGCGGCCTCGCCGGTGGCATATGCGCCATCTACATACCTTCGGGCGAGCATATCGAACTGGGCAAGCCCGATGCTAACGGCCACTACGAAACGTCGCCTTCATCGCCGCTGGAACGCAGTCCCTCCCTCGACATCGCTCTCGAAATCGCAGCCATTGCGCTGAGGCTGGAAGCTGCAGGCGGCTGGAAGCTCTGCCGCAACGGTCGTGAACTCGACGAAACGCTGAACAGCGACACATTCGCCGCCGTGCTCCATATGGAAGGCTGCGAAGCCATCGATGAAGAGCTGGCAGCGCTTGAAGTTTTTTATGCTGCCGGTTTACGTTCACTTGGCCCGGTCTGGAGCCGAAACAATGTTTTCGCCCACGGCGTTCCGTTTGCCTATCCGATGAGCCCCGATACTGGCCCCGGCCTGACCGATGCGGGCAAGCGCCTGGTCAAAGCGTGCAACACCAAGGGCATTCTGATCGACCTGGCGCATATCACCGAAAAAGGTTTCTGGGATGTGGCCAAACTGAGCGATCAGCCGCTGGTCGCCAGCCATTCCAACGCACACGCCCTCACCCCTGTCGCCCGCAACCTGACCGACCGTCAGCTTGATGCGATCCGCGAGAGCAAGGGTCTTGCCGGACTGAACTACGCCACGACGATGCTGCGCGCCGATGGCAAGGAAGACGCCAACACGCCGCTTTCCGATGTGGTTCGCCATGTGGATTACATGGTTGAACGCATGGGCATCGACTGCGTGGCCCTTGGCTCGGACTACGACGGCGCAACAATTCCAGCTGAAATCGGCGATGCCGCCGGAACCCAGAACCTTGTGATGGCCTTGCAAAAGGCCGGATACAACGATGAGGAACTGGCGAAGCTTTGCCGGGACAACTGGATCAGGGTCCTGAAACAGGCATGGCACGAAGCCTGACATACAGATACAATCCAATAAAATCCCAACAAAAATACAGAAAGGGAACTCAAACATGATGCATTTCGGACGTTTTCGTATTCTGGCTGCCGGTGCAGCGCTTGCTGCCGTACTGGCTGCAAACCCAGCCTGGTCGGCCACGCCTGCCGACACTCTGGTTCAGGCATGGGCCATCGATGACACCATCACGCTGGACCCGGCAGAATCCTTCGAACTGAGCCCGGCCGAATTCATCGGTAATGCCTATGACATGCTCGTTCGTCTCGACATCAACGACACGTCTAAAGTCGTGCCGGGTGTTGCCGAAAGCTGGACCGTGTCCGACGACGGCCTCACCTATACGTTCAAGCTGAAGAAGGACATCAAGTTCGCTTCTGGCAACCCGATCACTTCTGCCGATGTGGCTTATTCCTTTGAACGTGCTGTGCGCCTCGACAAGAGCCCGGCCTTCATCCTGACCCAGTTCGGTCTGACCAAGGATAACGTCAACGAAAAGGCGAAAGCCGTAGACGACAATACCTTCGTCTTCACCGTCGACAAGCCATATGCGCCAAGCTTCGTGCTGAACTGCCTGACCGCGACCGTCGCAGCAGTGGTCGACAAGAAGCTTCTCGAAGAGCATGCCGAGAAGGTTACGCCGACCGACGACTACAAATACGACACCGACTATGCCAATGCATGGCTGAAGACAAAGTCGGCAGGCTCGGGACCGTTCACGATCCGCGAATGGCGCGCCAATGAAGTCGTCATTCTGGAGCGCAACGACAATTTCTATGGCGAAAAGGCCAAGCTCAAGCGCGTCTTCTATCGTCACGTCAAGGAAAGCGCGACGCAGCGCCTGATGCTTGAATCCGGCGACGTCGATGTGGCTCGCAATCTGGAGCCGGGCGACTATGAGGCCGTTCTGAAGAACGACAAGCTGACCACGGCCAGCGCTGCCAAGGGCACGGTCTATTACATCAGCCTCAACCAGAAGAACGAGAACCTGGCCAAGCCGGAAGTTCGCGAAGCGTTCAAATATCTGGTCGATTATGATGCAATCGGCTCGACCCTCATCAAGGGTATTGGTGAAATCCGCCAGACCTATCAGGCAAAGGGCGTTCTTGGTTCTCTCGATGCTGCTCCGTACAAGCTTGATGTTGCGAAGGCGAAGGAACTTCTCGCCAAGGCGGGTCTGAAGGACGGTCTCTCGGTCACGTTCGACGTCCGTAACGGCCAGCCGGTCACCGGCATTGCCGAATCCTTCCAGCAGACCGCTGCTCAGGCTGGCGTGAAGATCGAAATCATCCCCGGCGACGGCAAGCAGACGCTGACAAAGTATCGTGCCCGTAACCACGATATGTATATCGGCCAGTGGGGCATGGACTATTGGGATCCGAATTCCAACGCCGAAGCTTTCACCAGCAACCCGGATAACAGTGACGATGCATCGACCAAGACGCTTGCATGGCGCAACGCCTGGGACATTCCAGAGCTGACCAAGCAGACGCAGGCAGCTCTTCTGGAACGCGACAACGACAAGCGTGCCGAACAGTACAAGAAGCTTCAGCAGGAAGCTCTCGACCAGAGCCCGTTCGTCATGCTGTTCCAGCAGGTTGAAGTTGCCGGCATTGGCGGCAACGTGAAGGGCTACAAGCTCGGCCCGACATTCGACTCCAACTTCCTGGCGAACGTCAGCAAGGAATAGTCACTCCGATTCAGCGCATGAAAGCTTTTCATGCGCTGAATCGGCCTAAAAACAAGAAGATGGAGCGGTTTTCTGAATCAAAAAGGAAAGCCGCTCCAGAGCATTTCCAGCGAACCTGTCTCGCGTCCAGAAATGCCTCACAACAGGAAATGGAACGGCCCATCAAAACCGTTCTAGAGCTTTTCAAGCAAAGATGACTGAGGCTTCAGACCGGCACATGTTCTGAAATGTTCTCATTGTCGGAAGCGGTCAAAACATTGAGTAACACTGTAACCACCAAGAAGGTAAGGCGAGCGCCGCGGCGTTCAACGGTCCTTGCCGCGTCGTTAGCCAGTTTTCTGGTTATCGTCGTCACGACCTATCTGGGCCTTCTGGCCGTCACATTCTTTATCGGCCGTGTAGTGCCGATCGACCCCGTGCTTGCCATCGTCGGCGACCGCGCTCCCGCGCATGTCGTGGCGCGCGTGCGGGAAGAAATGGGCTTCAACCTGCCCTATTACCAGCAGTTCTATCTTTACGTGAAAGGCGTTCTGCAAGGCGATTTCGGCACTTCTGTGCTCACGACCAATCCGGTCATGACCGACATCCGACGCGTCTTCCCCGCTACAATGGAGCTCGCCACTGTCGGCACGATCATTGGCGCATTGTTCGGTATTCCGCTCGGCGTTCTCGCCGCTGTGAAGCGCGGCAGCCTTGTCGACCAGATTGTGCGTGTGATCGGCCTCGTCGGCTATTCGGTGCCGATCTTCTGGCTCGGCATGCTCGCGCTCCTGATCTTCTATGCGCGGCTCGGCTGGACTTCCGGCCCCGGACGTATCGACATCACATTTGAGTATACATTCACACCGATCACCGGTTTCTACCTGATCGATGCGATTCTCCAGCGCGACTGGCCAGCCCTCAAGGATATTATCTCCCACCTTATCCTGCCATCGGCTTTGCTCGGCTACTTCTCCTTGGCCTACATCAGCCGCATGACCCGTTCCTTCATGCTCAATGAGCTGGAACAGGAATATATCGTCGCTGCGCGCGCCAAGGGCATTTCGGAAACCCGCATCATCTGGGGCCATGCGCTGCGCAATGCCGCTGTCCCGCTCGTGACCGTGATTGCGCTTTCCTATGCCGGGCTTCTGGAAGGGTCGGTTCTGACCGAAACCATCTTCTCCTGGCCCGGTCTCGGACTCTACATCACCAATTCACTGCAAAACGCTGATATGAATGCCGTTCTCGGTGGCACTATCGTCATCGGGTCGGTCTTTATCGCGCTCAACCTCGTGTCCGATCTTCTCTATCGGGTTCTCGATCCAAGGACGCGCGTACGATGAGCCAAATGACAGATACTTCCAACCTCTCATGGCGCGAATGGCTGCTTACCGAGCGGCCACAATCGCGCACGCAAGCCCGTCTCGGCCGCGCCTATATGGTCTGGCGGCGTTTCACTGCCAACAAGCTCGCCGTCCTTGGCCTGCTAATCATCATTGGACTGCTCGTCGTTGCAGCGCTGGCCGATGTGCTTGCGCCGCATTCGCCGGTTGTTGGTGATCTCGCCAATGCACGTCTTCTGCCGCCGGGAACACCCGGCTACCTGCTCGGCACCGATGATCAGGGTCGCGATATTCTTTCGCGTCTGATCTATGGCTCCCGCCTCACCCTCTATGTGGTGCTTCTGGTTGCCATCATCGCCGCACCGATCGGCCTTCTGGTTGGCACTGTGGCCGGTTATGCCGGTGGCTGGGTCGATGCCGTGCTGATGCGCATCACCGATATCTTCCTTGCCTTCCCGAAGCTCATTCTCGCGCTGGCCTTCGTTGCCGCTCTTGGACCCGGCATCGAAAATGCCATCATCGCCATCGCGATCACCTCATGGCCACCCTATGCGCGTATTGCGCGTGCAGAAACGCTAACTGTGCGCAACTCGGATTATATCTCCGCCGTTCGCCTGATGGGCGCTTCGCCGATCCGCATCGTCGTGCGTCATATCATGCCGCTCTGCACATCTTCGCTGATCGTGCGTGTGACGCTCGACATGGCAGGTATCATCCTGACGGCAGCGGGCCTTGGCTTCCTCGGCCTCGGCGCACAGCCGCCACTGCCTGAATGGGGTGCGATGATCGCTTCCGGTCGCCGCTTCATTCTCGACCAGTGGTGGGTTGCCGCTATGCCAGGTATCGCGATCCTGATCGTCAGCCTCGGCTTCAATCTGCTGGGCGATGGCCTGCGCGATGCGCTCGATCCGCGGGGTAACAACCAATGAAGCCTCTTCTGACTGTTGAAGACCTGCGCGTCACCTTCCCGACGCGCACGGGCGCAATCGAGGCCGTGCGCGGTGTTAGCTTTGAGCTTGGCCGCGAGCGTCTCGGTATTGTTGGCGAATCCGGTTCTGGTAAATCGCAAACCGGGCGCGCCATCATGGGTCTCACGCCGCTCCATGCGCAGATCACCGCCAGGAAACTCGAGTTTGACGGCATCGATCTTCTGAACGCCTCGGCGCGTGAACGCCGCGCCTTGCGCGGCGGCCGCATCGCCATGGTGTTGCAGGACCCGAAATATTCGCTCAACCCTGTCATGACCATCGGCAAGCAGATCGCCGAAACGCTGAAAGCCCACGGCAAGTTCAGCGGCGATGAGATCCGCAAGCGTTCCGTCGCCATGCTCGAAGCCGTGCAGATTCGCGATGCAGAACGCGTGATGAAGCTCTATCCGCACGAAGTTTCGGGCGGTATGGGCCAGCGCGTCATGATCGCTATGATGCTGGTGGCCGAGCCGGAAATGCTGATCGCCGACGAGCCGACTTCGGCCCTCGACGTGACGGTTCAGCTCGAAGTGCTCGGCATTCTGGACAAGCTGGTTGCCGAGCGCGGCATGGGGCTGATCTTTGTCAGCCACGACTTGCGCCTCGTTTCTTCCTTTTGCGACCGCGTCATCGTGATGTATGCGGGCAAGATCGTGGAGGAAATTGCGGCGAAGGACCTCGCCAATGCGAAACATCCCTATACGCAAGGATTGCTGAACTGCATGCCGAAGATCGGAGCCGATCGCCATCCCCTGCCAACCTTGCAGCGTCAGGAGGCATGGAAGCTATGAGCACGGCATCTGCACTGAGCGTCGACAATATCGACGTCTATTTCGATCATTTCCATGCACTGAAATCGGTCAGCATCGATGTGGCCCGCGGCGAATCCTACGGCCTTGTGGGGGAATCCGGTTCCGGCAAGTCGACCCTGCTGCGCGCCGTAGCCGGACTGGCGCCTGTTGAAGACGGCGAAATCCGCATCGACGGGCAATTGCTGAAGACACCGCGCGACAAAGCATTCTATCGCAATGTCCAGATGGTGTTTCAGGACCCTTACGGCTCGCTGCATCCCCGGCAGACGGTGGATCGGCTGTTACTGGAACCGCTTGCCATCCACGGCGTCGGCGACACGGAACAGCGCATCGTAAGAGCGTTGGACGAAGTCGGTCTCGGTTCCGGCTTCCGCTTTCGCTATCCGCACCAGCTTTCAGGCGGCCAGCGCCAGCGTATTGCCATTGCTCGCGCTTTGATCGTTGAGCCCAGCATATTGCTGCTTGACGAACCGACCTCAGCGCTCGACGCATCGGTTCAGGCGGAAGTGTTGAACCTGCTCGAACAGGTTCGGCGCGACCGCAACCTGACCTTCGTCATGGTCAGCCACGATCTTGGCGTTGTGACCCATATGTGCGACCGGCTTGCCGTCATGCGCAATGGGGAGGTCGTCGAGCAGTTGCAGGCGGACGATCTTGTCAGCGGCAATATCCATGCCGACTATACGAAGAACCTGATGCGGGCCAGCGAAGGCTTCCGCAGGTAATGCAAAAGCTTGTCTCCCAGAAGTGGTAACCAGTTTTGGGATAAAGACATGCGAAAAAACAGAGGGGACCTTCCGGTCCCCTTTTTCATTGCATCAATCGTCGGATGCCTTGCGCGGTGTGTCGCCATCCTGCCCGCGCCGCCAATAGGCGACTATAAGCTGGCGATCCTTCGCAACATTACGTTCCTTGCGCATATAGGTGCGGATCGACCGGAATGCGTTGAACTCGCAACCGGCCCAGACGTAAATGTCTTCCTCGTCTTCCGGTAGTTCGACCGCACGCACCGCATCCTGCAGCAATGTCGTCGTTCCGGCTTCCGCACCATCGCGGTTCAGCCACTGCAGATCGACATCAGCTCGCGAGATAAGTTCCTGCTTTTCTGAAGCACTGCCGATCTCGACGCGCACAACCGCCTTGGTGCCTTCCGGCAATCGCTCCAAAATGCGCCCGATGGCGGGCAGCGCGGTTTCATCGCCCGCCAGCAGATACCACTTCGCATCGCCTGCATCACCGCCACCCGGACCGGTCATCCCGACAATATCACCCGGCTTGGCGCTGACAGCCCAGCCCGAACCCGGCGCATCGCAATCGTCGCCATGAACGACCATATCAATATCCACCCATCCGGCTACGGGATCGATGTTGCGGATCGTGTAGACACGCGTGGCAAGCTTGGCTTCGCCATCCGGCCAGACCGGACGGCCATCTTCGCCAGTTGTCGGCCATTGCGGCTTGGCAAGACCTTCCGGTGGAAACAGCAGGCGGATATGAAGACCCAACTGCGAGAAGCGGAACAGGTTTTCGCCCTTCAGACGAATACGACGCATATGCGGCGTCACATTCGACACTGCGACGACCTGCATTTCGCGGAAATAGGGCAACGGCAGCCCAGCGGCCCCATCACCTTCCCAGATAATCTTCGGCTTGGCGCTGCCCTTGTCGAGAAATTCCAGCACATGTTCGGCGATGGAATACTTCATATAGGCAAGACCGGTTTCGTCTTCGCTCGTGACGTCGACGCTAACCGTTTCATCATCCCAATGCACATCGGCCTTACCGAAGCTCAATACCAGCTTGGCCGTACTGCCCTGACGATGCACATCGGCATGTTCGACAAAATGATCGAGAAGCTGATTGACCACATGACCGGCGTTCGTGAGTGCAAAGCGGGTATTGGCATTGAGTTCGGACATGCCCCGTCCTCCTTTGGGAAATAATTTTCCCAGCCTTACCCGAATATAACATGACTGTTCAAGTCATCTTTTAGCTTTCAACCCGCAATAAATTGTGACGGGCAGCGCCTGCCGCCAGACATCGAAAGAACCGAGCGCGCCAGCTTGCGCGACGCCAAGGCGCGTCAATTCTCCGCCGAACGTCTCACGCCAGTTGAAAAGCAGCATCTCGCTTTGCAGGGTAACGGCATTTGCGACAAGCCTGCCGCCCGGTTTCAGGGCGTTCCAGCAGGCTTGCAGCACGCCTTCATCCGTTACGCCGCCGCCGATGAAAATCGCATCCGGCGCCTCCAGCCCTTCCTGCGCGAACGGTGCTTCCCCCCTAACCAGCTGCAATCCGGGGACACCCAATGCCGCACGATTTCGCTCGATCATCCCCTGCCGCTGTTCGTCCGCTTCGATGGCAATCGCGCGACATGAAGGATGAACGCGCATCCATTCAATGCTGATCGATCCACAACCGGCACCGACATCCCAGAGCAGTTGCCGCGGCAATGGCTGCAATCGCGACAGAGTAACAGCACGCACATCGCGCTTGGTCAGTTGGCCATCATTCTCAAAAGCTTCATCGGGCAGACCGGCGACGGGAGAAAACACGTTCGCTTCCGGCGCAGCGACACATTCGATTGCCAGCACATTAAGATCAGCACAGTTTTCGTACGGCCAGTCGTCAGCACTGCCGCTGATAAGCTTTTCCTTTGACCCGCCAAGATGCTCAAGCACCGTCAGACCACTGTGGCCAAAGCCTTTGGCCTTAAGAAGTGCTGCAGCTTTTGCGGGCGTTGTGCCATCATTGCTAAGCACGAGAATTCTCTCTCCCGGCAGAAGATGCGGTACCAGCAATTCAAACGGACGCCCATGGACGCTCACTGTGCGGACGTCCTGTAAAGGCCAAATCATCCGACTTGCAGCTAGAGAAAACGATGATGGAAAGGGAATAATCTGAAGTTCTTCGGGAGAAAAATGCCGGGACAAGGATGCGCCCATACCGAAGAACATCGGATCGCTGCTCGCGAGCACAACGACCCGTTGGCCTTGATATGCCTCAATCATCGCGAAAGCTTTGTCGAATGGAGACGGCCAAGTCACACGCTCGGCTGTGATCTCGTCACTCACAAAATCCAGATGCCGCTTGCCGCCGAAAATGACGGCAGCATTGATGAGCGCGTCGCGGGCGTTTTTTCCAAGGCCCGTCAGTCCATCCTCGCCAATACCGATAACTGTCAGCCAGCAGCTCATTAGCGTTGCTCCTTTTCTTTGTTCGTATGGCGGGGCAGTAGCAAGTGCAAGCGGCAAGGCGTATAAGGCTCAAATGTCGAGCCAACAAATCACTCAGTCGCGGCAAGCCCAACCCGACAGGCGCAACGCCTGCCCCGGTCTTTCGCGTATGGTTATGGCCAGGGATGGGGCTATTGCCCGTATCAAACTGAGGCTCGGTCGCCTTTCTGCCGATCAGACGCGTTCAATTGCAGCAATAGCAGAACGTTTCGATGCGGGCGCGATAGAGCTGTCGATTCGCTCCAATATCCAGTTGCGCGGTATTGCGCCCAGACATTGGAACGATGCCGTCGCGGCACTTCAGGCGGCTGGCCTTGGCGCCGACAATCCCGGCGCGGATGATATTCGCAATGTGATGGTCAGCCCCACGGCTGGCATTGACCGGGGCCAGATATGCGACGTCACCGGACTGGCATCGTCTGTGCTGGACATGCTGCAGGTCAATGAGGCTTTCTATGCCCTGTCGCCGAAGTTCTCGTTGCAGATCGACGGTGGCGAAGACTGCGCGATGATTTCTCATCCCGGCGACATCTGGCTTTCGGCAATAGACGGCAAGACTTTTGCTTTTGGCCTTGCTTCGTCTCCAGACAGGGAAGCGCTGGGGGCTTTAGATGCGCAACACGCCCTGCCCTTCATCGAAGCGTTGCTCCACCATTTTTTACGCCAAGGCAGTTTTGGACGGATGAAGCATCTATTCGAGGCCACCCCTCCATCAAAGTTTCTGGCGGAACTGGACCGGGAGTTGTCATTTCCCATCCATTCGGCAACTAGCTGGAAGCGCAAGGCACCGGTGCCATTCTCGCATCTCGGCAACAGCCTGCAATCTGACGGTTCATTTTATGTTGGCGCCATGCCGCTCGTAGGACGGCTGACACCGCAGCAACTCGCAGGTCTGGCAGACCTCACCGAAAGCGGAAAGCGTGAACTGCGCCTTACGCCGTGGCAGGGTGTTATCCTGCCTTATGTAGACGAAACCCAGATTCGTGAAGTATCCGAGAAATTTCGTTTGCTTGACCTCGAAACAACAGCCGAAGCCCCACATGCGCGGCTTCGTGCCTGTTCGGGATCAAATGGCTGCGTCTCCGCACTCGCCGACACACAGACGGACGGTAAAAGGCTGGCAACGCATTTGACTGCGGGAAAATCATCCGTTCACATCACGGGATGCGCCAAATCATGCGCCGCTCTTGCACCTTTACCGCACACGCTTCTGGCGTGCGCGGCGGGTCGCTACGATCTTTATGCGCAAGAGCGGTTTCCGCAAGACGGGGCTGGACCATCACGCTTTGGACGGCTATTGGCGACTGATATTACCATTGACGAAGCGGCGCGCCTTCTGAACGCCCGACACTGATTAGAGTGGTCATCATGACAGACTATATTCGCGACGGACAGGCCATTTACGACCGGTCCTTCGCCATCATTCGCGCCGAGGCCGATCTAAGCCGGATACCAGCCGATCTGGAAAAGCTCGCAGTCCGTGTCATTCACGCTTGCGGCATGGTGGATGTGGTCAATGACCTCGCTTTCTCGGAAGGCGCTGGCAAGGCCGGGCGCGACGCCCTGCTTGCAGGCGCTCCCATTCTTTGTGATGCACGCATGGTGGCAGAGGGTATTACACGCTCTCGTCTGCCTGCCAATAATGAAGTCATCTGCACGCTGAACGACCCATCGGTTCCCGAGCTTGCAACGAAGATCGGCAATACCCGCTCAGCTGCAGCGCTCGACCTCTGGCTCCCGCATCTCGGCAACAGCATTGTTGCAATCGGCAATGCACCGACCGCCCTCTTCCGCCTGTTCGAATTGCTGGATGCTGGCGCGCCAAAACCTGCGCTCATCATCGGCATGCCGGTCGGCTTTGTCGGCGCGGCGGAATCCAAGGACGAACTCGCCGCCAACAGCCGCGGTATACCTTATGTGATTGTACGCGGAAGACGCGGTGGCAGTGCCATGACGGCGGCGGCGGTCAATGCGCTCGCTTCGGAGCGCGAATAATGACGGTAAAAGGCAGACTGTTTGGCCTGGGCGTCGGCCCCGGCGATCCCGAACTGATAACGCTTAAAGCCCTGCGCCTCCTCAAAAACGCACCAGTTGTGGCTTATCACGCCGCCAAGGGGAAGAAGGGCAATGCCCTTACAATCGTCGAGGAATATCTTTCACCGGAACAGGTTCTGGTGCCACTAATCTATCCGGTGACAACGGAAAAGCTCCCCGCACATATGGATTACGAACAGATCGTCAGTGATTTCTATGGCGAGATAACGAGCACGATAGCGAGCCACCTTGATTGCGGTCAGGATGTGGCCGTGATCGCGGAGGGTGATCCATTTTTCTATGGCTCGTTCATGTATATTCACGACCGGCTTGCGGACCAGTATGAAACGGAAGTCGTTCCCGGCGTCTGCTCCGTTCTTGGCGCTTCGGCGGTGCTGGGCGCGCCACTGGTCTATCGTAATCAGACATTGTCCGTTCTCTCCGGCGTCATGAGCGCGGAAGAACTGACGCGTCGGCTCGCGGATACGGGAGCGGCGGCAATCATGAAGCTTGGCAAAAACCTCGACAAGGTTCGCGCTGTGCTGGGCGATCTCGGTCTCATGGACCGCGCGCTCTATGTCGAGCGCGCCACCATGGCCAGTCAGCGCATTGTGCCGCTGGCGGAAGTCGATGGCAGCGACTGCCCCTATTTCTCGATCATTCTCGTTCCGGGGCAAAAATGGAACGGCGCATGATCCCTGCAATTCTGGTTCTCGGAGAAGCCGCAGTGCCTGCCGCGCAACGCATCGCGACAGCTCTGCAACATGCCGAGATCTGTGGGCTCCAGAACCGTGTTGCGTCGCTGGACAACACTTTCGTGCATTTCGGCGATGCGGTCAGGTCGCTCTATGAGGAAGGCCGCCCCATCATTGCACTTTGCGCAGCCGGTATTGTGATCCGGGCGCTGGCACCACTTCTGCAGAACAAGCGTGTCGAACCGCCCGTTCTTGCCGTGGCCGAAGACGGAAGCGCGGTTGTGCCGCTTCTGGGTGGCCTTTCCGGTGTCAATGACATGGCCCGGCAGATCGCAGCAGCACTTGAGGTTGCGCCCGCCATAACCACGTCAGGCGAATTGCGCTTCGGGATCAACCTGCTGCACCCGCCTGCCGAACTGACCCTCGCCAATCCCGACGACGCGAAAAGTTTCACGTCGAACCTGCTTGCGGGACAGAAGGTGCGGCTTGACGGAACATCACGCTGGCTTGCAAATTCCAAACTGCCTTTCGCCGACGATGGCACTCTGACGATCAGCATAACGCCCCACATTCGCACGCCCCGGCCGGATGAGCTGATTTATCATCCTCGCAGTGTGGCGATTGCCGTCGATACCATCAGCAACAGCATTCAGAACGATATTGAAGATGCGCTCGCCAATACGCGCATTGCCCCTGCATCTCTGGCATTGCTTCTTGCCCACGAAAAGAACTGCACCTCGCCACAGCTTCATAAAATGGCACAGAACCTCGGTACCCCTCTGCGCTATGTTGCTGATGCAGCAGATGCTCGTGAACTCGTTCTTCGCTCGGTGGAACGGCCGGTCGAGCTGACAGAGCGCAAAGGGCTTGCCATTGCGGTGGCTGCAGCCCCGGCAGATGTTCTGTTTGTCGGTCGAAAACGCGGCAAGCTGGTCGTTATCGGCCTTGGGCCGGGATCACGAGAGCTGATCACGCCTGCCGTTCAGCACGAATTGGAACAGGCCGAAGACATTCTGGGCTATGAGACCTATGTGCGGATGGCCGAGGAAAACCTTCGCCCCTTCCGCGCCGACCAGATCGTCCACATGACCGACAATCGGGAAGAAATGCAGCGCGCACGCCATGCATTCGAACTCGCGGCTTCCGGACGGCATGTCGCCATGGTTTCCTCAGGCGATCCCGGTGTTTTCGCCATGGCTGCGGCGGTTGTCGAAGCGCTCCACGAAACGGATAGTGCCGCATGGCACGGTGTTGAGCTTGTCATCCAGCCCGGTATTTCCGCGGCGATGGCTGCTGCATCACGTATCGGGGCGCCTCTTGGGCACGATTTCTGCATCATTTCGCTATCGGATAATCTGAAGCCCTGGGAAATTATCGAGAAGCGCCTTGCGCTTGCCGCCGAAGCCGATCTCGCCATGGCGTTTTACAATCCGATCTCCAAGGCGCGTCCGCATCAACTTGGTCGCGCACTGAACATTCTACGCCAATATCGGTCCCCTGACACGCCGATTGTCCTGGGACGGGACATAGGCAGACCAGCAGAGACGACACGGACAACTACGCTCGGCGCGCTGAAACCTGATGATGTCGACATGCGAACCGTTGTGATTGTAGGCTCTTCCCATACGCAAATTTTTGCAAAGCCCGATGGCGGGGAATGGGTTTATACGCCGCGCTGGTATGGCGAAAAACCAGAGAAATAAAAAACAAAAAGGCAGGGATTTCCCTGCCTTTTTAATATGCTAGCTCCGATTCTTGAATCAGTTCTTCTTTGCCTTGGCCTTTTTCGGCTGGGTAGCGGCAGCTACATCAGCCTTGGCAGCTGCAGCTTCGGCTGCAACCTGATCAGCGCTTTTCGGCGACGTATCGATAACGGCGCGCACACCGCCCTTGGCGGTCACCTGACAAACAGCCGTACGCAAATCAACCTTGAGGTCGACGTCGGTTCCACCTGCTGCACCCGGACGGGAATTGACGGCAGAGATAACACGTTCCGGCAGGAAGTATTTGTTGGCCGCTGCAGCGACGCAAGGCTGTGCGAGCGCTGGGTCAACATAAACAGTTGGCGTGAAACGCGGCAGTGAAATCGTAGGTGCGCTAACCGGCGCATCGGTTTTGCCCGGCGTCGCTGTCGAGGTCGGTACAGTCGTCGTGCAGGCAGCGGCAAGCGGGGCCAACATGGCAATGGCTAGAAAACGGGCTCCGGTGCGGGCGCGTCCGTACATGATCTACCTCATAGGATCTGCTGAATAGGTAAAATTTTAAGTTCGATAACTATTCGGTTTTGTCGGATTGTCGAGTGGCAGGAAGGTCACATTGCCAGAATTTCGATTCGCATCCACAGTCTGTCATCACTGTTTTGCGAGAATCCAGTTCAGCATCTCTCGCCAGTCGGACATACGGATCGGCGTGCCATGATTGCCGCTCTCGAAACGCCGGAACTGAACCGGATAGCCTGGCACACGCTTGCGTATTTCGCTGTAAAAGGCTTCCTGTTTGTCGATTGCGAAAACCGGATCACGGCTGCCGTGACCGAAGAAGATCGGCACGCGCTTCCTGAACGCCGGCGACTTGAAGAATCCGTCATCCCAAAGCGAGCCCAGCAGAATGAGACCAGCAAGCTGGTTTCCCACCTTTTCATTGGAGGCTATGCGCCAACATAGCGTTCCACCTTGCGAGCCGCAGGACAGGATCAAAGGAGCATTTGGCGACGATGCCTTGGCTGCTTCGATCAGCCCGGCAATTTGCGCCTCGCCTGTATCGGCAAAATCCTTGAAATCCGGCGTGATATAGAGGCCGCCATTCAATGCAGCGAGATTCTTCACACGGTTGAAATTGCCGCCAAAAGTAAAATCATTCATGCCCTGCAAACGATTGCCGCCCCGACCGTGCAGATAGATGACGATGAAGGATGCGCCTTCGCGCTTGCCCGCTGTCATGGCCTTCACTGGCCCGGCAGCGGTCTGAAAGGTGACATCCTTCTGGTAGGCACGTGCCTTCAGCGAAACATAGGCGTCTTTTACACGCTTTTCGGGCACCGCATCGCGCCCGTTAATATCGCGCATCTCGTTGTAGTCGATGACCTTGTAGTCACCATTGTCAGCGCTGCTGATAATGGTGGGATAGGCGAAATAATCATCCTTGTACGGTGGCAACGATGCCGCCCCCCATGCCATCGCAGTCGAAAACAGAAACAATGCCCCAAACAGGCCGCCTATTCCATGCTTCGACATTCTATAGTTCATCGGATTACAGCTCCAGCCTATGGTAGCGCCTGTTGAGATAGACCAGCGCCTCGTCCTCGGATTTGGACCGTAGGCCCACGACTTCCCCGAAGAGCACGTGATGCGTGGAATGATCCTGTACGCTGACAACCCGGCAGTCGAAAGCGGCAAGCGCACCCTGCAATATGGGCGCTCCGGTTACCTGCACATCCCAGCGCGCCAGTTCGAAGCGCTCATCCTGCGTCAATCCGATACGACCGGAAAATGCATCCGCAAGCTGCTGATGCGACCCTGCGAGCGTGTTCACAGCAAAAACACCGTTCTCGATAAACAGCCGGTTTTCTTCATGAATCTTCTGCAGGCAAATCAGGATCGTCGGCGGATTGTCCGACACCGAACAGGCGGCAGTCAGCGTAAGACCGCGCCTTCCTGCACCACCGTCCGTCGTGACGATCTGTACTGCGCCGGCGTAATGACTCATCGCATCCCGATAAGACTTGGATTCCACCGAAGCTGCACTTGAAATGATGTTCTTAATCGTTTGCACGTCAAACAGAATCCGTCTCGCCCTTTGGCATGTCACCTGAAGCCAGCTACTTTATTAACTAGCCCACAATAACGGCCCAAATAACAGGCCCCCATAACGGGCATTGCACAAAGGCGAGGAAACAGCTACCCACTTTTCGTTGAAAATGCCACGAATTGTTTAATGAAGACGGATCACGTGATCGAGCTTGGGAAACGTCCGACTGCAGCGCTGACAAGTATCATCCTCATATTGCTGGCCAGTTCGGTACTGGCACAGGCAGAGGATATGCGCGTCGGGCTCGCAGCACCGCTTTCCGGAACTTTCGCTCCATTGGGCAATCAGCTGGCGGAAGGCGCCCGCGTCGCCGCGACAGCGAAAAGTACAGAACTCGTTATTTTCGATGACCGTTGCGATGCCGAAGGCGGCAAGGAGGCCGCAGAGCAGTTCGTGAAGGAAAACGTCCGGATAGCGACCGGTTTCCTGTGCCCCGAAGCGCTTGAGGCAGCACTTCCCGTCCTCGCAGCCAGCAATATACCCGTTGTGACATCAGGCGTCAGCGAACTAACACTGACTGAAAGGCGAGCGCCCGCACCTATGGCGGTGTTCCGTCTTGCGACCGGTCTTGAGAAGGAAACGCAGGCGACCGGGAGCTTCCTTGGCAGCCTTTGGCGCGCCCAACCCTTTGCAATCATCGATGACGGCACCATCGAAGGGCGCGAACGCGCCGCCCGTGTTCTGACAAGCCTTAAAGAGCAGCAATTGCAGCCGGTTTTCACAGACACCTATCGTCCGGGTCTCGACAATCAGAATGCGCTGGTCGCCCGGCTGCGACGTGCAGGCGCTACCCATGTTTATGTTGGCGGCGAGCGCGAGGATATAGCGGCTATAGGCGCAAGTGCTGCCGCGCTCAACTATCCGCTGACGATTGCAGGCGGTAGTCTTCTTGATGCCGCCCCCGGCGCACGGCCCTTAAGTCAGGGCACGTTGATGATCGCGCCGCTCCGTCCACAGGATCTTTCGACGGCAAAGCCTGCAATCGATGCATTGCGTCAGGCCGGTAAACTTGCAGATGCCCATGCAATCCTTGGCTATGCCAGCGCGGAAATCCCTGCGGATGTAATCAAGCGAGCCGACGAGCAGAAGCAGCCGATTATCGACACACTTCGCAATAATTCCTTTGAAACCGTTCTTGGCACCATCAAGTTCGATGGCAACGGTATCCGAACCGACAACCCAAACCGCCTGCAGCGTTTCGATGGCAAGCGGTTCGTGTTAGCCGACAAGTAGTCCAATCAGGCTTGCAGCAATCACCAGTCCGGTCATCAGGCTCATCATCGACCAGAAAAGATGAAGCGCAGCATCGATATCATCGGCGTTGGCGTCGCGTTTGCCGGATGCGTTCAGCATCGGCCCTTCGACTTTTTCGGCACCATATTGGCGCGGACCGGCAAGCGCCAATCCCAGCCCGCCTGCAAAGGCCGATTCCGGCCAGCCGGCATTGGGCGAGCGATGCAGACGCGCATCACGGCGCATGACCGAGAACGCCTCTTTTCCCGAAACCCTGTCTTTCGTGATCGCGGTGGCAAGGGAAGCAAACAGCCCGGTCAGTCTGGCCGGGATATAGTTGGCGACATCGTCCAGCTTTGCGGCAAAACGACCGAAGTGACGATAGCGGTCATTCAGATGACCGATCATAGAGTCGGCAGTGTTGATGAGCTTGTAGGCGAAAAGGCCTGGCAAGCCGCCAACCAGAAACCAGAACGCAGGCGCAACAATGCCATCTGAGGCGTTCTCGGCAAGACTTTCTATCGCTGCACGGCTGACGCCGCCTTCATCTAGATGTTCGGGATTGCGCCCGACGATCATCGACACGGCCCGGCGACCGCCCTCGATACCCTCCTCCCGCAATGCCAGCGCGACCGCCTGAACATGATCCGCAAGGCTTTTCTGTGCAAGCAATACCGTCACGATCAGGATTTCAGCAATTGCACCGGCAGTTCCGGCGAAAGGTAAAGAGAGTTCAAGCACAAGCCCGAGAACTACGCAGGCCATCACCAGCCCAACCGTCAGCCACATGCCATTTCGACGAAGCACCGAGGCAGGAAGATTGCGATTGTTCCAACGCTTTTCGCCCCACGAAATTGCTTTCCCGAACAGGACGACCGGGTGCGGCACCCTGTGCCATAACTGTGGCGGGTCGCCGACAAAGCGATCCAGAAGAAGCGCCAGCGAAAGGATAATCAGCTTTATTTCCATGAGCTTGACCAGAAAAACTGAATCAAAATTTCAACGCCTTTTCAAACCGCGCAAGCGCCACATCATCCAAAGGCAAACCAATGCGCAACCAGCGCGGGGCGTAATCGAACTTCCGGACCAGAATATGTCTCTCGCACAATCTGGTATAAATCCCCAGTGCATCCGCATGTTCAACGAGAGAAAACAGCGCCGTTCCGCCAATTTCCTTCAGACCGCTTTTTCCCAGAACAGCCGACAATTCCAGCCGCCGCAGATCAATACGAGCGCGATAATCCGCAAGCGTTCCAGCATTGCTGAAAGCGTGAGTGGCGATTGCCAGCGCCGGGCCGGAAGCCGCCCATGGTCCTAGCCGCCGCTCCAATGTCTCAACGAAACGGGCGCTTGCAATTGCAAAGCCCAACCGAATGCCAGCAAGACCGAAGAACTTGCCGAAGGATTTCAGCACGACCATCGGTGCATCTTTCGCATTTACCGCGACGCTAACGGCTTCATGCGCATCGGCGAAAGCCTCGTCAACAACAAGAAATCCGCCGCGAGCACCGAGCTTTTGCGAAAGACGCAGGAGAGCCTCTTTCGAAATCACACGGCCGTCGGGATTGTTCGGATTAACGATGACTGCCGCAGTCGCCTCGTCTGGAATTTCGTCAATCGTCGCGCATTGCACAACCTTCCAGCCGGAAGCGGAAAATGAGGCCGCGTGCTCCTGATAAGTAGGCCCGAGGACTGCAACCGTCGACGGGGCAGCCAGTGTCGGAACAAGCTGGATCAAAGCCTGCGTGCCGGGCGCTGCAACAATTGATGCTTTCTCGTTCAGCCGATAATAGATGCGAGCCAGTCGCAGCGTTTCCTGCAGCAACCCTTCATCCGGCAGGCGGTTCCAGATTGCCGGTGTCAGTTCGGGAAGTGGAAAATGCTCGGGATTGATGCCCGTCGAAAGGTCGAGCCAATCTTGCGGCCTGCCGCCAAAACACGCGACGGCCTTGTCGAGCGCACCTCCATGCTCGATTTCTGCGCTCAAGCTTTCTCTCCGCAAAAATCGATGACATGCATGAACGAGCCTGAAACGGAACCGGCCCGCAGCCCCACCTCACCAACATCGTCGCCGACAGCATCACGTGCACGGAAAAGACGATCCGCCTTTCCTTCGCGTACGATGCTGGCATAGTGAAACTCATGCGCCCTTAATGGCTCAGCCCAAGACGAACCTGCAAGCGGTTCCAGTACGCGATAGCCAAGATGCAGCTTTCTTTTCGCAAAGCTCGTTTCGAGCGGCAGAAGCCCCAGCATAGGGTGGGCAACACCCTCTGCATCCTGCAAGCTCTCGCCGAGAACCATGTAGCCGCCGCATTCGCCGTAAACCCTTACCCCACGCGCTGCAGCTTCGCGTATACCCGCCTGAAAACGTCCGGCCTGCGCCAAACGCCCTGCATGCAATTCAGGATAACCGCCCGGCAGATAGATTGCATCGGCATCCTGTCTCGGAGAGACATCGCTGAGAGGTGAGAAGAACGAAATCTCCACCCCTCGCCTGCGCCAGCCTTCAAACAAATGCGCATAGGCAAAGGCGAATGCATCGTCGCGGGCAACGGCGATATGATTGCCAAGCGGCTTCAGGCGCGGAACGTTGGCCATCGCATCGAAACGCTTCGGCCGCGACCAGATCCTCTGCAGCGCGTCCAGATCGATATGCGTTTCCATCACATCGGCAGCGTGTTCGAGGAAATTTTCAAGATCGGAGTGCTCTCCCGCCTGCACCAGCCCCAGGTGTCTTTCCGGCAGCGAAAGAGCGGCATCACGAGGCAAGGCACCAAGAACCGGAATGCCGAGCGGCTCCAGCGCGCCGCGCAACATTGCCTCATGGCGAGGGCTACCGACGCGGTTGAGGATAATTCCGGCGATCAGCACGTCCTTGCGAAACTGGCTGAAACCCCACACCAGCGCCGCGATGGAATGCGATTGCTTCGCGCAATCCACCACCAGCACTATCGGCAGATCGAGAAGCTGCGCCAGATCGGCAGAAGAACCCTTGCCGTCTATCGCTCCGTCGAAGAGCCCCATCATGCCCTCGGCAACCAATAGTTTGGAACCGCTTTCTGTCATGCGGGAGGAAAGCGCACTGATAAGTTCAGGGCGCATCGCCCATGGGTCCAGATTAAAGCAGTCCGCACCGCTCGCAGCCTTGTGATAGGCGGGGTCAATATAGTCGGGACCAACCTTCACCGGCGCAAGCGCTTCTCCCCGCCGTTTCAAGGCGCGCAGCAAACCCAGTGTTACCGTTGTCTTGCCAGACCCGGAAGCTGGCGCTGCTATCATGAACCCCTTCATGCGCTTTGCGCTCCCTCATTTTGGTTTCGTCTGGACAGCGGGTCGCTGGACAGGACTTTACCGCTTAACGCGCCCATCCAGTCCAGCCCGGCACGCAGACGAACCACTTCGCCCACAACAACGATTGCAGGCGGGTTCAGCCCCGCCGCTTCAACATCTTTTGCAGCCCGCGCCAATGTCGTTTCAAGTACGGTCTGGTTAGGGAGGCTTGCATTGCACACGAAGGCCACAGGCTCATCCTGCGAACGTCCAGCCTCAATTAGCCGCTTGGCAATAAGGTCTATATGTTTCATCGCCATATACATGACGATGACAGGCGATGATCTGGCAATGCCCGCCCAATCGACGCCATCCGGCATAGCACCGGTTGCGTCATGGCCGGTCAGGAACGTTACCGCCTGATTGATATCTCGATGGGTCACGGCAATGCCTGCATAGGCAAGCCCACCGATTCCGGCGGTGACGCCCGGCACGATGCGGAACGGAACACCATGTTCCACCAAGGTCAGTGCTTCTTCTGCTCCCCGTCCGAACACGAACGGATCGCCGCCCTTGAGCCGCAGCACTTTCTTGCCCTGTTTCGCAAGTTCGACAAGCCGCAAGGATATATCGCGCTGTTTCGGCGACGGCTTACCGCCGCGTTTGCCTGCATATTCCAGAACAGCATCCGCATTCTTGAGAGAAAGACAGGCATCATCCACCAGCGCGTCATAAACGATGACATCCGCCTGCTGCAGAGCATTGACAGCATGAAGCGTCAAAAGGCCGGGGTCGCCCGGCCCGGCTCCAACGAGCCAGACGTGGCCGGGTTCCATCACAGGCAGGGTCACTTTGCTCCTCGCAATGACACATGCAGCCGTTTCTTCAGCCTTGTTCATTTTCATCAACCACTATTCTATCTGGCGGCACAGCTATCAGATACATTATAAGGCGTCCATGAATGACGAAACCGCTCCAACGAATAAAAGTCAGGAAAAAGCCGAGCTTCGCCGCGGCTGGACCACTGGCGCCTGCGCAACCGCTGCCACCAAGGCCGCATTGACAGCGCTCATTACCGGAGAATTTCCCGACCCTGTCGGCATAATTCTGCCCAAAGGGGAAGTACCCTATTTCCAGCTTGCCTATGAGGGACTGGGCGAAGGCTATGCGATTGCAGGCATCGTCAAGGATGCGGGCGACGATCCCGACGTGACCCATGGCGCCACGATCATCTCGACAGTATTCCCGGCCCCTCCCGGCACTGGCGTCGTCTTTCGCGCCGGTGAAGGGGTTGGAACAGTTACACGGCCCGGCTTGCAAATTCCTCCAGGCGAAGCTGCCATCAATCCGGTTCCGCGCCGCATGATGACGGAAATATGCGAGCAGATTTGCGCGGAATATGGCCTGCCCGCCGACCTCGTCATTACGATATCGGTGCCCGGCGGCGAAGAGATTGCCAAGAAAACATGGAACCCGCGCCTCGGTATCGCCGGCGGCATTTCCATTCTCGGCACCACCGGTGTGGTCCACCCGTTTTCCTGTTCGGCCTGGATTCATTCGATCCATCGCGGCATCGACGTTGCACGCGCAGCCGGGCAGAAACACGTACTCGGCGCAACCGGCTCGACTTCCGAGGATGCCGCGCAAGCGCTCTATGATCTGCCGGATTTTGCAATTCTCGATATGGGCGATTTCGCAGGCGGTGTGCTCAAATATCTGCGTGACTACCCCATCGACAAACTTACAATCGCAGGCGGTTTCGCCAAGCTTACAAAGCTTGCGCAAGGTGCGCTCGATCTTCATTCTTCGCGGTCGCAAGTGGACAAGAACTTCCTTTGGCGCATTGCCGAAAAGGCTGGCGCACCGGAAAACATGAAGGATCAGATTCTCTTTGCGAACACAGCTCTGGAAGTGCTTGAACTGACTCGATCAATTGGCGTCGACATGGCCACGCCAATTGCGCTCAAGGCGAAAGAAATAGCACTCGAAACCCTTCGCGAGGCGCCCGTCGAAGTCGAGATTATCGTGACTGACCGCAGTGGAAATATCCTTGCCCGCGTCTGAACCAAAGATACTCATTCTGGGCGGAACGGCCGAGGCTGCGGCGCTTGCAACGGCCTTTGCGAAACTGCCCGTCAATGCCATCACATCGCTTGCCGGACGCACCAGTAATCCGGCGAAACTGACCGGAACAGTTCGAAGCGGTGGCTTCGGAGGCATTGACGGCCTTGCCGCCTATCTCGACAGCGAAGGGATCGATCTCATCATCGATGCGACCCATCCCTATGCTGCACGCATCTCGCAAAATGCGATTCAGGCGGCAGGCAAGCGCGGCATACGATTGGTGAGGCTGGAGCGCCCCGCCTGGGAGAAAAAGCCGAAAGATCATTGGGTTGATATTTCCGATGAAGCCGAAGCAGCGAATGCTATCCCGTCCGGTGAGCGTGTGTTTCTGGCGCTCGGTCGCCAGCATATCGCCCCCTTTGCGGAGCGTGCCGATGTTCATTTCATCATTCGCATGATCGATCCGCCGGATGTGACACTGCCACAGGATTGCGAGATCGTTCTGGCAAGACCCGGCGACTACACTGCGGAAAGGCATTTTCTGGAAAACCGCCGGATCGGGCTGATCGTCAGCCGCAATTCAGGCGGCACCATTTCCTATGCAAAAATCGAGGCAGCCCGTGCGCTTGGACTTCCCGTCATGATGATTGCCCGCCCACCGGTTGCGGCCAAAAACATTGTCGCCTCGCCGGAAGATGCAATCGCATTCGCCCGCGCAGCGCTAGGCTTTTGAACGCGCCACGTGGCTATGCGCTTCATGATAAAGCGCTGAATCGCGAAAGCTTTTAGGGTCCAGTCCGCGCCCGACAAAAATCATTGCCGTGCGTTTCAACCCGGATGCGGCCACCTTCTCCGCTATATCCGACAACGTACCGCGTAGAATCTGTTCGTCAGGCCATCCAATGCGATAGGCGATAACCACCGGACAATCAGCACCGTAAAGAGGTATCAGATCGGTCTCGATTTTGCTGAGGTTTCGGATGGAAAGATGAATCACCAGCGTCGCTCCCGACCGCCCGAGCGTGGCAAGGTCTTCGCCTTCAGGCATCGCAGACGATTTCATCGAGGTGCGGGTCAGGATGATGGTCTGGTTGACCTCCGGAATGGTCAGTTCCTGTTTCATGGCGGCGGCAGCCGCCGCAAAAGCAGGTACACCTGGCGTCACGTCATAAGGGATACCGAGGCTGTCCAGCCGACGCATCTGTTCGGCCATCGCGCCATAGATCGACGGATCGCCGGAATGCACTCGTGCAACGTCGAAACCTTGCGCATGTGCGGCTTCCATTTCAGCGATAATCTCATCAAGGGTTAGCGATGAGCTGTCGATCAAACGCGCATCTTTCGGCGCACCCGCAACGACTTCTTTCGGCACCAGCGATCCCGCATAGATGCAGACAGGACATTGCTCGATCAGGCGCAGACCGCGCACGGTGATAAGGTCCGCCGCGCCGGGGCCGGCGCCAATAAAATGAACTGTCACGATCTTCCCTTCCTGCCCCTCGGACATGACTGTTCACAGTGTCGAAAGTCAATCCGTTTCCGGCAGCAACTCTTCGATATCGTTGAAGATCGATTGCCATTCTTCGTCCGTCAATTCGAAGAAATTGAAGCTGCGTAACAAGAAGGCACCTTCATTGGCTATGAAAGCGAGGCGAGTCCTGCGTCCCTCCGGTGTGGAGACATCAAGCCCATCCCATTGCTTGCGATACCAGAGGCGGGTTTCGTCCAGATATTCGGTATTCGGAATGAGACTGGTCATCATGGCGGCAAAGCGCGAATCGTCCTCGGCATCGCTTTCGCGAGTCACGCGAATATGAGCGGCAATATGAGAAAGCGCGTCCGTGCGGCCATGCTTTTTCTTGGTCACCTGCGCATCGAAACGGTCGCCCCACCGCCCGATCATCGCTTTTAAAAGCCCGTCCTTATTGCCGAAGCAATACTGAACGCCCCCTTTGGTCACACCGGAAGCCTGTGCGACAGCGTCCATGGTCAGGGCCGCCAGGCCGCCTTCAGCGACGAGCTTTTCCGCCATATCGAGCACATGGTCGCGGTCGATTGAACGCGGTCTGCCCATTTTGTGCAAATTATTACTTTCCATACAGACGGATTTATATTATGTGAGCCCTCCTTGCAAGTTTGAATACAAGCGTATTGAAAAGGTACTACCCGATGTTGCCGAAAAATCGCTGGCTGATTCTAACTATTGTTTCCAGTGCATTGTTCCTGATCGTCGTCGACATGACGGTGCTTTACACGGCGCTGCCCCGCCTCACCCACGATCTGGCAGCCAGTGCTTCGGAAAAGCTCTGGATCATGAATATTTATCCGCTCGTCGTTGCGGGCCTTCTGCCTGGCCTCGGTACGCTCGGCGACAAGGTCGGCCACAAACGCATGTTCATGTCGGGATTGGCGATCTTCGGGCTTGCCTCTTTCTGCGCAGCTTATTCACCAAACCCGGAGTTTCTTATCGCCGCCCGCGCATTTCTGGCTTGCGGTGCCGCTATGATGATGCCAGCGACACTCTCTATCATTCGGCTGACATTCACCGATGATAAAGAGCGTTCGCTTGCGATCGGCATTTGGGCGGCCATTGCATCAGGCGGTGCAGCTATCGGCCCCGTGGCAGGCGGCGTTCTACTTGAATATTTCTGGTGGGGATCGGTGTTCCTTATCAATGTGCCCGTTGTGCTGGTTGCGCTGGCATTCTCCGTCTTCACACTTGAAAACCGTCAGCTCGGATCGAAGCGCAAATGGGATTTGATCGGTTCTGTCCAGATCATGGTTGGACTAATTGCACTCACCTATGCCGTGAAAGAGCTCGCAAAACGCGATGCGTCGATGATCGTGTTCGGAGCTGTGCTGACAGTCGGGCTGGTCGCCTCGTTCATCTTCGTGCGTAGGCAACTCGCAAGCGACGAACCGCTAATCGACTTCTCCCTGTTTAACAACAGGCTGTTTTCGATGGGCGTTTTCGCGGCCCTTGTAGCCTCCGGATCTATGACGGGCATGGAACTCGTCTTCAGCCAACGTATGCAACTGATTGAAGGAATGACACCCTTGCATGCCGGATTGTCGATCTTGCCGATCCCTCTGGCTGCCTTCGTTGCCGGTCCACTCGCCGGTATTATGCTGCCGCGCCTCGGCGCTGGCAGACTCCTGTGGTCGTCACTGGGGATCACGGCGCTCGGCGTTATTGTCTATATTCTGACCTACAAGACTTCGGCGTCGTTTTATCTGGCCGGGCTTGCAATTCTCGGCTTCGGGGTCGGTGCGACCATGACGGGTGCATCATCGGCAATCATGACGAACGCACCGGTCGAAAAGGCAGGCATGGCGGCTTCCGTTGAAGAAGTCTCCTTTGAACTCGGCAATGCGCTCGGTGTCACTGTTTTCGGAAGCATTCTGTCCGTATTCTACACGGCAAGCCTTGTGATTCCTGAAGGCGCAGGCATCCCCGCAATTGTGCGCGACAGTCTGGACGAAGCGCTTCTGGTGGCTCAATCTCTACCGCCAGCAGATGCACAAACTCTGACAGTACTGGCATCGGTGGCTTTTGAGAATGCTTATGTTGCCGTCATCATGGCGACCGCAGCTCTGCTTTCGGTTGCTACGCTGGCAGCCTACATTATTCAGTGGCGTAAAACGGTTATCGCATAATGCAGGCTCAGGACCGGGCAACCGCCAAGGCGGCAGTTGCCCGGCCGAGTGCAATCTTCTCTACCACAAGAAAACCATCGGGACCGATAGCAGCAAGCGCAGCGGATTCAGCAACGCCATGACATCCGACAGAGCGAAAAACAGCTTCCGATGGTTTTTTGAGACGTGGTGTTTCCTGTTCCAACCGCTCAGCATCGAAGGAACAAAGCGCACATTCATAATGCGCCGCAAGCTCAGTCCATATCGGATCGCCGCGCTTGGTGCTCAAGATCGCTATGGCATCAGGCCGCGAACCGGGACTTCGTGACAGCACCTGATCGGCCAAGGTCAAAAGCTCGTCGAATGTCACACCCGACGAGCCACCCATGCCAAGGACTGTGTTGTAGTTCCTAGAACCCACAGGGTGACGACTGGCGCGCTTTGTGCAGCTCCTCCGGCTTCACGCCGAGCGTATCGGCAATGCGCTGGATCATCGTTGCCTCGGAACGATCAAGCCGGTTATCAGAACAAGCAATCTTCACGAGGTCACTCAGCAATGCCAAACGGCGCTCCGGCGCCATCTCTGCCAGCATGTTGGCTGCCTGCTTGGTTGTCGTCTCGTAGGCGAAATCCTTGAGATACTCAGCCACTTCCGGAAGCTCTTCCGGCGGAATGCCGAAATTCTTTTCGGCAATTTCCTTGAATGCGGCTATTTCAGCGGGATGCTGGTCGCCATCGGCAAACACCACATGCAACAGCAAAAGCAATTCAGAAGCGAGCGCCGGATCGTCGGCTACACGCTGCACGGCGCTCTTCTTGCTGAGAAAAGCGGTAATCCGCTCAAAAATGCTCTCGCTCATGGAACCCCTCAAAACTGTCAGTCAGCGTATAATGAATAACGCCGGATGCATTGGAAAACAATCTCGCTCAACGCACTGGCTTTCTTCAGAGATTATTATTGTTCGACTGGCGTTCACCGAGCCACTGCTCTATGTTGCGCCAACCTCTCCTTTAGGCTCCCCCCGATGCTTGAATTCTTCGACACGCTTACCCTGCTCCTGACGGCTGCGGCATTCATTGCCGGGATCATCGACTCCATCGCCGGCGGGGGCGGAATGATTACAATCCCCGCCTTGTTGCTGGCCGGAATCCCCCCTGTTGAAGCGCTGGGCACGAACAAGCTACAGGGTCTGTTTGGTTCGTCATCGGCAACCATCGCCTATGCCCGCAAAGGGCACGTGGACATCAAGCAACACTGGCCCGAAGCGCTTGCCTCCCTCGTCGGCTCAGTGTTCGGCGCTTTGCTGGCAACAGTTCTGCCGGTCGACATCATGCGCGCAGCCCTGCCGATCCTGCTCATCGCGATTGCGATCTATTTTGCCGTCAAGCCGAGCCTCGGCGATGTCGACCGTGCGCGGCGCATCGGTCCGTTTCTGTTTGGTGTGACGCTGGTGCCGCTGATTGGTTTTTACGACGGTCTCTTCGGCCCCGGAACCGGATCGTTCTTCATGCTCGCTTTTGTGGCACTGGCCGGTTTTGGTGTGCTGAAAGCTACTGCGCACACGAAGCTCCTCAACTGCGCATCCAATGTCGGCGGCTTCGCAACCTTTGCCGCGGTCGGTGTCATCAACTGGAAGATCGGCATCTGCATGGGCGTCGCCCAGTTCATCGGCGCGCAGATCGGCGCAAGCCTTGCCATGAAGATCGGCTCGCGCATCATCAAGCCGCTTCTGATCGTGGTCAGCCTGGCGCTGGCAATTCGCCTTCTGATGGATGGAACCAATCCACTGCGCCAGTGGGTCGGGTTTTAGAGCGCGTTTCGATCTGATTGTATCAGATCAGCGCTCTAAATATTTTTTTGAACCGCGCATCTTGTCCGAAAACCGTTTCACACTTTTCGGGATGCGCTCTAAACCCGAAGCGCGACCAGCACTACGCCGCAGCCGATAAGCAGAATACCGAACCAATTGATGGTGGACATGCGCTCGCCAAGGAATGCCGCACCGAACAGTGCCACCAGCACGACCGACAATTTATCTATCGGCGCGACGCGCGATGCATCCCCGATCTGCAAGGCCCGAAAATAGGCAAGCCACGACGCGCCGGTCGCCAGACCTGAAAGCACCAGAAACAGCCACGATCTTCCGGAAATCTCGCCGGGTTTCTGCCATTGGCCGGTAACAGTCAAGAACAGGCACAGCGCACCAATAATGACCAGCGTGCGCACAAGCGTGGCGAAATCCGAATTGATGCCTTGAATACCTATCTTGGCGAAGATTGCCGTCAGTGCAGCAAACACTGCCGACATCAGTGCCCAGAATTGCCAACTAGCTATCATTGAAGCATTTCCAGCAAAAGTGTGAAACGGTTTTGCGCAGGATAATGCGCAAAAGAAAAACTAGAACTCAATGCCCTTCTGTGCCTTCACACCGGAGCGGAATGGATGCTTTATCATCTCCATCTCGGTCACAAGGTCTGCCGCTTCCATCAACTCGTCCTTAGCATTGCGGCCAGTGATGATGACATGCTTCATCTCCGGCTTGGCTTTGAGAACTTCAATCACTTCCTCGACCGGCAAATAATCGTAGCGAAGCACGATATTCAACTCGTCACAGAGCACCATATCGTAGCTTTCATCCAATATCATGGCCTTGGCTTGTTCCCATGCTCCACGCGCCATGGCGATATCTCGCGTGCGATCCTGTGTCTCCCAGGTAAAGCCTTCGCCCAGCGCTGAAATCGTCACCTGTTCGGGGAATTTTTCGAGCACCCAGCGCTCCCCCGTATCCCAAGACCCTTTGACGAACTGCACGACACCGATCTTCATTCCATGGCCCAGCGCACGGAAAACCATCCCGAAACCAGCAGTCGACTTGCCCTTGCCCTTACCGGTATGGACGATTACCAGCCCTTTTTCTTCAGTCTTTGTCGCCTGAATCTTGTCGCGGGCGGCTTTCTTCTTGCGCATCTTGTCCGCATGGCGTGCATTCAGCTCCTCTTCCGTCATCGAAAGAAGTTTTTCCGATTTCTCAGCCATTTACCGCCCTTTCCGGATTCAATTTTTGAAGATTTGAGCTCAATGTTTCCAGCTCGAACCGCGCCGAGTTGGAGCGAGGCGTCCAGAAACCCCGCGCGATGGCATCATTGAGTTTGGCTGCCGTCTCGGCGAGTGCTGCCGGGTTTTTCTCGGCCATGAAATCATGCACCGACTTATCGGCGATATAAGCCTGATAGACCGCCTCGAAATGATGGTTCCCGACCTTGCCGGTGGTCGCCGCGAAGGCGAACAGATAGTCGACGGTAGCCGCAATCTCGGCCGCACCTTTATAGCCATGGCGCATGACGCCTGCTATCCACTTCGGATTGGCTGCGCGCCCACGTACGACGCGCGAAAGCTCTTCTTCCAGTGCCCGGATCACCGGCTTTTCCGGTCGGGAATGATCGTTGTGATAAACCGCAGGCATTGCGCCGCTCAAGCTTTCAACGGTCGCAGCCATCCCACCTTCGAACTGGTAGTAATCATCGCTATCGAGAAGGTCGTGTTCGCGATTGTCCTGGTTTTGCAAAACAGCCTGAACCGAGCGCAACCGCTCCTCAAGAAGACCACGCTCTGCCTGTCCTTCCTCGCCTGCACCATAGGCGTAACCGCCCCAGACAAGCCAGGCTTCCGCCAGATCGTTGCGACCGGCCCAGCCGTTCTCGTCTATCAAGGCCTGCAAGCCTGCCCCATAAGCGCCGGGTTTGGACCCGAAAACACGATAGCCCGCACGGCGCTCCGCTGTCTTTTCGTCTGCCCCGTCTGCAACGAGGCGTGCCTGTTCAATCCGCATGCGCGTTGCGATTGGATTGTCCCCGACATCCTCATCGAGAGCGCCGACTGCACGCACGGCCTTGTCGAACAGTGCAATCTGTTCTGGAAATGCGTCGCGGAAAAAACCGGAAATGCGCAACGTCACATCGACCCGTGGACGGCCAAGCTTTGCAATCGGAACAATCTCGTATCCGGTTACCCGGCGTGAGGCCATATCCCAGACCGGCTTGACACCGATCAGCGCCAGGGCCTGCGCAATGTCGTCGCCGCCGGTACGCATATTCGACGTACCCCATGCGGTCAGGCCGAACGAGGTCGGCCATTCACCATGATCCTGTGTGTAACGGGTAATCAGGAGTTCCGCCGATTTGCGTCCAAGTTCCCATGCTGCGGGAGTGGGAACGGCGCGACTATCGGTGGAGAAGAAATTCCGGCCGGTTGGCAGTACATCGGGACGGCCACGCGTTGGCGCACCGGATGGACCCGGCGGCACAAACCGTCCGCCAAGTGCCGCAAGAAAACCATCTATCTCCGAAGGCCCGCAGGAAACCACCATGGGGCGCAGATGTTCTTCTATGGATTGGAGAACCGCCCGCGTCTGTGGCCAGTCTGCGGGACACTCTGTATCACTTGAGACGAAGCTGGCTGCCAGCAATTCGATACGCTCCACCGTATCGCCTGTGATACGCCACGTTGCAGGGCTCGCCGCAAGCAAGAGTTCCGGTTGGGCACCCGTCCATGCCTCTGCCATATTGCAATCGAGGGGATCGAATGTTTCGCCAAGCCCGCAATCCGCAGCGATTGCACGCTGGAGACTTTGATCGCCCGGTGCACCGCCAAGCGAAACTGGTACGCCACGCGGCACACGTGCCAGCGCAACCAGAAGATCGGTCAGCAGCCTGCCTTCAGGCGCCAGCCCGAAAATATGCAGACCGTCGCGGATTTGCATTTCCTTGAGATCGCACAGATAGGCGTCAAGCTTTTGCAGCGCCATGTCTTCATCGTCATGGTCGTGAATACCCGCATCGCGATCAAGCCCGATGTCGCGCACGAGATCAAGTATCTGCCCTTTCAGCCTCAGCAGGCGACGCGGATCGACACCGGAGGCCTCGTAATATTCGTCTACCAGTGCTTCGAGGTCTTTCAGCGGCCCGTAGCTTTCGGCGCGTGTCAGCGGCGGCGTCAGATGATCGATTATGACAGCGCTTGCACGACGCTTGGCTTGCGTGCCTTCGCCCGGATCGTTCACAATGAATGGGTAGATGTGCGGCACGGGACCGAACACGGCTTCGGGATAGCAGTTCTCAGAGAGCGCGAGCGCTTTCCCCGGGAGCCATTCCAGATTGCCATGCTTGCCCATATGCACAATGGCATCGATACCTGCGACCTCACGCAGAAAAGCATAGAAAGCAATATAGCCGTGCGGCGGCACCAGATCAGGCGAGTGATAAGTCTCTTTCGGATCGATGTTGTAACCGCGCGCGGGCTGAATGCCCACGAAGGTTTCACCCAGCCTCATCAGGGGCAGCGCAAAGGCATTCAGCTCCCGCGCAAAATAAGGGTCATTTTCCGGCGCACCCCAGCGACCTTCGATTTCCTTCTGAATCGCAATGGGAAGTCTTTCAAAGAAAGCCTTGTATTGATTCAACGATATGGTTTCGCGTATCTCTCGCCCGTCACGCGCAGCGTTGGTCGGACCTGCCGTCAATGCACGCATCAATGCATCACCGTCGACGGGCAGGTCAGCGACGGGATAGCCGCCCTTCGCCATGGCGTGCAGTACTTCGACCGTTCCGGCTGGCGTATCGAGCCCTACCCCGTTTCCAAGCCGCCCGTCGCGGTTCGGATAATTCGCGAGGATAAGCGCGACACGTCTTTCATCGGGCGGTTTCCGCTTCAAACGCACCCAGTTTGCAGCAAGTTGCGCCACAAAACCTACGCGGTTTTCATGCGGCTCGTGGGTTACGATATTCGTTTCCACTGCCGCATCGAACTGTTTTGCCGACTTGAAGGAAACAGCGCGCGAAAGCACGCGCCCGTCCACTTCAGGCAAAGCGACATTCATCGCCAGATCACGTGCCAGCAAGCCCTGCTGCGAGGTCTCCCAAACAGCTTTCGGCGTGCCGGAGAAAATCACCTGCAACACCATATTGCCGCGCTTATCGAGGACAGTCGGCTTGCGCTCCGCACCCGGCGAAGAAATTGCAAACCCCGTGGCGTTCAAAACGATATCCGGCGGACAATCCTCAAACAGTCCGTCGACGACCGCCGCAGACAATCGATCCTTGAGGCTCGAAACGAATATCGGAAGCGGATTGAGGCCTTTTGCCTGCAAAGCCGCAATCAGCGCATCGACGGGCTGCGTCTGTTCGCTCTGCACCAGTGCCCGATAGAAAATAATGCCCGCGACAGGTGCAGAAATATCGCTCCAGTGTGTGCGAATACTATCCAGCGAGGAGACATACTCTCCCGGCCACCACAGACCAGCCTTGAGCAGAGGTGCAGCACTTTCCGGCTTCTCGGAACCCGCAATCAGCGCAGCGCAGTAGTGAAGGAATGCGCCGGTATTCGCAGCCCCGCCCTCGATCAGATACTGCCAGAGTTCATTTCGCTCGTGGACAGAGATGGTGGAAAACCGGTCCAGCCCATGATCCGGCTTGTCGTCTCCCGGCAATACGGCAATCTTGATACCGTGATTGAGTGCGCAAGCATGCAGCGCTTCCAGCCCGTAAGGCCAGTACGTTTCACCCCCAATTATGCGCACAATGATAAGCTTGGCATATCTGGCGGTGCGCTCCACATAGGCGTCAACCGACATGGGATGGGTAAGACACAAGAAATTGGCCAGTCGCAAGCTTGGCAAATCCGGCGCAAGTCTGTGTGCCGACGCCAAACTGGCCAGTTCGGTATCAGCGGCGGAAAGGAACAATATCTCTCCCGGCGTCTGGCCGAGATCGACGGCTTCATTGCCGTCGCTGATTGTTCCTTTCTGGGCAAGAAGAAGATGCATTGGTCAGACGGCGTCTTTCACTGCATTGGCGATGGCTGCTTCATCGATGTCATGCAGCCCGATCACAACCAGTCGCGTGGAGCGCGCTTCATCCTTGCCCCATGGGCGGTCAAAATAATGCTCGATACGCGGACCGACCGCCTGCACGACCAGACGCATCGGCTTGGCCGGTACATCGACAAAGCCCTTCAAACGAAGGATATCGTGCTCTGCAATGACTGCTTTCAGCTTTTCCGTAAATAGCTTGGGATCAGCAACCGAGCCTGCCTCGACCACGAAGCTCTCGAACTCGTCATGATCATGCTCATGCCCATCGGCATGATGGATTTCATGGTGGGATTTGCGGTTGGCGATGTCGTCTTCCGTACCGACACCGAGCCCAAGCAAAACATCGGCTCCAAGCTTGCCAAAGCTTGCAGGAACCATGTTCACCCGGCGCGGCGAACGCTCGGCCACATCGGCCTTAACACCGTCGAGCATTGAAGCGTCAATCAGATCGGCCTTGTTGAGGACAATCAGATCGGCTGCATGAATCTGATCCTCAAAAAGTTCCTCTAAAGGGCTTTCATGATCAAGAGATTCGTCCGCTGCGCGCTGTGCAGCAACCTTGTCATGATCATCGGCAAAACGCCCCTCTGCGACCGCTGCCGCATCAATCACGGTTACCACACCGTCGACTGTTACCTGCGTCTTGATTTCCGGCCAGTTGAATGCGGCGACGAGTGGCTGCGGCAACGCCAGACCGGAGGTCTCGATCACGATATGATCGGGGCGATCAGCGCGATCCAGAAGCTTGGTCATAGTCGGGATGAAATCATCGGCAACGGTGCAGCAGATGCAGCCATTGTTGAGCTCGATCACATCTTCCTCGCGACAGGTCTCGATACCGCATCCCTTCAGAATACCGCCATCGACACCCAGATCACCGAACTCATTGATGATCAATGCAATGCGTTTTCCATTGGCATTTTCCAGCAGGTTGCGGATCATCGTCGTTTTGCCCGATCCAAGAAAACCCGTAATGACTGTCGCGGGAATTTTCTGTCCCTGCATCGATTTATCCCTTCATCTTGAGCGGCAGCCCTGCCGCCATGAAATAAACTTCATCCGCAACCGCGGCCACTGCCTGATGCAGAAAGCCTGCATGATCGCGAAATTCCCGTGCCATGCGATTTTCCGGCACGATCCCAAGTCCAACTTCGTTCGAAACAAAAACAACAGGCCCGGCAAGGTTCGGCAGCATAGCAACAAGACCTGCCGTCTCTGTTGTTATATCGCGCTCGGCCATCATCAGATTGGTCAGCCACAGGGTCAAACAATCGATCAGCACGAACCGATCCGCAGCAACATGCAATGTTAGTGCGTCAATGAGATCGAGCGGTTCCTCTACCGTCTGCCATTCTGAACCACGTCGGTCGCGGTGAATGGCAATGCGGTTTTCCATCTCCTTGTCGAAGGCACGTCCTGTCGCCAGATAGAGCGGCTGAAGCCCCGAGGACTCGACCATCTTTTCGGCATAGGACGACTTGCCCGAACGGGCTCCACCAAGAACCAAAACCGATTTTCCCGGCGAAGCCATTTTCATCAACCTTCAATCTCGGACGATGCATAGTGCTGGATGAACCAGCCGAGTGCGAGGCCGATCACCGCCCACATGAACAGGTTAGTCGCCAGCGATGCGACTGCATATTGCGAAGCAAGCAATGACGGAATCGGCGATGAAATATCTTCCGGATGCGGTGCGCCATAGAGGTGTGGAGCCACGATCAGCACCAGCCCAAGGATTTTTGCCCAGATTTCCTGGCGCAACACGATGAGATAGAGCCCCAGACCGCTCAGCACCACGGTTGCAATCCACCAGAGCTGACGTTCGGCCAGATCAGCCGCAGGCATTGCCGGCAATTCCGGTGACAAGCCCAACGCGGGCAGAAAAGCGACCGCAAAAAAGCCCGCAACACCCCAATAAATGCCATTCTGTACCGTAATGCGGCGCCCTAGAAGCAAGGCCACGCCACCAAGCAGCAAGGCAAACCCCGCTCCTGCTACGAGATTGGCAAGGATCGTATTGCCCAATCGCCCAAATGGCAGTTCAGCCCCTTCCTCTTCCGCATCTGCGGCAGCGGCACCATGATCATGCGGTGCAGCTTCCGCCTCGCCGTGGCTGTGACCACCACCAGCATCTTCATAGGTCTCAGCCTGCAGGATCAAAGGCACTGTCTTCAAATACATGGCGGGAGTAACCAGCAGCCCGGCCAGAAGACCGGCAGCAAGTGTCGCCAACAAATAACGGATCAACATTTCTGTCCCTCAATAGAAATTCCGCGCCGATGGCCGTCCACCATCGAGCTCTGCTCAGCTTCAATTCTCAAAAGGTTAGGCTGCTCAGTGGCAGGGAAAACCATAAGAATGGCGCGTATCATGTGCTGAATCGTGCAGCGTATCGGAATGGGCAAGCCCTACGCCGTAAATCAGAAACGCGCCGAGAAGCAGGGAAACGACAGCCGTGCCCAGACGAGCAGCAAGGGGCATTTCGAGTGTGCTGGAAACAGAATCTTGAGTACGTGCAGCCATGACAACCTCCGTGCAGGCAGTAGGGAAAAACCTCCCATGGGGTTCAGGCTCAATGCCCTCACGCAACAGGCAGGTCTCCTGGCTCACGGGTCGTAAGGATTGAAGCTACCTTCCCAGAAGTTTCAAACTCCCAGTGGCCACCGGTTGCCCGGCTTGCCTCATCCCTCTCCGCTCTACAGTCGCGGGGTCGGCTGCGATAAAGACGCCCGGATTGGGTCCGTCCGTCGCATTCCCTTTTTGGTATCGCCGGGATTCGTCCCGGCAACAACCTGTTGCATATTCTGGACACTAGGCTTTCAGCCCATCGGCGTCAATCAGCGAACATATAGCCATGTTCGAAGGCTTTCGCCTCTGAGCCTCACCCAGCTGTCAATTGCATCGGCATTACGTGAAATCCGAGGCCAAAGCCAAATCATAAGGCCGATGATAAGTGTCCAGGCAATGACCACATCAGATAAAAAATGTGCCCCCATAAAGACCCGGTTCAGCGATACAAGCGCCAGAATTGGGATGAAGACTAATGCCGCTTTAATTCGAAGATGCGCCGGCACAAAGATCAACAATGGAAGCATCGCAACGGCGGCAGACGACTCTCCTGAAGGAAATGAACAACTATGTCGGCACATATCAGCCAATTGCCATGCAGGCGTGAAGTCGACCGATCCGCCAAACTCTGCGAGGTTCCTTGGCCGCGCCCGTCCGATGATAAGTTTGAGGCTGTGCACCAGTACACCTGGACCGAATAGATAGATAAGCGTAATATAGACAATCTTATGCGGCGCGACTGCTGAAAGACGCTGCGGCCACAGAGCATACAACGCTATCGTCAACATAACGAATACCAACAGATACCACTGGCTGAGCCGATGGAAATCTCTCACCGCTATCCAATATGGATTGTGAGAAATAAAGAAAACTCCTGACTGATAAAAATATCTTGAAACAGCTAGATCAATTTGCGGGAAAACAACAAAGAAACCATTGATAGTAATAAAAGAATACAAAAACGCCTTCTGCATCCTAAAGCCGTAAAAGCTGGATGCGGCGCCCGACGCTATATTAACAAGCACAGAAAACCTCTAAATATATAAAATAATAAAAGAATATCTAAATATGTATAAAAATAGATGTTACAATTTAAATTACATTCAAACAAGTAATTATAAAATGCCAGCAATAATTATGGATGCAGATTAAATATATAGAAAAATCCGGAGCTTGAAATTCAGGCGATTGCGAACAGCGCATCAATATCAAGGCACGCTTCCAGCCCTTCAGCCAGCTCATTCAATGCAGCTTCAACGCCAGCGCGGTAGTTCATTGAACTGCTCCGCACACCAAGGTTCTCCAGAAATTTCCGGCGAAATTCGTCAGCATTGAAAATACCGTGGAGATAGGTCCCCATGATGCGTCCATCCAACGATATGGCTCCATCGTCATGCCCGCCAATATGGGCAAAAGGCCGCGTCATATCCGGTCCGGTCGTGCGACCGATATGAATTTCATAACCTTGCAGCGGTACATCATGGAGAAGTGAGGTCGCCTGCACATTGCGGACCACCTTTTCAGGCTCCATTACCGTTTTGATATCGAGAAGCTCGAGCCCATCAATATCGCGCACATGCCCCTCTATACCATCGGGATCGCTGATACGACGACCAAGCATCTGGAAACCGCCGCAGATACCCAGCACATGCCCTCCCCGTTTCACGTGGGCAGATAATTCTCGATCCCAGCCATTGTCACGAAGAGCCAGTAAGTCAGCGATCGTCGACTTGGTTCCAGGCAAAACGATAAGGCCAGCATCGTCCGGGATACTGGACCCCGGCGGCACCATGACTACTTCTACATCCGGTTCGGCCTTCAACGGATCCAGATCATCGAAATTGGCGATGCGCGGCAACATCGGTACCGCGACAACGAGCGACTTCTTTTCTCCGCGCGCGGCACGCTCAAGAACGACCGAATCCTCGGCAGGCAACCGCGAGACCGCCTTCAGCCACGGAACCACCCCGAAAGAGCGCCAGCCGGTAAACTGGGTAATGGCAGCCAGCCCGTCATCAAAGAGCGAAATATCACCCCGGAACTTGTTGATCAGAAAGCCACGAACCATCGCGCGGTCCTGTCCGGACAGAATAGTGTGCGTGCCGACGAGAGAAGCGATAACGCCGCCTCTGTCTATGTCACCTACGAGAACAACCGGCACACCGGCCTGCGTGGCAAACCCCATATTGGCGATATCGCCAGCCCGCAGATTAATTTCAGCTGGCGATCCTGCCCCTTCCACCAGCACAAGGTCCGCGCCTTCGCTGACCTTGGCGAAGGATTCCATGACAGCCGCCATGAGTTGTGGTTTCAATTCCTGATAGTAGCGCCCACGCGCTTCGCCCCGTACCCTCCCCTGCACAACGACCTGGCTACCCATGTCGCTCTGCGGCTTGAGGAGTACCGGGTTCATGTGGACAGACGACGGTACACCGCAAGCCACTGCCTGCAACCACTGAGCCCGGCCGATTTCACCACCATCGTCGCTGACCGCTGCATTATTGGACATGTTTTGCGGCTTGAAAGGGCGAACATTGAGGCCGCGATTGCGTGCAACGCGGCATAATCCGGCAACAAGAACACTTTTGCCGACGTCCGAACCCGTTCCCTGAAACATGATTGCGCGTGCCATAAACTGCTGCGTAGCGTAAACTGAACTCGCTGGCAACGGGACCTTGATCGGCGAGCATCTATGCAAAAATGCGCATCAGTTTATTACAAATGTGAGCAACATTATTCCAATGGAGCGTTGGCAGCCTTCCACGGTTATGATCTAGTCCGGGGAAGAGGTGCGGTGCTACAGGGAGGAAACCATGGATGCTGCCGACCAGAACCAGTTCGAACTGAACGAAGATCAGCTTGCCATTCAGGACATGGCGCGAGCCTTCGCCGGCGACCGCGTTGCCCCGCATGCATTGCAATGGGATCGCGACAAACATTTCCCGGTCGATGTATTGCAAGAGACCGGGCCCCTAGGCATGGGCGGCATTTATGTGCGTGAAGACGTGGGCGGCTCGGCACTCAAACGGCTCGACGCGGTGCTTATTTTTGAAGCGCTGGCAACCGCATGCCCTTCATTTTCGGCCTTTGTCTCCATCCACAACATGGCTGCATGGATGATCGACACCTACGGTAACGACGAGCAACGCCAGCGCTTTCTGCCAAAGCTTACGTCGATGGAATCTCTTGCCAGCTATTGTTTGACCGAGCCCGGATCGGGTTCGGATGCGGCTGCGCTTAGAACACGGGCCACACGCGATGGCGACCAATATATTCTCAACGGTTCCAAACAGTTCATTTCCGGTGCAGGCGCCACAGATGTCTATGTGACAATGGTGCGTACCGGTGAGGACGGTCCCAAGGGGATTTCCACCATCGTTGTGCCAAAAGATGCACCCGGCCTTTCGTTTGGCGCGAATGAATTCAAGATGGGCTGGAATGCGCAACCGACGAGAACCGTCATTTTCGACAATTGTCGCATCCCGGCTCAAAACCTTCTCGGCGAAGAAGGTACCGGTTTTCGCATAGCGATGGCAGGACTTGACGGCGGTCGGCTTAATATTGCCGCCTGCTCGCTCGGCGGCGCGCAATCGGCACTCGACAAATCGCTCGAATATTGCAGCCAGCGCAAGGCTTTTGGTCAGACAATCGATCGCTTTCAAGCGCTGCAATTCCGCTTGGCGGACATGGAAACCGAACTCTCGGCGTCGCGCCTGCTTCTTTACACCGCTGCCAGCAAGCTCGATCGCAAAACACATGATGCAGGCAAATGGTCAGCCATGGCGAAGCGCTTCGTTACCGATACGGGTTTCAATGTGGCAAATGAAGCACTGCAGCTTTTCGGTGGCTACGGATATCTGCATGAGTACGGGATCGAAAAGCTTGTCCGTGATCTCCGCGTACACCAGATCCTCGAAGGTACAAACGAGATCATGCGTGTGATCATTGCGCGCCAGATGATCGGACGTTGATTTTAAAGTGCATCCCGAAAAATGTGAAACGGCTTTCGGATAAGGTGCGCGCACTTTCATTTAACAACCGCCAAGGGAGGAATTCATTATGGCCACAATAGCATTTATCGGCCTTGGCAATATGGGTGGCCCGATGGCCGCCAACCTCGTGAAAGCCGGTCACACCGTCCGCGGCTTCGACCTCTTGCCGCAACATCTTGATGAGGCGAAGGCCAATGGCCTCTCGATAGCTTCGAGTGCGCAGGATGCGGCGGCTGACGTCGACGTGGTCATCACCATGCTGCCAGCCGGAAAGCACGTTCTTTCCGTTTATGAAGATATTGCACCAAAAACTCGAAAAGACTCACTCTTCATCGACTGCTCCACAATCGACGTGAATTCGGCGCGCAGAGCACATGAGCTGGCCGCGAGCCATGGACATCTTTCCATTGATGCCCCTGTTTCCGGCGGCACCGGTGGCGCCGCGGCAGGTACGCTGACTTTCATGGCCGGCGGCAGCGACGATGCGTTCAAACGTGGAGAACCAATCCTCCAGCCCATGGCCGGAAAGATTGTTCATTGCGGCGGCGACGGCGCAGGACAGGCTGCAAAGATATGCAACAATATGATCCTCGGCATATCGATGATCGGTGTCAGCGAAGCCTTTGTCCTGGCTGAAAAACTGGGCCTGTCCCATCAGGCACTCTTCGATGTGGCGTCAACATCATCGGGGCAATGCTGGTCACTGACAACCTACTGCCCGGTTCCGGGCCCCGTTCCGACATCACCGGCAAACCGCGACTATAAACCCGGTTTTGCGGCAGCTCTGATGCTGAAAGACCTCAAACTTTCACAGGAAGCCGCCCAAAGTGCTGGCGCGCAAACGCCGCTTGGCGCATATGCACAGGAACTTTACAGCCTTTTTGACGGTGAAGGTCATGGCGGCGAAGACTTTTCGGGCATCATCAACTACCTGCGCGCCAAATCCGGGGCAAAGTAAACAATCGCCAATGCAAAAAACTTGCATTGTTTAGATTTGCTTAAGTCTCTGATAACCGTACGGTAACGATGTTGGGCTAGAAAGGAGCACGAGACGGGTTCACCTCGGCTCGACGCTCCGGATCTGGTACTGCGTACCGGAGCTCAGTATATCCCGCCAGTGTATTGTTCGGCGGAGATGCCATGCGTAATTGGCAAAACCGTGCACCTTCTGGCAGCGCGGTTTTTGCCATTTAGGCCTACAAATAGTTGCCTGAATCTGGCCCATTGCTCTTGATCCCGCAAAATTGCACAATTACACGCCTTTGTTACAAAGCTTTTTGAGCTGTTCGATTGAAATCCGGACATAATCCTGTGAAATGCAGAACGCTTCCGGTGAAGCCTGCACAGGTTATTTTTTATTCAGGGCAATGAGTTTGACTGCACAACGATCAGCCACCGCTGTTTCCACTGCCGACAGGAGGTTTTTCGGCCTGCCTTTGGCTGTAGTTTTCGTGCTGTGCTATTTCGCGTTCCAGACCATTCTTGTCACCGTCGTTTCCAACGGCGCCGGTCTCGATGACGCCGAACAACTCGCCAATATAGGGTATCTGGACTGGGGATATGGCGGATCGCAACCCCCTCTTTATACATGGATTACCAATCTAGTAGCGTCAGTGCTAGGCACATCGATGCTCACGCTCCAGATCGTCAAGTTCAGTATTCTCGCTAGCCTTTTCCTGAGCGTTTACGGCGCTATGAGATTGCTCGGCTTCTCGCGTATTGTTGCCTCAGCCAGCATGCTCGGACTGTTTCTCATTCCGCAAATCGGATGGGAATCGCAGCGCGCCCTGACGCATTCGGTTGCAGGAACAGCGGGCTGTGGCTGGGCGTTTCTGGCCTTTGCCTGGCATATGCGCGCGCGTCATGCAGGATCCGCTGCCGCGCTTGGCGCCGCCATGGCTGCCGCGCTTCTCGGCAAGTTCAATGCATCATTCTTCCTGCTCATGTTGATCGTGACGGGACTTCTTATTCCAGAATATCGCCGCATACTGCTTTCCAAGTTAAGCTTCGTTACAATTCTGGCATTTGCAATTTGCTTTGGTCCAACTGCACTCTGGATGCTGGCCCACAAATCAAGCGTCCTGGCGCGCGCCAACAAATTCGAGATCGGCGCTTCAGGCAATGTTTTGTTCGATCGACTGATGGGTGTCGAGAGCCTCGTCGAAGCGGCGTTTCTGTTCTCGATCCTTGCACTGGCAATCGCGGGCATTATCGCGCTCATTCACTGGAAGAAGAGAACTGCACCTTCTGCCCCGCTCACTGTCGGCGAAAAGTTCATACGCCTCCTGATTCTTGTCGGGCTAGTTATCGTTCTGGTTGGCGTTGTCGCTACTGGCGCAAATAACGTAAAAGATCGTTGGCTGCAGCCGGTACTGTTCCTCACTCCGGCACTGATGGCCAGCCTTTTTGCGCGATATTGGATCGGAAACAGGGCGTTGATCGACTATGCCGTCGTCAGCGCGGTCGTTGCGCTAATCGTTCCGCCGGTCCTGAGCTATTATCTGACTTACGGTTCAAGTTCGCCGCCCTATGGCCAACTTGACTATCGGCATCTTTACGAAGAAGTGCAGGCGAAAGGTCCGTTCAAGACGATCCTGACGGACAATGCGCAGATACCGGGCAATTTCAGATTGTTTGATTCGTCCTTGCGTGTGGTGCATCCCGAAACGCCGGACGCCAGAGCGCATTTGACACCACCCGTGCTCGTCATGTGGTTTGGTGGTGCTGTACCGAATGACCGCATTGCAGCACTATTGCAGAATGCGAACATTCCTGTGCCTCAATACAACATCGCCACCACCGATATTCAATACAAAACCCGACCGGACAAGCACATAACAGTCAGCTATTTTCTGGTTCCATAAAGAAAAGGCCCGGTATACCCGGGCCTTTCTGTTCTCTTTACTCTACTGTTTCCTGAACCGCATGGGCGGTGCCCTTTACGTCGCGACCAACGCCGCGAACAGTATTTGCACATGACGCAAGCGTAAATGCGCAGAGAACGATAGCAACAGGGACAAGTCGGGTCAGCTTCATGACAGTCTCTCCAATGGGATGCACGTTTCTGCTCTTTCGAAGGAGCAGATGCATAGAGTTCCAAGTCTATTCAAACCAGTTATGCCTCCCGCCACATACGAAGCCCCTGCCCGGCATCTGGCGGTGAAGCCGATTCACTCGGCTGTCACAAAAGAAATCTAGCGCAGCGTTTTTCACTGGCAAGAGAATGCATTAGTTCCCATCCCAATAAACTGTGATCTGCTGTCAGCTAGAGCGAAACGTCTCAAAGCGCCCGGAACGGCGGTAGCCTTCGAAAACACTTCGCAGATGGTCGGCAACAACCTGAATGTGTGGGCCAGCTTCTGGCTTCACAACCATGCCTAGCTGATAGCGACCCAGAGCAGGCAGACCATGCTCCGGCCCCAAGGCAACAATTCCATCACTCAACAGGGTCTTACCGAATGGTGCAATCGCGAGATCGGCCATGATCGCAGCTCGCTGTCCTGTCGAATGCGAACTCATATAGGCAATACGATAAGGACGACCGCTGTTTTCAAGCGCTTCCAGAGCGCTGTCGCGCCAGGCGCAACCCTCTTCCCAAATGGAAAGCGGCAGAGGTTCACGACGATAAGCCGTACCGCATTTGGCGCCAGCCCAAACCAACTCCTCGTCCAGCAGAACTTCCACATCGCCTTTGTTCAATATCGTATGAGATACATTGATCAGCGTCACATCCAGTCGGCGTTCATCGAGCCGCTTGCGCAGGTTGCTGCTCTGGTCGATCACCACATCGACCGTTACACCGGGATGGCTTTCAGCAAAACGCTTCAACACCAGCGGCAGCACGCATTCGCCGATATCGTCCGGCGAGCCCAATCGGACAACGCCGGTCACCGTGGGTGCAACAAACTTCGATACAGCCTCTCGATTGAGAGCCAGAAGACGACGCGCATATCCAAGCAGAATCTCGCCATCGCTCGTCAACGTGACCGAACGTGCATCCCGATCGAAAACTGCAACACCAATCTGTTCTTCCAGCTTCTTGATCTGCATTGAAACAGCAGATGGCGTACGGAACACAGCGTTTGCCGCAGAGGAAAAACTTCCCGTATCGGCAATCGCCACGAATGTGCGCAGCACATCAATATCAAGCATTGGAAGGGGATGTTGAACGGGCGCTGTCATCACGGACTCCGTTTTCAGTACATTGTTCAAATTTTCTGATCTTAAACCTTTCTATATTTCGTTTGATTGAACGTCAAGTCGAATGCACATTCAAGACACGAACAAGCAGAGCTGCAGCGAGCGTCTCAACCGAACCTTCTGAATGAGGAGAGAGAAAATGACCATTCAGTGCCAATCCGCTCCCAACGGCCGGGCAACTGTCATGCGCTTTACGGCAACATCATCGACCGCGAACGCACCATCGTGGCTTCTCGAATTTTACGCCAAAGTACAGAAGCAGCTGGAAATCTGGTCTTACGAGCGTCGAGTGAGGCGTAGCCGCCGTGTGCTGGAAGCGCTACCTGAGCACATATTGCACGATATCGGCTGGCCGAATGTGGATGATCGTCTGCCGGGCATCACCAAAACCACGGCAGAATTCAAGCATGAGCAGTAAAGCCAATTGAGGGCGATCATACGATCCGCCCTCAATTTCCCGACATTAAAATACCTTTTCGCGGCAGGCATTTAGCCGCACTTTGCAACCTACCCGTTCTGTGTCTCAATAGAACACTATCTCGTTTGCGCCATCGCCCTCCCCCTGTGAAACAGGGCTAACGCAGCAAGGTTGCCGGTCTGAAAGCGACCGGAGAAAACCGGGCCCAAAACCACCCGGAGTCGTGACGGAGACACAAGGCTTCAGCTGCGTCGGGAACCGCAGACAGAGCCTTCGAGAATGGGAACGATCGGGCATGATCCAGGCTTCATCGGTTAAGCGGTCTATTGTCTTTTTTCTTGTTCCAAACTTTTCGATGATAGCGTTCGCAACGGCCATCGAGCCGCTGCGCATCGCAAATCGGATGCTGGGCTATGATGCCTATCGATGGCGATTGACATCGGTTGACGGAAAACCGGTGACCGCATCCAATGGTGTGGAATGCGCAGTCAACGCATCGCTGGAAGACGAGAGACGCTTCCTGCAACGCGAGCAGCGCCCCTCAATGGTATTCGTCTGTTCCGGCGTTTATGTGGAAGAATTCAGGAACAAGTCGGTCTTTGCGTGGTTGCGCGAGGAATATAATCGCGGCGTGGCAGTCGGTGGGCTTTGTACCGGCGCCCATATACTGGCCGCTGCCGGGCTTCTATCTGGCAAGCGCTGTGCAATTCACTGGGAAAACCTTCCGGGCTTCTCGGAAGCCTTCCCCAAGGCCGAGGTCTATGCCGATCTATTTGAAGTCGATGGCAACCTTTACACCTGCGCGGGCGGGACCGCCTCTCTCGATATGATGCTGAAGCTGATCGGAGATGATTTCGACGCCAATCTGGTCAACAAGATCTGTGAACAGGCGCTGACTGATCGTGTCCGCAGCCCGCAGGATCGCCAGCGCCTGCCGCTGCGTGCCCGGCTCGGCATTCAGAACTCCAAGGTGTTGACCATCATCGAGATGATGGAAGCCAATCTTTCAGAACCGCAGGCACTGATCAATGTAGCCCACACGATTGGTCTTTCGCGGCGTCAGGTGGAGCGTCTTTTCCGACAGGAGATGGGCCGGTCTCCTGCACGTTATTATCTGGAAATTCGCCTCGATCGCGCTCGGCATTTGTTGTTGCAATCGTCTATGCCTGTGGTCGAGGTCGCAGTCGCCTGTGGCTTTGTTTCGGCGTCGCATTTTTCCAAATGCTATCGGGAATTATACGGACGCTCGCCACAACAGGAGCGCGCCGAGCGCAAAATGCTCATCGCCGCTTGAGCACGACGCCAAAGAAAGATGGAGCTGCATCTTGAATGGAGCAGCTCCACTCCTGTCATCTTTCAAAATAAAATCAAAACCATACAGGCTTTTCCGGAATCAGTTCTACAGATCGAACCATCTGTAGATGCAGGATTGATGGATATGTCGCGAACAGGACAGCCGATGCTCGACCTACCGGGATTTCCAGAAGCTGCGATGCAGTCGTCTGACGCTGCGAATATGTCGTATAAAGGCAAATGTCGCGCCCAGCCAACGACTATGGTTTTGTCAAATACCAACTAGAGCAGTTCCAGTTATTACGGAGTCGTCGGAACCGCTCTATCCATCTTTTTCACGCATTATCCGACGCAAAACCGCTTCGCACTTTTGCTGGAAATGCTCTAGGGACGCATAAAATGGCAGAGTTTCCTAAAAAGGCGAAAGTTGTAATTGTCGGGCTTGGCGGTATCGTTGGCGCCTCGGTGGCACACCATCTGATCGAGCGCGGATGGGACGATATCGTCGGCATCGACAAGTCCGGCATTCCGACTGATATCGGCTCGACCGCCCATGCGTCGGATTTCTGCTATGCGACGAGCCATGACTTCCTCTCCTGCTGGACGACGCTCTATTCCATCGATTTTTATGAAAAGATGGGGCATTACGCTCGCGTTGGCGGCATCGAGGTGGCGCGCGTTGGCGACGATGCCCGCATGGATGAAATCAAGCGTAAGGTCGCATCGGGTAAAGCTTTCGGCACCCGCGCCCGACTGATGGAACCAGCGGAGATCAAGGAAAAATTCCCGCTTATCGAGGAAAGCCTGGTTCAAGGCGGCCTGTGGGATCCGGATGCAGGTCTGGTTATCCCACGTTCGCAGACTGTCGCCGGCAAGCTGATTGATCAGGCAGAAGCTGCTGGCAAGTTGCAGAGCTTTGCCAACACACCGGCTCAGTCCCTGATCGTGGAAAACGGTCGCATCAAGGGCGTCGTCACGCATCGCGGCACCATCGAAGCTGATTATGTCATTATCTGCGCTGGCCTTTGGGGGCGCCTCATCGCCGAAATGGTGGGGGAAGACCTGCCCGTCATGCCAATCGACCATCCGCTGACATTCTTCGGCCCCTATAGCGAGTTTGAAGGCACCGGCAAGGAAATCGGCTGGCCGCTCATGCGCGATCAGGGCAACTCTGCCTATATGCGCGACACTGGCGACCCGAAGACTGCTGAAGGCGGCCAGATCGAATGGGGCTATTACGAAGAAAAGAACCCGCGCTTGTGCCATCCGCGTGACCTTCTGGAAAAGCATGAAGCACGTCTCTCGCCATCGCAGCGCGATCTTGAGATGGACCAGATTCTGGAACCGCTAGAGCGCGCAATCGAACTGACACCTATTCTGGGCGAGCTCGGCTACAACGAAAGCCACTCCTTCAACGGCTTCCTGCAAGTCACGACCGATGGCGGCCCATCCATGGGCGAAAGCCAGAAGGTGCGCGGTCTGTGGTATGCAGTCGCCATCTGGGTCAAGGACGGCCCCGGCATGGGCAAGCTCATTGCCGACTGGATGACCGACGGCCGCACATCCATCGACCATCACGCCATCGACTATTCGCGTTTCTATCCGCACCAGATGACCGAGCAGTTCATCTGGGATCGCTGTACGGAAACGGCAATGAAGGTCTATAATCCAGCCGTTCATCCCCGTGAGCCGTTCTCCAAGGGGCGCAATATCAGGCGTTCACCATTCTATGAGCGCGAAGTGGAGCTTGGCGGCCATTTCATGGAACTTGGCGGCTGGGAACGTGCGCATGGCTATGCCGCCAACGAGCACCTGCTGGAAAAATACGGCAATCGCGTTCCGGTGCGCGAAAACGAATGGGACAACCGCCATTTCTGGCGCGTCTCCAATGCCGAACATCTGGAACTGACTGAAAATTGCGGCATCATCAATCTCTCGCACTTTGCGATGTACGATATCGAAGGTCCAGACCATGTAGAGCTGATGGAATGGCTGTGCGCTGCCAAGATTGGCGGCGATGCCAATATCGGCAAGGGCATCTATACCCACTTCCTTGATGACGAAGGCATGGTGCGCGCCGACTTCACGGCAATCCGCATGGCAGACCGCATCCGCATGATCAATGGCGCCGATGCCGGGCCTCGCGACTTCCACTATATGCGCCGTGTGGCCGAAGATAAGGGCTTTGACGTCACGATCACCGATGTGACGGAGAAATACGTCACCATCGGCATATGGGGTCCGAATGCGCGTGAGAATCTGAAGAAGGTCGTTGAGAACCCGGAAGGTCTTGATGCGGAAAACTTCCCCTTCGCTGCCATCAAGCCAATCCGGATTGCAGGCAAGGATGTTACCGCATTCCGCATTTCCTATGTCGGTGAGCAAGGCTGGGAACTGCATATGCGCTACGAAGACGGCCTTGCCGTCTGGGATGCGCTGCGTTCGACCGGCGTGATTGCGGTTGGCGTCGAAACCTATGCCAACACGCGTCGCATGGAAAAGAGCCTGCGCCTCCAGAACGCCGATCTGCTGACAGAGTACAACCTTCTCGAAGCCGATCTTGCTCGCCCGAAGGTCAAGGAAGCGGATTTCCGCGGCAAGGCAAAGCATGTGGAGTACCGCTCCCGCGAACACCAACCTGCGATGCTCTGCACACTCGTCATGACCGAAAATGTGGATTCCAGCGGCGTCGCGCGTTATCCTGTCGGCATCATGCCGGTACAGGATCCGGAAACAGGAGAGACGCTCGTCGACGAATTTGGACGTCGATCCTTCACAAGCTCGGTCGCATATGGTCCAACCATTGGCAAGAACATCGCTCTCGCTTACCTGCCATGGGCCTATTGTCAGGAGGGCCGCAAACTGAGCGTGGAGTATTTCGGAGAGACTTATCCGGTTGAAGTCGCCTCGATTGGCTACAAGCCTCTCTACGACCCGGAAAACCTCAAGCCTCGCAGCTAACCGAAACATCTTCTACATAAAAAGCCGAGGCAGTGTGCCTCGGCTTTTTTACATCTTGAAATGGAAAGACTATTTCAACGTAGCCTTACCGCCGCTGAGCGTAATCGTTTCGTCGCCAGTCAGAGCTTCGCGATCTCCGTTCGGAAAGGTCACGAAACAGCCCGAGGCGCAAAATTCAACAGTTTCACCAGGCGAGACGATCATTTCGCGCTTGGAAGCACCTTCGGTGACCACAATCGTCTGCGGCCCGCTATCGTTGTTGGAAATCTGGGCGGCATATGCGTTGCCTGCCAAGACTACAAAGCCGACTGCTGCGCCAAGAACAAGCTTACGCAAGCTGTTGACCTGATTTCTGTTCATACCGTCCCGACCTTTCCATCGCTCCCGCCGCGATATGTCCGATGTCGCATGAGGCCTATTGCCCTCTGTCATCCTCTTTATAAGCGGACAAAACTGAACTGCAACTGAACGAAATATTCATCAAGCCCGGTCGTCGGCATCTTCCTTGGCTTCGGGCTTCTCTGCGTTCGCCTTCTTCTTCCCGGCTGCGGGGGAAAGCTCCTTTTCCTTCTGCATCAACTCTGAAAGTTTCTCAATCTCCGGCACGCTGAGAATAAGATCAGTCGAGGACGAGGACAGATGCAAGCCCTCCTCATGGAAGCGTTCGACAATCTGGAACCTCAGTTCGTTCTTGATGCCGCCCGTCGAAGTGATGTCGGCCACATGGGCGTAAACGTCAAAGACCATCAGTGAATCGTTCATGCTTTGAAACGAAACAAAAGGTTCCGGGTTCTTCAGAATCGAAGGGTGGCCTCGAACGATTTCGAGAAGCAACGCATGAATCCGACGAGGCTCTGCCGTATAGGATGCCTGCACATTGATATCGATGCGTCCAAGCTTGTTGCGATGCGTCCAGTTGCCGACATTGCCGTTGATAAGCGTCGAATTCGGCACAATGATTGATTGTTTCTGGAAGGTTTCCACTTCCGTCGCGCGCACACTGATTTTCTTCACGATGCCGCTGACCGTACCGGCCTCCACCCAGTCGCCAACCTTGAACGGACGTTCTGCGAGAAGAATGAGACCGGATACGAAATTCTGGACGATATTCTGGAGGCCGAAACCGATACCGAGGGAGAGGCCACCGGCAATAAGTGCGAGGTTCGACATATTGAACCCAGCCGCTGATACGCCCATCAAGGCTGCAAGACAAAGCCCCACATAACCTATGACCGTGCGGATGGAATTGCGAACACCGGAATCGACACGCCCGCGCGCCATGACGCTGTTGTCGAGCCAGTTCTGGAACCAGCGTGTCAGCAGATAGCCGATCGCAAACAGCAGAACGCCGGTCAAAAGCCCCATGAGTGAGATGGAAATATTGCCGATCTGGAACCCGGTCATCAACTGATAGAAGGTGCTCTTCAATTCAGCCCACTGGAAGCCGAGCTGCATCAGAACCAGCGGAATGCCGATCAAGGCAACGACGAGATTGATCAGAATGCCTGCCAGAAGACCAAGCTGATCAAGGGTTGCGTCGTCGAAATGAAAACGCTCCCGCATTGCCTTGCCGATCTGACTGGATGCAAATGCCTGTTCCTCCGAAATCGCACGTCCCGTCAGGAAGCCCATATACATGGTGACAAGGAATGCTCCTGTGACCACGATCTGCTGCGATATGAAACGCGCCATACCGATAAAGCCGAAAACCGCAGCCAAAATGGGTAAAAGACCCAATATGATCAGAAACGTTTTGAATCCGCGCGGCCACGACCGGATGGCGCCATCCTTTTCGCGCTCAACGGGCTTCAAAAACGCAATCGCCAGAATAAGGACACCGACCATCACGGTGGCCAGCAAACTTTTCGCCATAGTCAATGACAGCGGCGACGACAAAATCTGGTTGACCTTTCCGAAGAAGGAATCAAGCCCGCTGGTCAATGCGGTTCCCGTTATCAGCCAGCCCAAAACGCGTCCCGGACGCGGCGCAACCGGAACCAATCGCCACTGCGGCATATCCGAACTGATGCACGCGGACGCGAGTCTGTGAATGAAGAAGACAAGCCCCAGCACGAGAAACAACGACTGGAATAAGGTCGCAATATCTGTTCTCAGGACATTGAAATAATTCATAAAAAAGTAAGTTGCCGCCAAAAAGACGCCGACCGCCGCCGACGGTATCACCGTAGACCAGAACGCTACCGAAAGACGGCTCAGATAGGATGGCGACTCCACGGTCGCATCGCGCTGATAGAGCGTTCCGAGAACACGCTTTGCGCCAATCTGGATGACCAGCGCGGCAACAAAGGCGAAGAAGGCGGCCGCAAGAAACGATTTGAGCTTAAACGTGCTGACAAAACGCCACCACGACTGAACAATGCGCCAGAGCGAAACCATCTGGTTGCTGGCGGCCGAGGCGACCTCCGTACCGAGCGTGGTGTCGATGTTCACACGCTGGGAAAGTGTTCTTGCAAAAAGATCGCGGCGCATGTCGCCGATCTTTGCGGACATCTGATTGACGGAAAGCGAGGTATCTTCGGTCTCGCCCACGACGGCATTTATTTCGGCCTTTTCAGCGGTCAGCCGGGCGCGCTCTTCACTGACGATTGCCGGTTCGGGCGGCTGGTCACCGGAAGGCGCAGGGCCCAATTGCTCCAGCCGTGTGTTGATTTCGCTGAGGCGCGGGCGAAATGCAACGCCAGCCTCCAGAAGTTTCTTTGAAAGGGAGTCCAGCTGAAGCTTGAGATTGGCCAGCGATTCATCGTTCGAAGCGGCCTTTGGGAGCTGGTCGCTGATCCGTTTCGTCTGCTGCTTCAGATCATTGATGACCGGCTTTTGCTGCTGAACGACGCCGGAAACGGGCACGGGGGCCTGCTGTTGATCGGTGGCAGCGGGCGCTTGTTGGACGGAGCTGTTTTGGAGAGCCGCTGCTGGCGCGGTTTGCGTCGTCTGTGGCGTCGGTTGTTTATTGTCCTGCGCGATAGCAGACGCAATGCCACCCAGCGACAGTGCGCTGATCAGAAGAGAAAATGCAAGAACACGAAACGTCGATGAATATGCCAATTCAATTCTGCCGTTAAACAAGACATGGTTTCAACATAAAGCGCCCTAAAACGGATGCAAGGCGTGGCTCCTTACAAGATCTCACAGTGCGCCGAAAGCGGACCCATAGCGTATAAGGCGAGCCTTAATGCCAGTATTTCCTTGTTCGTGCGAACACAAATGATTAATGAGGATTCGCAATGAGTGTGAAAAGCTGGCTCAACTCCACGGATAGACTCTAAAGAAAGTCTTGGCGATTTGATGAAGGGCATGAAAAACACGGAACAGCACAAGCGGCATGGTTTCATGCTGTTCGTTACGTGCGTTCTGTCGTTTACCGCTTTTCTATTCGCCGTGGATTTTTCTACGCTCGACGACGATGCGGCTCGCGGTCATTCTGGCGGCATCGTGGCAAGGCAGGTCGAAGGCAGTCCAGCAACACCTGTTCGTCAGCAGTCTACCCCTTCACCACAGCCCATGCGGGCAATCCTGATCGAAGCTATCGCAGCCAAGATCAAAACCGCCTATCTCGATCACACCGGAGCAGCACTCCCTGTTGCGACGGCAGCGATTGTTCTTCCAAAGACGAGATCAGCCGAAGCGGCGCAGAATTTCCGGCGTCTCGCAGTTTTGCAGGGACATTTTGGCTCTGCCCGTGCGCCTCCGAAAAGCGCATAATGCGCCAATCTTGATGATTGGGCCTTACCAATCCTAACGCCATTACAAACAATGCCCGTACCGCCACTTGATATTAAGTGGCAATTGGGGCGTACCAACCGGAACCTTAATCCATGCGTACTTCGAAATGGGTGGTTGTGCTGTATAGCCTGATCGTTGCGATCGGTGTCATCATTGCCTTGCCCAACTTCTTCACCCAAAAGCACCTTGACGCCATGCCGTCCTGGTTCCCGAAGCGTCAAGTCACGCTTGGCCTCGATCTGCGGGGCGGCTCTTATCTTGTGCTTGAAGTCGATGCAGCCGGCCTTAAAAAGGATCGCCTGAGGACGCTGCTGGACGACGCCCGCAGCAAGCTGCGCGCCGAGCGTATCCAGCCGCAGTCTATCCGCGCTGTCGGCGACGCCGTTGTCGTGACCATCCCTGATGCCGATCAGCGATCTAAGGCCGAAACTGCGCTTCGCACCTTGATCTCGCAAGTCAACACCAGCGGTTTCGGTACGGCAATCAACGACATAGACGTTGCATCAAACGACAACCAGGTTCGCCTAACCCTGACAGAGGCAGGCTTCAACTACCGTCTCGATGCTGCTCTCCAGCAGAGTCTTGAAATCATCCGTCAGCGCGTCGACCAAGTCGGCGTCGCCGAGCCTTCCATCCAGCGTGTAGGCTCAGATCGTATCGTCGTTCAGCTCCCCGGCCTCCAGGATCCGGCGCAGCTTCGCCAGCTTCTCGGAAGTACCGCGAAGATGAGCTTCCACATGGTTGCCGATGCCAATCCGAACGATACGCCGCCTCCGGGCGTGACCATCATGCCGGATTCCAAGGACCCGAACATCAAGTACCCAATCGAGGATCAGGTTGCACTTTCCGGCGAGCGTCTCACCGATGCGCGCGCAGGCTTTGACCAGCGCACCAATGAGCCGATCGTGTCCTTCCGTTTCGATAGTCTCGGCGCACGCCAGTTCGCCGATATCACGACAAAGAACGTCAATCGTCCGTTTGCAATTGTGCTCGATGGCAAGGTGCTGAGCGCACCCGTCATCCGTGAACCGATCACCGGCGGCTCGGGCCAGATTTCCGGCAGCTTTACAGTTCAGGATACCGTCGTCCTCTCGGCCCTCCTGCGCGCTGGCGCCCTGCCCGCTCCACTGACCGTCATTGAAGAACGTACGGTTGGTCCGGACCTTGGCGGCGATGCCATCAAGATGGGTCTCATTACCGGTATCGTCGGCTTCGTACTTGTCGCGGTCTTCATCCAGCTCCTTTATGGCGTTTGGGGTACCATCGCCAATGTGGCGCTGCTGCTCCACACCTTGCTCACTTTCTCAGCCCTCAGCCTCATCGGTGCAACGCTGACATTGCCCGGTATCGCCGGTATCATCCTCGGTATTGGTATCGCAGTTGACGCTAATATTCTCATTAACGAACGTATTCGCGAAGAAACGCGGCGTGGCCTTGGGGCCATGGCCGCGCTGGATAAGGGCTTTCACAGCGCCTTCTCCACAATTGTGGATGCGAACGTTACGTCGCTGATCTCGACCTTGCTGCTGTTCACCTTCGGTACCGGCCCGGTCCGTGGCTTTGCTATCACCATGATGCTCGGTATTGCGATCTCGATGTTCACGGATGTGACGCTGGTTCGCATGGCGATGGCCTGGTACGTCCGCAAGCGTAAGCTGAAGGTGCTCGTCATCGAGCCGTTCCTGAAGTTTGTTCCAGAAAAGACCAATATCAGCTTCATGAACGCCCGCTTCGTCGGCATCGGCGTCTCGATCGTGCTGTCGATCCTGTCTCTTGGCCTATTCTTCAAGCCGGGGCTGAATTACGGCATCGATTTCAAGGGCGGCATTCAGGCGGAAATCGTTACGTCACAACCAGCCGATCTGGCACAACTGCGCGAAAAACTTGGCTCGCTCGGGCTTGGTGAAGTAGCACTTCAGTCTGCCGGTAGCCCGAACGATGTTCTGATCCGCGTTCAGCGTCAGGACGGCGGTGAGGAAGCGCAGACGATTGCCGTCAACAAAATGCGCGAAGCCGTAACCGAGCTTGATCCGGGCGTGAAAATCGAGCGCACAGAAGTCGTCGGCCCCAAGGTTTCCGGCGAACTGGCCCGTTCAGGCTTCATCGCAGTCGTCCTGTCGGCACTCGGCATGCTCATCTACCTCTGGTGGCGTTTCGAATGGTTCTTTGCGATGGGCGCAATCATCACGCTCGTCCTCGACACCACAAAGATGGTCGGTTTCTTTGCGCTGTTCCAGCTCGATTTCAACCTGACAGCCATCGCAGCGCTTCTGACCGCTATCGGTTACTCGGTAAACGATAAGGTCGTGGTTTATGACCGCATGCGTGAAAACATGCGTCTTTATAAATCGAAGCCGCTGCGCGAGATCGTCGATATGAGTATCAATCAGGTGCTCGTCCGCTGTATTTATACATCCATGACGACGTTCCTGTGTATGCTCCCAATGGCAGTATGGGGTGGCAGCGCGGTTCATAATTTTGCCGTGCCTATGCTGTTCGGTATCGTTATCGCAACATCGTCGTCGATCTTCATCGCCGCGCCGATTCTGCTTTTGCTGGGCAACTGGTGGCAACATCGCAAGGAAGCCCATCAGGCTATTGAAGACAGCGCCGCAGCGCAGAAATAACCCGTTCGCCGGGCACGGTTCAGGCCGTGCCCGGCTCCCACATACAGAATTGAGAAGCCAGAAGGGGGAAGGCACCTGATGCCCCATGACACGCCGTTGATTGCGACAATCGTCATCGGGTTATGCCTGGCCTTCATCTTCGGTGCGATAGCCACCCGTCTGAAAATCTCCCCTCTCGTTGGCTATCTTCTGGCCGGTGTTATTGCCGGTCCCCACACACCCGGTTTCGTTGCAGATCAGGACCTCATTCTTCAGCTTGCCGAGATTGGCGTCATCCTGCTGATGTTCGGCGTTGGTCTGCATTTTTCCCTCAAGGATCTTCTTTCCGTCAAAGCCATAGCGGTTCCCGGCGCACTCGCACAGATCACAGCCGCAGCAGCACTTGGCACCGGCCTTGGTCTCGCCCTTGGTTGGGATGTGCAGGCCGGTCTGGTTTTCGGTCTAGCTCTTTCTACCGCGAGTACGGTCGTCCTGCTGCGCGCGATGCAGGAGCGCCGCCTGATTGATACCGAGCGCGGGCGCATCGCCGTCGGCTGGCTGATTGTCGAAGACCTCGCAATGGTCATGGCGCTGGTTCTGCTTCCGGCAGTCGCCAGCGTAACCGGTCGCGCGGAAGGCTCGGCAGCAAGCGATCCCATCGCTTCATGGCTTGGCCTCGGCATTGGTGGCATTATCCTTCTCACCATTGCCAAGGTTGTTCTGTTCGTCGCCCTGATGCTCATCGTGGGACGCAAGGTCATCCCCTGGCTTCTGAATGTCGTGGCTCAGACCGGCTCCCGCGAGTTATTTCGTCTCGGTGTGCTCGCCATTGCACTGGGCGTGGCTTTCGGCGCGGCCCATCTGTTCGGCGTTTCCTTCGCGTTGGGGGCGTTCTTTGCCGGCATGGTGATGAGCGAATCCGAACTCAGCCATCGCGCAGCAGAAGAGTCCCTACCCTTGCGCGATGCCTTTGCAGTGCTGTTCTTTATCTCGGTCGGAATGTTGTTCGACCCGATGAGCCTTCTCCGCGATCCACTGCCCCTGCTCGGAACGCTTGCCATCATCCTCATCGGCAAATCAGTCGCGGCATTCTTCATCGTGCGCGCTTTCCGTCGCCCTGTCAGCACGGCGCTCACCATTTCAGCAAGTCTTGCTCAGATCGGTGAATTCTCCTTCATTTTGGCGGGGTTGGGCGTCAGTCTCAATCTTCTCCCACCGGCTGGACGCGACCTTATTCTCGCTGGTGCCATCCTGTCGATCTTCCTCAATCCGATTATGTTCATCGTAGCGGAACGAATGCGGCCATGGATCGAAAAGCGAAGCAAACACGAGACACCAGCCGGTGAAGCCCCCGGTGTCGAACTCAGCATTTCCGAACCTGAGCCGTTACCCCAAACTTTGCTAACCGGACATACGATTGTCGTCGGCTATGGCCAGATCGGCGAAAGGATTGCGGCAGGATTACGGGCAGAGACGACGCCTTTTCTCGTCATCGAGGATTCGTCGAAAATCAGCGCCTCGCTCAAGGACAAAGGCGTAGAAGCCATTGCTGGCAACGCCTCGGATTCAGAGATACTGAAGGCGGCCAATCCGGCAATGGCGCGAAATCTGGTTATTGCAATCCCCAATGCCTTCGAGGCTGGACGGGTCACAGCATTAGCCCGAGCCGCAAATCCGGAAATCAGCATCGTCGTACGCGCCTGCTCGAAGGCGGAAGCACAATATCTAAAGGATCTTGGCGCAGATTTTGTCATTCTGGGAGAGGAGGAAATCGCAGCCGCCATGGCAAAAGCAATCGGAACTGAGATCATAAAGAAAAGCACTGAAACCGTTTCCAAAGAAACCGAATCTCAGACCGACACATTGGGGCTACTATCGGAAGATGAATCGACCGATATCATGGGCAAAAAAGGGGATGATATGAAGCATGAAAGCATGGTGACCGGCTGATGAAAGCAAAGGATTACATCTGGCCGGTCGTGGGTATTTGCGCAGTCGGTATTTCGGCTTGGCTTCTCTATCGCGAACTGCGCAGCATTTCACTCGATGATGTTCTGGACAGTCTTTATGCAATCCGTGCCCATCATTGGGTTCTGGCTGCAGCTTCAGCACTTTTGGCCTACAGTTCGCTTGCAGGCTACGATCGCATCGCGCTCTTGCACCTCAAGCGCAAGATTTCCTGGCTGTTTATCGCGCTTTGTTCCTTCACCACCTATGCTTTGTCACATAATATTGGTGCCTCGGTCGTCTCTGGCGCGGTTGTGCGCTACAGGGCCTATTCGTCACAAGGCATGCCTGGCAGCGAAATCGCTGTTCTTATCGCCTTCTGTTCTTTCACATTTATTCTCGGTGTCATCATAACATCAAGCATTGTTCTCCTATTGGAGCCGCATATTCTCATGCGCTTCAACGAGGACCTGACACCGACCGTCTCCATTGTGATCGCACTTTTGATGCTCGCATTCGTGCTGCTCTATGTCTTTGGTAGCTGGCTGCGTCTGCGCCCGCTCCAGATCGGCAGTTTTCGTCTGGAATATCCGCGCATGTCGGTTGTGGTGCAGCAGCTCATCGTCGCACCGTTGGAATTGATCGGCGCCGCCGGCATCATCTACTTTGCCTTGCCAGAGGCTGGCAATCCCGGATTCCTCATTATCTTGGGCATTTTCCTGGTCTCCTTCTCTGCCGCCCTGATCTCGCACGCTCCGGGTGGCCTCGGCGTTTTGGAGCTCGTTTTCCTGACTGGCTTGCCGGATATGAATCAGGCTGATGTTTTGGCAGCGCTGATCGTCTTCCGCCTGCTCTACCTCCTTATCCCGTTCGCGATGTCACTCGTGGTCGTTCTGGTTTTCGAAAAGTCACAGTTTCTGCTGCGATGGAACGATAAACAGCGAAAATAGAGGCAGGCCAGGAACGGAGTATAATTTTCACAAAACCGTCCTAATTTGAATTTGTTTTCCTTAAAATGGCAACTTTGACCGCCTATCTTGGAACCAGTTTCGCAATGGCTTTAAATTGCGAAACTGAACGCCCTCCCAAGGCCTTATCCAAGAGGAAAAACGCATGCCTGCGACATTAATCATCCCCGGTTTCAAGGGATCGGAAGCAGGCCACTGGCAGCGCCAATGGTTGCATGACGATCCGTCAGCATTGCTCGTCGAACAGGACGACTGGCACTATCCGGTGTTATCCGACTGGATGCACGCACTCGAAGCCAAACTCGCCGAAAATCCGGGCGCAGTTCTGGTCGCCCATAGTCTCGGCTGCGCACTGGTCGCACATCTGGCCAGCCGCCCGTCGGCGGCTCATGTGGCGGGCGCCCTTCTGGTTGCACCGGCTGACGCCGAAACAATGGCTCGTAAGGACGATCGGTTCCAGAGCTTTGCTCCGCTCCCGCGCCAGGAGCTGGGTTTTCCGTCCATCGTCGTCGCAAGCCGCAACGATGAATATATGAGCTTTGCCAAGGCAGAAGCTCTGTCCCATGTGTGGGGATCGGGATTTGTCGATCTCGGCCATGCCGGACACATAAATGTAGCAAGTGGATTCAGCCGCTGGCCGGAAGGGATTATCCTCGCATCTTCTCTTCACAGAGAACCGATAAACAACACGCTTTCCCAAGCAGCGTGACCGTGAGAGCGGTTCCAGTCGAATGGAACCGCTCAAGCTTTTTTGTATTTACGCATCTTGCCTGCGTTCAAGCAGAACCTTCAAGACAAGTGTCAGAAGAGCGATCAGTGCAAGTGTCGAAGCCGCAGCGAATGCACCGGCGACATTATAGTCATTGAACAGTAGTTCCACCTGAAGCGGCAGCGTATTGGTCTTGCCTCGGATGGCACCCGAAACGACCGACGTTGCTCCAAACTCTCCCATCACACGCGCATTGCAAAGTACAGCACCGTAGAGCAATGCCCATTTGATATTAGGCAAGGTCACGTAGAAGAAGGTTTGCCAGGCATTGGCTCCAAGCGTCAGAGCTGCTTCTTCTTCTTCACTCCCCTGCACTTCCATCAGCGGGATCAATTCACGCGCCACGAAAGGCGAAGTGACAAAGAGGCTGACAAGAAAGATCGCCGGAACCGTGAACATGATCTTGATGTCGTAGGTTTCCAGCAATGGCCCCAGCAAACCTTGCGATCCGTAGAGGAAGAGATAGGTCACACCGGCCACGATGGGAGAGACTGAGAACGGTATTTCCACGAAAGTAATCAGCAGCCGTCGTCCGGGGAAACGGAACTTGGTTACGAGCCATGCAACGCAAACACCAAACGCCATATTGATAGGCACCACGACAATAGCCGTCAGAATGGTCAGCCAGACCGCATGCAATGTATCCGGCTTCAATATTTCACCGAAGAAGACATCAACGCCCTTGCTGAACGCATAGGAGAAGATGACTGCAAGCGGTGCTCCGATGCAGATCACCGACAAGCCCGCCGCCAGCCAGATCAACAGATTGCGTGCAGGTCCGGAGTTTCGCGCCTGTAAACTTGCGCTAGCGTTCTGCATAACGAAGCTGCCTTGCCTGAATGAGATTGGTCACAAGAAGCATCAGGAACGCCGTAACGAGCATCACGAATGCAAGTGCTGCGGCGGCTGGATAATCATATTCATCAAGCCGGATGAAAACGAGCAGCGATGTCACTTCAGTCTCGAAGGGAAGATTGCCCGAAATAAAGACAATCGAACCAAACTCACCGAGGCTGCGCGCAAAGGAAAGCGACGAGCCTGCAAGGAAAGATGGAAAGATGGTCGGCCAGATAATGTGTGAGAATGTCTGCCAAGAGCTGGCCCCGAGGCTACGGGCAGCTTCTTCCACATCAGCGCTCATATCCTCCAGTACCGGCTGCACCGTGCGAATAACAAATGGAATGCTGGTGAAAAACATCGCGATCATGATGCCGAGCGGTGCATAGGCAACCTTTATTCCAATCGGCTCAAGGAACCGTCCGAACCAGCCATTCTGGGCAAAGAGCGTTACCAATGCCAGACCTGCTATGGCAGTCGGCAGCGCGAAAGGAAGATCGACTGCAGCATCAATCAGGCGTTTGCCGGGGAATTCGTATCGGGTCAGCACCCAGGCCAGCAAAAGACCGAATAGGCCATTGAATACTGTTGCTACCGCAGCTGCACTCAAGGTGATCTTATAGGTCGCCAGTGCCCGATCTGAGGTCACGATACTCCAGAAGTCGCTCCAGCCGAGACTTGCCGTTTTCAGAATCATGGCCAACAGTGGCAAGGCCACGATCACAGCCAGATAAAGCAAAGTGCAGCCGAGGGTCAGTCCGAACCCCGGCAGCACAGAATTACGTTTCATGCTTAGAAGCGCCACTGGATTTTTCCAAAAAGCAAGGCGATCCCTCAGGGATCGCCAATTGGCTCTGTTTATTTGCCGGTGAAGAGCTGATCGAGCACTCCGCCTTCGGCGAAATGTTCCTTCTGAACTTTCTCCCAGCCACCGAAAGCATCTTCAACAGTCACGAGCCGCACATCGGGATAGATATCCTTATGTTTTGCGATGACATCCTTGTCATGCACGCGGTTGAAGTTTTGAGCTAGAATCTCCTGGCCTTCCGGCGAATAGAGATAATCGAGATAGGCTTCGGCAATCTTGCGCGATCCGCGCTTGTCTACCACCTTGTCGACGACCGTAACAGGAAACTCTGCCAGCAGACTGACTTCCGGTACGACAACGTCATATTTGTCGGGGCCAAGAACCTTCTCGGTTCCGCGTGTTTCAGCCTCGAAGGTCACCAACACGTCGCCAATGCCACGTTCGGCAAAAGTCGTCGTTGCGCCACGACCGCCCGTATCGAACACGGGAACATTCTTGAAAATCTTCCCGATAAATTCGTGAACTTTTGTCTGATCGCCCTTGAATGCTTCGTTCGCGTACGCCGTCGCAGCAAGATAAGTATAGCGCGCATTGCCCGAAGTTTTCGGATTCGGGAAGATCACCTTCACGTCGTCACGCGCCAGATCATCCCAATTCTTGATGTTCTTCGGATTGCCCTCACGAACGAGGAAAGCAGGGAATGAATAGTAGGGTGACGAGTTGTTCGGGAGTCGCTTCTGCCAATCGGCCGGAATGAGATTGCCCTTGTCATGCAGGACCTGCACGTCGGTCACCTGATTGAAGGTAACCACATCCGCTTCAAGCCCTTCCAGGATCGAACGCGCCTGCTTCGAGGAGCCCGCATGAGACTGATTGACGGTCAGATCTTCACCGGTCTTGGTCTTCCAGTCCGCGATGAAGGCCTTGTTGACCTGTTCGTAGAGTTCTCGCGCGATGTCATAGGAAACGTTGAGGATTTCCTTCGGCTCCTGCGCATGAACCGGAGCGGCGCCGAGACCGAGAGCTACCGCCGCATATAGAATAATTTTTCTCATTAGACCCATCCCCACCGCGCTGTTTGCGAGAAGCGCTCTAAACTGGATTGTTTTCGGAAAACAAATCTAACGAGAGAAGAGATAAAATCAATCTAAATCATTGATTTAAATATATAAACTACTTTCAAAGCCATTCATGGAACCTGTACCCAAACCACATGCTGGCATGAGAAAATAATTCTCATCAGGATCGAAACCATAAAATGAAATGCAAAAGGCAGGAGACTTCCACCCCCTGCCTTCAAACCTTTTCTTGGACTTCTGATCTCACCAGAAACCGCGATGCTGCCAGCACCAGAGAAAATTATGCTCGCCACGCTCCAGCCGGCTACGGCGGCGCGCTGCAATCTCTTCCGCATTCAACTTCATTTCGCGCCAAGGCTGCTCTAAAAAGGCCGGAACACGCAAAAACGTATTCTTCATTTTCGTAGCGAGCAGTTGAACGGTTCGCTTCATGCCTAGCCTCCTCATTGCCTTCCGCTCAAATATTGTCGCGCTTTCGCCGCAACAATGAACGATAGGTTAATTTTGAAGGCTTCTCGGCTTTTGTCAATAACCTACTTATTTTATCGGAGTTAACTGTGTGAAATAATTTGCGAGCCAGATCAACCAGCCCGCAAATTCATTCCTGTTAAACCTCGTAGTCGATTGAGGGCGTAATGCGTACCTTGGCGATATGACGACCGTTCATCGACTCGATCTTGAACTCCAGGCCATCGGCAACGAAGCTTTCCCCACCCAGCGGCAAGTGTCCGAGATGCCAGAGAACATAACCGGCCAGCGTCGTATAGCGATCACCATCATCAAGAAGGTCGCGTTCAAGAAGACCACTCAGCCGACGAATATCGGTAAAGCCATCCACAAGATAACCACCATGGCCGTCCGACTGCGCTACAGCCGCCTCTTCATCTTCATCAGGAAACTCACCGGCAATGGCTTCCAGAACGTCGGTGGGTGTCACGACGCCTTCGAAAGAACCATGCTCGTCTACCACCACCGCGATCTGAACAGGTGAGTTGCGCAACTGTTCCATAACGCGCAACACATTTGCATTTTCATGCACGACAAGCGGTTGTTTTACGATTTTGTCCCAGTCGATAGGCTTCCTGTCGCCGATATCGAGCAGAAGATCCCTCACAAGCGCCACGCCGATGAACTCATCCACCTGACGACGTGCAACGATGACGCGTGAATGTGACAGCTTGCGAATGGCCGCATCCAGTTCCGCTTCGTCTTCATCGAGGTCCAGCCACTCGATCTCATTGCGTGGCGACATGATGGAACGCACAGGTCGATCAGCCAGATCGAGAACGCCGCGGATCATCTCCTTTTCTTCCGGCAGGAAGACGTCACTGGCGGCTGTCTGCTGGGCAATCACATCAATCGTATCAGAGAGCGGATTTTCACCGCGACCACCACCGAGCAGGCGCAGGACTGCGCCTGCCGTGCGTTCTCGCAGATCATTGGTGGTAACCAGCTTTTCACGATTGTGTCGCGACATCTGATTGGCCGCTTCGATCAATACCGAGAAGCCGATCGCGGCATAGAGATAACCCTTTGGAATATGGAATCCGAAACCTTCCACGACCAGACTGAAGCCAATCATCATCAAAAAGCCAAGACAGAGGATGACGACGGTGGGGTGTTTGTTGACAAAGTCCATCAACGGCTTGGAAGCGAGCATCATCACGCCGATGGCGATAACCACAGCAATCATCATGACCGGCAGGTGCTGAACCATGCCAACAGCCGTGATGACGCTATCCAGCGAGAACACCGCATCCAGAACGACAATCTGAACGATCACTTGCCAGAACACAGCATGCACGACCTTGGAACTTTTTGGCCCATGATCGCCCTCCAGCCGCTCGTGGAGCTCCATTGTGCCCTTGGCGAGGAGGAAGAGGCCACCTATCAGCATGATGATGTCGCGTCCCGAGAAGGACATGCCCATCAGCGACACCAAGGGCTCTCGCAGAGTGACGATCCAGGAAATCGACGCCAGCAGTACCAAACGCATCAGAAGAGCGAGACTAAGGCCGACCAGCCGCGCACGATTGCGTTGGTGTGGAGGCAGTTTGTCGGCCAGAATGGCGATGAAGACGAGATTGTCGATACCGAGAACGATCTCGAGTACCACCAATGTCACCAAACCTATCCAGGCATTGGGGTCGGCAATCCAGTCCATGGACCAGTCCATGATATGTCGGCTCCTTTAAAGATCAGCAGAAATGAAAATTGGAAACTACGCCGCAAGCAGTTTGTGGCCGGGCCGCTTTTGTGCGGTCCAGCCCCAGGCGAACAAAGACTATCGGGAATTGTTCAACGCGTGGGAAGCCCGAACACCCCTTCGGGGAACTCGGACTTCGAGAAGACGAATCGTCAGAACTGTCGTCGGGCATAAAGCGCGATGAACCTTATATGAGGTGCTTGCGAGGCTCCAAGCCTCAGCAACACCGGTTGCCATATGGAACATATGGTTTTGTTATTAAGCAGACTGAAGCCTGCTGCACAAGAGACCGATTATTATTCGGCCGGTGAGACATGAACCCGGCGCTTACGCTCCCGACGTGGACGGGCTTTGAAAAAACGAACGCCAATGACCGTCACGATGATAGTCGCGATCGTGATCCCGATCACGAACCAGAACATGTGATCGCCGTCCATTCTGGCAAAAACGCCAGCGCCACGGCCAGCCAACCAACCCGGAAGGAACATCAGTGGAGCCCATACCAAGGCAGACAGGACATTCGCGGTCTGAAAGCGCGTCTGATCCATCGACATCATGCCGGCAACCATCGGTACGGTGCAGCGTACAGGGCCGAAGAAGCGGCCCAGGAACACCGCCGAAAAACCATAGCGGCGGAATAGGAGGCGCGCACGCGCCACACCGCTGCGGTGCTTGTTGAGCGGCCACTTGTGGATGATGTTGCGGCCAAGCCACCACCCTAGGAAATAGGAGATAATATCGCCGATAACAGCACCAATGATCGCGCCGATGATGACGGGAATAGGTTCAATGATTCCGGCCCCCACGAGGCCGCCAATGGCGATCATGATCGGAGTGGCTGGAATGAACATTCCTATAATGGCGAGAGACTCGCCAAAGGCGATGATGCCCACGATAGGCCCAGCCCATGACCGATGATCGGAAATAAACTGTCCGAGATCGCCTATTATGCTTTCCATTCCGTCCTCAAATGTCGCGAACCGGATTTTGAAACGATGTGAGCCGTTTCTGTTTTCTTCGGCAAGGGCAACCCGGTGCATGATGCGCCTTGCTCTGACAAATTCCAGGGGCGGTGCCGGTGTCCGTGACTTCAGAACCATTACCAACCAATCAAGTCTTTTATATGCCGTAGCTTCTCAGACAAGCATCAATAATTGATGACATGGCTGCGACATTTGCGGCGTGGCTCTACTCCCTGAACGAAACCTCCCCACCGGACGTATTAGTCCAGCTTGGCGAATATGGAGCCGCAGGGTTCGGCTTACAACGCCGGAGACCTGAAAAAATGAATCAAATCAAGAATCTCTCATTTCCGATTCTCAAAAGAGCGCTCAGGAAATACAACCAGAATATACACACACGGAAAAAGACACCGGTAACGCGCAGAAATGGATTTTCGAAAGACCCGCATTTCCGGGCTTTTTGGACAAGCTGTCATTTTTTTCAGAAATTTTGCAGTTGAAGGCTGGACAGGTGGAAAAGAGGCCGTTATAGAACCGCTCACTTCACCGGGGCCGCTGCCTCGGCAAAGCGAGTGGGTGATTAGCTCAGTTGGTAGAGCAGCTGACTCTTAATCAGCGGGTCGTAGGTTCGATCCCTACATCACCCACCAAAATCGCTTTAAATTCCAATAACTTCCGCTGATTAACCCGATGGTCATCCGACCTTCATACGATCTATCCGACATCATAAGATCGGACGAATATCGGACGATCGGATGACGATCATTTACCGGTCTTCCTGATTGATTCTATCCAACAGTGGTTGAAACGCCGAAGCGTGGAGCTTCACGAAACCAACTGGCGTCTCTGGATAGTACTGAAGCGTCCAAATCGTGTTCGTGCTGACGCACCGCTTCAGTTCCTCATGGGAGATAAAGTCGCCTTCATCATACCAAGGATCTCGTTCAATGGCTTCAGCAGCCGTTTGATAGCTCAGCTTGTGATCATTACATGCGACTGAAAACGAACTGAACTCACCTTTCAGCAGTTTCCCCTTCAGGTCTTCAATTTCATTTGTCATCTATTGCTCCAGCGCTGCGCGGGCTTTTTGCCCGCCATCTCGGTCCAGCTTTGCACGTGATGGTGCGCCTACACTTCCAATCTTTCTACAATTTGAAACATGTTCTTCATACCATTCCAACGCCTTCCTCGCCGCCGCGAGCTTGGCTTCGAGGGCTTCGACATTGGCGTTTGCGTCTATCTCACGCTTGGTAGCAATGCGTTCGGCAAATTTGGCATCGTCCAGAGCTTCATCCCGTTCGGTCTCAAGTTCCTTAATTCGCGCATCCTTCGCCGCGTTGTCGGCTCGCAGCGTCACAAGCTCCTGACAGGCCAAGTCCATCAGGGCGTAGGCTTCCGGCTGATACCCGGTAATGCCCGCACCGATGATCTTCATCCACTTATCAAGGTCGCCTTCAAACCGAAGGCGCTCTTTTTCTGCTGCTCTCGCCCGTTCCGCCGCCGATAGATCCCCAGCCTGCGAGCGGCATTGCTCGATAAGCCACGTGGGACCGTCCAGAGATTTGTTGTTGTCAAACCAAGCGATTGCATCGGGACCACCTTTGAAATAGCCCCAAATGGTTCGCGCCAAGTTCTCGGCCACCGTCACCAGTCCCGTATCTGTAGCGGCAGGCGCGGGGCGGGTGTTTATCTCGCGGACGTTAACGTTGATCTTCGCTAAGCTCTCCGCATATTCCTTCGTGCAATCTTTCCAGTAGCGGCCCTCGGTCCAATACTGCCATTGCGTAGGCTCCAGTTCACTCGTCATACCGAACTCTCCCGACCTACGATGTTGTTTGCTTCGAAGAACGACAGGAAAGGCACGCTGTCCGCATGACCATGTTCTGCAAAGAATTTCTGTGTCTCGCCCCGTTCGTGGAGTTCAACGACGCCGTGTTGATGCACGGTGACCTCAACATTGTCCGGCATATCTCGTAGAACGCGTTCCAGCCGCCTGAACCATTTCAGTTCACTCGCCATGACGGTCGCCTCCTGATGGGTGGGACGGCCATCGGACAAGTCGCGTCATAGCTGAGTTAGCAAAGGCTATCTCGTTGCTGTCCACCGCCATAATTAACATTCTGGTTGGATAGGTCTGATCTCGCCAGTCGCGGGCATTGAGGTCAAAATCCTCGTGGCAAACCATACGGATTTCGAACATATCGCCGGGTCTGGCGTAAATTACTTTTGGCTTGCTCATTCCGCGCCCTCCGAAGCTGGTGCAGAGGGGAGAGAAAGCGGATGCGGCATGTATTCGACAGGATCGGCAGGGCTTTCGCCTTCTAAATCCCACCAGTATCCGCCCTTATGATCGGACCATGTTGCCTCATAGACCCGACCGTCTGCGTCCCGCACCCAGTAGTGATCCGAGTTGCGGATAGTCATTTTCTCGCCGTCGCCAAGGTCGAAAGTGTGCTCGAATGTGATCGACTTGTCGGCCTCGGAAATCGGACGCCACAAACGTTCAAGATCAGCTCGCGCATCCTCCTCTACCTTGCCGGCGTCGGCATGGTCCGGGGAGGATAGGGCGCGGATGGCGGCGGCGGCATGTACCAGCCCACTTTCCTGACCAGCTTCAAACGCCGCCCAATCAGCAAGCCCCGCACATTCGCTTAGATTATACTCAAGCATGGCGTTTTCTGCCGCCCGCGCCGCTTCCTCCAACGCCAGCTCACGCACTGCAGTAGCGTGCTCGGGCGCAGATCGAAACGGAAGGCTTCTGATTGAGGACGCAATTTCCGCACACGCGTTCTTGGCCTGAAGCTCAGCATAAAGAGGCTTTCTGGCCTCCGCCACTTGTGCGGCCTCCTCAAGTGCGATTTCACGCTCTGATATCAATCCCTTCATGACTGCACCTCCATCTGTCTCCGCCAGTCAAAAAATCCGAGTGCGCCCCTGCAGGGAATGAACTCGACAGGCTGTGCATTCCGGATGACGAAACCGAACTCACCCACAAACCAATCGCTATTGCTGTGCTCAACACAGCCCACGATCTCCGCGACACCGACAATTCCACCGATGCCCTTGCCTGCTACCACGAATGTATCGATCTCCATGTCGGCTCCGGTCACAGGATGAAGACACATCTGAAGATCGATGGCTGCGTCATGATCGACTTTCTTACCTGCATGAATGGCAATCAAACCACGGCGCGACGTGCGCCATGATCTATTTTCAATATCCTTGTGGCCGTTAACGATCAGCCAAGCCCAAGGCTGCTGTATCGAAAGCGCGAGATCCGGCAGAAGTGGATAGATTTTCTCAGTGGATTTCATTTTTCGGCCTCTGCTTTCAAACCGGAAAATCGTCGTCTATGACATCGCTCTCAAAGCGATCTGACAGCGAAAGTCGACTAACCGGCCTGTACGGTCGATTGATCTGCAAAACGGTCTGCTCGACGCACGGTGTGTAGGAAAAGATCGATGGACCACCGTAAAAATGTGTCACCCAACCTGTGATAGCGGGCTCAATGGCGTCAGGTTGATCTTCTGGCCAAGCTAAAGAAGGGATGTCGATACGAAGCATCTTTGCACCAAACCGTTCTTCCTCTCGCGCTTTCCCTGCATGACGGCGATGCCCGAAAACTTCAACAATAGCCCATTCAAATCCGTCATCAGGCGCGGACAAATTTGCTTCTTCAGACATTGGCTCCCCCTTCCGCTGCAATGCGCTTCCGTGCTGCCGTCACCCAATTTCGAAGTGCGCCGATTGTGCCGCTCGTCGACCTCGCGCGGATCCCGAGCAGGTGAACCATGCTGTCGTGCGACGGACTGCGCTTGAACTTGGCGTCGTAGTTCTCAGTGAGAAACTGCACGACTTCGCTTTCAGCCTCGCGCTGACGATTTCGCCATGCGGAATAGTCCTGACCATCGAACGGACCAACCTCACGGTCCGCGTCCGCGAGCGCGTTCTCGACTGCCCAGATCGCCTTTATGAGAATGTTCGCAACGTCCGTCATGCTCCGCCCTCCGCTTGCGCCACGACATCGGCAACGAACAGCGATGCGGAAACATCCATCGCAGCACAGACACGCACCAGGCGCGAAACCGAAATCCGGTTTTCTCCGCGCTCGTACTTCTGGATCTGCTGAAAGGTGATGCCGCTTCCGGCTGCAACCTCGGTCTGCGTTTTGCGCTTAGCGCACCGGACCTCGCGGAGCCTGCGACCAATAGCGATATCGAGATCTGTTACTCTCTTCAGTTTTTGCATGCTGGCCTCCTAATCAACCGCCATTTCGGTGCTTGCCCCGGCGTCGAACCATTCGACCATGTTGCCGATAGCGGTATCGGCCATGTCTGGATGCAGGGCGAGATAGTGCTTCAGTATCTGGTGAGCGCCATTAAGCGAGTGTCCGGATACGGCGCAGATCTGCGGCAAGGTATTGCCTGCCAGCGCCATCCACGTGATCGCAGTGGCGCGCATGTCCTTTTCCAGCACCGTCGCAACGCTCGGCATTTCCTTGGCCGCTTTCGCGCGGATCTCGGCGAACTCATTGCGATAGGTGAACTCGTTCCATTTCTCCCAGGTGTGCTCATTCAGATGGAGATACGGACTGTCGATCGGACCTTCTTTGCGCACTTTCGAAGCGGCCTCGCGGCGCGAAGTAGCCGCGTCAATGCGCTCCTGGTATGCCGAAGCAATCGGCGGGCTGATAACTGCACCTGTCTTCGATTGCTGGATGATGAAGCGACCGTTTCGAATAAAACTGCTCTTGAGGATAAGCCGATCGGTCTGGCGCTGGCCGGTCCATACGCCGCAATAGAGCATGTCCGCGATATCGATCCTGCCTTCAGTCTCGGCAGTTTTGACCAGGGCGTTAAATTCGTCCCTAGTGAGAAACCGCGCCCGAGGCTTAGGCGATTTCATGCCAAGGCCAGCTGCAGGGTTCGCAACGAGCCCTTTTATTTTGCCCTTCTTCAGGCCCCACTTGATCGCCATGCCCAAAATGGTGAGCGTGCCGCGAGCGGTGGCGATGCCGCGGGTTTCCCAAAGGTCCTCATAAAGGCCGTAGCAAATCGCCTGATCGAGCGAGGCGACTTCCGCCGCCCAAAGATCCGGATCGTGATACTCGATGACGCGGGCTTTCTTCCGGTAGTCGTCAATTGTTGCCTTCGCCAGCCCTTTGACTGCCGGGCTATTGCGAAAATCTTCCAGCAGTTGGCTGATCGGATAGGTCCCTATCGGCTTCTCGACGACAATGGCGCGTGCGGGCGCCATCTCCTGTCGCCTTTCCTGCGCTTCTGTTGTGCGCTCTTGCTGGAAGTTCTGCGACCAGTCCAGCGCCTCGCCAGCGGTAAACCACCGGCCATCATCGTGCCGGAGATCCTTGCCCTTGAAGCCTTGTTTCCGCAGCGTCGGGCCCGGCTCAAAGCGCGGGCGTCCGTCACGCCAATTGACGTTCTTGATTTTCATACTCGTTACTCTGTCTGGTTGGAGAAAATGCTCCGGCGGCTACTCATTACACAGGCCGCCGGAGCCAGATTGCCGACTATGGGGCGTAGTCGGGCTTGCCAGTCACACGCTAGAGAGCGGTTGGGGGTACGTGCGCCTGGCTATTTCGTAGGAGGGCTAAAAAGGGCGGCAATGATCAATCCCGCGATCATTGTGAAAACGCCGCATGCCATCCCGAAGGCAAAAGTTTCATGCATCGCCGCTGCGCTCCGGTGCTCGTGGCGTAATGATCGCGCTGCGCCCGATCATGTCGCGGAAGATCTGCTTGCGCTCGCGCACGTTCTCGATCAGCGCCAGCAATAGCCGATCGCCACGATCGAAGATCTCGTCGATGTTTTCGGCAGCTTTATCGTGATCCATGGCGCGGCCCCGAAATCTTGTCGTGGACGAGCTTGCCGCCGAGCGTCAGATCCAGCCCGACGCGTTCGCGCTTCACCAGATCAGAGCGGAGCAAACCGTCGATCGTGGCAGCTTCGAACCGCTTGTTACCGATCAACCATCTGCCGCTGATCATCTGGCGCTGGCTTCGAAATCGAGCGATCGCCAGCAACGCCTGACGCTCCGAACGTGACAGAGCGTGCTTCGGATCGAGAATGGCCGGGTTTTCAGAGAGAGGTTTCATGCTCGACCTCCTACTATCGGCTTAAATTCCATCGACGAACCAACGGTTCCATCGGGAAGATCGCCAGTGGCAGAAGTGTTGCTCGCCCGGGAAAGTGCCTCAAACATCGCGATAATTGCGGATCTGTCGTCACAATTTCCGATAAAAAGCCGATCCCGTTACCGAGTGCATGACCGAGCGCCTGCCCGATTTCCTTTTCAGTTAGCTCATTATTCCAAGATTGCAGAACCTTACGGACAATAAGCATCGCAATCTGCATGAAATCATGCTGCGCTGTGAGAGAGCGTTTCTGGCGATCATTCCCCGACGCGGCTATTGCCTTCGCCAGCAAGCCGTCATTATCGGCCTCAATCGTTGCCATGATGGTGTCAATGTCGAAGAAATGAACCTGCTTCATTGTGCTGCACTCCGTGAATAACGTTCACGCAGGGCACTTTTTTCAATCGAAATCACATTTGCCATTGCCGGATCCGCAGGCGCTACATGCGATGCAGAAGCTTCCGTAGCAAACATTCCCTGCTCTTCAATCCAGCGCTCCATAGCGCCGCGCGGCCAGATCCAGCCGGTCGCGATCTTGCGCGGCATGCCTTCCAGCATGTGAAGTTCCAGCCATTTCCGCTTAATCCAAGCTTCAGAGCGCCCGAGCGCTGCTGAGAGCTCGCCAATTCCGACGACCTTGTCTGCCAAAGACATCTGATTGCCTCCTGTGCAAATCACATGCAGCAAGGATGTCAAAAATCATGTGAAAATCAATTGAAAATATGAAAATTTGAAATCTGGAATGATAAATAGCCGTAATAGTTGAAAAGTTTCATACGAAATATCTGTGCATAAACCCGAAAAAGCCTTTCGAGTGTATGCAATCCGATCTGAAAAATTGCTGGAGAAGCGGATATATGCGCAGCAAAAAGCGCCAAAAGTGGGGCGCTACGGTCAAAAATCACATGGCATGATTAGTGGCGGAGGCGAAACGATCCGACGATGACGCCCTTTACGATGATGTTTTCGTTATCCACGATCTCGGGCAGGCCGGGTTGTCCGTTCGCCAACGCGGTCAAAAGATATGGTGTGCGATAGATACGAAACACCGTTTCGGCAATACCTCGCCGATGGTCGTATTTCAGCGCACAAACCGCGTCTCCAGATCGTGGGGCTTCGTTGCGATCAACAATCACAACGTCGCCAGCGCCGTACCCTACAGCCGAAAGAGCGGGGGTTTTCAGGGTCCAGAGCTCTACGCCTTGCGCTTTTTGCGCAACCGCCTCGAGGGCGTGCGAAAGAAAGCCTCCGCTGCCAGCGCTAGCATCGTAGACGATGCCCTCTTCCTCACTGAAAAACGCCATGCTTGGCCGCAGTCGCTGCTCGTAAGCAGGAACACCGGTCGCATCCTCGATCTTCTTAACAGTGCGAGCCGTCAGAGCGTGACCGCTCTGATTGTTTGAATAGAAGCGGCTAAGGGTCGAGGGGTTCAACCCTGCCCTTCTCGCCACATCCGTCAGTGTAAGCCCGCTGGATGACGTGATGTTTTCCAGCCAGGCAATCTGCTGCTCGCGTAAATCACTCATACGCGGAATTGAAGCAGCCATCGCAAGCATGTTCAAAACGCAATACTCCGCTTGACAGTGTGAAGCAAATCACATCTCCATATGAAAATTCAAGCGATATGTGAAAAATTGGACTGTTTTCCGATGGAAAAAACACTCGCAGAAATCGATAGCCTTAGAAATCGGCTCGGCATTAGCCAAGCTGATATGTGTCGTGAAGCCGAAGTATCGGAAAGCACGTTGCCTCGTGCCCGCTCTGATAGTCGTGAGCTTTCGCCCCGGATCCGGCGAAAGCTAGTGACAGCTTTGGAACGGATCGCCTCGAGCCGCGGGGTTATGGTCATAGATCCTGATGAGAAAGGTAGCGAACCATGAGCGCCGCCATTCTCATAAGCCTTGCTGATAGACGCCCTGAAGATCTGGCGCTGAACACAGCCTTTCATCAATCCATCCTCGACGACTTGAACCGCGAAGCGACGTTTCGCGGATGGAGTGGCTCAATCATCGACGACTACGCCTCTGGCGATGGAATTGTTGCCGTCACGATAGCCGAAGGCGAACAGCCAGCGACGATCGAGGATCTGCGCAAGTTCCGCGAGGATCGAAAACTCCGCGAAGAAGAATTTCGCATGACAGGTCGCCTGATCTGATCAGTCGCCGACGATGCGCGAGATCCTGTCGAGTGGTTCGGCAGGGAACATGGAGAAAAGTATGCCTGACATCGTGAACAGCGCCAGTGATGAACGCACAGTCAACAACACCATGCGACACGCCTATCGCGTCCTCTCGGACGAGGAGAAGGCGAACATGAGCAAGCTCAAGGATATGGGCCTCGAGTTCCACAGCATGGTCGATGGCCTTGGATCGAGCCGTGAGCTCTCGATCGCCAAAACCAAAATCGAAGAAGCCGTCATGTGGGCTGTGAAGCACATCACAGCCTAGCTTTTGAGCGCGCCGGATTTGTCCGTTGTACCGGCGCAACCTCGCTAATGTTTTCGGAAGACTGCCATGGAAAATCAACGGAAGCCTTACCGTCCTGATCAGCGATTTGCGCTTCAGCGCATAGAGCAGACCCGGATCCGGCTGCACATCACGCGCCGGGATCTGTGCGACGCCGCTGGCATCTCAAACAGTAGTTATTTCCGCATGTGCAAGAGCGGACGCTGTTTCCCGCGTCACATCAAGTCACTGCGCTTCGCTCTCCGCACGATCGAGCAGAAGCGCAAGGCGTCGGAGCACATGTTCAGCCTGGTTGGAGATATCTGACATGAACTATCAGCGCCGCGCGGCAAGCATAGCTCTCAAGGGTGTTCGTCTCGCCCTTTCCGCCAGCAAGGTCCGCCAGACTGATCGGCGATCTGTCGAGATCTATCTGCTCGTGACCACCTGCGGCGTGTCTCAACCGCTGACCGCCGATATCTGCGGCTGCACCAAGCAAAACGTTTCGAAGCTTCTGCGCCGGGTCGAATACCGCCGCGATGAACGCGCGTTCGACGAAGCGATTGCGGAGCTCGAGCAAGTTTTCGTGGAGGATTATTGATGTCTGAGCACCATGATTTTTCTGTCGGATGTCGCGTGGTCTGCGTCGACAACTCCCAATGGGACCGCACGGTTATGTCGGCATGTCCAGAAGTTGGCAAGGTTTATACGGTCAGGAACCTCGCGCCATATCTTGGTGGCGGTCATACGGGTCTGATGTTCGTCGAGGTTCGATCATTTGTGACCGGCAGATTGCTGGTGTTCGGCAAAGACGCCGAATGGTGGTTCCAGTCTATCTATTTCAAGCCGCTCGATGATCGTCGCCTCGATGTTTTCCGCCAAATTCTTGTCAATGCCAGCATTTGGGGCGGGGCGCAGAAATGAGCCGCTTTTCCGTCGCCAAGGATCGGGTGCTTGAAGATCTCGATAACATTATCGAGGAGCTGCTTCAGGCCAATCGAAAACATAAGCGTAGAAACCTCTGGAATGTCCGCAATCGCTTCCGGGCGAAGTCTCAACCGGATCAGATGGTCGTTTGGCTTCAGGGCAACCGGCGCGGTGCCTGGAAGGATTTTGTTTCCGGCGAAAAGGGCGATGCGATCGACCTGGTCGCATTCGGGCTGAAAGGCGTTGTCGATGATCAGAGCCGCATGGACGCGCTGGAATGGATCGAGGACCGTTACGGCCTCAAGAGCATGTCAGACGAACGGCGCGAGCAGCTGAACGCTGAGGCATCGGCCAGACGGAAGGCAGCTGAAGCCAATGAATTGAAGCGTCGTGAAGCCTCAATCGAGCGAGCACGCAAGTTCTTCTTCAGCTGTAGCGAACAGATCCTCGAAACGCCGGTCGAAGCCTATTTCAAGTCCCGCAACATCGACATTTCCAAGGTTCCGAACCTCGGGCGCTCGCTGCGCTTTCGACCAGATTGTGAATACTGGATGGAAGAGAGCCGCCCGAAAATCCCGACGCTCGTTTCTGCCATGGTCGATGTCGGTGGCCGTATCGGTGCCTGCCACTACACGTTTCTGCGCCCTGACGGATCCGGGAAGGCTGATGTCGAAAAAGCCAAGCTTATGTTTCCTGAAACGTCCGGACTTGTCATCCGACTGACCAATGGCCCGAGCGGGCTGTCAGCGGAAGATGCTGCGAAGGAAGGCGTCAAGGGTATTTGCGGTCTCGTCGAAGGCGTCGAGGATGGCGCATCTGTCGGCATTTCGGAGCCGGAATTGCGCATGTGGTCAGCTGGCAGTCTCTCAGGCCTGCTTACCGTGCCGGATCATCCTGCTGTCTCCAGCTGGATCATTTTCAAGGACAACGATTGGGGGAAACCTCAAGCGCAGGCGCTATTCGATCGAGCAGTCGCCCGCATCAAGAGCTTCAGGAAGCCGGTCGAGGTTATCTCAATGCCGGCTGAATGGGGGAAGGACGTCAACGATGCAATAAGGAGTGGCTGGTGATGGCCGATATACTGAAAATCAATGCCGTAGAATATGGCGGTGCCGTCGCGCACGTCGCTGCGTTTCGCGCATTCGAGATCCTGTCAGACGACACAAGCGAGCTACATGCGAGCAGCTTCGATTGGTACGGCGGCAGTCGGAATCCTGAAGCCGAAGAAACGGAAGTCCTGACGCTTGCTGAATATACGGCGCGCACCGCGTCGATCGGCGAACAGCTTTGGCGTTATGGTGTGATCAGTGGCGTCATCGTCCAGAATGATGTGAAGGCTCCTCTTTTCACGGATCTGCCCCTCGCCCGTCAGGTGGCGTTTAACACCTTCGCTGCAACGTGTCTCGGCGTCGAGCTCGAAATGCGCAAGGCACAGCTTGCGGCAGAAAAGGCCGCGATCGAAGCGCAGCGTTCCGCTCCGGCTCCCCTCGCCCTCGAGGACAGCATTTTCGAGCCGGAACCCTCGCTCGGCGATCAGCATGAATACCAGAAAGTGTTCATGAAAGAGCTTCCTGCCTACGAACAGCAAATTGCTGATGCCAGGGCAAAAGCCGAACTGGAAGCTGCCGCAGAGCAAGAAATCGCGTCGATCGGCGAGAAAATCACTGATGCACCTGCCCCCCTTTCTTTAGGCGAAATTGAAAAGGACGAAACCAATGCGGAAGAAACTTCAGCAGCTGGATCGGAAGCGGGCGGCACGGCGGAAGCGGATCCTGACGCACAGGGTCAAATTCATGATCTGGATGATGACGGAAGCACGGCGGACGGACAAACCGTTTCATCGACCTCTGAAGGAACGTCTGAAGATCCTTCAGAACTGGCATCACCGTTGGAGCCTGAAGCAGGCGAAGCGGCTGGCGACGGAAATGAGGCGGTCGGATCTGGAACAGAGCCAGATGGCGCATCTCCACAGCAAACTGAACTATCAGAAGACGCCGCCGCTGCAACAGCAACCGACGCTAACAGTGATGCGCCCGGAGGCCATGACGGCGTGAAGCCGTCAAAATCGTCGAAGACGAAAAAGCAAAACTGAAATTGACCGGTCAAAAGTCAACCGGAAAGGGGTTTTTCAATCTCTTTCCGGTCCTGGGGAAAAATTTTTTCGATGCAACAGGAAAATGAAGCGGGCATCCGTAAAACAGGCGGCTTGATCGGCGGAGCCGTCAATCGTGTGAAGCTCGCGGAAAAACGCCAGGCCGAAAAATATCCGGAGCGCGGCAAGCCCCTCGATGGCATCAAGCCGGGCGAGTGGATCGACGATGGCTTTACCGATGCCACCGGCTTTCTGCCTTACAACTGCCCCGTGCGTCCACTTGGCTATGACGGCGAGCATTTCTATTTCGTCGACACGATGGGGCAGGTTTTCAATTCCGGCGACGGCGCGCTCGGTGTCGAGCGCCTGCAGAAGCTTTTTGCGGGTCATGAGGAATGGCTCGATTGGGCCTTCCCGGCCTTTGACAAGGGCGGCAAGGTTACGGGCTTCAAATCTGAGATGGTCCGCCGCGCTCTTTTCGCAGCCTGCCGCCAGCGCGGCGCATGGTCCTCAACTGACATGGTGCGCGGTCGTGGTGCGTGGCGCGACAGTCAGGGCAAGCTTTTGCTGCATTGCGGCGATCACATGTGGATCGACGGCGAGATCGAAGATACCGGCGAATATGGCGATTATCTCTATGTGCGCAGGCCGCGATCAATGTCGCCCTGGGCGGATCCGGTACAGCCAGAGGATAATCCTGCCACGGAAGTCGTGAAGATCCTGCGTACCTGGAATATGGATCGCGGCGATGTCGATGCCATTCTGATGCTCGGTTCGATCGGCGTTGCAATGCTCGGCGGTGCGCTCGATTGGCGCCCATCTCTGTTTATCGTCGGCGATGCTGGTACAGGAAAATCGGAGCTTACCGGCAAGTTTGGTCTGCTGAAGGCGATCCTCGGCAGAATGATGGTTTCGACGACGAACGCCTCCGAAGCCGGTCTCTACCAGCTGGTCGGACACGATAGCGTACCGATCGCGATCGACGAGCTCGAGGGCGAAGACGGTCAGGATCAAGCGCAACGTGTCATCAAGATGGCGCGAGACGCCGCCAGCGGGTCGGTTCGTATCCGTGGCGGGCAGAACCACAAGGGCGTTGAGTTTCAGGCGCAATCTACATTCTTCTTTTCGGGTATCAACCCGCCGCCGTTGCCTCCGGCCTCCCTGACCCGCCTTGCCATTATCCAGCTGCTGCCGCTGAAGGCGACCAGCAACAAAGCGCCGGTTCTTCCTGCCGCTGAGACAGTCGGACCCCGGTTGCTGCGCGTCCTGGCTGATGGATGGGACAAGCTACACTATCACCTCGAGGATTATTCAAACATTCTGCGCGAGCATGGTCACGATAGTCGTGGTCAAAAGACTTTCGGTACATTTCTGGCTGTCGCTCACACCATGCTCGGCGATGAAGGGCTGAAGGCTCTCGGCCTGCCTTCCGACGATCTGTCTCTGTGGGGGCAGTGGCTCGCAGCGGACAAGCTGCCGGAGCTCGAGGGAAAGTCAGCGACGTGGGAACAGTGCCTCGGCGCTATCCTCACCTCCGTGATCGACAATTTCACCGGCGGTCAACGTCGCACCGTGGCGCAGGAGCTCGAGCGGCTTCGAGAGGATCGGGAACAAGGCTTCAATGACACGCGCGACAAGCTGGCCGCTATCGATCTCGGGCTCCACGGTACCAAGGCGCAGCCTTTCCTTTGCATTCCGAACCAGAGCCGCATTCTGGCAAAGGCGCTTACCGGAACGCCATTTTCGAGCGGAACGCAAGGAAGCTGGAATTATGCCTTCAGGCGCGGCGAGCCGGGGATCGTGCATTCCAAGATCGATGTAGGCGGCGGCAGGATCGATAATCGCGTCACTGTCGCAGGGCGGCAGGTGCGGTGCTGTTTCATCGATCTCAACAAATTCGAGGAGTGGCAGAAGCGGTGATCGTCGCAACCATAGGCGGCACCGATCCGCCAATTTGTCCAAATTTTAGGAGCGAAACCCGGACCCCCACCCCTTGGCGTGCTGAAAACAGCGCGGTTGACGGTTTTTGGCCTGTTGTAGCCTAACGCATAACGAGTACTGCGCCATGAAAAACTGTCTAATTGTCTAATGGGTGTCTAATCGACATAGCGCAGTGAAAACAGACAGTTAGCAGGAGAATTAGACGCTTAGACAGTTAGACAGCAAATCCTACCTAATGCACGTACATACGCATACGCATGAGGATATTTATATGTCTAATTGTCTAAGTGTCTAAATATAAGAATAAGTGACTGATTTAATTGAATAATCAGCATTAGACAGAAGCTAGACAGTCATTAGACAGCGTGAGCGATGACAGAGAATAAAATAATCGGAAATGGTGAAGATACGGGGCTCGATTGGCGCTCCGACGCGGCTTCGTCGCTCGAGCGTCGCGAGCCGGAGAAGGCCGCACAGCGTGGTCGCGGCAGGCCGAAGGGCGCGGGAAACCGCAAAACCAAGGACTTTCAGGCTTGGTATGAGGCGCAGGGTTTCAAGGATCCACTGCAATTGCAGGCGGAATTCATGTCATCGGACCCGGTGGCGCTGCAATCGTTCTTCCTCGAGCACGAAAAAACCATGAAGGCCATCGGCAAGAAAACCGGCATCGCAGTGCCAGCACTGATCGACATCGTGAAAGAGCAGATGGCCTGCGCCCGCGATCTCGCACCATACCTGCATGGCAAAGCGCCAGTGCGTGTTGTGGTCGAGGATGAGCGCCTGCCGATGCTGGTCATCAATTCCGGCACGAACCAGATCGACCAGGCGCGGCAGGTTGCGGCGCAAAAAGGTCTGACGGTCGGTCGCCCAATGATCGATGCCACGCCTAATAAAATCAATGACTTAGCAGAAGCACAAACCGAAGGTCGGACGGCACAAGATCGGACGGAAGATAAAAGCAAATGATTGCAACACGTTATGCGATAAAGCAGATGATACGGTATCACCTACTTAGCACTGGTCATTTTGAGGGGACCGGCCCGTTTTGCCTGATCGGACTTTTTTCCCATCACGCCGCCAGCTCCGCGCGGACTGTCATCGGCAGCGAACTGGGCCCGGCTCGCCGGGCCTTCCCCGAAGACGGCCCCCCTCCCCCCTACCAGGGGTACGCTTGCGCGCACCGATCCCAATTTTGGCAATTCAGTCTCGGGGCTGGTTCTTTGGCCGCGAGCGTTTTGCCTCGCCTTGGGGCGGGGGTGCGGGTTGCAAAGTGCGCCGCGACCGTCCTCGCCCCTCGAGGGGTCGGGGGAAAAAGCTTCATCGTATTTGGGGAAGGAAAGGAAAAGCGGACGCCGCGCAGTCTACGCCTTCGGCTTAGCCTGCTCGGCGACTTGCTTTGGGTCGGCGCGCATGCGCTGTCGCGCGCGCCGACAAGCGGCCTATCCGGAAAGGTGTTCTGATGGCTCAACACATTGCGGATATAGTCAGTCGCGATGACATCAAGCTTTTCAGCGAAGAGGAAGTCCGCGAACTCGTCGGCAAACTCGAGATCGTTGGTGACTTCGATCCATTCAATTACACGCCGCCTGGCCCCGTTGGAGAGGCCTTCCTCAACTCGACCTATCTCACGACCTTCATCATGGGGCCGCTTGGCGGGGGCAAGACAACGCTCTGTGCCTTTCGCCGGATCATGGCAGCAACGCTCGCGCCGGTCGCATGGCACCCTGAAGACGGCAAGCCCACGCGCATGTGCCGCTGGATTGTCCTGCGCGATACCTTCCGATCAGCGGAAAAGACGGTTCTGGAAAGCTGGAAACAATGGTTTCCGAAAAACTTCCACGGTTCAAAGTGGGCTGGCGGGAATGATCGTCCCGTAACGCATACCCTGCGCTTCATGGGATCCGACGGGATCCGGATCGAGGTTATTACCGAATTCGCAGGCCTCGGCGAAAATTCTATCGAGACGCTGATGAAGGGCCGCGAATATTCAGGCGGCTGGCTCAATGAAGCAGATACGCATGCCGATGGCTCGCTCGACGATCTTGAACAGCGCGTCGGTCGTTATCCATCCTCGAATATCCTGCTCACCGTCCAGGAGCTCGAGGAGCTTGGCCAGCAGTTGGGCCGTCAAATCATTTCGGGACAGCGCCAGCGGTTTGTGATCGGAGACTTGAACGCTCCGACAGTTGATAACTGGGTCTACAAGGTTTTTGTCAAGAAGGTTACGGATGATCGCTTCCTGTTTCGCCAGCCTTCAGGGCGTTCGGAACAAGCCGAAAACTTGTTCAACCTGGAAAAGGACTATTACTCCCGCATCATCCGCAACCAGGACGAGCACTTCGTCAAGCGCATGGTGGATAACGAATTCGGCTACTCGCGCCATGGAAAGCCTGTGTTTGAGAGATACAATCGATCCATCAATGTTGCCCGTTATCGGATTGATTTCGAACCGAAACTCACGCTTGGCATAGGGATTGACGTGTCAACAAACACGCTCAACCCAGCGGCAGTATTCGGCCAGGTTAAGGGTTCGGGGCGAATTGCAGCTATCGATGAACTTTATATGGGCCATGGCGTCGGCGCTGCCAGATTTGCAGAAGGGCTTCTGCGAAAATTGGAAGCAAACTATTCAAACGCTGGAACGGTCCGGATCTGGTGCGACCCCGCCGCCGAATACGGCGCTGATCGCGAAGGCGGTCAATTAGCTGCATTGGACACCATAGCGATAATCCTCGGGCTACCGGTTCTCATTCCCGCTGGTGGTTCCAATGAGCTCGGAATGCGCCTCGACGCCGTGAAAACGGAGCTTCGCGGCTATCATGAGCCGAATAGTGAACTAATTATCTGCCCGGAAAAATGCCCGTACCTCTTGGAAGGCTTCGACGGAAAGTACCGCTTCAAGCGGAGAAAAGAAACGGCATCGACCGAATTTGAGGAGGAGCCAGAAAAGACGCACCCATGGTCTGACATTATGGATGGTCTTCAGTATCTGATCCTTGGATTTCGCGGTCGAGCTGGCGTTATTCGTGGAGCGGCAGATCAAGAAAAGCAGGGTAATCGATTTTCTGCAAATCGTCCTCGCGCCGGTAATGGCCCTTGGGGCTCCGGATCTCGCGGTGGCTTCGACCCGCATAAGGTCGGTCGCAGATGAAATACCAGATCGAATCCCCTGCCACCATATTCGACATGGCGGAGCTATCGGGATCGCGGACGCAACTTCATTGGGCTGTTGTGCGCGAAATGTGGTCCGCCGGTGAAACCTTTTCCCTTCGTGCTGATAGAAAGCTGATCGGCGTTTTTGGCCTCTACCCGCTCGAGAACGGCGCGGAACCTTGGTTCAACGTCCTACCTGAAGCGGCACAACACATGAATTTTCTCGTCCGCCAGATCCGGTTGACGCTAGCTTCCCGCTCTTACCCTGAGATTGTGGTGCTCTGCACCTCCAAGGCTGGCAGTCGCATTGCGCGGCTTGTCGGCTTTCGTTTCGTGGAAAACACAGAGTGCGGAGAGATCTGGCATGCCAAACCTTCTTGGGTCAAACAAGGGCGCAGAACTGCAAAAGCAACAGGCGGAAGCGCAGCAGCGGCAGACGCTCGCCAATCTTGCAGCTCAACAAGCTGAAACCGATCAGGCTGCGGCAGGGAAAACCGGGCGCAAAACCGGCAGTCGCATGCTCACCTTCCTGACTGATACGACTGGCGGCAATTCCAAATTCGGGCAGGCATAATGTTCGAAACAAGCAAGCTGAAAAGTCGCCGGAGCGCGGCGAAAAAAGAGCGGGACAGCTTTCAGCCTCTCATGGACGAAGCTTATCAGTTTGCTATCCCGTTCCGAAAATCCACCCGAGACACCGGCACTGGGGAAAAGCGTGTCGATCAGGTGTTCGATCATACCGCGATCGATAGCGCCTTTCGTTTTGCTGGCAAGGTACAACAGGATTTTTGGCCTGCTGGTGAAGAGAATTTCGAGCTCGAACCCGGTCCTATCGTCATGAACGTGAAGGAACGCGAAGCCATGACAGAAGCGCTTGGCCCGATCAGCGCGGTTGCGCAAGCGTTCTTCGATGATGGGGATTGGGATATGGCGTTTCATGAAATGGCGCTGGATCTGTCTGCCGGAACCGGCGCAATCCTGATGAACCCGACGCAAGATCCGGAGCTCCTTTGGGAACCGATATCGGTATCGATCGACGAGCTTTTGATCGAGCAAGGCCCGAACAACAAGATTTCCGCGATCTTCTGGACGCGCAAGATGTCCGTTCGCGTGCTCTTCGACACATGGTCTGAAGGCAGCTTCGGCTACGATCTGAAGGAAATCCACCGCACACATCCGGAAAGCGAGATCGAAGTTTACGTCGATACTGTTTACGACCGCAAGCGCAAGCGCTGGAACATGCTGGTGTGGTGCCAGAAACAGGAAAGCATCATTTTCCAAACGGAAAGCCGCACATGTCCGTGGCTGATCCCGCGCTATTTCCGCGTGCCTGGCGAAACTTATGGCCGTGGTCCGGTCATGCTCGCAATGCCGACGATCAAGACGCTCAACACAACTGCTCGCCTTCAGCTTCAGGCGGCAGCTATTGCCATGCTTGGCATATATACTGCCGTTGATGACGGCGTATTCAATCCAGATCTGGCCCCGATCGAGCCGGGAGTGTTCTGGAAAGTTGCTCGCAACGGCGGAACGCTCGGCCCATCCATCAATCGCTTTCCGGATCCGCGCCTCGACCTGTCGAACATGGTGCTTCAGGACATGCGCATGTCTGTGAAAGCTACCATGATGGATCAATCACTCCCGCCAGATGGCGGCGCTGTCAGATCCGCAACCGAAATTCTAGAGCGCGTCAAGCGCCTCGCATCCGATCATCTTGGCGCATATGGCCGATTGATCAAGGAAATCACCATTCCCGCCGTCAAGCGCGTGATCGAGCTCGCGTATAATCGCGGTCTGATTTCAAACGAAATTCCGATCGACCAGTTATTGATCCGCGTCAAGATCAAGTCGCCGCTGGCCATGGCACGTGAAGCACAGCGCATCGAGAAAATCGTCCAGTGGCTTCAGATGGTGATCATGATCCTTCAGCAGCGCGCGGTTCGTGTAGCCAAACTCGAGGACGCGCTCTCCGATATCGGTCGCCAGCTTGGTGTACCGGCAACATACATCGTCACGTCCCAAGAGCGTGAAGCGATGGACAAGCAAGAACAGGGCGCGGCCTTAGCTGCGGCGGGCGCTGCTGCACTTGGCGCTGACCCTGCAATGGCGGGCGCAGCAACAGCTGCATTAGGAGCGGCAGGATAATGCAACCACAAGATTTTCAGAACATTATTGAGAGCGCCTCCGGCGACGGATGGGATTTTTTTAACAAACAGATCGATCCAGCCATTCGAGAACGTCTGGGCGTCCAGCAAGCCAAAGACGATGGCGATAAAAAAGCCATTGCTGCCGCATGGGCTCGCTTCGCAGATAGCCCGGATGGACGCAAAGCCCTCGAGCGCCTCTTCGATACCACTCTTCGCCGTACCGTGTTTTTCGCCGCCCTTGGTCTCGATCCGACATCAATGGCTGTGTTCGGTGCCTTTCGCGAAGGCCAGAACGCGGTAGCGCACGAAATTGCCAGGCAGATCGGCATTGGCAATCAAGAGGCTGTCCAGCCTCGCGACATCTGAAAGGAAAGCGTGAAATGTTTAGACTTTTGACGAAGTATAAGCCTGTTTTCGAAGCCGAAGGTCTCGGAGGCGGTGGCGGCGGCAGTGGTGATGGATGGACCGCTCCGCAGGGACTTCCTGCCGAATTTGCCGGTGCCAATGCGGATGAAACGCTCGGCAAATTGCTCGGCGGCTACAATGATCTCAATACACGGTTCGGGGGTATGCGCGACAAGCTGTCAAAAATGCCAGCTGCTCCAGAAAAGCCGGATATGTACACTTTCGAACCCGGCGATAATCTGAAGCCATTCTTCGGTGACATATCGCAGGATCCCGCATTTACCTCTGCGCGCAATGCTGCCCACAAGCACGGTCTCAGCCAAGAGCAGTTTGCAGGCTTCATTTCCGATGTCTATTCGCCGCTTGTCGAACAAGGCGTACTGGCTGCGCCATTCAATCCAGCGGCGGAACTGAAAACGTTCCAGTCTGCAACGGGCTTGGACCAACGTGCAACGCAAGAGGCGCTTGTCGCAACCGAGACCTTTGCCAAAGGCCTTATCAATCAGCTGAAGGACGTTCCGGAAGCGCTGAAGAACGATGTCAGTGCGATGTTGCTCGGCATGACTGATACAGCAGCCGGCAATGTTCTCCTTCGCGCCCTCTCTGGTCGTTTGTCCGAAAACGGGATCCGTGTCGAGGGTCATGGCGGCGGCGAAGGCGCGCTCACGGCTGACGATCTCAAAAAGCTCGACAGCGATCCACGGATCGATCCGCGCAATCGCGATCATGAAGATCCGAAGAAGCGCTTCGATGAAGGTCTGCGCAAGCGCTACGACGAAGCCTATAATCGCCTCTATCCGGCCCGCTAAGTTGACCGGACTTGCCCTGTTCTATCGTCGAGATCAGCACAGGGCGGACCTGCAAAGCTCGCGGCCTCTCCGGCTTTGACCGGACCCGCGAGCCGCTGCGGCCTCTCCTCCCCGGTGTTTTCCCTTCAACATCGGAGATTAAAATGTCGCAGAACTCTCCTAACTGGAATACCACGCAATACGAGAACCGCGCGATGCACATCTACCAGAAGGAAGGCAACCGCCTTCGTCCAACCGTTACGCAGGCAATGCGTATCGAAAACAATGAAAAGGGCATCTTCTGGCTCGCTGGCAAAACCAAAGCCAAAAAGATCGAGCGCCGCGAACGCAATCAGCCAGGCAACGGTGAACGCAAGAAATTCGAAGTCCCTCTTGCCACCTGGAAGGCATTCGACGTCATCGAAGAATACGATGTTGATCGTATGTCTGTCGATGAAAAGGAAGTGATCTACCAGAGCGGTGCGAACGCACTCGGGATCGCCACCGATATTGAAATCTACGCCCAAATGGCAGCAAAGAAGCCCGCCGCCGATGCTGGCCTGGATTTTTCTGCCGGTCCCTTCTCCGCAGCGAACGCGCTTATGCTCTGCAAGGCGCTCCAGGAAGACAAGGTCAAGTGGGATGGTCAGGTTTATTGCGGCCTGCCTCCGCTCCAGTGGAACCAGCTGCTGGCGAACAAGATCGTCAATTCGTCGGACCATGTTGGTTCTGATCTTCCGTTCGTAAAGGCAACTGACACCCGTTTCTGGAATGGCGTCAATTGGTTCCTCTTCCCGGAAGAAGATCTGCTCGATCTTTATCCTGTTCCTTCGGCAGACAAGCAGGACTTGTTCATCTGGCACAAAACCGCGATGGGTTGGTGCAATAACACCGATCTCAGCGTCATCACCCAGTGGGACAACTATGAAAATTGGTGGACCGTCAACATGACGTGTAAAGGCGCTGCCTCGACGCTCCAGGAGGGCAAGGGCATCAAGCGTTTCACCACGTCGTCCAATTCGGCCATCGTGGTCAGCTAACAACCTTTCCCGGCAGAAATGCCGGGATCCCTTTTCGCCAACAATCAAGGAAAAGCTGCAATGGCTTATGATGCAAAAGGGTTTCGTACCCACGACTTCATGTTCAACCCGAGCGGTCTGGCTGGTGCCAATCTCAGCAAGCACAGCTATGTGACCAATGACGACCAAGCGGCGGTCGAAACCGTTGGATATTTCAACCCACTGGTGAAGCGGGTCAAGAAGGGTGATCACATCGACATGACGCTCGACCTCGACGGGACGCCAGTACGCCGCAACTACATCGTGTCGAACGTAACCGGCACTGTCGTCACGATCGCTGCGCAGAACGTAGCTTAACAGCTGCCGTTCGCGTTGCCCCTCGCGGGTTTTCACGCGCCCGCGAGGGATTTTCCCGGAGATCTCCATGGCCCTGCTCACCGTTCTGGATATCGTCAACACCGCCTGCGCGCGTATCGGTGAAGAACCGGTCGAAAGCCTGACCGAAGATCTGAACGGCGGACAGTCGGCCTCCCTGCTTTATGAGGAAGTCGTCGATTTCAATCTCGGCCTTCAGCCTTCCGGCTTCGCCTTTGCGCGCGAAGTGCGCCAGCTCACCAGGCTGACCGACGCGGTTCCCCTGACCGGATTTCAGTTCGTCTTTGACATTCCGCGCCCCTATACCGGCCTCCCCGTTTTCCTGTCCGACGATATCCGGCGTCCCGATCGCGTCTTCGACGATTTCATTCTGACCAATGGTCAGGTGCATTCCGACGCCGATCCACTGTTCGCCATGGTGAAGTTTCGCCCCGATCCGCATCATTGGACGGCGACCTTCCGGACGGCAACGATCACGGCGCTGGCCGGCCGCCTCGCCTTCGCCATCGCATCCGATCGGAACACCATGGATAGCTTCTACCAGGAGGCCTATGGCTCGGTTTCCGACAATTTTCGCGGCGGCCAGATGCGCGCGGCCATTTTTGAAGATGGTTTCGCCAATCCGCCGCGCCGGATGGCGACTTATCGCAACCCCCTCGAGCGTGCCTGGAGGTCCTGATCATGGTCGGCCGTCCTGGGCGAATGCAGACTGCCTTCACTTCCGGCGAGCATGATCCGCTCCTCGAGGAGCGCACTACCCTCAAGTATTTCGGGACCGGCCTGAAATATGCGGAAAACATCGCCGTCGCTCCGCAGGGCGGTTTTCGCCAGCGCGACGGCCTGCGCCATGTCGGCCCAGTGGCCGGCAGTGCCGAAAAGATCATTCCCTTCGACGCATCGAACGGCACGTCCTTCGATCTGGTTTTTGCCGGCACCAATTGCCAGGTGTGGTCCGCGACCTCCGCGATCGCCAGCTTCACGGTCGCCGGTATCGGCGGGCTGATTTCCGAAATGACCTATGCGCAGCGCCTCGATACGCTGCTGCTGTTTCATGAGGACCTGCAAAGCAAGCGCATCATCTACAGCAATAGCGGATGGGCGGTCGACAATCTGCCCTATGAGGCGATCCCGAATTATGACTATGGGGAGGACTATACGAATGGCGTTCCGGCAATCTGGCGGTTGGAATTTGTCGGCTTGGAGAGCAATACCTCGATATTCGTTTTGACCATTTCCGGACAGGAAACCCAGTCGATCACCTTCGTCAATGACCGGCCTGCCCTGATATCTGCAATCGAAAGTGCCATCGCCGACCTTCCGAACATCAACCCCGGTTTTTCTGTTGATACGGATCCTCCGTACATTATCGGCGATCCGGTGGAATGGCCGCGTGATCCCAAGAGGATCAAAATTACATTCTCTGGATCGGGCAATGAAGGTGACGGGTGGGCTGTATCAGGCCGCATCATCAACAAGGCCGACGCCGCGATCGTTTCCGTGAAGGAACGCGCTGGCGTTTCTCCCGGTGAACCCCTGATCTCGGCCACGCGCGGCTGGCCGCAATGCGGGACCTTTTTCAATCAGCGCCTTCTGGTCGGCGGCTTCAAATCTCTGCCCAATGCCTGGATGGCATCTAAGAGCGCCGACTACTTCAATTTCGACGAGCGCTTCACGGAAGCGAACGGGCCGTTCCTCGTGCCCATGGACAGCGCCGGCGGCGAGCGGATCGAGGCTATCGTTCCATCCCTCAATCTGCTGATTTTCACCAGTCAGGCCGAATACTGGATCGCCGAGCGCGCCCTTTCGAAAACCGATGCCCCGAACCATGTCCAGTCTTCCCGCTACGGGATCAAGCGCGGCGTCCCTGTTGTCGACAATGAGGGTGCCGCGATCTGGTGTCACCGCAACGGCGCGACGCTCGGCGAGCTGCGTTACACCGATGTCGAGGGGAATTTCGTTGCGACAGATATTTCGCTGCTCGCCTCGCATCTTCTAACCGATGTGACCGACATGGCGGTCCGCCGGTCCAACGCCTCGATGGACGGCAACCTGCACGCCATCGTGCGGGCCGACGGTCAGGCTCGGCTCGCGACTATCCTGCGCGAACAGGAAGTCACCGCCTTCACGCGGATGACAACGGACGGCCTGTTTAAGGCCACGGGCAAGAACGGCCGGAATGAGCTTTCCTTCATCGTCGAGCGGAACGGCAGCCGCAATTTCGAGCGTCTCGAAACCGGGCTTCTTCTCGACGAGGCGCAGGATTTCGTCTTTTCCAGTCCGCAGAATGTCATCGGCGGGCTTTCTCGCTTCAACGGCCGTGCGGTTTGGGTGATCGGCGACGGCAATGTATTCGGCCCTTTCACCGTTTCGGGCGGAACTGTCGTTCTGACCATCCCCGTGTTGAGGGCGACCGTGGGGACATGGAAACCTCCTGTCATTTCCACATTACCGCCACCGCGAGACATCGGGCCGAACACCATTCTGAAGCGGAAAGCCCGTATTCACACCGTGCATCTTTCGTTGCTCGACACGACAAGCGTGGCGATTTCGGTGAATGGCGGGATGCTTCAGGATGTCGATCTGTATCGCTACGGGCTTCTGGCGGATGTGCCGGAACTGTCGCAAGGCGTCACCACCACCATCAAAATCCGCAATCTGCGCGGTTACGCCGATGCCCCCTATGTGACCGTTTCGCAGCTTCGGCCCGGTAGACTGAATGTCCGCGCGATTACCGTGGAAGCAGCATTATAGGAGGTCGCTTTGGAACTAGCCATCGCAGCAATCGGCAAGGTCGCGGCAGGCCTCGGCCTATCATCCGGCGGGGCAGCGGCGACGGCCGGCACCGCTGCCGGCGGCGCGACGGCTGCCGGATCCGGCGCGCTCACCGCGCTCCAGGGGTTCTCGACCGCGCTTCAGGTTCTTGGCGGCATTGGCGCCGGCGCTGCCGCCGCGCGTGCTTCCGAACAGGCCGCAGACCAGGCTGACCTCGAGGCCGGGCAGGAACAGCTTGCCGGTGTCCAGCGCCAGAACAAGATGCGTCGCGAGCTGGCGCGTGTCCTCGGGCAGAACGATGTCGCCTATGCGGCCGCCGGCATCGATCTTACCCAGGGCGTTGCCGCCGACAGTGCGGCACGCGCCCGACAGCAGGCCGCGACGGAAATCTCCATCGATCAGCAGGACACGGATTTCCGGCGGTCGTTGTACCGCATGCGTGCGCAGGGCTTGCGGCAGCGGGCGAAATCGGAACGTGGCGGCGCGCTTCTGGGCGCGCTTGTCCCCGTCGCACAGTATGGCATCAGCGTAGCGGAGCGCGGATAATGGCAAACATGCAACGTCGTTCTCCTGGTGAAGTTGCCCGCTTCTCCGGCAATGCTCTCATTTCCACCGATCTGCCCTCCTATGCGGTCGATACCGGCCAAGCCTCTCGCGTCCTCGCCGACGCCGCCGGCAGTCTGTCCGGTGCGCTATCAAAGCTCGCGGACAAGGCAGCACAACGCGAAGGCATGATCGAAGGCCTTTCCGCCGGACAAGCCTCCGGTGCGGCCTATCTTCAGGCGCGATCTGTAGCAGTTGAAGCCGCCGGCGCGGCCGGTTCAGCCCCATGGCAAGAACAGGCGAAAGCACTTCTTCGAAAAGAGGAGGGATTTCGGGACAGCCCCTATTATGATGTCAATGCGTGGCGCGTTGGTTATGGCTCCGACACGATCGTGAATGCGGAAGGTAAGGTTATCCGCGTCACCCAGGGGATGAAAATTTCTCGAGAGGATGCCGAACGCGACATTGAGCACCGCCTTAACAATGTGGAGGGTGCGCGGGTTCGTCAGCAGCTCGGCGGCGTATGGGATGCGTTGCCCGACAATGCGAAGGCAGCACTCGCTTCCGTGGGGTATAATTATGGCTCGCTCCCCAAGCCAGTGGTTGCAGCTGCCAAAACAGGCGATTTACAGGCGATAGCATCCGCCGTCAGCGGTCTTTCGGCCAATAAGCAACGGCGGCAGCGCGAGGCGGCCCTTATTCTCGGCAGTGGCGCAACATCGGCCGCGCCCCCGGCATCGTCGGCTTCCAATACGTATCAGGCACCCGTACTGGATACCAAGCCGCTGGCGCTGCGCCGTGATGGCACCATTCGCGGCGAGGCCTTCGACGATGCCGCCATGTCTTCCGTCGCCTGGCGCATGCAGGCCGGTCTGTCGACGGATCTCTACAATGCGCAACAGCAATTCCGGGATGATCCGGCGGGTTTTCAGGCGGCATCAGCGCAGATCCGGCAAAACTACCTCGAGAGCATCGACGATCCGCAGGTTCAGGAAACCTTCGACAAGGCTTTCCAGCAGCGCACGGAGGCATACCGGCAGGATGTCGCCGCCCGATACGAGGCGCGGCTTCGCCAGCAGCAGGAGGCAGATTATGCCTCCGGTCTGGCGGCGCGCCAGATCGACCTCGAGCGCCAGGCGCAGGTTCTCGGCGCAAATCCGAAGGGCGACGAAATCCTGTCGGAACAGGTGCGCACCACGCAATTGTCGATTGACGCCGCTGTCAGATCCGGGACGATCACGCCGGCGCAGGGTGAAAAGGCCAAGATCGATATTGCCACCACGGCAGCGCGCGGCCGTATTCAGGGTGTGTACGATGCGCTGTCGACGCCGGAACAGAAAGAGCAATATTCGCTTGGCCTGCTCGAAGACTGGAAGGAAGGCAAAGGGCCTCTGTCCGCCCTGCCCTTCGCGACGGTCAAGGCCATGTCGGACACGCTGCGCCGGGACGCGCTTGAGCAGAAAAATATCGCAAGGGCACAGAACAAGGTCGAGGCGGCCAAAATCGGCGCGCTCATTGAAGATGACATTGCCAGCGTTTCTGCCAGTGGCAAGGGGCTCGATCCGACTGAAACGAACCTGACGCCGGAGCGCGTCCGATCGCTGCTCGGCGAGGAAGGTTTGCAGAAGTGGCAGCAGAAAAGAGAGACTGCCGGCCGCGTCTTCGATGCGACCAATGGCATGAATACCCAGTCGGCCGATGACATTGCGGAACGCCTGGCCATCATGCAGCCGAAACCGGGCACGGCTGGTTATGCTGAAGATCTGGAAATCTTCACAGCCGCACAGAAACAAGCCACGGCTGTCATAAAAGAACGTTCGGCAGATCCGGCGCTGGCTGTCCAGAAGGCATTTCCGGAAGTCCAGGCGGCGGCGGATGCGGCGGATCCTCAAGATCCGGCGTCGATGCAATCCCTTGTCGCAGCCCGCATCAATGCTCAAAAAGCTATCGGCATATCCGATTTCGAGCAATCTCCGCTGACATCGGACGAAGCCCGTGCGCTCGCACGTCCCATATCTGCGCAGGCGGATCCACGGCTTGCCTCTCAAGCCATGATGGATACTGTCACACAGATCCAGCAAACTTACGGTCCTTATGCCGACCAGGTGGTTTCGCAGATGCTCGCTTCTCAAGGCGTTAGTAAGGAGATGGCTGGCCTCGGCGCTGGCTACTTCCGGCGATTGATGAAGGGGCAAGGGCCAACAGCTTCCGACAAGAGGAAAGGTCAAGTTATCAGCGAAACCGACGCGGCAGATGCTGCCGGTTCTCCGATCGCGAGCGATGCCTTCCCGCTGCCGAATTATAGGCAGCGCCAGGCGCTCATATCGCAACCTGAAAAAGCGGCAGAGTTTGATCAGAAATTCGGCCCCGGTGCGTCCTTGCAAATCCTTGGGCGATCCGCTCCCGCTTGGGAGGATCCGGACAAGAACTATCGAACGCCAGCTGGTTTGGTGGAAACAGGAAATATTGACCTCAACAATCGTCCTGTTGTGAAAAATGATGACGGCAGCATAAGCACCGTAAGATCGATTTCGATCAATGAGGATGGCGTCGAGGTGCTCATTCCCACTATTTCGCCAAGCGGTACGGTTCTCACGGATGAAGGCGCGGTCGAGCTATATCGTTCCACCGGAAAACACCTGGGCAAATTCAAATCATCCAAAGAGGCCGATGCCTACGCGCAAACTCTTCATAGTGCTCAAGCCAGACAATATCGCGGCAGCAAGAGTTGACTTAACTCTCTGCGAATTACGCTCATCTCGTAAAAATCTGCGAGGTGAGCCATGGCCCCGAATTACTTTGATCAGTTTGATGAAGCTGACGACACTTTATCTGCCGCACCGGATCCGGGGCTCGTCGATCGTTTCAAGCTGAATTTCGAAGCGGGCAACCGCTACAACACAATTCTCGGCGCGACATATGATGCATCGACCGAAAGCCGTCAGGCAGATCGCGCCCGTTTCGATCGCAATTATGAAGCGTATCCCGAATGGCAAGGCTTCCTCGAGGGAACGACGGCTCTTGCCGGTCAGATTGCAGGCACCGCCGCGAGCCCCGAAAACTTCATTCCCATCGGTCTGGGAGAAAAGATATTGGTCGCTGGAAAGGCCGGAGTTACCGGGCTTTGGGCAAAGATTTTCTCGGGCGCCGTCGATGCGGCCGCAACGAACGCCGTCACCGATGCAGCAATTCAAGGCATCGATATAGCGGGCGGAAACGCAGAAAAGTTCGATCCGCAAAGATATGCCATAAGTGTTCTTCTGGGCGCTGGAATTGGCGGTGCTGCCGGTGGGCTTGGTCACGCTGGCGGGCGAGCGCTCGAACGTTTCAGATCCTCAACCTCAGAGGCTGAAGCGGCTCGCGTCGAAACCGGCAAGGGCGCCAATTTCTTTGACGCGCTGGACGATGATGCCCCCTCGCCTAACGCGAATACTTCTGATGTTGCTGCGCAAATTGCCCCGCCTCCGGATCCTGCTGCAACTGTCATAGAAGCTGCTCCGCCTCGCATTGAAAAAGTACCGTCAGCAGAACCGGTGCCAGCGCGTTCCGGCGATACTGCCGTTGACGCAACATCTCGAATTATACCTGAAGAGGCCATCGAGGCGCAGCCCGCAAGAGTGGCGCCCGAAACGATCGGCGAGCGCCTTTCCGATCAAGCTGCTGAAACGCGCGGCGTCGAGAAATTCACTCCGGCACAAAATATCAAGCCGGCGCGTGAGGCTGCACTTATTGCTGATACGGCACCACGCATAGATGACGCCGCTGCTCAATCGGCACCTGAAGCGAAGTCTCCGGTCAAGATTGACGAAACGCCGATAGCGACAGCTGCGAAGGACGTAGGTGACTTCCTCATGTCCTCGCCTTCAGCCGGTCTGAGGGCGCAGCGCACACGATCAACCGAAATGGCGGCGCAGATTCAGAGCGCTGCCGCACATATCCAGCGTGTCCGTGAAACAGCAGACGCGCTGGCGAAGGCACTTGATATTACCGCGACCCGGCAAGGTCGTATTTCTGGCGGAAAGCGGGTTCTTGGCACTTTCGATAACCGCGATAGTGTTGTGCGGGTTCGCTCCCTCGACGATTTCGATACGCTGACGCATGAGTACGGCCACCACATCGATGCGCACATTCCCGATGTGAAGGACTTCATTAAACAGAATTCGAAGGCGCTTTCGGTTCTCGATTATGATCCTGTGGCCGGTCGCGACTATGAAGGCTTTGCCGAGTTCTTCCGGCTCTGGATCACAAACCGGGAATACCTCAAAAAGAGCCAGCCGGACCTTGCCGACAAATTTGGCAAACTATTGCAGGAAAAAGCGCCTGACATGGCGAAGGCCGTGGACGATGCTACCGATGCCTGGGACAAGTTTCTGACAGCACCAAGCACAGTGGCTGTGCGTTCCACTATCGTCTCGGCGAAAAAGGATGGCTGGCTCAAGTCTGCCCGGAAGGAACTGAAAAAAGGCGGTTTCGGCGGAACGATCGCTGACGTTCTTCAGCGCATGTACACGTTCACCTTCGATGACCTTAACCCTGTCAATCGTGCGGTTTCATATCTGAAGGATTTGCACCTGGCGAATACCGGCAAGCCGCTCAATATCAATACATCGTCGGATCCGTACAAGCTCGCCCGTATGTCGCGTGGTGCTTATGCGGCTGGACATATGGATGTGATGTATGGGGTTGCCCCCTATCGTGGCATCAATCCGGAAAGTCCTTCGCTCCGGGACGCGATTGTCGAGGCAACCGGAAAGCCGAACGCGCTTTCGGGATGGGATGAAGAACGGGTCGCGGATTTTGGCTCCTACCTCTGGTCGCGTCGGGCCCTCGGAGAATGGGAGCGATTTCGCAATGGTGAAATTCCCAATCCTCCGGACAAGCTCACTCGCGCCGATCATGAGGCCAATGTCGCCGAGCTCGAAAGGCAGTTTCCGGCTTTTGCTTCAGCTGCCGCAAAGGTCCACGAATTCAGCCGCGCGCTCTGGAAAAAGAAATATGACGCTGGCCTTATCGATCTTGAAACCTTCGAACGGGGCAACCTGATCAAGGACTATGTTCCCGGACTGCGCGATTTTTCAGCAGATAGCGAGGTAAAGGCAGACGGTAACAAATCCGGACGTGGTGGATCCATGAAGGGCGGGCTTGCCAAGCGCTTCAAGGGTTCCAAGCGCGACGTTATCAATCCGCTGGAAAGTCTTGCTGCGGATGCTTACGAAACGAGCATGACGATCGCTCGCAATGATGTCGTCAAAGCCCTGCATCGGCTGGCTCTCAATGCCGGTCCGGGAGGCGGTGCAATCGCCGAAATCGTTCCGGCGAAAGAGCTCCGCGCCAATATGGTTGATCCGATAGAGGCGGTGCAATCCGCCGCAAAGAATGCCGGTTTGAGTGAGGCCGACATTACTGTTTTGCGCGATGCTGTTGAAAGTGCCGTCGGCTCGGAAAAAGCTGCCGTGTTCCGTCCAGCTATGATTAATGAAAAAGGCGAGCCTATTGTCTTCTTCCGCGATGGCGGGGATCTCAAAGCCCTGCGCCTGGCCGATGGCAAATTCGGCCACGAAATGTACAGCGCCATCACCATGATGAGCCGGACGGAAAAGAACTTCTGGCTCGACCTGGTCGCGATCCCTGCCCGCTTGCTGCGAGCCGGCATTACCCTGTCGCCGGAATTTATCGGCGCAAACTTCATCCGTGACCAGTTCATGGCCGCCGTTATGTACGGAAAGCCCCTGCGCCGCGTGTCTGCAACGCTCCAGGGGGCAACCGACGATATCGTCGGCAGCGATGCCGCAAAGTCCTACTCCCGCATGTTCGGCATATCCGGCGGGGCCGAAACTGCCTCGCTGTCGGAAGTGATGGCGCAGCGCGACATCGATGGCCTTCGCCGCCGGGGCTGGGTAGCAAACCGCCTGTCCTCTTTCCGCGGCGTTCTCCAAACGGCGGAGATCGCGGAGACCGCCACACGCATCGGCCTGTTCCGCACGTTCAAGGAAGAGGCGAAAAAGCGCGGGCTCGACGATTATGAAGCGCTCCTCGAGGCGTCGTGGCGCGCCCGCGACTATATGGATTTCGACCGGCGCGGATCCGGCATGGCCGCGCTGTCCCGCGTCACGCCGTTTCTCAACGCCTCGATGCAGGGGCTTGATAAAGCGGGCCGCCATATGATCGCACCGCTCGCAAAGAAGGTTCTCGGCCTGAATGTTTCGGCAGAAGATCAGCTTGCGATGTCGCTGGCCGTGAAGACCTGGGCCCGGCTTGGTGCGCTCGTCGTCGGCTCCATTTCTCTTTATGCCCTCATGAGCCGCCATGAGGATCACGACGAGATTTCCGAAATGACGCGCGCCACGCACTGGATGATCAAATCCGGCGACAAGTGGACCGCCATTCCCAAACCATTCGAAATGGCGACGGCCATCAATCTTGGCGAAGCGATCTATGATATGTGGGCGCACAAGGATCCGCGCGCGCTGCACCGCTGGGGCGACAGCCTCTACGAAACCATGATCCCGCCTTCCATCATGGAAGGCAATCCTTTGATCTCGAGCTATTTCGAGCTCAAATCCAATACGAATTTTTTCACAGGTGCGCCGATCGTGCCGGACCAGCTTCAGGGCATGGAGCCATTCCTGCAATATACGTCGCGGACAAGCACTCTTTCCAAGCAACTCGGCCGTATCTTCAACGAACCGCCCGTCGTGATCGACCACCTGATCACGGCGCATCTGGGATCGTGGGGGCGGAATGCTCTTTCGCTGTACGATCTGGCCCAGCCGGACGCGCCCGGCTTCGCCTGGGACGATGCGGCTATTTCACGCCGCTTCATCAAGGATGCTGCTCGCGGCGCGCAATCCACCACCATGTTCTGGAAGATGGCCGGCCAGCGCGAAGGAACGCTCGAGGGCAAGGTGAAAAGCTGGCAGGCCATGGTCGAGGCTGGCGACGATGCAGGCGCAGCCGATTATTACGCCAAGCTCGACAAGATCTCGAAAGCCTATGTCGCGGTTTCCAGCCTCGATGCCGACGCCCGGCGGCTCCATCCCATGGTGCGGGCTCGCAACGCCATCCAGGCGATCGGCATGGTGCGCCGGGAAATGGCGGCTGGCAAACTCGTCGACCGCGAGGGCGAGCCGATCTTTGTCTCGCCGGCCGAGCGGACGGCGGCCGACGACGTGCTTTCCACGCTTTCCATGGCGTTGGCCAGAAACGGCCTGAAAGAAGCCGGTGTCGAGGGGTGGGCGCAGCGGGAGCTGATACCCGAAGACGGGTTTTACCGTGAGATCACCGCCATCAATCCGGGCATTGCCGAGCGGCTGGGTGATGCATATGCGAACAAAAAAGTCTGGACAGCCGAGGCGACAAATTCAGCTTGGCCGGAGGTTCGCGATCGCGCGCTTGCTGATGGTTCCGCCGCTTTCGTCGGCGACCTAGTGGCGGAAGTGAAAGCCGGTGGACTTGCTCTGGAAGGGATGAAGCGCTCGAGGAAGAAGAAGCCCGCCCTCATGCCCTGACGGTTGACCAGAGTACGCCCCTGCGATGATCGGCTGATCCAATCGCAGGGGACTATCCATGAGCGTTGCACTTCCGATCGAAGAAGATCCGCGTTTCCGCCGCTATACCGCCAGTGCCGGACAGAAGGTTTTTTCAATACCATTCCCCTTTCAGCAAGCCGAAGATGTCGTCATTTGCCTTGTAGTCGATGACCTTTACACAGAAATCGGCCGATCTCTTTTTGAGATTTCTGGCGCAATGGCTCCGGACGGTGGGAGCGTCACTTTCGCTGTGGGGCGAAGTGCAGGTGAAGTGATCGCAATTATCGGATCGGCAGTCTTGGAGCGGCTGTCTTCCATCGTTCGGGACGGACGGTTTTCATCCAAGCTCACGGATGATGAACTAGATCGTAATCGCATAATTCAACAGGAACAGCAGCGCGATATTGGCCGAGCGCTCAAAGCTCCCTATGGGGGCAAGGGCGGCTCTATTCTGGCAACGTCGCCGTCAACTCTTCTTCACCTGGACACCGAAGGTAATATCAGGGCGAGCGAAACGCCTGTGAACGAAAAGACGCTTCGTGAAGAAGCTGATCTCGCGCTGGCCTCGCTGCTCGGCCAGGCTGGCCCGATAGAAGTCCCGCTGTATGACACATGCCTTGCTGTCACCTTCGCCCAAATCAAGCCCACGATTAACGCAATCCATACTGGTGGTTATTCAGCGGCGGGCGACGGCGGTGATGCTCTGTACAAGCGCGTGTCATCGGAACCATCCCATGATGGTAAAGTGCAGTCGGCAGACGGGGCTTGGTGGGAGATGGTTGGGTTCTATGCGGCGCTTCCCAATGCTCTACCTCGCCCTTATCTCAAGAAGGTCCGTGAGCAAATCAGCGTTTTTGATGCGCTTCCCATTTCTCTGGCTGATTCAATTGGCCAACACGAAGACACATCCTCTGAATACCTCGAAGTAACTGCGGCCATCTCAACAATCGTTGACGATCTATCCATCAGAGGCGGCAGACTTTTCATCCCTCGTGGCCTTTATATGATGAGCACCGTCTTTCCGAAAAGCAACGTGCACATGGTCGGTGAAGGAAGGGGGATCAGCATTCTCCGCACCGCGCCGGGCATTGACAATATGATCCTATACAACCCTTATTCCACGGCCATCGAGATCGAAAACGTATCTCTGTCGGGGATTACGTTCGATGGGAATGGTAGCGGTATCCTTGCGGCACGATCTGCGGTTGATCTGTCTTTTGTCAACGGCTTCACCGCCAAAGATTGTGATTTTGTCAACGCAACAGGATATGGGTTGGGTTTGCAAGCAAAAGGGTATGGCCTTATTGGGCAACAGAAAGATGTATTTATTGAGAACTGCCGCTTTTACAATAACGGCTCCGGTGTACCGGGTGGCGAAACTTATGACGGTATCGACATAAAAGACGCTGACCGTTTAATAATGATCGGCTGTTTAGCTTGGGATAACTACGACAAAGGGATAGATGTTCGCGGTCGCGATATGACCCTGATCGGCAATGTTACTTATGACAACGGCGTGTATGGATTGGGAATCGGCGTCGAAAAGACAGGAGACCCACGGCCCGGAAATATCGTTGTAATAGGGCACCACGCTCACAGTAATGGTAATGATGGGGTAGTCGTCTATGGCGGCCCCGCATCCGGGCCACGAATGAATTTAGATATGATTGGATTAAGCTCTCACGAAAATGCGGGGCATGGATTGAATTTAAACGCAATCGACAACTCGCGGATTGGCATCACAGGTGGGCGGCTTTGGTCAAACTCGGGCAGTGGTATTAATTCTATTGGTTTTGAACAATTTTGCATCGCAAACACTCAGATATCGTCAAACCAGAGGTTCGGTATTGAAGCAGCTAGCGGCGTCATAAACATGGTGGGTGGCTCTCTTAATGGTAATACTCTCGGCCACGTTAATAATCCTGCTCGTCTTTCTGCCGAAAATGTCAGATCATATCAGTCCATAAATTCCGTTCGCGTTCAGGCCGCCATAGATATTTCTTCTACAGGGGTAAAAACTTTCTCTATACCTCACGGGCTATCGTTCACCCCGGGAATTAACAAATGTTCACTCACTCTTTGCCGGGACGATTCGGGATATGTGCAAGATTTTTCCATTGGCTGGATGTGGGTTGCATCTGTAAGTTCAACGGACATAGTAGTTCAGGTGAACGTGTCTTCTGCTTCTGCCACAGCAGGCGCAAAAGCAGGGATTAATCTCGATATAAGCCGGTAACGATCGCTCCTGTATATCAGCGGCGAACCTGTCAGCTGCTTGCGGAGGACAATTCCCTTCTAGCCAAGCCAGTGCGGAACTGTTCCATAGGTCTCTCAATTGAAATATGGAGCAAGGCAGCCGCAACAACCGAAATAGAAACGATTATTAATGACCACAAAAGGTCACCCCTATGCCCCGTAATGAGAAATCCGGTAATCGGCCAATGGACAACATAGAGTGGGTAACTCAGTTCACCAATTGCGCGATCCCACTTTATCCGTCTTGTGTAATGAAATATGACAGGCATAAATAGGGCAAATATAATAAGAGAAAGGTCGTTCCTGAAAGGGGTAAATATACCAACCATGAATGGAATTATTGGAATGTGTCTGATATATGTTAATCCTGCTGCTAACAGTACCGCAAAAATAGATACGGAAAGAGCGGGGAAACTTATCTTGTCCAGTATGTGTGAATACAGTTTCCATACATGAAATCCAACCACACCGGCCATATAAAGCCAGAAATAGTTTGCTGAATTCCTCATGAAGATTGGGCTAAGTGGATCGTAATTAAAGACGATATGGCAATGGATCAAAAAGGCGGCGATTAAAATCAAAATTGAAACAAAAAACTTACGGACGAAAAATGGCGATATGGCATAAAATAGAATCTCGATACCGACCGACCACATTTGAGGAAGGTTGGTGAAATTAGATAATCTTCTTGTGTCCGTTATCGATGTAACCCATATCAATGAGCCAGTATTATCGGGTTTAAACCACCAAAAGGTTTCTATGCCGAAAAGAGTCATTTTGCTGAAAGAATAATACGCCCATTCAAGGGCACCATTAAAATTAGGTAAAAGCTCAGGACGGATCAATAACGCTACAATTGCCGAAACGAATAAGTATGTAGGTATGAGCCTAAGGTATCTGGCTAAATAAAAAGCAGTAGGGTTTATATCAGTATACTTTTCATTAAGTACAAGAGTTATAAAAAATCCTGATATAATGAAAAAAATCATTACGGCAAACGTTCCGCCGATAAATGGATTACTAAAGCCATTGTGAGTTATCACAACGCAGATTGCCAAAAATAAACGTAAAGATCCCATAAACCGCCCACCTGTCGCAAATGGCACGCTTATATCGTCCAGCCTCCGATGAAACAACACTCTTTGTTCACTGCCCTTGAGACGGCGGCGCTTCTGCTGTGCTTTGCGCCATGCGCACGATCCTGAGATTTTCCGAACAACGGAAGCACACGGAAGCGCGTACGTCATCTCAATCGGTTGATCGAACCGGTGGCGAATTACCATCAGGTTTCAGCAAACCGAGGCCTGACATGTTTGAAGCAAAAACCTACCGGATCATTACTGGCGTCGCGGAAGCGCGGGGCATCGCACCAGCCGCGCTCGCTGCCGTCGTCGAGATCGAGAGCGGAGGCGTAACCTTCGCGCGGATCGAGGGTCGCGACGTTCCCGCTATTCGCATCGAGGGGCATTATTTCGATAGGCTCGTGCCTGCCTCCAAACAAAAGCAGGCCCGCGCCGCCGGCCTCTCTTCACCAAAGGCCGGGGCGATCAAAAATCCGAAAAGCCAGACTGACCGCTACCGCATGTTCCAGCGCATGTGCGACATCGATAAAGACGCCGCCATCATGTCCTGCAGCTGGGGTGTCGGCCAGGTGATGGGTGTGCACTGGCGGAAGTTGGACTTCGCGACGCCGGCCGCATTTCATACCTTCGTCATGGGTGGATTGCGCAACCAAGTGGAAATCATGGTGCGCTTCATCGAAGAGAACGATCTGCTCGACGAACTCCATCGCCGGGACTGGGCTGGCTTTGCGCGGGTTTATAACGGTCCTCGCTACAAGGACAATGCCTATGACACCAAGATGGCGAAGGCCTATGCCGCCTACGGCGGCGCTGCCTCGCCCTCCCCTGCCGCCGGGATGCTGCGCTCGGGATCGTCCGGCGCAGGCGTCCGCGAAATTCAGACGCTGCTCCAGCGGGCAGGCTATGCCGTGGCGATCGATGGCGATTTCGGCCCGGCCACACGGCAGGCGGTTCGAGACTTCCAGGACGGGCTCGGCCTCGAGGTCGACGGCGTCGTCGGGCCAAAGACACAGGAAGCCCTGAAGGAATATCAGCACGCGCCAGACGAACAGCCAGGGCAGATTGCTCCGGGGGCCGTGCCGGCAGTAGAGAATGCCGTCAAGGGCGGCGGCCTGATCGCCGTGGTTCTTTCCCTGCGGGATCAGATTTCGGATGTCGCCAGCCATCTCTCCGGCCTTGGCATGAAGTTCGCCGACCATATTTCGTCCGGCCTGCTCGCCGCGTCCGGGGTGATCGGTGCCGGACTGGCGGTCTATGCGCTTGTCGGCATCTGGAAATCACGGCGCACGATGGAGCAAGGATGATGCAGGTTCTGATCCTCGCATTCCTGAAAAGGCATCTGGCTGCTTTCGTGCTTATCGGCTCGATCCTCCTGATCGGCTCCTTCGTTTACCTGAAGGGGGTGGTCGGATCGCGGCGACCGGGACAAGGCAGCCGCCCAGGAGCACCAGATCAATCGAGCTACCAATCGGGGGAAGATCAATGAAAAGGTTCGCAAACTGGATGACGCTGGCCTGTGCGGCGCTCTTGGCGGGGTGTACCGCGACGACAAATGCCAATGACGGCGCAGGATATGAAATGCTTCGCCCCAGTGTGGCGACGAGGACCTTCATCCTTCAGCATGACCGGCCCTTCGCCAATGAAGTCGCCGCCCACAATGTTCAATGCGGAAAAGACCGCGCCTGCCGGAAGTAGGGCCGATGATGTCGATCAGTGAATTTCTCGACGTGCTGGGGATCAAGCTCGGCGTGTTCGTTGCAGGCCTCTCCGGGGGCATCCTGCGCGGTTTATCGCGCCGGCGGTACACTGCAAAGGAAATGATCGCTTCGCCCATCTGTGGCGCTCTGGCGGCCGCCTATCTCACAATGCCGGTGCTGCATTATCTGCGCGCCGTGAGCTGGCCGCTTCCCGACGAGCCTATGGCGGCCATGAATGCTACGGCTTTTGTCGTGGGCGCATGCGCTATGTGGATTTCCGATCTGCTGATAGAAATCGTTGCGCGCTGGATCCGTGGCGGAAAAAACGCGCAGTAATTTTCTGTGGAAAACCGTGTCCGACACTGGATGATAAATCAGGATAGAATAAATGTGATCGAGGTAGAAATATCAAAAAGTCGGATTTGCTTCTATCAATAAGTAACTGATTTTGTTTAACCTCATGGTTACTCTTAATCAGCGGGTCGTAGGTTCGATCCCTACATCACCCACCATTTTCTCTTCTGAAAACAAACGCTTCCGCTGATAACTGATCCTGAAGGATCAGACAAAATATTCCCGTTCGGATAGACATGTGTCTCCGTATGAGCAGATGATTCCCTGCTTTAGAGAATGCTTCAGCTCCGGTTTTCTCATACACACCCCAATACATTACCGATAATTAATTGGCATATTCATATGCGGTTCATCTAAAAAGACAGACATTACTCGCATGCCTTTAATCGGCGCCCCTGTAAAAGAGTAACGGAGTCAAATAGCCATGAAATCGAAGACCGCATTTATCGCTGTAATTGCAACATCTTTGCTTTCTTTCCCTGCACTAGCACAAGAAAACAGCAGTGCAAATACTGATAAACCGGCAGCAGAGACGGCCGTTACACCAAGCAAAGATATGAAGGGCAAACGGGGCCCTATTGATCTTGAGAAATTCTCTCGCATGGATGATCTCAAGGCCGCCGATACCGATGGCGACGGCATACTTTCTCGAGCCGAAATCGAAGCACTGGCGCTCAAGCGTATCGTGAGCCGTGCAGCCGACCGCATGGAACGTCGTCTCGATATCAATGGCGATGGCAAGGTTACGCTTGCGGAAGTGGAGAACCAGCGCAAGAAGGAATTCGCTGCACTGGATCGGAACGAGGATGGCAAAATTGATCGCAGCGAAATGCGTGCTGCGAAGATGCATCACCAGACCAGAGGCTCTCACCACAAAGGCCCACATCACATGGGCAAACACAAGGGTGGTGAGCACAAAGGCCCGATGAAGGATCAAGCCGAGAAGCCACAGGAATAAAGCTGAAAGCAAAAACCCGGGCTCAATGCCCGGGTTTTTAATGTGCCAATATTAATGTCACCGCTCAGGAGCGGACGACGCCCTTCTTGAAAATGACATTGCCATAAAGTCGTTTCTCGCCCGTACGAATGATCGCGAAAGCATCGCGAGCGCGGTGATAAAAGGCAAATCTTTCAATCGGATCGACAGAAATCTTCCGTCCCTCGGCCGCTTCTATGACCGCTTCAAACTCCTTGAAAATCGCTGGCGTTTCATTGGGCGCCTGCATGACAGCAGCTGGCTTGTCGACAAAATCGTCCAAAGGCAGCAGTGACAGAACGGCTTCCGCCATATCCGTTGCGGTGGTTCCCGGAAAATCCAGTACGTGGACACCAGAGGACTGCGCCGGATAATTGGCATCGACAATCACAAGATCGTCTCCGTGCCCCATATCGGCAAGAACCTCGAGCAACGAGCCGGTCAGCAATGGATTGATATTCTTCAACATAAGACGTCAGTTCCCATAAAAATTCTGTCGCCTCACACTAAACAACTCGCTTTCAGAATCGCAAGGTCCAAGTATGGGAAGGCGACCGACATTATCTCGTCGTCGGGTCCAGCTTGTCGCGTAGCCAATCACCCACAAAGCTGATCGATAGCGTCGTGAACATGATCACAAATGACGGCGCGAGCATGATCCACGGTGCACGAGTGAGATATTCGCGACCATAACCAACCATATTGCCAAGACTGGTCATGGGCGGCTGCACGCCCAATCCCAGAAACGAAAGGCTGCTTTCGAGAAGAATAATCTCCGGGAATGTCAGCGTCATCGAGACGATCAGCGTCGAAGCAATGTTCGGGAGGATATGCTTGAGATAAACGCGCGACGGCGTAGCGCCGAGCTGGGTAACCGCTGCTGCATAGCCTTGTGCATTCGCTGAGACAGCCAACCCGCGCGCGATACGGGCATAACGTTCCCAACCGTAAAAGCCCATAAGGCAGGTCAAAAGCAGAAGCGAGCTACCGAAGAATGCAAGTACGGCAAGCGACAAGATCAGGAATGGAAGTGCTGCCTGAAAATCAGCCAGCATAACGACAACCTGCTCTACGGCACCTCGAAAATACGCTGCGAGAAAACCGAGCGTCGTTCCGAATACCTCAGAGATAATCGTGGCGCCAAATGCGATGAGCAGCGAAATACGAATGGATTCGATAAGGCGTGAAAGCACGTCACGTCCCAGCTCATCGGTGCCCAGCCAGTGCTGTGCGTTCCCCGGCAGTGCGAGGCGGTTTTTCAGGTCAAAGGCTGTGATGTTGTAGGGTTTTATCCAGTCCGCAGCCAGAGCAATCAGGATCATTGAGGCTATCCAGATAAAGCCGATGATGACCATCAGCGGAATGCCTTTACGGTTCTTTTTCGGCTGCACGGCAACAGCGGCGGTATTGGCGGTCATATCCGTCATCAGTTCAGCCTCACGCCTTGCCCTGCGCCTGACGCAGACGCGGATCGAGATAACCATAGAGAAGGTCGACGATGAAATTGGAAATCACCATCGTCGCCGCCACGAGAAGCAGGATGCATTGCACGATAGCAAGATCGCGATTGGCAACCGAGACCACGAGCAACCTGCCCACGCCCGGCCATGAGAAGAGCGATTCAACAACCACTGCTCCTGCAATCAGCGATCCGACCATAAACCCGACGATAGTGACAATCGGAATAGCCGCGTTAGGCAGTGCGTGCCGCCATACCACATTGCGCCAGGACACACCTTTGGCGCTCGCCGTACGAATATAGGGTTGCCCCAGAATCTCGATCATCGCACTGCGGGAGAAACGCGCCAGAATCGCGGCGCCACCTAGCCCCATGGTGATGATGGGTAGAATGGCATGCATCCAGCTATCCTGTCCGCCCGAGGGCAGCCAGCCCAACGAAACTGAAAACACCAGCACGAGCAGCAGGCCAAGGACAAAACTCGGTAAAGTGAAGCCGATGACGGCAGTAGCCATGACAGCCCGGTCAATGAAGCTGTTGCGATGCAGCGCAGCATAAATTCCGGCCGGAATGCCAAGCCCAAGCTTGATCAGCAATGCCGTTATCGTAAGCTGAAGCGTTGCGGGAATGCGCTCGGTCACCAGTGTGATTGCAGATTGGCCGTCGCGCATCGATATTCCCAGATCGCCGCGCGCGATAGCTCCGAAATAACGCAAATATTGCTGCCAGAGCGGGTCATCAAGTCCCCAGTTCTTCCGGAAGGCAGCTATGGCTTCAGGTGGAGCATCCGGCCCCATGATGATCTGGGCCGGATCACCGGACATGCGCAGGACGACGAAAGCAAATGTTACCACGAGAAGGATGGTGACAAACGCGCGAACCCCGCGAACCATCAGAAATCTAAGCATGATAATTGTCCGTCTGCAGGGGTCCTGCAAAATGGCAGGCCACTTTGCGTCCCGCTGGCATGTCGAGGAGTTCAGGTGTCTCGCTGCTGCAGCGCGCAGCCGCAAAACGACAACGTGGATGAAAGGCGCAACCATCAGGTCGCGCGGCAGGGTTCGGTGGCTCTCCCTGCAGGATGATGCGGTCGCTTAGGGGAACACCGGTCACCGGCACACTGGACACCAGCGCCTGCGTATAGGGGTGGAGCGGTCGAGCAAAAATTTCGTCTGAGGATGCTTCTTCGACGATACGGCCCAGATACATAACCGCAACGCGATCCGCAATATTACGCACCACCTTCAGATCATGGCTGATGAAAACCATGGCTATGCCTTCACGTTCCTGCAAATCGCGCAAAAGGTTCACAACCTGCGCCTGGATGGAAACATCCAACGCCGATACAGGCTCATCGCAAACGATGAGTTGCGGTTTACATGCGATGGCGCGTGCAATGACGACACGCTGGCGCTGCCCGCCCGAAAGCTCGTGCGGATAGCGAGAAGCCTGATCGGGACGGAGACCGACCGCTCGCATCAGCTCCGCAACACGCGCTTTCTGCTCAGCAGGTGTTCCAATGCCATGGATTTCCAGCGGCTCGGCAATCTGACGACCAATCGGTAGGCGTCGGTCCAAAGCTGCCAGAGGGTCCTGATAGACGAGTTGCATACGCGCCCGTAAAGCGCGCCAGCCAGCAGTCTTCTGGCGAGGCAGGGCTGAACCTTCGAACGTGACTTCTCCCTCACTGGGTTCTTCGAGACCTAGAAGCAACCGACCCGTCGTGGATTTACCCGAACCGGACTCGCCAACGATGCCCAGAGTTGTTGCCGGAGCGACCGATATGGAAAGCCCGTCGACGGCGCGCACTGCGACCGGTTTTGCAAAAGGGCCTTTGCGCGACGTGTATGTTTTAACAAGATCGCGAGCTTCGATGAGAGCGGCTGTCATTGTGCTATTGCCCTTGTGCTCGCCGGCGTTGAAATATGGCCACCGATGGACGGCAGCAAATGCGATGCGGCCGGATAGGGATGAAAACAGGCGACCATACGCCCCTCACCGGCATCGTCCTGCGGAACACCGAGTCTCGGCAGGCTTCGTGCGCAGAGGTCACTCGCGCTCAAGCAGCGTGGCGAGAATGCGCAACCTTGCGGAAGTTTGCCGGGCTCAGGAACTGTGCCCTCGATGGGTATGAGCCGGCTGCGCCCGCCCTCAAGGCTGGGAATGGAATCGAACAGGCCGTGCGTGTAAGGATGACGCGGAGCAGTAAAAAGCGCTTCGGTCCACGCCTGTTCGACGATACGCCCGGCATACATGACGGAGACCCGTTCGCAAATTTGCGATACAGCCCCAAGATCATGACTGATAAAGACCACAGCCATGCCGGTTTCCGCACGCAATACAGCCAATAGATCAAGAATTTGAGCCTGAATCGTAGCATCAAGTGCTGTCGTAGGCTCATCTGCAATCAGGATATCGGGATTACCTGCCAGCGCCATGGCAATCATCAAGCGCTGGTTTTGACCACCGGAAAATTCGTGCGGATAATTATCGATGCGTCGGCCTGCATCCGGTATCCCCACCAGTTCCATCAATCGCAAAGCTTCCGCCCGAGCGGCTGATCCTTTCAGGTTACGATGAAGCCGCACGGCTTCCTCAATCTGTCGCCCAACCCGGATAACCGGATTCAACGAACTCGACGGGTCCTGAAAGATCATCGCAATACGACCACCCCGAACACCTTCGAGCGTGCTGCGCGATGCGGTCAGCAATTCTGTTCCTTCTAGGAGAACACTACCGGAGATCGACGCCTTCTTCGGCAGGAGGCCGAGCGCCGCCAGCCAGGTCACAGACTTGCCGCAGCCAGACTCCCCGACTAATCCGACGGCTTCGCCCCGCTCAATCGAGAGGTCGATACCATGCAGAACCGGCACGCCATCAAAGGCTACTTTGAGATTGGAAATTTCGACCAGCGGCATCATGCAATCCTTCTGGTTCATTCACAGTCGCGGGGCTTGAAACCCCAAAGGAAAAGCGAGCCCGGCCGAACCGGGCCCGCCTCTACAAATGGATCAAGCCCAGTTGTTTTTGCGGAAATCCATTGCGAAAGCAGGGGCCGCCTTCCACTTCAATGATTTCGGCTTGGCAGTGAACGTCGCATTCTGGTGAAGGACTGTGTAAGCGGGGTCTTCCCGTTCACAGATTTCCAGCATCCGCTTGAACGCTTCCTTGCGTTTGGCATGGTCGGTGCTGGTTTCCAGAATGACGGAAAGCTTGTTTGCTTCCTCATTCGTCCACTCGCCGACCTGCTGCTGCTGGCCATTCGGACCATGCTGGCTGACGATGGAAGAAACCGGATCGTTGAATGGCGCGGAATTGGACCAATCGCGCACAGCACGTCCTGGGCTCTTCTCCAGAACCTGTTGCCAGTTTTCCTGCATCTGTATTTCGACGTTCAGGCCCACCTGATTCCACATCTCCACAAGGATCTGCGCAGTCGGGGTCTGGTTGGTATAGTAATTGTTGAGTAGGCGGTAAGGGATTGCATCCCCCTTGTAACCGGCCTCTTTCAGAAGCTGCTTGGCGAGGTCAGGGTTATATTCTGGAACATTCCACCCCTGAACGAACATATCACCATAATAGTCCCACTGGAGACCGGCCGGAACGACCGTACGACCGGCCCACAGCGAATCCACGATCGCCTGGCGATCGATCGCATGGGTAAATGCGCGACGCACCAACGGATTTTCCAGTTGCGGATGGAACTTGTCGAATACGGTCAGACGATGGTTGAGGATCGTGCCACCTTGAACTTCGAAAGCATCATTCTTTTCGATGCCTTCGATCTGATCTGGTGGAATATCGCAAGCAAACTGGTATTCGCCAGAGAGCAGACCATTGATGCGGGACGCAACTTCCGGCACTTCGATGAAGCGGATCTGCTTCAGCGGCGGGCGTCCGCCCCAATATTCGTCATGAGCTTCGAGTACCAGCATATTGTCCGGCTTGAACTCTACAACCTTGTAAGGCCCGGTGGTAACCGGCTTGCGCGCCCAGTCGAGATAGCTCGGCGACTCTTCCCAGCCACGACGGCTCATGATCTGGCTACCGTAACGGGAGATGCGGCCTTCCATGGTCACGTCGGGCGTACCGTTCTTGAAGCGCACTGTATATTTGTCGACTACTTCGACACCGAGAAGCGCCGGCCACGAGCGGCGTGCCGTTGCTGGCACTTCAAGCGGCAGTTCCTTGCTTTCACGACCGAGCGGGTTTTTCTCCGAGACGTAAATGGTCTTGCCTTCGGCTGGTTGAGTGTCACCGAACATACGTTCTTTGCCAAAAGTGAAGGCAATGTCTTCGGCGGTCATCTCGTCGCCATTGTGAAACTTCACACCTTGCCGGAGCTTCAGTTCAACGGTCTTGTCGTCAATGCGGGTCCATTCGGTCGCAAGACCTGGCACCGCTGAAAGACTACCCAGCCAGTCACGGTCGATCAGCGCTTCCCAGAGGCTGGAGAAGAAAACACGTTCACCCACATTCGACTGTTCACGAAGGACGTCGAGCGTATTGCTATTTGCCACCTTCTGCACGGCAATGGTGATTGATGGACGATTGTCAGCCTGTGCGATTGCAAAGCGCGGCAGGATGAGCGAACCGGCAGCACCGGCTGAAAGGCCGAGCATCCCGCGTCGGGTCAGATTGATCATTTGGTTGCTCCTGAGATCAATGGTTGCGCGTTGTCAGCCCTTGCGGGCCGGATCTGTAATGGGTGAGTGTCCGGTCGGCATGAGACAGCCGCCACGACAGGGCCTTCTGGGCGTAGTCGCGAACGAGAACCGCATAAGCGGGGTCTTCAGCCAGATTGTTGAATTCGTGCGGGTCTGCCTTCAAATCGAAGAACAGCGGCGGCAGGGCCGCAAAATGTACGTACTTGTAGTTTTCGTCCTCAATTACGCAAAGGCTGCAATCATCTTGCGAAAGCTGCACCGAATTCTGCGGTTGATCGTAGAAGACGTCGCGGAAGTCGAACTCGTAATGCAGTTCTGTACGCCAGTCGGCGGGCTTTCCCTCGCCCAGAAACGGCAGTAGCGAACGTCCGTCGCAAGCACATGGCGTTTCCCCGCCCAACCATTCGAGGATGGTCGGCATGACATCGATGCTTTCGGAAAAGCCTTCTTCGATCTGGCCAGCGTACCGGTTCTGTCCTGCATCCTTTATGACCAAAGGAATGCGGAAGCTCTCGTAATTGTAGCCGATCTTGCCAAGCAGATGATGATCGCCGAGCTGCTCACCGTGATCGCTGGTGAAGATGACAAGAGTATCGTCCCACTGACCCGTTTCATCAAGGTAAGCGAAGACCCGCCCCAGACAATCGTCGATTTCCGTAATCAGGCCACAATAGGTGGCGCGCATTTGGCGAATCTCACCTTCGTCAAGCGTTGCGCCCGACCCTTCCGCCCCATGAAAGAACGAACCGCGCCTGATGTGATCGATATAATGCTTCATAAGGGGATGCTGTGCCGCTTCGGCATCCGGACTATCCGCGCGAACGGGCGCAGGCATATCTTCGGCCTTGTACATCGCATGATAAGGCGCAGAGGCGACAAACGGCGGATGCGGGCGATAATAGCCGAGATGTAGGAAGAAAGGCTTGCCGTCCCTTCCCTTAAGATAAGTCAGCGCGCGTTCGGTGAAGAATGTAGAATCCGAAAACTCCCTCGGGATACGCGACGGCTTGTCGGTAGCGCCCGGAACGGAATGCTCGCCTTCCGGCAGCCAGATATCTTCGCGATTCTCCGGCAGTTCAAAGCCGTTCTGAGCCACCCAGCCGAAATAGCCGTCCATATTGGGTTCGAATGCGCCCACAGAGCGAAACCCGTCCATGATATCGCCCAGAACCGTAAAACGCGGATCTCTGTGGGACGTCGAACGCGGATCAGGTGTCGTCGTTGTGTAACCGATGAGCGCGGGATCGTAGCCGATGGCGCGGAGAGCTTTGCCGAGATTCAAATGGCGCTGATCAAGCGGAACCGTGTTCTGCACTGCCCGATGGTTCATCAGGTAGAGCCCCGTAAGCAGGCTTGCTCTTGCCGGGCCACACGGCACGCAGGTCGTGACGTGATTACGGAAGGTCAAGCTTTCCCGGCAAAGGCGATCAAGATTGGGAGTTTTGAGGAAGGGTTCGCGCCCCTCTGCCCGCATCAGGTGAGGGATAAAATCTGCTCGCCATTGATCAACGACGATAAGCAGGACATTTTTTCTGGTCATGTTGGCCTCGTTATTTCCGAGGCTTACTAGAACCCTTATATATCAAGGGCATGACCCTTGTGTAATGTTTTGGTGAAGCTCTGATTACAGAAAACGCCGGCCAAGGGCCGGCGTTTCGCTTAGATCAATGGAATAGTCGATTATTCCGCCTTGGCTTCGATATCGACTTTGTCGAGCAGCAAGATCGGATCCTGCGATGCAGCTACCATTTCGAGAGCGCCAATTCCCTTCTCAGCTTTCGCTTTGACGGTGAGCTCGAAAATATTCGGCTTTGCGAGGAAGGTAGAAAACGCCGTCGCAGCATCCTGCAACTGTGGCTGGTCCGCTGCCAGCTCTTGCAGAGAGGCGGCAGCCATCAGAGACATCGCGCTACGCACTTCATCTTCCGACATATCTTTTTCTTTGGCATAAGTCTTGATAGCCTTGGAGATGATGCCCTTTTCCTCAATTTTCAGGTTTACCTGCTTGGCCTTGAGCCCAAGCAGAGCAACCTGCATCATCACCTTGTCGCCAGAGAAGAATTCCTTGGTTAGACCGCCCATCAAACCGGACATGGATACGGTACCCATATCCTTGCCGCTGATCGAGATGTCCTTGATGATCAGATTCTGGTTTGCTTCATCCCAGCTTGCCTCAAAGTTTGACGACATGGTGAGACTATCATAGCCAAGTGCCCGAAGCTGCTGGTAAAACTCGTCATCAGCCTGTGTCGGCACTTTGAGCGACATATCTTCATAAGCGATGCGCACATCGGTCGGAATACCGTTGTAAGGCTTGTTGAGAGCCACTTCGTAGCTCTTCATGGCGAACTGAATGCGTTCAGGCAGCGAAGGAACCGACGGCTCTTCGGTTACAGCCTGATCTCCATCGTCCGCGTCTTCCTCGCTTGCATCCACATCTTCAGACTTTTCATATGGCAGATCGGCGTCGATCCCCACTACCTTAAGTGTGCCGAATTCCGGAAGCATGGTCGTGAAAGGGAAGTTTTCAACTTCTTCTTCATTCAACGCCGCAAACTTTTTCAGAGCTTCAACTGAAGTCGCCCAGGAGAAGCCCTTCAAGGAAGCTTCCTCCATCTTCATGTAGTCCTGACCTTCGGAGAAGGCCAAGCCCTTAATGGTCGCATCCATTTTCTGATTGTCGAAAGCAACTGCGACGCGTTCGATACCGCCCTTGCCCTTCGATGCATCAGTTGGCTCGATCTTCATGCCGAGCATTTCAACATCGCCCTTGCCGATGGTGTCGAACAGTGAGCTCACCTGAAGAATAAGCTCGCGTGTTTCCTCCGGTGAAAGTTCGTCTGCATTTTCGAGAGACTGTAGCTTCTCCAAGGTTTCGGTGAACGGCACGGCTGGCATACGAGCCGTGAAGCCATTGCTGCGAATTTCATCATAGCTGAAGCTCGCATCCTTCGTCTTCATGACGATATTCTTCGCCGAGAAAGGACCATAGACGGGCTTTGCTTCCTTGTCGTCCGGGCCTGCCTTTTCGGTATAGAGACGGGCGAGGAAGACACCATCAACGTCCTTGCCCGCTGCGGCACCCATGGTGCCAGTCATCTTGTCCGCGGCTTTTTCACCGTCTTCACCCGGCACTTGGATCGTGAAGTCGAAAGCCGTGCCGCCCGCCGTATAACGAGCAACCTTACCAAGGTTAATATCTTCCAGTGCAACGTCCTTGTAGACGATGTTCTGTTCGTTATTCGCGACGGTCTGGATAACCTTGATTTCCTGCGCAGTCAGGCGCTTTGCCGAAAACCGACCAACGCGCTCCGGCAGCGTCAGACCGCTATTGCCGAAAGTATCTTTCAGCATGGCGGTATCGAAATTAGCGTCCTCGATTGCCACGCTTGGAATTGAAATCTTGTAGTTTCCGATCTCCGTATCAATGCCCGACGCATTCAGCATGCCGGTGAGAAACAGAAACTTCGGACGACCATCAACCGAAGCGATACGAACGTTGGAGCCATCCTTCAGCGGCAACGTCACGTCGCGCAGGTGAATACGCCCGAGAAAATCTGCCTCAACCGAAGAGGCCTTGCCGCCACGCTTTTCAAGCTGCGATGTAATGGTCTTCTCAAGTGTGATCTTGTATCCTGTCAAACCGGCGGCAGCGATGGCGATTACCGCAACTGCAGCCCACAGCGCCTTGCGCCCACCCTTACGGGTTCCGTTCTTTGCCTGCTCCACGATGCTGGTCCTTTCAGCGCAAATTAAAACGGTGTCTGTGCAAGCCATTGCCTAGGACGAATTCGCAGACGAAAGGGAGGCTTCGACATCGCGTAAATACGGCTGAAACAACTGCTTAAAACACACAGCCTGAATCGGTCAGGCAGACAGATGCTCTAACTACCTGAAATTGCAAGCGCAAGCAGGATCGCAAAAGTTTCTCACAATATTTTACAGTTTGCTCAAGCAATACTCGAGCAAAGCAACGGGCAAAGCATTCACATTCTCGATGAAATATCTACGGAGCCATTTCAGCTATTGAACCGGCTACTATCCTTTTCAATCAAACATAGAGATACTGTCAGCCACTCAAAGCGGCTGATCAGGATGCGGAGATGAACCGTAGGCTCCCCAAATGGATTGATCGAAATTCACGATGGCACCCGTCATCAAGCCGGATTCTTTCGAGGCCAGAAAGGCTATCGCACGGGCAACTTCGGTTGGATCAATCAGCCTGCCGAAAGGCTGACTCTTCGCCGCTTCATCCAGCCAGTTCTCCGGCGCATTATGAAACTCACGCTGGATGCGATCCTCACCATCCGATGCCATCCAGCCAATATTCAGGCTATTGATGCGGATCCGATTGCGCAGAACCGAATAGGCAACATTCCGGGTCAGTGTGTCCAGCGCCCCCTTGGAAGCACAATAAGCTGCAATGAAGGGCTGACCGCCCATCGACGACATCGAAGAAATGTTGACGATTGTCCCTTCGACCTTATCGCGTCGGAACAGTTTTATTGCCTCTTGAATGAGGAAGAATGGCGCTCGCGTATTCACAGCAAATAAACGGTCGAACAATTCCGGACTGGTGTTCAGAATGGTGCCCCGATCCGTTAAACCGGCAGCGTTTACAAGAACATCAAGCCTTCCAAAAACACGGTCGGCTTCCAAAACGATTTTACGGCAGTCTTCCACCTTCTCAAGATCAGCCTGCACGAAGACGGCTTTGGCTCCGAGATTTGCCAACTGATCGACTTGCGCCCGCCCCTTTTCAGCCGAACGCCCGCATATCACGAGGCCTTCAGCGCCCCTTTCTGCAAATAGTTTCGCTGTTGCTGCTCCAAGCCCCTGCGTGCTTCCCGTAATAACAGCAACTTTTCCGTTGAATTGTCCGTCCATTCTGCGCTCCGAAATTCAAGAGCATTTCCAGCAAAAGTGCGAAGCGGTTTTGCGTCGGATAATGCGTGAAAACAAAAAGATAGAGCGGTTCCACGATTCAGTTTCAACCGGAACCGCTTCTAGTCAAACCCTGCCGCCCAGTTCGGCAGTCAGATCGGCGAGTTCCTGTCCGCCCGCCATGAGGCTTTGTAATTCGTCCATGTCCACATCGTTCTTCGTACGCGTTCCAAGCGTCACACCGCGATTGAGAACTGTAAACTTGTCACCGACCGCATGAGCATGACGAACATTGTGCGTGATGAAGATCACCCCCAGCCCGCGAGAGCGCACCAGATTGATGTATTTGAGAACCATGGCCGTCTGCCGCACACCCAGCGCAGAAGTCGGTTCGTCGAGGATCAGCACTTTTGCGCCAAAATAGACGGCACGGGCAATCGCAACGCATTGGCGTTCACCACCGGAAAGCGTTCCGACCGCCTGCTGCGGATCACGGACATCGATCCCGATCTTTCGCATCTCTTCGCGCGTTACTTCTTCGGCCTGCTGCGTGTCGAACCAGCGGAACGGTCCAACACCTTTTGTCGGCTCGCGTCCAAGAAAGAAATTGCGCATGACCGACATCAGCGGGATCATCGCAAGATCCTGATAGACCGTAGCAATGCCATGATCGAGCGCATCGCGTGGGCTTTTGAAGGTGACCGGCTTTCCTTCGACCAGAAAGTCACCGCTCGTCGGCTTGTGAACCCCGGAAAGCGTCTTGATCAAGGTCGATTTACCGGCACCATTATCGCCAAGCAGACAATGGACCTGCCCCGGTTCGACGCTCAACGAGACGCCGTTCAATGCAATGACCGGGCCGAAATGTTTAACGAGATTGCGGACTTCGATGATGGGTGTCGTCATGGCAAATCTCCCTCTCAGCGCTCGCCGGTCGCGCGCTTGCGAATGAAATTGTTGAAGAGCACCGCGATCAGAAGCATCCCGCCCAGGAAGACCAGATACCAATCCTGGTCGATCTGGGTATAGGTCAGCCCAATCAACACCATGCCGAAGATGATTGCGCCGAAGAATGCGCCAATTGCAGAACCATAGCCGCCGGTCAGCAGACAGCCGCCAATGACCGCAGCGATAATCGCCTCGAATTCCTTCTGGAAGCCACGGCGCGCATCGGTTGAGCCGGCATCAAGAACGGTAAGGATAGCTACTAATGCCGCAGCCATGGCTGTGCACATGAACAACGTCGTTTTGACGCGACGCACGGGGACACCGGAATTGCGAGCAGCCAGAGCGTCGCCACCTGCGGCGAAAATCCAGTTGCCGAAGCGCGTGCGCACCAGCACATAGGTTGCAATAAGCGCGATGGCGATGAACCACAAAACTTCGACCGGCACGCCTTTCACCGAAGGCTCACCATTGGGGAATTTGTCAATCAGGTCGTTCTCAACCATCCAGGCGAAAAATCCCTGAAACGCATCACCGGAAAAAAGCCCGGCAAGATAACTGCCTGCAACGGCTTCCTTGACACCTCGCAACTGCGTAGCGCCGCCTGTTGCCCATTTTAGCCCGACAAGCGACAGACCGCGCAGAATGAACAGGAAAGCGAGCGTTACGATAAAGGATGGCAAGCCGGTCCGGATTACAATCTGGGCATTCACCACACCCACAAATGCGGCAAACAGCAAAGTGACGATAATTGCGACGCCAAGCGGCACCTGCCAAACGACCAGGGCAGCGGCAAAGATCAATCCAGCAAAAGCCACCATCGACCCGATGGACAGATCGAACTCACCGCCGATCATGAGAAGTGCCGCAGCAACCGCCAGAATGCCGAGCTGCGAAGCGGGAGCCATGAAGTTCATGATGCCGGCCGCAGTAAACATCGCCGGATTGGCAACTGAGACGAAAAAGATCGTAATAAGGATCAGGCCAGAAACTGCTCCTAATTCGGGCCTGCTCAGGAGCCGTTGCAGTGGGCTCGCCGACTGAAGTCGCTCATCTTTCGATAGCGCCGTCGTGCTGGCCTTTTCATGGGGAAGTGGCTCACTCATGATCTTCTCCTGCTGTATTCTGGGTACAGAGACCCGTTCCCGCCCATTTTCATGGGCGGGTTCGATATCAGATAGTCTAAATGATGCTTACCGGATGCCCTTGGCCGAAAGTTCCACGACCTGCTTGGCCTTATCCTTGGTGATAAGGTTCGGGCCCGATGGAACATTACCACCCGGCATCAGACCGTATTTCGCGTTAAGTGCGAGGAACGATACCGGCAGATAACCTTGCAAGAACTGCTGCTGGTCGATGGCGAAGTCTGCCTGTCCCTTTTCAACGGCCTCCAGGAAGCCAGCCGACATATCGAACGTCGCAACATGGATTCCACTGCGACCGCTTTCGGAAGCGGCTTTCACAGCAGGTTCACCCGCGAGTGTTGCATTGAGCGCCAGGATCGTGTCGACGCTAGCATCAGATGCCAAGGCAGCACGAACCTTGGCTTCGTTCTCAGCAGGATCGGTCGATGTCGGCAGAACCGTTACATCACCGAAGCCTTCCTTGAAGCCTGCACAGCGTTGATCAAGCGAGACATTGCCGACTTCCTGATTGACGCAAATACCTTTCTTGCCACCAGCATTCTTCAGCGCTTCACCCGCGACCTTACCAGCATCGAACTCGTCCTGACCAACATGCAGCAGAGCTCCGAGCTTCTTCGAGGCATCGGAACCGGAGTTCATGGAAATCACTGGAATACCGGCTGCTACAGCACGCTGAATCGACGGCCCAAGCGCATCCGCATCTGGGATGGAAACCACAATGCCCTGCGGCTTCTGATTGATCGCAGCGTCGATAAGCTGGGCCATCTGCACCATGTCAAAGGTTTCCGGCGCACGATAATCGACCTTCACACCCGTATCCTTTGCCGCTTCGGCAACGCCGTTCTTCACCACCGACCAGAACGGGTCCGAAGCCTGACCATGGCTAACGACGACGATATTAATATCGGCCGCGTGAGCTGCGAAAGACGCAGCCAATAAGGCCACACCGGCTACGGCCGACTTCAATAGAGATTGCATGTTCACTCCTCCCTTGTCCGGCGCTCCCCGCCGGTTTGCATTAACGCCTTACTTCCCACTGCAGCATCCCGGCGCTCCTCCAAGCGTTTCCCCGTTACCACATGCAGATCGTGGATCTATTCAATAGAATGAAACATTCATAACAAATTATCGTGGAATTATAATTCCATTTCTGGTAGCTCATGTCAATCGCATAAGCTGCCGACGATATGCTTATTTCCCAAAGGAGTCGCGCGGCGCCAAACGCTTCGACCATCGTTTCTGGAGGAATGGACAATGGCTGATAAAGCTGGGGTTGTTGTGGCAGGCTTGATCGGATCCGGCTTCATGGGCAAGACGCACGCCCTTGCTCTTGCAAATGTCAACCGCATCTTCGACTTACCGATCAACGTCCAGCTTCATACATTGGCCGACGTGAATGCGGAAACAGCGGCAAGAGCCGCAAAACAGTTGGGATTTGCACATGCCACCGGCGACTGGCGCACACTGATCTCAACCCCGGATATCAATCTCCTCGACATCACAACGCCAAACCGGTTTCACAGGGAAATGGCGCTCGCCGCCATTGAAGCGGGCAAACATGTCTATTGCGAAAAGCCGCTTGCACCCACCGCTGCCGAGTGCCTCGAAATGGCGCTCGCCGCAGAACGGAAAGGTGTCCAGACAGCCGTTGGGTTCAACTATCTGAAAAATCCGATGATAAAACTGGCCAAGGAAATCATCGACAGCGGTGAACTGGGCGAAATTCGCAATTTTCGCGGTATTCATGCGGAAGACTTCATGGCGGACGCTCACATTCCATGGACCTGGCGTCTTGATCCGGCAGGTGGTGGAGGAGCATTAGCCGATATAGGCAGCCATATCATCGCTACAGCCCGCCATCTTGTTGGACCGATAACGGCGGTAATGGGAGACGCCGTCACAATCATCAATGAGCGCCCAGATAGTTTGAACCTTTCGCAGATGAAACCTGTGGAAGTGGACGATGTTTGCCGCGCTTTCGTACGTTTTGAAAACGGGGCGACCGGTACACTCGAAGCAAGCTGGATCACCAGCGGTCGCAAGATGCAGCACGGTTTCGAGATTTCCGGATCGAAAGGCTCCCTGTTCTTTTCGCAGGAACGCTTCAACGAACTCGACCTGTTTCTCTTTTCCGACAAAAAGGGACAACAGGGCTTCCGCAAGATTTTCGCCGGACCTGAACACGAACCCTATGGCGCATTTTGCGTAGCTGGCGGCCATCAGATTGGCTTCAATGATCTCAAGACAATCGAAGTGCGCGACTTCCTGCTTGCCACAATGGGACAGAAGAACAATCACGCCGATTTTCGCGAAGGATATGAAGTCCAGAAGACAGTAGAAATCATCTACGCCTCCTCCCGCGAGCGTCAGTGGAAAAATGTCTAGCCTACACGGGAGGTCGGATGGACGATGAACTCGCCATCCACCGTCATGATTTTCGCACGAATACCGTAGACATCATGCAATAGCTGTGGCGTGAGAACTTTCGTTGGTTCCCCATCCGCAACGATATGTCCCTTGTCGAGCAGAATAAGGCGCGTGCAATGCTGTGCCGCAAGGCTCAACTCATGCAATGAGGCGACGACAGTCCTGCCCTCTTTTGCAAGTTCAGCGAAGCTTTCCATCAGCCCAAGCTGATGAGAAGGGTCGAGCCCGGCCACCGGCTCATCGGCGAGTATTACAGGCGTATCCTGCGCCAGAACGCGTGCGATCAGCACGCGCGCCCGCTCTCCACCGGAAAGCTCGATCGCCGACCTTTCCCGAAATCGCGTAACCTCCATGCGCTGCATTGCAGTCTCGATGAGCATTCTATCCTGCGCACTCAGGCTCGCAAATACCGGCTTCAGCGCGGAGCGGCCCAGCGAAACAAGCATTTCGACCGATACCGGCCACGCAACATCGCGATCCTGCGGCAGATATGCAAGATTCTGCGCTTTCGTCGAAGCACTCGTCTGCCGCAAATCATCCCCGTCGAGGGAAATTTCCCCTCTGGATACGACAAGTCCAAGAATGGCGCGTAACAATGTCGTCTTCCCGGCACCATTGGGTCCGATCAGTCCGATGAATTCACCGCCATGAATATTGAAACTTGCGTCGCTGAGTGCTGCCTTCCCGCCGAGCGAAACGGAAAGATTTTTTACCGAAAGCGAAGTCATACGAGCTGCCTCCGATATTTGAATACAAGCCACAGAAAGAATGGTGCGCCAATGATTGCCGTCAGAACGCCCAGTTTCAGTTCACGACCCGGCATGACGACACGCACCAATACGTCAGCCGCCAACAACAGGGCGGCCCCGCCAAAACCGCTTGCAACCAGCAATCGCGATGGACGCGCACCGACAAGCGGACGCAGAAGATGAGGAACGACCAGCCCTACGAAACCGATGGCACCGGCAACAGCGGTGGAAGCACCCACGCAGGCAGCTGTACCCAGCACGGCAAAAAGCTGCACACGAGCCAGATTGACGCCCATCGTTGCCGCAGCATCGGCCCCCAGTGTCAGACTGTCGAGTGATCGCCCGAGTGCCAGGAGCATCGCCCAGCCAATAAGGATAAATGGTGCGGCGAGAGCCACATGCGTCATCGATCTGTCGGCCAGCGAACCGAGCATCCAGAAGACGATTTCCATTGCGGCAAACGGGTTGGGCGACAGGTTGAGCGCCAGCGCCGTCAATGCACCAGCAAGACTGGTTACCGCGACACCGGCCAATATGACCGCAAGCGTACCGGCATTGCGCCCCGCCAGAAGCTTGACGAGAAACACCGACACAAAGGCACCTACCAGCGCGAGGAGCGGCAAAGCCAGCGGAAACAGAAGCGACAGGCCGCTATAAATAGCAATAACAGCGCCGAATGACGCGGATGCGCTCACGCCAAGAAGGCCGGGTTCCGCGAGCGGGTTGCGCAGATATCCTTGCAAGGCAGCGCCGGACAATCCAAGCGAGGCCCCGATAAGGAGCGCGAGCAGTGCGCGAGGCAGGCGAATTTCGCGCATGACCAGCACGATCATTTCGCTATCATCACCGAAAAGCGCCTTGAGGCTGTCAGGGATACTGATCGCAGCCGGCCCGGTCAGCAGCGAGACGATGAAGAGCAAAACCACAAGCATGGCCAGCCCGACGAGCAGAAGATAGAAGCGGCTACGTTCAGTCACGCGCCGCCTCCGCAAGTTCCGCTACGGCTTCAACGCTGAATGGACCACCGCAAACCGTCAGATTATCCGCTATCGTCACCGCTCTCGCCTGCTTTTCAAGCGCCCGCAACGCCGGATGTTCGAAATTCTCGAAAGCCAGCGCAGGCGCACGATCTCTTGAACTACGCACCAGAATATCCGGCTTCTCGAGCACCAGCTTTTCCAGCGGCAGCAGAGCTGAACCGCTGACCCCCGCCTTGTCGGCCAGATTATCAAGTCCGGCAAGACGCACAGCCTCATCCACCAGTGTTCCCCGACCTGACGTGTAACTGTTGGCATAATAAAGCGCGACCGTCTTGCGGCGAACCGGAAGCTGGATTGCCGCCAAAGCAGTTTTCATTCTATCGATTTCCCGACTGGCTTCCGCCTGTCTTCCGAGTAACTCACCCATACGATGCAGATGGTCTTCTATATCGCCGAACGAGTGTGCTGGCGCGAACTCTTCCACACGAACACCGAGCCTGCGCAATAGCCCAACCGTTGCCCTCGACGAGAATGTGCCCGCCAGCACAAGATCAGGTTTCATCAGAAAGACTTCTTCTGCCTGCGCATGGTTGACCGGAAACTCCCGGGCTTTTGCTGCCATGACGGACAATTCCGGGTCCTGCGACAAGTACGAAACCGACTGCAACTGGCCCTTATTGGCCAGCAGCAATGCCAGCTGATCGGTGCATACGTTGATGGAAACGACGTGATGGGGAATGTCCCCCGCGTCTGCCGAATTTCGAACGAATAAGGCCAGCCCCGCCGCGAGGCAGAAGCTGGTGATCCATTTTGCGGCTGTCCTTTTCATTCTCTGTTCAGCCTCAGAAATTCCGGGTCAATCCGAGATTGATCGTGCGTCCCGGTGCAATATAGCCAGAGGTGGTCTGATAGTCCTTGTCAAAAATATTCTCGACCGAGAACTTCAACTGCGACTGCATGTCGATGGAATAGAGCACCACGAAATCAGCCGTCACATAATCTCCGAGTTTCTTGCTATTTGCAGCATCTGCATAACGCGAACCGCTATAAATCAGCCTTGCAGTCAGATCGAGCTTTTCAATCGGCGTGAAATTGACCTCTGCCGCCCCCTTGAAACGTTCGCGATAGGGAAGGTCGTTTCCGGTGTCTTCATCGATTGGCCGTTTGAAGTCCACTATGCCTTTGACACCCCACTGATCGTTGAAGCGATGATCGAGCGTCGCTTCAAACCCGGTTATGTGAGCCCGATCAACGTTTATGGGCAACCAGAAATGTGTTTGCTCATCCTCTCGCCAACTGATGCCCTGCTTTAACCGGGTGTCGTAGAAAGCCATATCCAGAGTAGTGCCAGCACCGATCCGCCAATTCAAACCGAGTTCATATGAACCCGATTTTTCGGGTTTCAGATCAGGGTTTCCCGACATCGGATAATAAAGATCATTAAACGTCGGCGCGCGGAAACCTGTCGCATAGGAAGACCTCAGCACCAGATCGGGCAAAATTTCATAGCTCGCGCCAAGGTTATAAGTGGCAACGTCGCCAAATTGACTGTTATGGTCGTAACGAACGCCACCATCAACGCGCAACGCCTCATATTCCAGCGAATACTGACCAAATACTGCAGCCAGATCACGACTGGTTTCATCGTAAGCAACGGTGGTGTTGATCTCCTCACGATAGGCTTCCACACCACCAGTCACGGTATGATTGACGTTGCCGGTATCAAAACTCCTCTCCGTCGACGCAAAGACCCCATAACGCTTGGTTTCAAACCGGTCCGAACCGCTCACGCCTTTCCGGAAGTTGCGGCTGTTGTCGATACCGGTGCTGAATTCCAGCGTGGATGACCAGTCCGCCGTATGATCGATGCGCGTTCCGATCTTGCCCGTAAATGCGGTACTATCGGCCTCATCCGGTGACGGTGCCTTGGCATCATATTGATTGCGCCCTCGGCTAAGGAGACCATCCGTATAAATTTTACCCCTATCGAAATCCTTCGACAGGGAAAAATTGAAAGAGCCTTGCAGAAATCCGTCGCGATCCGGCTCATGGCCATAGGCATCCGATGTGGTGAAGTCATATCCTTGCGTGCCGGTTATGGCTGCACCGAAAGCATAGTCGATACCATCATTACTCCGCCCCTGAATGGACCCGGACGCATACCCACCCCATGGGTGGCTGACACCGGTAGAAAGACTGCCGCACCAAGGGCGTTCACCACAGGCTCCACCCTGCTTCGTGATGATGTTGACCGCCCCACCCATGGCATCAGCGCCATATTGCGCAGAATGAGCCCCCTTGGCGATTTCGATGCGCTCGATAGAGGTTAGAGGAATATTGGAAAGCGCGGTCGAGCCACTCGTTGCCGACGCGGTGCGCACGCCATTGACCAGAACAACTGTTTGATCAGAAGACATTCCGCGAATAAAAACTCCGGCGGAAGAACCCTGCCCGCCATTCGTCTTTATGGAGATACCGCTATAGGACTTCAGCAGCGACTGCAGATCAGGAGCAGCCGACCGTTCGATATCTGCTGAATCGATAACAGTCACAGACGAGGTCGAGCGCTGCAGCGAAGATGCGCGGCGCAATGGCGTGACCACAATTGTATCGAGGACGACGCTGCCGTCGCCATCTGGCAGATTTTGAGCAAGCGTCGTGGACGGCAGCGCAAGAACGCTGGCCGATACGAGTAGAACCGATGATTTTAAAAGGCACATTTTCCCTCAACCCGCCGAACCGGAGACCGATACCGGCTTTTTCTCGCACCGCAGGTTGAAGTGATGGTGGCATTAAAGGCCCTTCTTCCCGACGGCAACATTTCAACAATGTCACCGCCACGGACAGCCGCGCCTGGACACACCCCGTATCCATGCATGGGTGACCGGATACGGCAGGTCTCCTGACTTCCGGGTCGTCGCTTTCCCTCCGCCTTCCCGAGTGCATCAATTGCTCTCAGTGGCTTTCACCGCTTGCGCGGCTGTGGAGGACAGCTCTCCGGTTACAGTTGCGGGGGCAGTCGCGGCATCAGCCAAATAAGCTTCACCGTGTTCCCTTTTCATCCGCCTGAACGGCGGAACCGTTTCCTGAGAATTGCGATAGCAATATGGTTAAGGATTCGCAACTCCGCTAAAGCGCCCTCCGGCGCAGAAAACTGAATCACATTCGCAAGGAATGGATTCAGCCATCTGTTTTCAAAGAATTTTCCTATCGCAGGAATGCACGAAAACGCTGGAGCGCAAAATAAAACAATACCGAGCCGATAATGATCAGTGCCAGAAATTGCGGCCAGACGACACCTAGCCCTGCTCCGCGAAACAGGATCGATTGCGCTAATATGACGAAATGCGTATTCGGCGCTGCCAGCATGATGGTCTGGATGATTTCAGGCATGCTTTCGCGGGGTGTCGTTCCCCCTGAAAGTACCTGCAAAGGCAAAAGCACCAGCATCAGCAACATACCAAACTGCGGCATGGAGCCAGCCGATGTCGCCAGAAAGATACCGAGACTGGTGGTTGCGAAAAGCTGGAGCGCCGCACCAACCAGAAAAAGCAACACCGACCCATAGATCGGTACGGCAAGTAGGCCTTGGACTACAAAAACCAACGCAAAAGCCGAAGCGACCAGCACAACCAACCCCATCGACCATATCTTGCTGACCATGATTTCAACCGGCGTGACGGGCATCACCAATAGATGTTCGATGGTTCCATGTTCGCGTTCCCGAATGAGCGCCGCGCCCGTCAGGATAATCGACAGCATCGTAACCGATGAAATCACATTGTTGATCGCACCGAACCAACCCTTGTTCAAATCCTGATTGAATCTCGCCCTGAGATTGAGTTCAACCGGCGTTTGTGCGCTACCGCGATAGCGGTTGAGGAATTCGCTTACCTCGCTCGACACAATCGACTGCACATAACCGCCCCCGGTAAAGGCTTGGCTCATTCGGGTTGCATCGACATTGAGTTGGATTGTTGGTGAGCGGCCTGCCAGAAGATCACGCTGGAAATTCGGCGGTATGTTCAGTGCAAATGTATCCAGCCCCTCATCCATCCGGGCATCCATCTCATAGGATGAAATCAACTTCGGAGGCACGAAATATGGCGGATAGAATGCCGTCGTTATCCGGCTCGAAACCGGCGACTGGTCTTCATCTACGATTGCTATCGCCGCATTGTTGAGAGTCTCAGGCATCGCCTTAGAGGCTGTATAGATCGCAAGCGTGAAAGCGTAGACGATGAGGATCATCAGCATCGGGTCACGTGCAAGGCCACGCAGTTCCTTCACGCCAAGCTGGAATATGTTGGATATCCGCATCTTAGCTCGCCTGTTTCTTGAGAAGAACGATGGCGAGCACCATGAGTACCGGCACCGCTATCAATAGGGGTAGAAACGAACTTGCTAGATCGGCAAATCCTAACGCCTTCGAGAAAACCCCGCGCGAAATGGTCACAAAATAGGTCGCCGGATAGATTTTACCGATGAACGCTCCTGCACCTTGCAGCGACGATACGGGATCAATAATACCAGAATATTGTACAGCCGGAATGAGTGTCAGAAGCGCCGTTCCGAAAATCGCTGCGATCTGGCTGTTCATGAAAGTGGACAGCACCAACCCCATGCCGGTCGCAATCGTCACATAGAGCAGCGCCGCCAGCGCATAAGTCGGAAAGCTCCCCGTGAACGGCACCTGGAAAATAAACACCGCAAAGGCAGTCAGCATCAGGAAATTGAGAAACGCCAGCCCGATATAGGGTAACTGCTTGCCGAACAGAAACTCAAATTTCGTCACGGGCGTCACGTAGAAATTGATAATCGAGCCCAATTCCTTTTCCCGAACGACACTCAGTACTGCCAGCATTGCAGGGATCATGAGAAGCAGCAGCGGAATGACCGCCGGCACCATTGCCACGAGGCTTTGTACATCTGGGTTATAACGGTAGCGTATCTCCAGATTGAAACTGCCGACCGTGGCAGCGCTACCATAAAGCTCGCGGGCTTTCTGCGCCAGCCAGTTGGCATGCATCCCCTGAACATAGCCTTTAACTGTCTCAGCACGAGACGGCATCGCGCCGTCAATCCACGCAGCTACTTCCACGGGGCGTCCGCGCATTACATCTGCGCCGAAATTCGGTGGAATTTCAATAGCAAGACTGATTTCACCGTCACGCATCCGTCGATCAAGATCATCGTAATCTGTTAAGGCAGGTTGCTCAGAGAAATAGCGCGAACCCGCAATCTGCTGGGTGTAATCACGGCTGATCGTCGTATCGTCACGATCAAGCACCGCAAACTTTAGATTTTCGACATCCAGATTAATTCCGTAACCGATAACGAACATCAGGATGACGCTACCGAGAATGGCAAGCGTTGCACGGATCGGATCACGTTTCAGTTCCAATGCCTCACGCCGCGTATAAGCCAGCATGCGCCGCAGGTCGGGCAACCAGCTTGAAGCCTTCTTTGGATGTGTTTCCCCTGCCTCCGTCGCCTGTTCTGGAAGAATTGCAGGTAATGGGGCTGACTGTTCTGTTTCGCCGATGGCATCCTGAAGATATGCAACGAAGGCTTCTTCCAACGTCTTGGCGTGGCGACTTTCGGTAATCGCCTTCGGTGTGTCGCTGATCAGAACTTTACCAGCGTGCATCAGCGAAATCCGGTCGCAAAGTTCGGCTTCATTCATGAAATGAGTAGAAACGAAGATCGTCACATTGTCTTTGCGCGACAGATTGGCGAGGATTTGCCAGAAAGCATCACGAGCCACCGGGTCCACACCAGATGTCGGCTCATCAAGAATGAGAATATCGGGCGAATGGATCAAGGCCACAGCGAGCGACAGGCGCTGACGAATGCCCAGCGGCATGGCATCAGGCAACACGTCCATGACACCAGCTAGGTCGAGACGCTCGGTCAGTTCCTTGATGCGCTGTTCGGTCAATACCGGCTCCATACCGAAAAGCTTGGCATGAAGTTCGAGATTTTGACGAACGGTCAGTTCCGAATAGAGCGAGAATGCCTGAGTCATGTAGCCGACACGGCGACGTATATCGATATCCTTGGGATCGACTTCGCGCCCGAACAGTTTCGCCGTCCCCTCGCTGGCTGGTAACAGCCCAGTCAAAACCTTCATTGTCGTGGTTTTGCCGCAACCGTTCGACCCCAAAAACCCGAAGATTTCACCACGCGGAATTCGAAAACTCACATCGTTCACCGCAGTAAAGCTGCCGAAGCGAACGGTGACATGTTCTGCTTCAATCGCGATTTCTGCATCCGCACCGAAATCGCGGCGAGGAATTTCGATATCCTGATGGCCTTTCCGCAATTCTTCTGGCAGGAGCGCGATGAAAGCTGCATCGAGATTTGGAGTGTTGGTGCGCTCCAGCAATTCCTGCGGTGTACCCGTCGCCAGAATCTGCCCATCATTCATGGCAATCAGCCAGTCGAAGCCCTGCGCTTCTTCCATATAGGCCGTGGCGACGATGACGCTCATTCCGGGGCGGTCCTTCCGGATATCATTGATCATTTCCCAGAACTGGCGCCGGGATAGAGGGTCAACGCCGGTCGTCGGCTCATCAAGTATAAGCAGGTCAGGATCATGAATGAGCGAGCAACAGAGACTGGTCTTCTGCTTCATACCGCCTGATAGTTTGCCAGCCGGGCGATCCGCGAAAGCCGACATGCCCGTGCGGCCTAAAAGATCGGCGATGCGACGTTCACGCTCTTTTCGATCATGTCCGAACAGCCGTCCGAAAAAGTCGATATTCTCGAACACCGAAAGCGTGGGATAGAGGTTCTTTCCAAGTCCTTGCGGCATATAGGCGATACGGGGATAGGCGGACTGAAGATGACGCTTATCCGAAATATCACCACCAAGAACCTCGACGCGGCCCTGCTGTATAGTCCGCGCTCCGGCGACCAACGATAACAGACTTGATTTTCCAACCCCGTCAGGTCCGATCAGGCCGACCATACGGCCGGCGGGAATATCAAGATTAACATCGCGCAGGGCGCGTGTTTTCCCGTAGGTCAGCCCTACACCTTGCGCTTGGACGACAAAGCTGTTGTCATTGGCGCCAGCTTTGACCGGAACATCGTTCATTTCACGGTTTCCGCGAGATTCTTCGGCCACTCAGCATTAGGATCAAGCTTGACATAGGCCATACCCGGCAATCCGGTTTTCACCTGCTTTATGTATTTCTCAAGCAGTTCTTGTGGAACCTTCGCTTTGACGCGGAACACGAGTTTCTGGCGTTCCTCCTCCGTTTCCACGGTCTTTGGCGTAAATTGCGCCACATCTGCCACAAAGCTGATTTTGGCGGGAATAACATATTGCGGTGCCGCATCAAGGACGATGCGTGCATCGGCACCTATGGCAACACGGCCAGCCTGCGCTGTAGGTAGGAAAAAGGTCATATAGACATCGCTGAGATCAACGAGATTGAGGACTCGCCCACCAGCAGACAGCACCTCGCCTGGTTGGGCCACACGATACTGGACCCGGCCCGGCTTCGGCGCTACCAGCGTAGCATCACGAATATCAGCTTCAACACTCGCAATCGCAGCCTTCGCAGCCTCAACAGACGCTTCAGCGTCAACGACCTGCGCTTTGGCGGCACTAATGGCCGCTTCCGTCGCAGCCAGTTGCGCCTTAGCCGCCCCAACAGCAGCTTCAGCACCCTCCGCAGTCGCGCGATCATCGTCGAGAACCTGTTGCGAGACTGTGCGCGTTTCTACCAGTTGCTGCGAGCGAGTGAAACGGCGTTGCGCTGCATTAAACTGTGCTTCACGCTGGGCCACAGTCGCCTCGGCGGCTGTCTGTTCCGCTTGCCGCTGTTTGACCAGACTGTTCGCAGTTTCAATACTTATTTGCGCCCGGCGCAATTGCGCCTCAGCCTGCTTGCGCTGGCTTTCCAGTTGATCCGTATCCATGCGAGCGAGGATGTCATTTGCCTGCACGAAATCGCCCTCATCCGCGAGGATTTCGCGAATGCGCCCTGGACTCTTTGTCGAAATATCGATTTCAACCGCCTCGATGCGACCGTTGCCCTTGGCGATGCCTTCCGGCAACCCGTCGCCGTTCAGCGTTTTCCAGGCATAATATCCGCCTGTGGCAAGGACGATAATCGCGCCAGCCAATATCCATTGTTTACGGTTGAAAGCCATAACGAAACACCCTCATTGCCATCGTCTTCACAACACCGCCTTCAAATGAAGCACCGGCGGGCGGTCGCTGTCTGCAAGGATTTTCATTGTCCCCACCGCCCCGCCTCTGACATCAGCCAGAACCTTCTCGGGAGGATATGGAACTACCTTCTCATTTAGCAACCGGCGAATTGGGGGAAACGATCCAGAATCGCAAACGCCCGGTTAAGCTTGCTCTAATCGCAATCGCAACTGCCAGCCTTGATTAGGATCAAGAACTGCTAAAAGGTTCCCATTCTTATAGAAATTGGACGCGGGTGCTGGTTTGATGAAACAGAGGGGAGCAACGCCGACAGCACCCGCTGGCTGTCGACAGACGACGTTACGGAAAGATCGCGCTCATGCGCTCGACAGATTGATTTAGCCGGGGTGCCATTCGAGTAGGGCCTCGGCACCCCGGGTCACCGACTCTGGTGGAAACCGGCAACGATTGTTGGTTAGCACCCGCTCAAACGAAGCTCTTTGATTTCAATCAAACAAACGACAATTCAGCAATCCATCGTCATTTTTTGCTGTCAGTTTTTCGCGGCCGGCATTTGACCCACGTCTTCTTCAGATAGTTCGACACACCTTTGAGCTTCGGATCGGAGAGGAAACCCTGGCGAAAGAGAATGCTCCCTTTCACTTCCGGCAAAGATTCATTGAATTCTAGCTGGCGTTTAATTTCGGTCACGCCCTCACCCGCCTGCCAGGTGGGTTCAAGTGTGGTTCCGGAACCGGCACGATAAAGTGCCAAGCCAATATAGAGATCGGTCTTCGTCCCGCGAACCGTATCTGCCCACCATTTCGCAATCGTTCCGTAAGCCACATCCTTGCGGCCAAAGGACCAGTAAATCTGCGGCGCGATATAGTCGATTATGCCTTCTTTCACCCATCGCCGCGTGTCGGCAAAATCTCCGTCATAGTTGGTTTTTCCGGCACGGGTTGCAGAACCGCGCGGATCGTCCGCAGCATTGCGCCAAACGCCGCTCGGGCTGATGCCGAAACGGACATTTGGTTTGATGGCCTTTATCCTGTCCGAAATTTCGCGCACCAGCGTATGAGTATTGTAGCGACGCCATTCGTATTTGCTCGAAAAGCGTGTGCCAAACTGTGCATATGATTTGTCGTCATTGAGTTTCGATGATGCTGTTTCGTAGTAGAAATAATCATCGAACTGAATGCCATCGACATCATATTTCTGCACGACCTCTGCCGTCACATTCGTCACCCATTCGCGAACCGCAGGAATACCGGGATCAAGGACATAACGGTCGGCTGAAACAGCGACCCAATCGGGATGTGACTTGAAAACACTGACTGGCGACTCGTTTGACGAATTCCGCAATTCCTTGCGGGTAGACGGCTTCGTATCCATCGAAACACGATAGGGATTAAGCCATGCATGCAGCTCTATGCCGCGTTTGTGCGCTTCCTGAATTGCAAATTTGAGCGGATCAAAGCCTGGATCTTTACCCAAAGTTCCAGTCAGATAGGACGACCACGGCAAATAGGATGACTGATAAAATGCATCGGCAGCCGGTGAAACCTGAAAGATGACGGCATTGATACCATGCTCGGATGCTTCATCGAAAAGCCTGATCAATTCTTGCTTCTGGCGATTTATTCGTTCGCCATCGTCCTCGATGCGGGACGAACTGCGCGACGGCCAATCGAGATTGAGAACTGTCGCTATCCAGCTGGCATGAAATGCGTCGCAGTCCAGGGGCATGAAATCGTTCCGTCTAAACAACTTGTCAGGCAAGGGGTTTGATATGGCTCTTTAACGCATTAGCTTAAAGATACAAAAACAACAGCGAGGGCAACATGTACAAGAATATTCTCGTGACGACCGATGGGTCAGAGTTTGCAGAACGCGGGCTCGTCCACGCATTTAAACTGGCGCGGACAGTCGGCGCGAAGGTAACAGTATTGACTGTGACCGCTCCCTATTCCGTTTCCGGGCTTCCGGGTGGCTGGACTGATAGCCCTGCTTTCATCGAGCGCTTCGAACAGGAATGGAACGAATATGCCGATAAATCCCTCGCCCGCGCCCGGGAGCTGGCGGCTGAAGCTGAAATCGAGGTCCATACGTTGCATGAGGTTGCCCCGCATCCGGCGACATCCATCATCGAGACAGCCAAGGAACTGCGCAACGATCTTATCGTCATGGCTTCCCACGGTCGTCGTGGATTAAAAGGAATGCTTCTCGGCAGTCAGACTTATGAAGTACTGACTCGCGGCAACACACCGGTTCTGGTGGTAAAATAAAGGTGAGCGCAACGAATAGCCCACGTCTTTCGTGATTGACGGAATGGGTTTCCGGCTGGCAGTCAAAACTTTTGCTTTGCCCGCTTCGGCATAAAATAGGTTCGGATATTGACGAGTGCTTCAGCGACGTCAGCGGCATCCTGGCGGGTGGCTTTGCGTTTTGTCTCGCCGAGCTTGCGAATTGGCGCAATGATATCGCCGGTGACGGCATGACCGCGAAGAACCGGCTGCCAAAGTCTCGGCGCGTATCCTGTTGCCAGCAAAAAGCAGAGGTCCCAATCGAACGGATCAAAGGTTTGATCATCGATCCTGGTGAACCTGGGCCGGTAGTCTTTCGGGGTTTCAGAGAGGCTCCCCGAGATACGGTTATATTCCGCAACGATCGTCTGCACGGCCCGATGTTCGGTTGTTTCCATCGGCAGGTTCAGGGCGTCCGGGCCAGTCAGTTCCGGGATCCATTTGCGTGGGTCGATGAACTTTGGGCCAATGATCAGAGCCGTAAGATAACCATCGAGACCGCTCATTGACCAGATTGGCGATGCCGGACGGCGTCCCCTGATAAAGGCTTCGAACGCCGCGTCATCAAGCTTCGGTCGATCCGTCGTCCCCTGGCTGTTGTGCATCATGCCGCCCGTCGCTCCTGCTGCGTCATCGCTTCACGCTCAGCCTTCCAGGCCCACGGCAGGAGACTTTCCATTTCGTTGGCTTTCACTTTGCCGGAGATGATGCGCTCCAGCACATCGGCAAGCCAGACCTCGGGGTCCACACCATTCAGTTTACAGGTGTTGACGAGCGATGCGAGGACAGCGAAAGTCTTTCCACCCCGCTCGTTGCCCACGAACAGCGAATTCTTCCTCGTCAGGGCCACGGATTTCATTGAACGCTCGACCACATTGGAATCGATCTCGACCCGGCCATCATCAAGGCAGGCTGTCAACCCGCTCCAATGGTTGAGCGTGTAGCTGACGGCCTTGCCAAGCGCCGATTTCGCCGACACCTCGTCGCGCAGTTCGGTGAGGTGGACTTTCAGCTCTCTCATGACTGGAGCAGCCTCGCGACGTCTCACGACGAGCCGGGTATCGGCGCTTTCGCCGCGCAGTTTTGCTTCGACCCGATAGACTTCCGCAATCCTGGCAAGGATCGACAAAGCCTCCGAAGAACCCGTCAGCTTGACGACATCGACGAACTTGCGCCGCGCATGAGCAAGGCAGAAGGCCAGCCGCATGGGTGCGACATTGCTCTTGCCCCGACGTTTGACCATGGTTTTATAGGCTTGGTATCCATCGACTTGAAGCACGCCGGTAAACGACGACAATTGCCCCTCGATCTCGCGGGCGCTGCGGCTTTCGGCAAAGATATAGGCCACGGCCGGCGGTGCCGGACCATTCCAGGGACGGTCGTCAACCGCCTGCGCCCATAACTGGCAGACCTTGGTTCGTTTGCGCCCCGGCTCGAGCCGCGGCAACGGCGTCTCGTCACAGAACACTCTCGGCTGCGAGCGGATAAAGGCGGTAAGCGCGTCATAGAGAAGCTCCAGCCACCAGGCGACCCGCATCACCCAGGCGCCAAGCGTACCGCGATCGATGATGACACCGCAGGAGGCCAGCATTTGCGCCTGTCGATTGAGCGGGAGATGCCAGGCAAACTTCGAAACAGCGACATGCGCGGCAAACGCCGTGGTCACCATGCCACCGTCCATCACGCGCGCCGGTGCAGGTGCTTGCACGATGGCACTCTCACAGGCCCGGCATGCATAGCGCGGCCGGATCGTCCGTTTGACCCGGACAACAGCAGGTACGATGTCGAGCGCCTCGCTGACGTCCGTGCCGATGCAATGCAGTTCGAACGAACAGCAGGGGCAAATCTTGCTCTCCGGCTCAATGATCTCTTCATAGCGCGGAAGATGCTTGGGCAAGCGGCCGATATTGCGGGCAGACGATCGCCGTGCCTGTGTTTTGTCTTCACCGGCCGGTGCGGCATCGTCATTGGCTGCAACGGGAATATCGCTTAGATCGCCCAGGTCGAGCGTTGCCTGGGCTGGATCGATGATCGTCATCTTCTCCGATTTCGTCCCGAAGAGCTGGCGCTCAAGGAAGGCAATACGCGCTTTGAGATCGGCATTCTCTTCGTCGAGTAAGAGAATGATCCGGGTCAATTGCGCAGCATCCTGGGGCAAGGGATCGGGTCGAAGCAGCATGACCGACCCTATCATATTAGCCTGAATCTTCAAGCAAAACCAATAGGATCAGCCTACTTTTGAGGGTCGTCTCACCGCGTTTCGCTTGACCCGCGTCCAGTCAATGCCAGCTAGCAAAAGCGAGAACTCCTGGGCACTCATCTGCATCGCACCATCGCGGATCGGGGGCCAAACAAACTTTCCGCTCTCCAACCACTTTGTCGCCAGGATCATGCCTGACCCATCCCAGTAAATGCAGCGAAGTCGATCCAGACGCTTGGCGCGGAAAACGAACACGTCGCCACAATAGGGATCGGCCGCGAGCGCTGACGCCACCAAAGCCACAAGGCCATTCATGCCGCGCCGGAAGTCGACCGGTTGCGTAGCCACCATGATCTTCACGCCACTCGGCGAAACTCCGATCACCGGCGACCTCGCAAGGCCGCCACCATCGCTTGCGCCAGTTCAGGTGCTACCGGGCCGATAACCGTCATGCGCGCGCCAGCAATCTCGATCTCAATTCGACCCGCGGCAAAGTGGGCGACATCTGACGGCGAGCCTGGAGCCGGCGTTCGATCGCCAACTACCGTCACCGGCACGAACATCGCCTGCTGCGCACTGGACCTCGCAGATCGTTGAGAGGTCAGCCCAGCGTCCCGGCGCCAGACGTTCAGCAAGCCGCGATTGACGCCCCAGCGCCGGGCAACGGCCGAGATGTTAACATCAGGTTCCGCGCTTTCCGCAAGGATCCGCGCCTTCTCCTCGTCAGTCCAATTCCGCCGCTGCCGCCGGCCGGTAATCACCTCGATCCGACGATACTTTCCCTCATGCCTGGCTTCATCCATGTCTTCAAGCATGGCATCAGCGCGATCTCCAATCATCCCGGTCCGCTCCTATCAATGAAGGAGCTTATCTCGCGGCATCATTCACAAAAGAAAAGGTGGGATGTTCGTCGCGCTCACAAATAAAGCACTATCGAAAAGGCCCGAAATATCGGGCCTTCTTCGCTGTCAGCCAGTCTGGTGACCTGTTGCACTGTCGATATCGATACGGAAGAAGACCGGATCAAGTTTGCGTTCTTTCCCGTCTTTCGCAATCGTCTTTATGTATGCTGGCTCCCACCACGTCGGTTCCGACGCCATAAGTGCGACGATCGAGTTCTTCTCGTCCTCACGTTCGATCTCCCGATAGCGACCGTTCAATACAACGGTACGCCAATTGGTCCGGGATTCGATATGATCGAAAAGAATGCAAACCGCATCGTTCTTACGCAGAGCTTCGGTCTTCTGCCCATCGGTAGTAAAGGAATAGAGTGAACCACCGCTGAACCGGAAACTGAGTGGTATAATAAACGGACGATTATCGAGAACATAAGCCAGCCGCCCTAGATGGGTATGCTGTATCATGTCCCGTATATCGTATTCCGACATTTCCCTGATCATCATAGCTCGCCTCGCAGTTTGCTTATCTATCAATAAACTAACATAGGGCAGCGTTGCGGCTTTGACCGTAATCAAAACACAAGCAGGGCTAATTTATCAAACGAACAAACGCCCTTCTGCGATCTTGACCGCCGTGCCTCCAATCCGAGCTCCTGTGAGCTGTTGCTTGGCAACGTCCAGTTCGAGACGAATCCGCGAGGACCGCCCCATCTCCATTCCCTGCTCGATCCACCATTGTGAACTACCGTCAACAGGCTTGTCGTTCTTCTGGATCATGCCTGCAAAGGCTGCAGCAGCCGAACCCGTAGCTGGATCTTCATAGACATTGGCACCGGTCACAAACATACGCGCATGGAAATTGCTGTCGAACAAAATCGTTTCGCGGCAATAAACGTAAATTGGTAGAGGTCGGCCATCGACGTGCGGCAAGCTTTCGTTGACATATACCGGGTCGATAGACACTTTCGCTGCGGCAATCAGGTTATGAACCGGCACGAGCAGATAGGGCGTACCGGCGCTCCAAACGGCAGGTACATGGTTCTCAAATCCGATCTCATGTGTGCCGAGACCGATCGCGGCAGCGGCCTCCTCTTTCTCGACCTTGACGTCAACTCTCTCAGGCAGGCGGGGCAGATCGAATTCGGCAAAGGCGCTATTCTCGCCAAGTATCACGCCACAGCGAACGATACCGACCTTCTCTTCCAGAGCCACCAGCCTATCGGTCTCATCACCCGTTTTGCGACTGCGAGCGAGCGACACAGCAGCGCCAACTGTCGGATGCCCGGCAAAGGGAAGTTCGTAGTCGGGCGTGAAGATGCGAACAGCCGCTTCATGCGCAGGATTGCTCGGCGGAAAAATGAACACCGTTTCGGAAAGATTAAACTCGCGCGCTATGGCCTGCATACGCGTATCGTTCAAACCTTCGCTATCATGGACGACAGCCAGCGGATTTCCAGCCAGAGCCTTGTCGGCGAAAACGTCGAAAACCTCATAGAATCTGCCGGAAACGGCGGCGTCACTCATCCTTCATTCTCCCCTCGACCTGCTTGCAAAACCGACTGTAAGGCCGATTTCACTCCAATGTCTCATGCTTCGCATTAATTGCGAGCATAGCCAATTTCGCGTCGCTGTCATCTGCAAGTCCGACCAAGTTTTAGAGATTGTTGAAATGCCAGTCGGCAAATGCTCGCACATAAGATGGTGTGGCCTCTCCCATGACGCCCGCTGCCTTCACCGTTATGATCTCTGATAGTTCCGGCTCCTCCTCTGCAGACAGGTGTTGCTCAATCCGCAATACTAGTTCCTTTGACGGCACATCGAAATAATAACGACGGAAAAGCGCAATACTGCGGTTTCCGGTCACAAGATTGACCTGTTGCTCTGCACGCGCATCAAGAAGATCAAGACCCGTTTCCTCGCGAACCTCCCGTAGCCGATTGGCGTCATAATCGACATATCCGTCGACAATGTCATTATCATCCACTGAGCCTGCCGGAAAATAGACCCTTCCCGCACCCGCATTTTGTGCGCTCATACGCCCGGCAATTAGATGTCCGTCGCTCGAGACAATCACGCCGACGCCGAAAATATGCCACGGACGTTCCTGCGACTCGTCATGCCGCCAATGCATCAGCGTCGCAAAGCTCGTGCGCTTGAAACCGGCCTGAAAAGCACTACCCGTTAATTCGGCTTGTGGTGCCAGATAAAACTCGCCGTCGAACAAAGTTGGATTCGCGACCTGCTCACGTGTCCAGTTTGACGCGATCGCGTCGCTGTTTTCCACGGCATATAGCAAAGGACCGGACAGCACCCGAACATCGGCACTACCGATAATGTGGACAGTGTTTTCCCGTACCTGCTTCATCACTCAAACCATATTCAGGGTTACGGCTACCGGACAATGATCGCTCGCCTTTGGGCGATCCCATCCGGTTCGGGGATAACGATCGACCTGTTGGTCAGGCGGAAAGATTGTGCGCCAGGGCTGACCGCGCCGGATTATATTCGGAACCGCCTTCTCATTCTTCTCGGCGAATGATGGAGAAGCCATGATGTAATCGAGCTGGCAAAGATGACGCTCTTGTGGACCACGCGTGTGATAAAGCGTCCAGCGGTCCATAACAGGGCGACGCTCGACCAGATTGATCGCGAAGCCATCCCCTAAAAGCACGTCGAGCGCGCTTTCTTCTTCAACTATCGGCGTGAATTGATAGCCATTCCATTCGTCACCACCAATAATGATCCGCTCACGGTAATCATTGAAATCACCGCAGATCAGCCAGCGGCGATTTGCAACATTAGACGGTCCGAATTTATCCTCGACGATACGGCGAATGGCCCGCGCTTCTGCGCGTCGTACCGGCAGAGACGCTGTCCGTCCGTCAAATCCGTTGCGCGCACCCGTCATCGACTTCAGATGAGTCACAAAAAGCGATATGGGCTTACCTGCAATGCGAATATCCACATTCAGGCAATCCCGCTTGAAAATACGGTCATGGGGTTCAAGCCCGAGTTCGCCAAGGACAGGTTCATAAAGACCGAAATCATTATAAGTTACGTAGGCATAGCTCGAGACTTCATCGACCTCGATAGGCTGTCCATCCCGTGTCGTGTCGCGCATCATAACGGCAACATCAATGCCACGACTGTCATTGCCATCTATGAGATATTTATGCCGGAAGCCATGGCCTATCATCTTGAAAAGATAGCCATATTCAAAGGCATTGAGCGCAGCGAGATTATCCACTTCCTGCAGGCAAAGAATATCAGCCCTTGTTTCGGCAATAGCGAGCGCCGTCATCTGGCGCGTATCATCCGCGTGCGCCACAGCACGCGCTTGCTCGAGAAGGCGATACTGCGCCTCATCGTTGATTTCGAACAATTGCAAGGTGCGATCCTGATGCAATTCATTGCGAAAACCGGAAAAATCGAACCGGCGCATCAGATTTTCGACATTGAAAGTAGCTATGGTAAACATGTCTTCGCAATCTCTCTGCTTGCCGTGCGATTGGCAAGAGGATGATTTCCGAAACCAATAAATTTCTGCCGAAGCAGTGACTTGGATATAGAATATACCCATATATCGGGAGAACGTTGATAGAAGCGAGCCGAAACGATGCGAAAAACTCTGTGCCTGACGATACTGACAGGACTGTTCGTTGCGGGCATTGCAAGTGCGGGTTCAGCCGTCGAACTGCGTAACAGCCAGTATCTTCCCTCGTTGAAACCGAGCGGTCCATTGATTATCGGCGGTCAGGCAGGCGCCAATCGGACAGATCCGAGCGCTCGCAACTGCTACGGTTCAACACTTTGCCGGGAAAGTGGGACTTATATTACTGAACACGGCGTATTGAACTACAAGAACGGCGATGCTCTGCAATATCGACGCACGATGCAACCGCCAACCGCCGGTGCGCGGCCAAGCAGCAATCATATTCAGTGGTGTTCAAACCGCTATCGCAGCTATCGGACATCCGACAATACGTTCCAGCCATTGGCCGGTCCGAGAACAGGCTGCAATTCGCCATTCCAGTAAGAAAAGAGCCGGGTCAAAACCCGGCTTTTTTATTTCCACCAACTCAGGCAGCAGCGGATTTCGTATGAGTCCGTATCAAACGGCCAAGACGCTTGATGCCTTCATCAATCATCTCATCATTGGCGCATGAATAGCTGAGGCGCAGCGTATTGGCACCAGTCCCATCGGCAAAGAATGCCCTACCGGGGACGAACGCCACTTTTTCACTATCGATAGATGCAGCCAGTAGCGCGGCACCATCCATACCTTCAGGCAGCGTAACCCAGATGAACATGCCACCTTCGGGCTTCGTCCAACTTGTGGTCTCCGGCATATATTTCGCCAGCGCTTCGAGCATCTTGTCGCGGCGGTGCTTATAAACCTTGTGAAGCTTCGCCACCTGAACGCCAAAGCCGTTGCTCGCAACGCGCTGAATGGCGATCTGGTTGATCGTGGACGAATGAAGGTCCGCAGCCTGCTTCATCAGAACAAGCTTGCGAATAACCGGCTTCGACGCACCCACATAGCCAACGCGTAAACCCGGAGCCAGCGTCTTTGAGAACGAACCACAATAGATGGTGCGGGTTTTCTCGATGTCACCACCGTTTCGAGCAATGTCGAGCGCCAGGATCGGCGAGATCGCATCACCATTGTAGCGAAGATACTGATAGGCCGCATCTTCGATCACCGGAATGTCGAGTTCATCCGCCTGAGCGAGCAGTTTCTCGCGACCGGCAAGATCGACCGTTTCACCGGTCGGGTTACTGAAATCGGCAGACAGATAAGCAAACTTCACCTGACCGCCAGCTTTCTTGGCAGCTTCAACGTAGGATGCTGGGGTACGATTGCCGTTGATTGCCAGCGTATCGTAGTTCGGCTCATAAGCGTTGAAAGCCTGCAGCGCGCCGAGATAGGTCGGCGCGGTCACAAGTGCTGTGTCGGCAGGCGACAAAAACAGCTTGCCCAGATAATCGAGAGCCTGCTGCGAACCCGACGTGATAAACACATTGTCTTCCGTGCAGGGAATGCCGATCTTGGCAAGCTCACCCACCAGCCAGGTGCGCAGAGGCTTGTAGCCTTCCGAAACAGAATATTGCAGCGCGGCATTGGCTTCAGGGCCAGTAAGAATATCCTTATAGGCTGCCTGGAATTCTTCGTGCGGGAAAAGAGCCGGATCAGGAATTCCACCCGCAAACGAAATAATATCTGGACGTTCCAGAAGCTTCAGCAGTTCGCGGATTTCCGATGCGCGCATACGTTTCGAGCGCGTTGCAAATACATTTTCCCAGTCCAACACGGGAAATCTCCTCAATTAGACTATCCGTACATTTTACGGAACTTGTAATAGCTAAGTCTCCTCAAAACTTGGCTATTGGATGTGAAGCTCTAGCGCACTTTTCAGCAGACGAGAACAGCTTTTCCCATGCTTCTATGGAATAAAGATATTCGGAATTGTTTTGGCCTTCAAAGTGCACGAAACGAAAAAACTGGCGCAGAATTTGGGTTATTTTCGTTCGCCATATACTCACGATCACCCCTGTTACAACGAACCATGTATGAAGGGGCGCCAAGAAACGCCCCCTCTTTTCATGTTTCATCAAATTCCGAAATCAGATGATATTCCGGCTCTGGCGTTTGCATCATTTGCAGACAACCAGAGCCTGAATCACGCTGTTTTTAGTTGCGCGCCTTGTCGACGAGCTTGTTTGCTGCGATCCACGGCATCATGCCGCGGAGCTTTTCGCCGACTTCTTCGATCTGGTGGCTGTCGTTGTTGCGACGGATGCCCTTGAAGCGCGCGGCACCTGCACGATATTCCTGCATCCAATCGGAAGTGAACTTGCCGGTCTGAATGTCCTTCAGAACGCGCTTCATTTCTTCCTTGGTTTCAGCAGTGATGATGCGCGGACCGGTGACATATTCGCCCCACTCTGCAGTGTTCGAGATCGAGTAGTTCATGTTGGCGATGCCGCCTTCGTAAATCAGGTCCACGATCAGCTTCATTTCGTGCAGGCACTCGAAGTAAGCCATTTCCGGCGCATAGCCAGCTTCAACCAGAACTTCAAAACCGGTGCGGATCAGTTCGACCACGCCGCCGCAAAGAACAGCCTGCTCACCGAACAGGTCGGTTTCGCACTCTTCCTTGAAGGTGGTTTCGATGACGCCCGAACGACCGCCGCCAACGCCCGAAGCGTAGGAGAGAGCCAGATCGTGAGCATTGCCCGAGGCGTCGTGATGAATGGCGATGAGGCAAGGAACGCCGCCGCCCTTCTGGTATTCGCCGCGAACCGTATGGCCTGGGCCCTTCGGTGCGATCATGACGACGTCAATCGACTTCTTCGGTTCGATGAGGCCGAAATGCACATTGAGACCGTGGGCGAAAGCGATTGCCGCGCCATCACGAAGATTGTCGTGAATGTGTTCCTTGTAGATGTCAGCCTGCAACTCGTCAGGGGTTGCCATCATCATGAGATCGGCCCACTTGGCGGCATCGGCGACGTTCATCACTTCAAAGCCATCAGCCTGTGCCTTCTTCGCGGTTGCAGAACCTTCACGAAGGGCAACACGCACGTTGGCGGCACCGGAATCCTTGAGGTTCAGCGCATGGGCGCGGCCCTGGCTGCCATAACCGACGATAACCACCTTCTTCGACTTGATCAGGTTAACGTCTGCATCCCGATCGTAGTAAACGCGCATTTCCTTATTCCCTTCGTTCAGATTGTTCTTCGGCTTTCTTGCGGCCACCGATGTGATTAGGCCCCATAAAGGGCAAAAAACTGCTTGGTGGCGCGCCGGGCGTCCCGGATGACCACGTCGTCAGTCAGTTCCAGATGGTCGCCAAGCAGCAACCGTATTTGCATGTCCCGGACGACAAGCCCGAAAAACGTGCGAAATGCCTCATCGATATCGTCGAAGGCCAGCAAACGTGCCTCCTGCCCCATATGGAGAATGGGTTTGAGGCGCTTGGCCATAGCCACTGGGCCGTTAGCCAGGACGATATCACCCAATGTCGATTTGCCAGACGCTGCATGGCTGACCGCCAGCCGATTCAGTGCAATCGATGTTTTTCCCGATAGCACCAGCAGCCAGTCGCGTGCAAAATGCTCCAGGCTCGAGAAAAGAGATTCCGCATCCAGCTTCTCGCGGGTCAGCGGCACCACGCGGACCTTCGATGCTTGCCAGCGAACCATCGCCGTCAGCAGGCCATCGCGATCGCCAAACCATTTGTAGAGGCTTTCTTTCGAGCAGTTGGCGGCACGTGCAATGCTTGCCGTCGTCAAAGCGCGATCCCCGCCTTCCACTAGAAGACGCAACGCCTGCTCCAGAACGTCGTTCTGACGCGGCGAGAGAGCCTGCTGCTTTTGAGCCTGCAATTCGTCGCTGGTATCAGTCACGGGTCTTTTCCTCCACCTTGTACCGTACGGTACGGTTCCCAATTCATAATTATTGTTTCGTCAGCGGTCAAGCATGTTTTCTAAAATTGCAGCTGCCTAATACGGGAATATTTTCCATCGACATCAAATGCAAAAAGCGCCTTCCCGAAACCGGGAAAGCGCCCTTTAAAACTATCGATTCAGATGGATTTACAGATTCACCTGCGTTCCAATTTCCACCACACGACCGGTTGGAATCTGGAAATATTCTGTCGCGTCAGACGCGGTTCGAGCGAGCAGAATAAACAGCTTGTCCTGCCAGAGCGGCAAGCCGGAATGGGCCGATGCCTTGAGCGATCGACGCGACAGGAAGAACGACGTCGTCATGATGTCGAATTTCCAGCCAAGCTTGCGGCATATGCCAAGCGCGCGCGGAATATTCGGCTGCTGCATATAGCCGAAAGTGAGCGTCACCTGCATGAAACGCTCGTTATACTGGGATACGCGCGCGCGATCAGCACTGGAAACCCATGGTCTCGACGCGGTCACGACCGTCAATATGACATTGTTTTCGTGCAGAACCTTGTAGTGTTTCAGGCTGTGCATGAGCGCGGTCGGAGCGCTTTTGGGATCGCCTGTCAGAAAAACGGCAGTACCCGGCACAATGGTCGGCGGGCGTTTGGTCATCTGCTGGACGATAAGATCAAGCGGAACTTCAGCCTTGCGAGTCTTGTGAAAGAGATGCCGCGTTCCGCGAACCCAGGTCCACATGATGAGAACGAGCACGACGGCAATACCGATCGAAGCCCAGCCGCCCTCATGAACCTTGATGATATTCGCACTGAAGAACATGATATCGATGATAAGGAAGCCGAGAATAATCGGCAGGGCGCGGCTCACGCGCCAGTTCCAGATACGGGTCATCACGATATAAAGAAGCACCGTGGTGACGAGCATGTTGCCAGTGACGGCAATGCCATAGGCTGCAGCCAGATTGCTGGACTTCTCAAATCCGAGCACCAGAATGACCACTGCCAATCCCAACAACAGATTGACCCGCGGAATATAAATCTGGCCATGCAGTTTTTCCGAAGTGTGCTGAATTTCAAGGCGCGGCAGAATGTTGAGCTGAACAGCCTGACGCGCCACCGAATAGGCACCTGTAATCACTGCCTGGCTGGCAATCACGGTTGCCGCCGTTGCCAGCAGAACCATCGGCCAAAGCGCGAAACTCGGCATCATCTGGAAGAACGGCAATGCTGCGGCTTCACCATGCGAGAGGATGAATGCGGCTTGCCCGAAATAATTAAGCAGCAGGCATGGGAACACGACCCACAACCATGCACGTACGATCGGTTTGCGTCCGAAATGCCCCAGATCGGCGTAAAGAGCTTCAGCGCCGGTCATCGCAAGGAACACGGCACCAACCGTAATGAACGCCACACCAGGACTGACCGTCAGAAAGCGCACCGCATAATAGGGATTGAGCGCCACCATAACCGTGGGATCATCGAAAATATGCCATAAACCCGACGCACCCAGCGCCAGAAACCACAATGCCATGATCGGCCCGAAGACGATGGCGACCTTTCCCGTGCCCAGTTTTTGCACTGAAAACAGCGTCACCAGAATAACGACTGTTATAGGCACCACGAATGGCGTTAAGTCTGGAGCGACGATCTCAAGACCTTCCATTGCCGAGAGAACCGAGATTGCGGGCGTAATGACTGCGTCACCAAAAAACAACGCGGCACCGCAGATACCGACACCCAGGATCAGGTCAGGTCTGCCTTTCAGTGCGCCTCTGACGAGAGCCATCAGCGAAAGAATACCGCCCTCGCCGTTATTGTCCGCACGCAAAACGAACAGCACGTATTTGATAGTTACAACAAGCGTCAGTGCCCAGAAGATCAGCGAAACAACACCCAAAATGTCGCTACGGGCGAGAATACCGTCACTCGCCGCCGCATGGAGGGCTTCACGAAAGGCATAGATAGGGCTCGTGCCGATGTCACCATAAACGACGCCCAGCGCGCCAAGCACCAGCGTCTTCATACTCTCGTTGTGCTGCTCGGCATCTTCAGCAAATGCGACGCTCTCTGGAACGCCAACAGCAGGCATAGCGGCCTCTGTCGGCGTGTCATTGCCATTTAGATCGCCGCTCATGTGCAGGCACCTCGCAACTTCCTGAAACGGTTCTGGCTGGAGTTACTGGGGATAGAATTGGAATAATGAGTGTATTCGCAAAAAGTTGCGAATTGCAGCATAGCTGCCGCACCTTTGCCCAAATCAGTTTTAATCATGGACATTGCGTCGATTGAGCGTAGCAATCTGCCCGAATGCAACAGATATTGAATTGCCTCGGCGCGGAAAGCGGACGTCGGAAAACTGCTTCAATGCGTCCCTCATACGATCCTGCGCGCCCCCAACGCGTATAATTAGTGGCGGACGCCTAAAGCTTGTCTCGCCCGAATGCAAATGCACTTTTTGCACAGCTCCAATCTGAGCCATGCATTGAGCGCATCGACTGATGCATTACGCCAGTGCGGCGATGTAACGACTAACCGTTACTGGCATCCCGTACATCAGTGCATCGGCTGTCAATCCATGTCCAATGGAAACTTCGTTCAACTGCGGAATACGTTTCACCAGCGCAGGCAGATTTGCTACTGTCAAATCATGTCCCGCATTGAGGTCCAATCCCAACGCTGTAGCCGTGCTTGCCGCCTTTTCCAGTCGATCCAGTTCACGCACTGCAGCAGCCGGATCGTCATGTGTCGCGCCATAGGGACCGGTGTAGAGCTCTACACGATCCGCGCCGATAGCTTTGGCACGTTCGTAGCCCGCCGGATCAGGGTCAGCGAACAATGAGACACGCATTCTGCCAGCTTTAAGGCGGGCCACGACCCGAGCCAGAAAATCAGCTTTCGACACGAAGTCCCAGCCATGATCCGACGTCGCCTGCGTTGGATCATCAGGCACGAGCGTCACCTGTTCCGGCTGATGCTTCTCCACGAGATCAAGGAACGCCTCGCTTGGGAAACCTTCAATATTGAACTCTGCCTGCGGAAATTCATCATCGATCAAAGCGCGTATATCGCCGAGATCGGAAAACCGGATATGACGCTGATCGGGACGCGGATGTACCGTCAATCCGGCAGCTCCGGCGGCAAGAGCAGCGCGGCCCAGATCGGTAACGCTTGGCCACGGCAAATCACGCCGGTTTCGCAGCATCGCAACAGCGTTGAGATTGACCGATAATTTCGCAGGCATTGAAGACTCCCGGATGAATATTCCGCTTTATAACGCCTGCTACGGAAAAATGTGAGTGTTTTGCCGTCGCACCGCAGCCGCAATCCCCAATCATGAAATCTGCTTGTAACAAATTGGGTTTGCAGGGTTTTCAAGCCCACATCAATTTACAGGGCAATCGCAACCTTTGTCCCTGCATCGGCGTTTAAAATAGATCAATTACGGAGGTCTACAATGCGAAATGAGGACATACCCGTCATTCGCCGAATTCCAACAAATCGGGACGACGTTTTCGCCTTTGCAATCGAAGGCCATCTCGATGATGCGTCATTGGAGAATCTCTACGGGCTTCTCGACGCAGCTTACGAAACGCATGAAGAAATCGATCTACTGATCCGCCTAACCGGCTATGAAGGGGTCGATTGGACGGCTGCGTTCTCAGAAAGCATGCTCTCCATGCGTTCAAAGTCTCTCAAAAAGCTTCGTCACTATGCAATCGTCGGCGGCCCCTTGTGGATACAGGCCAGCATAACACTCATGCAGCCTTTTCTGTCCATAGAGCTTCGCGCTTTCGAAGCAGACGAAGAAAACGAAGCCTGGGAGTGGCTCAGCGCCCGACCGACAGACGAATAATTATTTTACAATGGTCAAACGTTCGGCTGCACGCGTGATCGCCGTGTAAAGCCACCGCTCACGTGTATCGCGAAACGCGAAACTTTCGTCAAAGAGCACGACTTCATCCCACTGAGAACCCTGCGCTTTGTGTACCGTCAATGCATAACCATAATCAAAATCGTCGTAGCGCTTTTTAGTCTGCCAGGGAATTTCACTGTCGGGATCTTCAAACTGCGCCTTGAGCAGCTTGATCTTCGCCACACCACGATCATCGTCCTCAGGTGTAACCAGAAGATTGATGCCGGGCTTCACCGTTTCCTTGGATGAAGTCATCACCTTCCAAAGTGAACCGTTGAGAAGTCCCTTGGCAGGGTCGTTACGCAGGCAGACCAGCTTGTCGCCAGCCTGTGGGTAATCCGCAGTAAAGCCTTTTAGCTCCCGAAGGCGCTGGTTATAGCGGCGGCGCGTTCGATTGGTGCCGACAAGCACCTGATCGGCAGACAGCACCATTTCCTGATTGACGTCGCCTTTTCCGATAACTCTTGCAGCGCCATGGTCGCCATAGGGAAGCTCACGCCCTTCCCGCACATCGAGCGCCATACGGATGATTGGATTGTCCTGTGCCTGACGATGAATCTCGGTCAGGAGATAATCTGGGTCGTGTTCCGTGAAAAAGCCACCTCCGGAAATAGGAGGCAACTGTCCAGGATCGCCAAGAACGAGGATCGGAGTGCCGAAACTCATCAGATCGCGTCCCAGCGCCTCATCGACCATGGAACATTCGTCCACGACGATCATCGCCGCTTTGGCGACAGGGCTTTGCCGGTTAAGCGAAAAGGTCGGCGCGATGGAAGTCTTGCCGGTCGTTTCGTCCTCAATCGCTTCTTCGCCACGTGGGCGGTAGATGAGCGAATGGAGCGTGCGGGCATTGCTGGCGCCTTTCGAGCGCAGCACCTGTGCCGCCTTGCCGGTAAAGGCTGCAAACTGCACATCGCCATCCACATGCTCGGCGAAATAGCGGGCGAGCGTCGTCTTGCCCGTACCCGCATAGCCGAACAATCTGAAAATGGGACTGCGGCCGTCTTTAAGCCATTGCCCGACGGCCTTCAGCGCCTGATCCTGTTCCGGTGAAAACTGCATGATCCTTTCAGACAGGATTCGCCGCCTGAAAACAAGATCAAACCGTGATCAAACGTTTTTGCTCACCAGCGCTGCAAATCGGTCGAGATCGACATTGCCACCGCTGACGATTACGCCCACCCGCTTGCCTTGCAGCTTCGACGCTATCTGTCGTGCGCCAGCAAAGGCGAGACACCCCGTAGGCTCGACCACCATTTTCATCCGACTGGCGAAGAATTTCATACCTTCAACCAGTTCATCGTCGCTGACAGCCAGAATATCGCGAACAGTTTCGCGGATAATGGCAAAAGTCATGTCGCCAAGAGCTTGCGTCTGGGCACCGTCCGCCAACGTCTTCGGCACGTCGATGTGAACTATCTTGCCAGAGCGAAAGGATTGCTGACCGTCGTTCCCCGCCTCCGGCTCCACGCCATAGACGTCACAGCCCGGCGACAAGGCTTTCGCGGCCAATGCCGAACCTGCAAGCAGACCACCGCCGCCAAGACAAACGAACAGGGCATCAAGCGGACCCGTTTCCTCGATCAACTCCTTGGCCGCAGTTCCCTGTCCGGCGATGATATCAGGATGATTGAACGGTGGAATGAGGGTCAGTCCCCCCTCTTCTGCCAGACGCTTCGAGATCACATCGCGATCTTCTTCATAGCGGTTATAGGTGACAACCTTCGCGCCATAGCCCCGCGTTGCGTCAAGCTTCGCGCGCGGCGCATCCTCAGGCATAATGATGGTCGCGCCAATGCCGAGCAATTTTGCTGCGAGCGCAATTGCCTGCGCGTGATTGCCGGATGAAAAAGCCAACACACCTCGCGCCTTCTGCTCATCTGTAAATCGGGACAGGGCATTGAAGGCGCCACGAAACTTGAAGGCACCTATCCGCTGGAAATTTTCGCATTTGAAAAAGAACTGGGCACCAGTTTCGTGATCGATGGTGGACGATGTGAATACCGGTGTCTGGTGAGCATAGCCTTCGATCTGCTTTGCAGCCGAAACCACGTCATCATAAGTTGGAAGCTTATTCATCATTTGCCCTTCACCTTTATTTCAGCATCGGCCACAAGCTCAAAATGAGCAGTAAAGCCATGATAAAATTGAAACATTTCAACCGAAAGGGATCGGAAAGCCAACTGCGCAGCAATGTGCCAAATCCTGCCCATACTGACACGCTTGGCAAATTCACAATCGCAAAGGCGACGCTGACCAGAAACACCGCGACATAATAGTTGTCGTGGTTGGCATAGGTGGCAATTCCTGTAATCCCCATCACCCATGCTTTTGGATTGACCCATTGGAATGCTGCCGCCTGTAAGAAAGTCATTGGCTCGCTTTTATCCCGATGCTTGGCATCGCCAATGGAGCGCGACATCGCAATTTTCCAGGCGAGATAGAGCATATAGGCACCACCGGCAAACTTCAGCGCCACATAGAATGACGGCACCATCTCGATCAAAGCGCCGAGACCGAAACCAACCGCCAGCAGCAATACGAAGAAGCCCATGCCGATCCCCAACATATGCGGAATGGTGCGGCGGAAACCGAAGTTTACGCCCGAAGCTAGGAGCATCAGATTGTTTGGTCCCGGTGTAACGGACGAGACGAAGGCGAAGACAAGAAGCGCCAAAAAAACTTCAACGGACATAGGACGGCCTCGATTTATGGGGACAAATTAGCTCATTAAAAAACCGGCACAATCGAAACATTGTGCCGGTTTTCAACGATATTGTATCGGTTTTGATTGAAGGCTGTTACATACCTTCCGGCCCGCGATTCATGGCCGCGACGCCCGTACGGCAGGTCTCAACCAGACCAAGCGGCTTCATGATCGAAATAAACTGATCAATCTTCGCGGTTTTCCCGGTAATCTCCAGAATGAAGTGATCAGTCGTCGCATCAACCACCTTGGCCTTGAAAGCATCGGCAAGGCGAAGCGTTTCAGCCCTTGCCTCACCTTTGCCGGCGACCTTCACCAGCGCCAGTTCACGCTCGACAGGACGATCATGGCCGAGTTCAAAGGCGCGGTGGCTGAGATCGACAACACGATGAACCGGAACAATGCGGGCCAACTGGTGGCGGATCTGGTCCAGCACGTGCGGCGTGCCGCGCGTCACGATTGTAATGCGCGACAGGTGTTTTTCATGCTCGGTTTCCGAAACCGTCAGGCTTTCAATATTATAGCCACGACCAGAGAAAAGGCCGATCACACGAGCTAGGACGCCCGGTTCGTTGTCAACGAGTACGGCAAGCGTATGCGTTTCCGGCGTTTGCGTTTCGGCTGCAATGAAATAGGCCGATCCGGAAGCTAGGTTCTGTGCATTCATGATTTCTTTCCTCCGGATCAGACGAGCGCGCGGCCCTTGGCATCGATGGCGTTGGCAACCGCCTCATCTGTTGCTTCATCCGGCAACAGCATTTCGTTATGCGCCTTGCCCGACGGGATCATTGGGAAGCAGTTGGCGAGATTTGCCACGCGGCAATCGAAGATAACCGGCTTGTCGATGTCGATCATTTCCTGAATAGCAGCATCGAGATTACCCGGCTTGTCACAGCGAATACCATGCGCGCCGTAGGCTTCGGCCAGCTTGACGAAATCCGGCATCGCTTCGGTATAGGAGTGCGATAGGCGGTTGCCATGCAGGAGCTGCTGCCATTGGCGCACCATGCCCATATACTGGTTATTCAGGATGAAGATCTTGATCGGCGCATTATGCTGGATGGCAGCCGACATTTCCTGAATGCACATCTGGATCGAGGCATCGCCTGCAATGTCGATAACCAGCGCATCAGGGTGTGCGATCTGTACCCCGAGAGCGGCCGGCAGGCCGTAACCCATGGTGCCGAGACCGCCAGAGGTCAACCAGCGGTTCGGTTCCTCGAAGCCATAGAACTGTGCAGCCCACATCTGGTGCTGCCCAACTTCTGTGGTGATGTAGGTCTTCCGATCCTTGGTCAGTTCATAAAGCCGCTCAATTGCATATTGCGGCATGATGACGTCCTTGTTCGGCGCATAGGCGAGCGAATTACGGGCACGCCAGCGATTGATCTGCTCCCACCAGGCGCCGATTGTCTGCTTTTCGGGCTTCTTGTCAGAGGCACGGAACTGCCGAACGATATCTTCCAGAACATGCGCGACATCGCCAATGATCGGCACGTCGACACGCACGCTCTTGTTAATCGACGACGGGTCGATATCGATATGGATTTTCTTCGAGTTCGGAGAAAATGCGTTCAGACGTCCGGTGATGCGGTCATCGAAACGGGCACCGATGCACAGCATGACATCACAATCATGCATGGTCATGTTGGCTTCGTATGTGCCGTGCATACCAAGCATGCCGAGCCAGTTCTTGCCGGAGGCTGGATAAGCGCCGAGCCCCATCAGCGTGGATGTGATCGGGAAATTGCTGATCTCGACCAACTCGCGCAGCAGACGGGATGCTGCCGGGCCGGAATTGATCACGCCGCCGCCGGAATAGATGACGGGCTTCTTTGCATTAAGGAGCAGACGAACGGCATCCGAAATTGCCTGAGCATTGCCGTCGAGGACCGGACGGTAGCTGGTGCGCGGCGCAGTTTCCGGCGGCGTATATATGCCCTTGGCGAACTGGATATCCTTCGGAATGTCGACCACAACGGGACCGGGACGACCGGTGGAAGCGACATGAAAGGCTTCGTGCAGGATGCGCGCCAGATCGTTGACGTCCTTCACCAGCCAGTTGTGCTTGGTGCAGGGGCGCGTGATACCGATCGTATCGCATTCCTGAAACGCATCGGAGCCAATCAGCGTTGTCGGAACCTGACCGGAAATGCAAACGAGCGGAATGGAGTCCATCAGAGCATCCTGCAGCGGCGTAACTGCATTGGTTGCACCCGGACCGGACGTAACAAGCATCACACCGACTTTGCCGGTCGAACGTGCATAGCCCTCCGCCGCGTGTCCTGCACCCTGCTCATGCCGGACCAGAACGTGCTGAACTTTGTCCTGCTGGAACAACTCGTCATAGATCGGAAGCACGGCGCCGCCGGGATAACCGAAGATGCTCTCCACACCCTGATCGATCAAAGCCTGAATGACCATTTCAGCGCCGGTCATTTCGCGTGGATTGCTCGCTTCTTGCGTTTCTGCGGCGTTTGCGTCCGCCTCACGTTTACCTGCAGTCATTGTTCTCTTCCCGTCGTCTGCATTTTATTTCTGATTTGGATAATAAAAAAGGCCCCCGAGGGAGCCTGTCTTTCGCGCATGGGAGCTTTCGCCGGATGGTTACACCATCCTGCCCATGCGCGCCCGTACCACAAGAATAATAATCATGTTCATGGTGGCGGACACTAATAGCCGGATTTGGCGTCGTCAACGCATAAATACATTGCCTGCGATATTTTCTTAGGCTCACCCGTCCCAAACGATAACTTTATTTCAACGGAAGATTCTTATCCTGACGCGAAACCTCCTGTTGAGGGCTGGGGCGGAGTGGGCAGCATGAGCGAAATCGGGGACAGTTCCAACGCGCGAGAACAAGGCGAATATGTACAGCGCAATCGTACGGAAGGCCATGTCATCCAATGCGACGGCGAGAGCGCAATCGTCTCGGCATTGTCAGGTCCCTCTTCGGCAGCATCTGACGATTATTGGGCCGTAGGCCAGCTTATATCCATTCAGACCGGCAATAATCGCGTTGTAGGTCTCATCCGCAACGTGCTTGTTCCCGGAGATGTCTGGATACGCGGCGGTGACAATACGCTCCATATCCATGTCGAGTTTCTGGGCGAGGTTCGCGTGCAGCCGAACGGACAGACCTCATTCAATGGTGGCATTTCGCAGTTCCCCCACCCCGGCGCTATTGCCCATCGCATCCGTGCCGCCGATCTTGCTGCGATTTATGCACAAACCGCTCACAACAGCGTTTCGATCGGTACACTCACGCAGGATGCAACCGTTCCCGCCTACATATCTGTCGATGATCTTATCTCCCGGCATTTTGCTATCGTCGGCACAACGGGCGTCGGCAAATCGAGCGCCGTCATGCTGCTCCTACGCCGGATCGTCGCCGAAAAGCCCAATCTGCGCGTACTCATCCTCGATCCACACAATGAGTTCGCGAGCGCATTTCCCGATCTGGCCGTGGCGGTCGATCAGACGAATATCGAATTGCCATTCTGGATGCTGCGGCTGGATGAATTTGCAGATGTGATCTTTCGCGGGCGCGCGCCGAACCCGATGGAACTCGATATATTGCGCGATCTGGTCCTGCTTGCCCGCGAAAAAATGCAGGGCACTGAACTGTCAGCCACGAAAACATTGCGACGACAGCTTGCCGACCGCCAGAGCGTCAGCGCCGACACGCCTATCGCCTATCGTCTGCTTGACCTGATAGCCCTTATCGATGAGCGGATGGGACTTCTCGACAGCAAGGCAGAACGTCCCTATCTGCGCAGCCTCAAAGTTCGGCTGGAATCGATCTCTGCCGATCCCCGCTTCCGTTTCATGTTCGCCGTAACCGGTGGCCCGGAAACAATGCGGCAGGCCATTGGCCGGATTTTCCGCATACCGCAAAACGAAAAGCCCATCTGCACATTTCAGCTTGCAGGATTGCCGTCCGAAGTCGTCAATGCCGTTGCTTCCGTCTTGTGCCGTCTGGCATTCGATATCGCTCTTTCAAGCGAGGGCAGCCTGCAGACGCTCATGATCTGTGAAGAAGCCCACCGTTATATTCCCGCCGACCGCGACGCCGGGTTCTGGCCGACAAGACAAGCCATAGCGCGTATTGCCAAAGAAGGCCGAAAATACGGCTCCTATCTCGGAGTGATAAGCCAGCGTCCTGGCGAGCTTGATCCAACAATCCTCTCACAGTGCAATTCGATTTTTGCGATGCGGCTCGGTAATGAGCGTGATCAGGAAATCATCAGAGGGGCTATTCGTGGCGGCGCGCAAAGCATGGCTGGCTTTCTGTCATCAATCGCTAACCGCGAAGCGATAGCCTTTGGCGAAGCATTCTCGACACCGATGCGCCTGACATTCGAAACCATCCCGCCGCATCAGCTTCCCGGACGCAGCAAAAGCGAAAGCGCTCTTTCAAGCTGGCGCAGTGATGGCAAAATATCGCTCGACCGTATCGTTGAAAAATTGCGTGCTTTTGAGAACAGTTCGCAGGCTGAACCGGTGGACCCGATCGGAGACGAGGATAATCTGTGGGGCAGCCCGGTCTCCACCAGTCGCCGTGACCCAACGCCTATGGACGAAGCCTACCATCGTTCTTCTTCGTCAAAGCCGCAAACATCACTCAGCCTCGACACAAAACAGAGCATTGAGAAGATGGGCGAACTGGTGCGCAGCTTTCGCAAGGACCGCGAGCGTTAGGCGCAGACGCGGTTACGGCCCATGTTCTTCGCGGCATAGAGCATCTTGTCGGCGCGACGATAGAGGTCCTTCGAGTTCTCGCGCCGGTCCCATATGGCAAGGCCAATACTAACGGTGACGCCAAGCTTCTCATCGCCCAGATCGATTTCAAGCGTCGATATGGCTTTGCGGATACGATTGGCAAGCTTGATCATCAATTCCGCGTCCATGTTCGGCGCAAGAACTGCGAACTCCTCGCCGCCAAGCCGTGCAACGACATCATGATACCGCGTATAGTCCTTCAGACACCGCGCCACTTCTTGCAGCACGATATCACCAATGTCATGCCCATAAGTATCATTCACTGTCTTGAAATGATCGAGATCGATAATCATCAACCCGACAGGCCGCTGAATCCGGTCGAACTGGACCAGATATTCCTTCAGCGCCTCATCGAAATACCGCCTGTTCTGCATGCCGGTCAGGCTATCCGTCAGCGCGGCATGTTCGAGGGTCTGCGACCGTTCGGAAAGATCCTGCGTGATGACCTGCAGCTTGCCGCGGTCCTGCGCATCGGTACGGATTTGCGGATAGATCAGGAAAAGCCCGCAAGCGATAGTCGCAATCAGCACCCAGATTGTGACGTAACTCAACTGATCGAGCCTCGAAACCAGTTCCGACGCACTCACATCAAGTGGCAAGGTCTGCAATTGTCCGATGTCGACACGAGCCTGGTAAAGCAACAGCCCAATACCGAACATCAAAACAATCAGAATAAAAAATGCCCGCTCCGATTTATGAAATCGCATAGTCCGCGCCCGCCTCTCCTGCTTCAGAGAGTGCCAGCGAGTTATTTCGTTGTCGTTAATTGAGCGAAGGCCTCATCAGAATTTGCATTCACACACCAGCTCTCATCAAGCTGATTCCGAAACCAGGTCGACTGACGCTTTGCATATTGCCGGGTGGCGATAACCGAACGTTCAATTGCTTCTTCCCGCGACATCGAGCCTTGCAGAAATGCCGTGATCTCACGCACACCGATGGCCTTTATTGAGGGCAATGCCGGGTCGAGATCAAGCGTCAGCAACGCTTTGACTTCATCAATCGCGCCATTGTCCCACATCAGGGCAAATCGCCGGGCAATACGCTCTGAAAGCCATGCCCGATCCGGCAGCAATACGATCTTGCGCGCTCTCTCATCGTCTATCAGTGCCTGCCCTTTCGTCTGCTGCCAAGCAAGAAGCGACTTTCCGGTGCCTTCAAAAACTTCCAGCGCCCGAACGATGCGCTGGCTGTCGAAGGGTTGAAGGGTTGCGGCCATATCCGGGTCGCGTTCGCTGAGAAGCTGGTGAAGAAGTTCCGGACCATTCGCCTCCATACGTCCCCGCCAATAGGCCCGAACATCACTCGACACCTCTGGCATCTGCGACAGTCCACCGAGCAGCGCTTTGAAATAAAGCCCCGTGCCACCAACAAAGATTGGGGTCCTGTGCTTCATGGCAGGTTGAGATAGCAGGCCAGCCACATCATCCAGCCATCGTCCGGTCGAATAGGATATCGACGGCGCGATGTGTCCGTAGAGATGATGTTCTGCCGAAGCGAGATCGGCTTTGCCGGGTCTGGCAGTCAGAAGATCAAGAACATCATAAACCTGCATGGAATCGGTGTTTACAATGAAGCCGCCGGTCTCATGAGCCATGCGAATGGCAAGTGCCGACTTGCCGCTGGCCGTTGGGCCAGCTATCAGGATTGCATTCGTGACCGCGTCCTCACTCATCGCCGGAATTGTTCTCCATGTCCCAACAGGTTTCTCTCGTCGCCACTTTGATTGCCAACCCGGCCAAAGCATCGCTTGCATCAGCGCTTGGGATTAAAGCCTCAGCAGCGGTGAATGCAACCGGACTCTATTGGCTGGCCGACAACATCGCCTGCGACATTGCCCTGCCATCAGGCATCGGCATCGAAGAAGCCGAAACCCTGTTGCGCCATTCGCTTGATGGCGCGCCGATCGATGTGGTGGTGCAGGAACAGGAGCTCCGGCGCAAGAAAATTCTGATTGCCGACATGGATTCCACGATGATCCAGCAAGAGTGCATCGACGAACTGGCAGAGGAAGCCGGACTGCGCGAGCATGTGGCGGCAATCACCGCACGCGCCATGAATGGTGAAATCGCTTTCGAACCTGCCTTGCGCGAGCGGGTGGCCTTGTTGAAAGGCCTGCCGCTCAATGTCATCGACAAGGTCATTTCAACCCGCATCACACTGATGCCCGGCGGGCCGGAACTCGTGCGTACCATGCGGAAACATGGTGCTTACACGGCGCTTGTGTCCGGCGGTTTTACCTCATTTACCCAGCGTATCGCCGAAATGATCGGCTTCAATGAAGACCGTGCTAACAGGCTGATCGACGATGGCATGTATTTGACCGGCCTTGTCACAGAGCCAATTCTCGGTCGTGAAGCCAAGGTCGAGAAACTCGTGGAAATCGCCGAGCGCCTCGGTCTCACACCGGATGACGCAATTGCGGTGGGTGACGGAGCGAACGATCTCGGCATGATCCAGCTTGCAGGCACTGGTGTCGCACTTCACGCGAAGCCGACTGTGGCAGCGCAGGCTCGAATGCGGGTTGACCATGGCGACCTGACCGCCCTCCTCTATATTCAGGGCTATAGAAAGGCGGATTTCGTTCAATGATCATTCTGGAAACGCCGCGCCTCATCATCCGGAACTGGGGGGATCACGACCGCGACCTGTTCCATGTCATCAATTCCGATGAAGAGGTAATGCGTTTCTTTCCCTTTCGCAGGAACCGCTCGCAATCGGATGAACTGTTCGACTACCTCCAGAAGATGATTTCTGAAACGGGTCTCGGTTTCTATGCCCTGGAAGAAAAAGAAGGCGGTCAGTGCATCGGCTTCGCCGGTCTCGCCCGCACCAGCCTCGAACCTTATTTCCCGGACGGTACTGTTGAAATTGGCTGGCGGCTGGCCACTCCATTTTGGGGCAAGGGCTATGTAACCGAAGCGGGCAAAGCGCTGATCGAATATGCTTTCGGCACCCTTGGCCTCTCGGAAGTCGTTTCCTTCGCCGTCCATAATAACAAGCGGTCCACAGCCGTTATGCAGCGCATCGGCATGACCCGTGATCCGTCGAGCGATTTCGACCATCCCCGTGTGCCGGATGAAACTCCACATTTGAAGCTTCATTCCGTCTATCGCATTCAGGCAGACTGACCGGCCACCCATCCCGAAGACCACGCCCACTGGAAATTATAGCCGCCGAGCCACCCCGTAACATCGACCACCTCGCCGATGAAAAACAGGCCGGGAACGGATTTGGCTTCCATGGTCTTGGAGTCGAGATCGCGCGTGTCGACCCCTCCAAGCGTAACTTCAGCTGTACGGTAGCCTTCCGAACCGGCAGGTTTGATGCGCCAGTCGTTTATCGCTGCCTCGACACGGCGGAACGTCTTGTCGGACATATCTGCCAGATGGCCAGTCGCACTGATATCTTCGGCTATGGTCTGTGCAAGTTTCCTCGGAAGATAAAGCGCCAGCGCGGTCTGCAAGGCCTGCTTGCCATTCTGTTTGCGTTGCTCGCGCAGTGCTTCGAAAATATCCGTTTCCGGCAGCATCGCAATGCGGATTTCTTCACCTTCCCGCCAGTAGGAAGAAATCTGCAAGATCGAAGGGCCACTGATACCGCGATGCGTAAAAAGCATTGCCTCGGCAAATTTCGTTTTGCCGCAGGCGACAACGGCATCGACGGCAACACCGGCCAGCGGCTTCAGCCGTTCCAGTGTGTTGGGTTCAAATGTCAGCGGAACCAGCGCCGGTCGTGTTTCGACAATTCGCAATCCAAATTGTGTCGCGATATCGTAGCCGAAGCCTGTAGCTCCCATCTTCGGAATCGACTTTCCTCCACACGCCACCACCAGTGATCGACAGCGCACTGGACCATCCGACAACTGGAGAGAAAAGCCCTGTGCTGATTTCTCGACGGAACTGACACTGCAGCCAAGCTTCAGTCGCGCGCCATGGCGCTTCATTTCCCCCAGCAACATTTCGATTATCTGCAACGCAGAGCCATCACAGAAGAGTTGGCCAAGCGTCTTCTCGTGATAAGCGATGCGGTGACGCTCCACGAGCGCGATGAAGTCGCGCTGCGTGTAGCGACTCATAGCCGAGATACAGAAATGCTGGTTCTGCGAGAGGTAGTTCTTCGGGCTTGCATAAAAATTGGTGAAATTGCAGCGACCACCGCCCGATATGCGGATTTTCTCACCGGCTGCCTTGGCGTGATCCACGACCAGTACGGAACGCCCGCGTTTGGCCGCCTCGATGGCACACATCATGCCTGCCGCGCCAGCGCCTATGACCACAATATCGACTGTTTCCAACTCACCCTACTCCGAATGGCGCCGGTCCATAGCACACCGGAGGCGAATGAAACAGAAGGCCCTGCAATTTTGAACGACGAATGAGGAGCACTCGAATCTCTTCGTGCGGTTCCGACGCCAAGTGTTTCAAACCGCAAAACAAAACGGCATTGCAGTTTTCCCTGCAATGCCGTTTCAGCAGTACACTCAATTCAGGATCAATTGATCCGGACAGTCACAAAACGCAGTTCTCCCGAACGTGAGGCCAGCATCATAAGCGCGTTCTTGCGTCCTTCGCGGCGCAGCGCATCAATACGCTTCTTCACGTCCTCGGGCGTCTTCACATTCACCTGTCCGATATCGACGATAACATCGCCGGTTTCGATACGTTTCTCACCTGCGGCTGAGCCTGGGGAAACATACAGGACCGCAACACCTTCCACATCTTCCGCAATGCCAAATTCTCCGCGAACATCGTCATTCAGTTCGCTGAGCTTCATTCCAAGCACGCTCGGGGCAGCATCGCTTTTCTGCTCCTTTTTCGGCATATCCGGCGTTACCGTGCCTTCATCACCGCCCTCACCTTCCGGCAGCGGAGCCTGATCTTCCGTCGCAGCTTCGGTGCTCTTGTCGTCCTCAACCAGACGTCCCAGCTTGACTTTCAGCGTCTTTTCCTCGCCTTGGCGAACCACGACGATCTCGACTTCCTTGCCGACCGGAGTTTCTGCAACTAAGCGCGGCAGATCGCGGGCGGTATCGACCGGCTTGCCTTCGTAGCGGATCACGACATCGCCGGCTTCAATGGCCTCGTTGTCAACTCCGGAATTTTCGATCAGCCCGGCAATCAGCGCACCCTTGGCTTCCTTCAGACCGAGGCTCTGGGCTATATCTTCAGTTACAGGCTGGATACGCACACCAAGCCAGCCACGGCGAACTTCGCCAAACTCCTTAAGCTGGTCGATAACACCCACAGCCATCTCGGCCGGGATAGCAAAGCCGATACCGATAGAGCCGCCCGATGGTGAGATGATCGCCGTGTTGATGCCGATCACCTTGCCATCCATGTCAAACAGCGGGCCGCCCGAATTGCCTCGGTTGATGGCCGCGTCAGTCTGGATGAAGTCATCATAGGGGCCAGAATTAATGTCGCGCTTGCGAGCCGAAATGATGCCCGCTGTTACCGTTCCACCGAGACCGAATGGGTTGCCAATTGCAAGAACCCAATCACCGATACGCGCTTTTTCCGAATTACCGAACTGCACGGCCTTCAGCTTGTGCTTGGACGGATCAACCTTGAGAATTGCCAAATCGGTCTTGATGTCTTTTCCAACCAGTTCCGCTTTCAGCTTGGAACCATCGTTGAAATTGACTTCGATTTCGTCCGCATCGGCGATGACGTGATTGTTGGTGACGATGAAGCCCTTGTCGGAATCGATGACGAAGCCGGAACCAAGCGACTGGACCTTGCGCGATTCGTCTCCCTGCACACCGCCCTTGTCACCAAAAAAATCCTTGAAATACTCCTGGAATGGAGAGCCTTCCGGCACCTGCGGCATCGGAACCGCACCGTCACTTTCGCCGTCTTCTTTGACGGTCTGCGAGGTCGAGATATTCACGACCGCATCCAGCAGTCCTTCGGCCAGATCGGCGACGGAAGCTGGCCCCTGAGCCGCGATTGCCGGAGGCGTTCCTATCGAAAGAGTGCCAGCGACGGTCATCGCCCCCAATGCCACGGTTGCGAAAAGGGTGCGAACAAATCCCACCTTTGGTGCAATTGCCATGAAGCCCTGCTCCGTTCCTGTCTGCTTGCAGTCATTTGATTAGCAATAAGTCGCTGCAAAATACGGCCTGTTTACGGCCCCGCATAGACTACAGACGATAAATAACGGAAGGAAAGCGGCTTATCCCCTGACAAGCCAGACAATGCCGACGCCGATTGCAAGGGCTGCAATCCCGGCAATGCGCAACATATTCTCCGGCGTCTCGCTCGCTTCACGAGCGAGCTTCTTCGCCAAAAAAGGAAAGCCGCCGTAGAGTAGCCCTTCGAGAACGAAGAGAAGACCTACGGCGGCTAGAAAATCGCTCATGAGCGTTTGACCGGTTTTACTGGGCAGGCGTTGCCAGCTTGCCGCCAGCATCACGGAAGAACTTGAAGAACTCCGAGTCCGGCGAAAGAACCAGCGTTGTATCCGGTGTTTCAAGCGCTTCACGATAAGCGGACATCGAACGATAGAAGGCGAAGAAGCCAGGGTCCCTGCCTGCAGAACGTGCGAAGATTTCACTGCGCTGCGCATCGCCTTCACCGCGAAGGATTTCTGATTCCTTGCGTGCTTCCGCAATTGTTTCGACGACCTGGCGATCTGCAACAGCGCGGATACGCTGGGCAGCTTCACGGCCACGGGCACGCAGGCGCTCGGCTTCGGCAAGACGCTCCGCCTTCATGCGGTCATAGGTCTGCTGCGAGACTTCAGCCGTCAGATCGGTACGACGGATGCGCACATCGGCGATGGTCAGGCCAAGCGACGTTGCATCGGGACGAAGCTGGTCACGCACTTCGCGCATCATGTCGCCACGTTCTTCCGAAAGTGCCGCTTCGAAACCACGCTGGCCGTAAACACTACGCAATGCAGCATCGAGACGGGTGCGAAGACGCTGTTCAGCAAGCAGCGTGCTACCGGAAACGGTTTCACGGAACTTGCGCGCATCGGTGATGCGGTAGACGAGGAACGCGTCGACATCATAGAACTTGCCGCCCGAAACCTGAACGCGGATATCGTCCAGATCGAAGCGCAACAGACGATCATCGATCAGCTGCACGGTATCTGCATCGAGGAAACCGAAAGGCAGTTTGAAATAGATGCCCGGTTCCGTCTTCACATCAACGATCTGACCGAAACGAAGCACGATGGCCTGCTGACGCTCAGATACGATAAAAGTAGCGGAGTAGATCAGGAAAGCGACGACGGCGATTATACCGCCAATGATTGGGAGCCTGTTCTGGGCCATTACTGGTTACCTCCGCTCGGGGTCGTCGTGGTCGCATTCACGCCGGGACGTGGCTGCTGGCGCATGAGTTCGTTCAGCGGCAGATAAGGCACGACATCCTTTCCAGGTTCGACAATAACTTTCTTGGTGCTCTTCAGCACCTGTTCCATGGTTTCGAGGAACAGACGGTTGCGCGTCACTTCCGGCGCCTTCTGGTATTCACCCAGAACGGAGCTGAAACGCTGCGCCTCACCTTCCGCGTCCTGAACGACACGGTTCTTGTAAGCGGCTGCCTCTTCGCGAAGCTGTGCTGCTTCACCGCGAGCCTGACCGAGCTTCTGGTTCGAATACTGGTTCGATTCTTCTACGAAACGATCTTCGTCCTGTTCAGCACGCTGCACTTCATCAAAGGCATCAGCCACTTCACGCGGCGGCGCTGCATCTTCGATGGAAACGGCATTGATCTGGATACCGGCCTTGTAAGTATCGAGCGTCTGCTGAACGATATCGCGAACGCTGGATGCGATTGCAGAACGGTTATCACGGAAAACGTCTTGAGCGGGACGACGACCGACGATTTCGCGGATCGCGCTTTCAGAAACCTGCTGCACCATCGCATCCGGATTATCGACGTTAAACAGATATGCCTGCGGATCGGAAACGCGGTAGAGAACCGAGAACTGAACGTTGACGATGTTCTGGTCGCCCGTCAGCATCAAGCCCTGCGTGGCACTCCGGTTGCCCTGCCCGCCAATATTGATCTGCTTTTCGACGATCTGCGCCTTTTCATAGGTTTCGATTGGCCACCAATGGAAATGCAGGCCCGGCTCGGACACTTCTTCCTTCGGCTTGCCAAAGCGCAGTTCAACGGCAAGTTCGTCCGGCTGCACGGTATAGATCGACTGGAAGAGCCAGAAGCCGACGACTGCCGCGCCAATAAGGAAAAGAACGCCGCGATTGCTGCCGCCCTTGCCACCACCACCGGGGAAGACCTGCTTCAGACGATCTTGTCCTTTACGCAGAATGTCTTCGAGATCAGGTGGTGTGTTCGGGCCGCCGCCGCGTGGGCCCTTCGGTCCTTGTCCCCAGGGGCCGCCATTATTGTTGTTATTGTTATTATCGCCGCCGCCGCCCCATGGGCCGCCGCCACCATTCTGATTACTCCAGGGCATCCTCACCTCTCGTCCAGGCGACGGGAAAGCGAGCTGCCCACTCCCGTCATCAACTAATGTTTCCGTTTTATAGGCATCGGGAGGTCCGCTTTCAACGCGAAGACGACAAAATTCGTGAACTATGCTTTACACAGCACGTTTTTCGTACACGAAATAGCGCGTTGGGTGACTATCCTTGTCACCGGCGGGCACATCCTCCTGCGAAATGACGCACCAGATTTGCGGATCGATTTCTGGAAAATGCGTATCTCCGTCGATCTCGGCCAGAACCCGAGTCAGATGAATGCGATCGGCAAGCGGCAAGGCCTCCGCATAAATCTTTCCGCCACCTATGATGCAAACCTCTCTGAGGCCCAGATCAAAAGCCAGCTTTTGTCCGAGCGCAATTGCCTCTTCGAGAGAACCGACAATGCTCGCGCCTTCAGCCCGAAATTCCTTGTCCCTCGTCACCACGATATTGGGTCGCCCCGGCAAGGGACGTCCGATGGATTCCCAGGTCCTCCGCCCCATGATAACCGGCTTGCCGAGTGTCAGGGCCTTGAAACGCTTGAGATCAGTCGACAGACGCCATGGCATATCGTTGTCACGCCCGATGACACCGTTTTCGGCGGCAGCAACAATGATCGAAACTATCGGCCGACTAGAGGACATAGTGCACCTCAGACCGCAATCGGGGCTTTGATCGTCGGATCGGCCTCATAGCCCTCAAGCTGGAAATCCTCGAAACGGAAGGCAAATAGGTCCGTCACTTCTGGATTGATCCACATGGTCGGCAATTTCTTTGGCGTCCGGGTAAGCTGCAGACGCGCCTGCTCGAAATGATTGGCGTAAATATGCGCATCACCCAGCGTATGAATAAACTCGCCCGGCTTCAGCCCGGCGACCTGCGCGATCATCATCGTCAACAACGCATAAGAAGCGATGTTGAACGGTTTTCCGACATCATTGTTTATTTTCATAGCATGGTACCATTTCAAATAGCCTTCGATCCACCGATCTAGCCCATTGATCCGCACTTACAACGAATCGTTGCTTCTATTCCAAACTAGTATGTATCCGCCGCTAGGCGGATTCCGTTTAAAATTAGAAAGACTGAACGGCGGTGGATCAATGCTAAAGCCGATTCAGTCTTTCTAATCAAACAAAGCGACGGCCCTCGGGCCGTCTCGATTCGGCGTCAAGCCGAAAACGGACCCGGCGCAGCCGGGCTTTGAAAGCATGCATCAGCACAGCAACCCTTTTATCCAGGCCATAACACACGGCTAAATTGATTGCTAATCGTTGCTCTTACTAAGCTTGAATAAATGATGGAACATGGCGTCCTGTTTGCGTGATCGAATCGGAGGGGGCATGACCGGGTATTGGCAAAAAAAGACGGGTATGGCCGAGTATTTACGTCTGTACATGCGCGAAGACAAATGGCTCGCTTGGGAAGACCAACCTGCCGATCCTAACGATCCAAGTAGCAGGACAATTCCCGGAGCGAAGAACAAGGTCGGAGAGACGCTTCGCAATGCCTTCAATTCTACAAATGTCATATTTCTCTTAGGGTCCGGTGCATCGTTCTCTGCTGTGAATTCGAGCGGCGGGGGGCAAGCTCCTGGCATGGCAACACTCTGGAAGGCTGTCCGCGATAAAATTGACAAGGAAACACTTAAAAACGGCCAAAGCTTCGACGACATTGCCGAAGAGTTACTTGGCATGTCGCCACCTAAACCGGAAGAGACAAGTGCAGGCAATATCGAAAAGCTGCTCAGTCTCTGTAAAATGAAGCTGGAGTTGCTAAGCGTCAGGGCCACTGACGAACAATTTGAGCAGCTTGATTCCGAAGTCTCGGTACTAACAGATTTCATTTCGAAGGCCGAAACCGCTATTCTGAGCGAGGTTGGTTTCGTAGATGAGAAAACATCCCTGCCCGCCCATTCGAATTTGCTGAGAAAGTTTTCGAAGCGAAGTGCTGAGAAACCGCGCGTAAAGCTCTTTACCACCAACTATGATCTTTGTCTGGAAGAAGCTGGAGCGCGACTAGGCATTGTTTTTATTGACGGATTTTCGCACAGCGCCGAACAACGTTTCAATAGAGATTACTTTCAAACCGATATCGTACGAAGGTCATCGTCTGGGACAAAGTCGGATTACATCGACAGCGTTTTTCATTTGTACAAGATGCATGGCTCCGTCGACTGGAGGCGACGATCAGATGGTGCAGTTATTCGGCGCGCCAAAGGTGAAGGAAATGACCTAACTCCTGTTCTGATCTATCCAAGGTCTACAAAGTATCAGGAAGCGTTCGAGACGCCTTATTTAGATATGTTTGCCGCGTTTCAATCTGCGTTAAGAGAACCAGATACCACTATTTTCGTTGCAGGCTTTGGGTTCGCAGACGATCATATAAGCTCACCTATCTGGTCTGCCGTAGAATCCAACCTTTCCTTAAAACTAGTACTTGTTGATCCAGGCTTTATTGAAGAACAGAAGCTAGACGCTATCCAACCTGATCACGCTTTGAAAGCAGAGGAATTTCTGCCCAATAAATATCAATTGAAACTGATGCGCTTGATCCAGCAAGGGGACACCAGACTAACGGTCCTTAACGGGCGCTTTGAAGATCTGGTTGACGCGATTCCTTCTGTGTCCGGCGAAACCGACCGCCAGAGGCTTCTAATGCGTTTGGAAGATCTGGGTGGCGTGTAATGACTGCAACAAGCGATTATGCGTTGATTGATCCTGATAAGCGCGTGGGTACCGTAACCCGGGTGGGAGCCTCGTCTGTTGAACTGACGGTTCCGCTAGGTCTAGCCATTTCCGGACAACGGGGGCTCGCCAGAGGTACTACAGGTGACTTTCTTTTTATTGATTGCGATGCAGCAATAGTTCTTGGTCGTTTGACAGAAGTCATCGTTCCGGAGCGTCAACGTTCGGCGTTGGAGCGTCAACTGGAGCAGGAAATCGTCACCGATCCACAGGGCCGGGCTCAGTTGTTGGCAACAATTGATAAAACAACGAAAGAAGTGTCTCGTGGCATTAATACCAAGCCCAGAATTGGAGACAGCATTTATTTGGCCGAAGGGCAAGCGCTCGCGTCAGCGATCCAGTCTGCTCTTCGAGGTGAAACGAAATCGGAAAAAGGGGCCCAACATCTAATCGAGTTGGGACGGCTTTCCGGACTAAATGACGCTCAGATTATGGTTCCGCCAGAAAAAATCTTCGGCAGGCACTGCGGCATATTTGGAGCAACGGGTGGAGGTAAAAGCTGGACGGTATCCAAGCTTATTAACGAAGTGGTCCGTCTCAAAGGCAAATGCATATTGTTCGATCCGACTGGAGAGTTTGAAGGGAAAATCACGGGGGCAAAAGAATACCGTTTCTCAAGTGGCGATGCAGAACATCCACTCGTGAGATTCCCGTACAAACACCTGTCGGAAACCGATTTGTATGGTCTGTTGACGCCATCAACTCAAATGCAGGGTCCCAATTTACGAAGCGCAATTAAAAGCCTGAGGCTATCTGCGTTTTTGCGATCTGACCCAAAAGAATTTCCTCCCGCCAAACAAGAAGACGGAAGTCACCTATACTTCGTAAGCAATAAGCACTTTATCGAAGTAATGGAAAACGGAGTGATTAAAAAAGCTGAAAGAAGTCGAAATTGGATTAGCAGAGCGCTCATCAAGTTTGCACCACATCTAGACTCGCAATTTTGCGACTTCGATGTCCGATTACTTTCAACTCAGATTCGTGAAGAATGCGTCAAACAGCATAACAATTTTCAAGATGGTTTTTATGGGAAAGTGGATGATTATGCGCTCGGACTCTGTAACTCTCTAAATGTTAGAATTGAAAACTATCTTTCATCATCTGAAATGAAGTGTATTTTTTCCGATGAAGGAAAAGATGTATGCGAAATCATCAAAGATTTTATTAAAGACCCAAACCAAAACGCACTTTTGTTATCGTTTGAACACGTCAGCTTCAAATATAATACGCGCGAGATATTACTCAATACAATCGGTAGATACCTTCTAAGTTTGGCGCGAGAACAAACGTTCAAAGAATGCCCATTGATTTGTTTCCTGGACGAGGCTCATCAATTTGTGGGCCGTTCAATAGGCGACGAGACTAATCGTGTGTCACTGGATGCTTTTGGTTTGATTGCAAAAGAAGGCAGAAAATACGGCCTAACGGCTGCAATTGCTACGCAGCGGCCGAGAGACGTTCCGACCGACGTTCTGAGCCAGTTGGGAACTCTTTTCGTACATCGTCTCACCAATGATCAAGACCGAGTGACCATTGAACGAGCATGCGGCGATCTTGATCGGGATGCGGCTGCGTTCATTCCGTCGTTGGCTCAAGGTGAGGCAATCATTGTCGGGCCCGATCTTCCTGCACCGTTACCAGTGATTATAACTCACCCCGAAAAGGCTCAGCAGCCAGAATCAAAGGGCCCAGATTATCAAAAACACTGGGGATGATCGCCAAAATAGCCAGAGTTGGGGAATTCTGCAACGCATTTTGCGATTAGAATCTCTGAAAGAATCTGGGAGTCCTATGTCTCGTACATGACGCGACCCATGTCGCTGACGTCATACCCGCCAATGCTTTTGAACTCGTTCTGGAACTTCTCGGATTTCAGGATCTCGAACATGGCCCTGATTTCGTGGCGGTCGATATGCTCGGTCTTTACGACCAAATCGTACCGCTCTCTCTTTAAGGGAACAAAGTCGACGTTATCGACTTGCCTTGCAATCTTTTCGGTTCCCACAGCCAGATCCGCATCACCACGACCCACGGCACTGGCGACGGCTAGATGCGATTGATTTTCATCTTCGTAACCAGCGATGCGACTTCCATAAATACCGAGCAATTTCAGATTTTCATCGAGTAAAACCCGCGAACCAGCACCTTTTTCTCGGTTAATTATTTGAATATCGTCCCGGGCAAGGTCCTGCCAGGAAACAATCCCTTTGGGATTTCCCTTAGCGACATAAAACCCTTGTGTACGATAGGTGATATTGACAATGGTGCAACGGATACCTGGAAGCAGAGCGCGGACGTGGGAAATGTTATAATCGTCTGTAGAACTATCCCATAAATGGGCGGACGCTACGCTGATCCGATCATGATAAAGCGACACAAGACTATCGTAGCTGCCGATATATGCACGCAACGCTGCGATCCCGTGCAAGCGAAGAAAGTTCGACAGAATGTCCAGGATGAGGTCCTGGCCACATATGATGAAACCGCCGTTTTCTGGACGATTGATCGAGAGATCGAAGTAGCGCTTTTCGTCCAGTGCTACTGACGTTAATTTCTCCTTTTCACGAGCTTTGTGCTCGAAGCGGCCGACATAGTCCCGGATCTGGGCCTCGGTGAAACGGATTTTGCGTCCCACCTTATAGAATCCGATGCCCTCATTCTTGATCAGAGTGTAAACCCCGCTCTTGCTGATATTCAGAAGGTTGGCGACATCTTCAACAGTCAACGCGTCACGGGCTGGCATAGCTTCCCCTGTCAGTTCATGCATTTTCATATCTATTCATTTAGTTACGCACATTTTTCTAATAGAACAATCTCATTTCGTTCATTTTGACTTTACTTGCTGTTATGTGCGACCTCTATATGCGGCTGGCCGTCCTGCTATTACGGAGCTTCTGGATGTTTCAACCCTTCACTCATCGCACACATCTAACAGCCGTTGTCGCGTTCAGTTTGGCAACCGGTTCTTCGGAAGCAGGTACGATACTGAAGTTATCACTGCTGCCTCGGACATGAAATTTGCGAGGGAAGTGATCACTACCGCCTTTAAGGTCGACACAAGCCATGAGGCGAAGCTGTCACTGGGCTCAACTGACAACTTCGCCACACGGATATTGCGAAAGCGCACCATTCCATATGTTCATGGCGGCAAATCAGAAGTTTACTTCCCCAGCCTCATGTCGAGGGCCTGAAACATGCGCCTGGAGACGACATATATGTCTCTTCAATACTACCTCTGTCGCTCAGCGCCATATCACGTTCGCACTAAAGAAAGGACGCGACAATGTCTGATCTCATAGCAGCGCCGTCGCCTCGCAAGCTTCCGAGCGCCTTCGCAGGAGGGGCAATCATCGGCACGCTCGGCGGTCTAATCGGTCTTGGAGGAGCCGAGTTTAGATTGCCTCTTCTCATCGGATTGTTCCGGTTTGCCGCGCTGGAGGCCGTCATTCTGAATAAAGCCATGAGCCTGGTCGTGGTGGCGACCGCTTTACCATTCCGGGCTGGAACTGTACCTTTTACACAGATCGCCGCACACTGGCCTATCGTGGTGAACCTATTGGCGGGAAGCCTTGCAGGGGCATGGTTCGGGGCAGGATGGGCCACCCGACTGAAATCGGAAACGCTCTACAAGTTGATTGCCAGCCTGCTCGTCGTGATCGCAGTCGTTCTCCTGTTCGGCCACGATGCCTCTGTGTCGGGTCAATTGTTGAGCGGTACTGCTCAGTTGGTGGCGGGAGTTATCGCTGGGTTCGGAATTGGTGTCGTGGCCTCGTTGATGGGAGTGGCGGGAGGAGAGCTTCTGATCCCTACGCTCGTGCTACTCTTCGGTGCGGATATCAAGCTCGCCGGATCTCTTTCACTCGCGGTCAGCTTGCCTACGATGCTGGTCGGCTTTGCTCGGTACAGTCGCGATCAAAGCTTTTCCGTTCTCGGACGAAACAAACAGTTCCTCGTTGTCATGGCAGCTGGCTCGATTGTGGGAACCTTCATTGGCGGGTTTCTGTTAGGCATCCTCCCAAGCGGTGTTCTGCTTCCAGCATTAGCGCTCATCCTATTGATCTCAGCTGTAAAGGTGTGGCGACATGAATAAGCCAGGTTGCAAGTGGTGCGTTCAAAACAACATGTTTGGAGGAAAGCCGCTTGTGCAAAACCGCTCGCATTTCTTGATGGCAAAAGATCATCCGACTAATCCGGCCGCCATGATTATCCCATATCGCCATGTGGAAACGCCGTTTGAATTCTCGTTAGAGGAATGGACCGACCTGGGGCTTATACTCAGCAATGCGAAAAATCATCTGGCCGAATACAAGCCTGACGGTTTCACCTTAGGGTGGAACGTTGGAGCAGCAGGTGGGCAGCATGTCTTTCACGCCCATATGCATGTCATCTGCCGTTTCGAATACGATCCGACTGCTGGCAATGGGTTGCGAGACCTCATCCAAACAGCCGAATGAGAATTCGGTTCGCAAAATCCCGAAACTGCGTCAGCTGCTTTCTGACGATATTATGTTGAAATCGTTGGGAAACACAACGAGCTCAGCTTTGAACAACTTAGCAGCTCAAACAGTAAAGCAACTTGTCGACCGATTTTAAGTCGGACTTGAAACCTGTAAATCATCAGAGCAGGTTGACAACGGCTATATATCCGCTATTCTGGATATATGGAAAACGAAGACGCAATTGCGGCACTGGCTGCCCTCGCTCAGTTAACACGGCTCGAAACATTCCGCCTGCTGGTAAAGCACGAACCTGACGGTATTCCGGCAGGGGAACTGGCACGCATTCTGGATGTTCCGCAGAACACAATGTCCGCGCATCTTGCGACGTTGTCGCGTGCAGGTCTTGTGAGGGGCGAACGTCACAGCCGTTCGATCATCTATCGTGCTGATCTTGACCGATTTCGGGAACTGACGCTTTTCATGATCAACGACTGTTGTGGTGGCAATGCGAAACTTTGTGCGCCTTTAATTGAAAGCCTGACACCGTGCTGCGAACCAAAAGCGGCAACGCAATGAACTATTCTCGATGATTTTGGCCCTCGTCTAACGGACTAATCAAATGACTGACCATGTATACAACGTGCTCTTCTTGTGCACGGGCAATTCCGCACGCTCAATTTTGGGCGAAGCAATTCTGAACAAGGACGGTGAAGGGCGTTTTCACGCCTATTCGGCTGGTAGTCAGCCAAAAGGCGACGTTCATCCTCTCGCAATCAAGGAGCTGGACGCTCTCGGCTATTCTACGGAGAACCTGAGTTCAAAAAGCTGGGACGTGTTTTCAGGTGCCGACGCCCCTCAGATGGATTTCATTTTCACGGTCTGTGACAACGCTGCCGGAGAAGCCTGCCCTGTCTGGATCGGACATCCGATGACAGCCCACTGGGGCATCGAAGACCCTGCCGCTGCCGAAGGAAATGACGCAGAAAAACAGCGCGCCTTTGCACAGGCGGCCCGCTTTCTGAAGAACCGGATATCGGCTTTCCTGAGCCTTCCCCACGCCACGATAGACCGCATGGCGCTGCAAAATCATCTGAAAGAAATCGGCACCATGGAAGGTAGCACACAGACAAATGTGGAGAATAACTGATGTCCACTTTCGAACGTTATCTGACTGTCTGGGTGGCGCTTTGCATAGTCGCCGGTGTCGCATTGGGGCATATATTCCCAGCATTCTTTCATCTGCTTGGCTCTGCCGAGGTCGCAAACGTCAATATCCCAGTCGCTGTGCTGATCTGGCTTATGATTATTCCGATGCTTCTGAAAATCGATTTCGGGGCGCTTAAGCAAGTCACAGAACATTGGCGCGGTATCGGTGTCACGCTATTTATCAACTGGGCCGTCAAACCATTCTCTATGGCGCTTCTCGGTTGGCTATTTATTGGCTGGCTGTTTCGCCCTCATCTGCCTGCAGACCAGATCGATTCCTACATTGCTGGGCTGATTATTCTGGCAGCGGCCCCTTGTACGGCAATGGTGTTCGTCTGGTCGAATTTGACGAAAGGCGAGCCGCATTTCACGCTGTCACAGGTCGCACTGAACGATGCGATCATGGTCATCGCATTTGCACCGATTGTTGGACTGCTTCTAGGTTTGTCTGCAATCACCGTGCCGTGGGATACGCTCGTAATTTCTGTCGTTCTTTACATTGTGATCCCCGTTATAATTGCGCAAGTCCTGCGCAGTGGCCTTCTTAAGGGCGGTGGACAGCAGTCCCTGACGCGCCTTCTGAATGCTCTCCAACCTATTTCTCTCCTAGCCCTTCTCGCTACCCTGATTTTGCTTTTCGGGTTTCAAGGAGAGCAGATCATCGCACAGCCCATGATCATTGCGATGCTGGCCGTCCCTATCCTCATCCAGGTCTATTTCAACTCTGGCCTCGCCTATCTGTTGAATCGCATTTCAGGCGAGCAACATTGCGTCGCCGGTCCCTCAGCGTTGATTGGCGCATCCAACTTCTTCGAGCTGGCAGTAGCAGCCGCAATCAGCCTTTTTGGCTTCTCATCTGGCGCGGCGCTCGCAACAGTGGTTGGCGTTCTTGTTGAAGTGCCCGTCATGCTCTCGGTCGTCTGGATCGTGAACCGCTCCAAGGGCTGGTACGAACGCGGTGCCAATCAAAAGCCAGTCACCGAAACAGGAAAACTCTGATGTCAGTTATGATCTATCACAATCCGAACTGTGGCACGTCTCGCAACACATTGGCCTTGATCCGTGCCAGCGGCGAAGAGCCTGTCGTCATCGAATATGTGCAAAATCCGCCTTCGCGAGAACGACTGGTCGAATTGCTTCAAGCAATGCAGATGACGCCTCGCCAACTCCTTCGCGAGAAAGGCACACCATATGCCGAACTGGGATTGTCCGATCCCAACTGGACCGATGATGAACTGGTCGACTTCATGATGGCGCATCCTATCCTGATCAATCGTCCAATCGTGGAAACGCCGCTTGGCACCAGACTATGCCGTCCGTCAGAACTGGTTCTCGATATTCTGGAAAACCCGGTGTCGTCATTCACCAAAGAGGACGGAGAAGTCATCACCCATGAAAGAAAGTCGCGCTGACATGGACCTGCCGAACCTCGATCAGAATTCCTTCGCATTGCCCGACCTGGATGCACTACGCGTCGACTTTCCAAAGCATAAGCCTCGTATCCTTTTGCTCTATGGCTCGCTTCGTGATCGTTCCTACAGTCGGTTTCTGACGCTGGAGGCGCAGCGCCTTCTCGATGCAATGGGCGCTGAAACGCGTGTCTTTCATGCCAATGGTCTTCCCTTGCCAGACGACGGTTCGGCAGAGCATCCGAAGGTTCAGGAATTGCGTGAGGCAATGCTTTGGTCAGAAGGGCAAGTCTGGACCAGTCCAGAACGTCATGGAGCCATGAGCGCCGTCATGAAATCGCAGATCGACTGGATTCCTTTGCCGGGTGGAGCAATTCGTCCGACGCAGGGCCGAACTCTGGCATTGATGCAAGTTTCAGGCGGATCGCAGAGCTTCAACGCCGTCAATCAGATGCGCATTCTGGGGCGCTGGATGCGAATGATCACCATTCCAAACCAGTCATCCGTCGCAAAGGCCTGGCAGGAATTTGACGACGCTGGACGGATGAAACCCTCATCATTCTATGATCGCGTGGTCGATGTGATGGAAGAACTGATGAAGTTTACACTTCTGACGCGTGGCATCTCGGATCATCTCACAGACCGATATAGCGAGCGCAAGGAAGAAGCGGCCAAACTCGAAAAGCGTGTTTCGTTGAAATCAATATGAATTCAGAAAAAGATTGAGCGTCTCGCAAGACATCCTGTTGCGCGAGCGCTCAATATGCCAGCCATTTTGAAACAAATGGGTCTGCTTCAGCGAAGTGACCCAGCTTCCGTTTCCTGCCCGGACGTACAGCAGCCATCTGGTTCCTCCACAGTCGCCTTAATGATCTGATCGCCCGCGCAACAGTCCTCCATCAGAAATTTGATGAGATCGGCCATGGATTGATAATTGGCGACATAGATGAGCGAGCGTGACTCACGCCGTTGCGATATCAATCCCGCCCTTTCCAGTTCTTTCAAATGAAAACTGACATTTGACGGAGATACGCCCATGCGTTCCGCAATTGCTCCTGCGGCCAGTCCCTCTCGTCCAGCAACGACCAATGTCCTGATAATGCCAAGACGCGTTTCCTGTGAGAGTGCTGCAAATGATAAAAGAGCTTGACGGTCATCCATATTTCAACAATCCTTGAATTATTGAATCGAGGATACCGAACATGAACGTAATCGACAAGAGCGTATCGCCTGAAATCAGCCTCGACGATCTCCTCAATGGATTGCAAGAAGCACCAGAGGCACCGTTGGTGTTCTTCTATGAGGGGCATCCAACGAAACCCGGCTATCATGTTACCGAAGTCAAGGCAGGTCAGTTCTCTGCTCTGGATTGTGGCGCTAATCCGGAAGCATGGTCAGAGATGTTTGTTCAGCTCTGGGACATAGATGAAGATGACAGAAGCCATATGCCAGCGGCGAAATTCGCGGCAATCATTCACAAAGTATCGAAGCACGTCCAGTTGGAACCCGGTGCCAGGCTCACATTTGAAGTCAGCGATGGAAAGCGGCCCATGGCACTTTATTACGCAACTGCACCGCTTCTGACCAAGGGTACCTTTGAAGTGGCTTTAACGGCACGTCCTTCCAGCTGCAAACCCAGAGATCGGTGGCTGGCAGAGCAAATAAAAGGAGCCAGTTCCTGCTGTGACCCAACTAACTCGCAATGTTGTGCATGATGCAGGTTTAGTTCTTTGACGCCGTTAAACTGTAAAACTATGGCGATAAAATCATCATGAGCGTCCAACGGCTTCCTATCGCCGCCATTGTCGGTCTAGGACTGACCCAGAATATTGGCTACGGCACATTATATTATTCCTTCAGCATTCTTGCGCCATCTATGGCGCAAGATTTCTCTGTTTCGAATGAATGGATATTCGGAGCGTTGTCGGTCGCTCTCCTGACGGGGGGCTTCCTGGCACCCTGGATGGGACGTCTCATTGATCGCCTCGGTGCAGGTCGCGTGATGACCGTTGGCTCAATAATAGCGGCCACTGCGTTGGTCGCCAGTGCCTTTTCACCCAATGCGGTCACATTCGCAGCAACCCTGACGCTTATCGAAGTGGCCGCGAACCTCGTGCAGTACGGCGCGGCCTTTGTTCTTCTGGTGCAACTTGCACCAACGGTTGCACAGCGCAGCATCACTTACCTGACTTTGATTGCAGGATTTGCCTCGACAATCTTTTGGCCGATCACCACCTCTCTTCAGCAATGGCTGACATGGCAGCAAATTTATCTGCTGTTCGCATGTCTTCACTTCGTTCTTTGTATGCCAGTTCACTTTTGGCTAGCGCGAAATCTCGCGTCGAAAGCACGTACAAGTTCGGCGAATGGATCGCGCACGATAACTGAAGGGACGCTGCCAAGGCTTTTTCGTCGGCGAGGTTTCATGTACCTGCTAATCGGTCTTTCGTTTCAATCGTTGATCGCAGCAGCTATCCTCGTTCATATGATTCCGATGTTGAAAGGCCTTGGTCTTGCAGGATCGGCAGCCTTGATAGGGGCGATGTTTGGTCCATCCCAGGTGACCAGCCGTCTGATAAACATGATCGGCGGCAAGAACCTTGCTCCGATCAAACTCGCGATCATTTCTTCCTCACTAATGGCGCTTGCAGTCACCTGCCTGATGCTCGGCGCTCCATTCATAGCTGCGGCGTTAATATTTGCCTGTCTGTTCGGCTTTGGTAACGGCCTCTTCAGTATAGTGTCAGGGACGCTGCCTCTTTCGCTGTTCGGAAGCGAAGGATATGGCGCAATGCAGGGTAAAATAATGTCGGCACGGCTTATTGTGTCAGCAATGGCTCCATTTGCGATGGCATTCGCAATGGGGCATTTGGGTGTAAAGGCGGCGCTCGCAATCGTTATTGCTTGTAGCGTATCCTCGCTCATTGCCTTCGGGTTATTGGTCCGACTGGAAAATGAGGCTGAAAAAGCCCGTTTAGCCAAGGTGGCGTTATAAGCCGTTTTGCAATTGATTGTCTTTGTAATGGTACATTGGCGGGGATAGGTAGCGTGACAATAAATCTGAATACTCCGGTACCCATGGATAGCCCGAAAATCGATCACGATGTGATCATAATCGGTGGAGGTCAAACCGGGCTTGCGGCTGCGTACTATCTCCGCCGTGCTGAGGTAGAATTCACTATCCTGGATGACGGCAATGAACCAGGCGGGGCATGGGTGCATGGATGGGATTCTCTGCGCCTTTTTTCGCCTGCCAGTTTCAGTTCGCTCCCTGGCTGGCTGATGCCTCCCAGTCGGGAATCAGATGGTTATCCTACGCGCGATGAAGTGATCAGCTACCTTCAGCGTTATGAGGAACGCTATAAGCTTCCTGTCGAACGCCCACACAAGGTAGAATCTGTCACCCGTGAAAATGATATTCTTCGGGCTACATTGGCGGATGGATCGAGCCGAACCTGTCGTGCGGTTATCAGTGCCACTGGGACATGGTCGAAACCGTTTGTCCCCGACTACCCCGGCAAGGACCTGTTCTCAGGCGTTCAAATTCATTCTGCACATTATGAAACTGCCGATGATTTTGCTGGCCAGCGTGTGCTTATTGTTGGCGGAGGCAATTCAGGGGCACAAATTCTCGCTGATTTAAGTACCGTCGCAGAAACAATTTGGGTGACACTGACGCCGCCAGTGTTTCTGCCTGACGAAATTGACGGCCGAGTGCTTTTTGAAAACGCCAGTGCACGCGTACGGGGAGATGTCGACGCCAATACGACAATTGGGGACATTATTATGGTCTCTCCGGTAAAAGCCGCGCGCGACCGAGGCGTATTGAACGCCGTACGCCCCTTTAAGCAATTTACAGAAGATGGTGTCGTTTGGGCTGACCAAACAGAGACCAAAATCGACGCGGTAATCTGGTGCACAGGATTTCGTCCTGCAACGAATCACCTGAAACCCCTCGGCGTTGTTGAACCGGACGGACGGGTTCAAGTCATTGAACAACGATCCATTAAAGAACCTGGTTTGTGGCTTGCTGGTTATGGCAACTGGACTGGTGCGGCATCTGCGACATTAATCGGTGCAGGTCGGACAGCTCGCGAATTTGTACCGCGATTGGTCGCAGATCTAATTGGTTCGTCGGGATAGTCCTTTATCTGAGTTCCTGTTTTGTTCTATACCTAGTGCATGACAAGCACGATTAAAACACTTGGACAGGCTTCACGGCATCGATTGTTCGTAAAGGCCGAGTGCCGTACCTGCAAACGGAGTGCCCGGTTTCTGGCCAGCGATCTCGCATCGATCTTTGGCCACGGAAGCAACCCCTATACCCTCAAGTTTAAATGCACGACCTGCGACTCCACCAATTGTAATTCGACATTGGAATGGCCAGATTTTGAACGTACTCACGAGCATTACGTTTGGCGGCCCATAAAAATTAAGGGCGGCGATTTTTTATGAAAAAGCTAAAATAAATTAAAGTTTATGAAGGCCAGCTTTTCGGCATTATTAAACCGAAGCCCTTGGATTTATCTCTATAAATAAAGGTTACACCTTTTCGTTCCAGAGCTGATTGGATTTTCCGCTGAGTTTCAATTTTTACGCCTGCATTTCTTTCAAAGCTTCCGATAGTCCGCACGCTTACCCCCGCTTCTGCGGCGAGCTCTTCTCGACTTAAATCGAGTGCGAGTCTTGCGGCTCGCAAAAGTGCAATCGGTATATCCATCCTTTTCTTTTAATTCAGGGAGTATGCAACTGCTACACCCCCTAATTTGCCTTAAATCGGTATTTATTTGCCATATTTAGGAATTTAATTGCCTATTTCTGGCAATTCTGACATAAGCTGGATTATCGCTCACACAGACACCGAATCAGTGAGTTAAAGATTTGATGATTAGGCGGATTGCCCCTTTTTGTCCGTCGATGACGTCATCGTTTAAACTGGTTTCACATCGAATTTGGCGCATGTAGCCCATGTGCCGGACAGGAGAACTTATGCCTGAAAACTCCCCAATCGGTCATGTTATTCTTATGAAAAATGAAGTTCCACGACGGCATCCAGGACGTGGATTGAATGCGGCATTGCAGCTAAGTGAACTTCACAATCGCATTAACAAGCAAGAACGCGATCCTCAGAGTACGGAGCGTGTCGACGAATATTTTCGTTACGCAATCTGGAGCGAAGGAGAAAAAATCATTGGTTACCTTGAGAGTATAATTTCGGTCGCTGATGAAAGAACTTCCACGACAACGTCAGGAATTCCAATATCATCCAGTAGCATGAGAAAATTGGTGGGCGCTCTTTCGGAAGAAGCCGAGGGCATTATGCACTATCAGCCTTCTCTGACGCCGACTTATTTATCAGGCGGCTTTGCATTCGATCTCATCGTTTACGATTTGCAACAAAAATGCTTGCGTTATATTCATATCGCCTACGGTATTGGCGCTGAACGAATTGCGCTAATTCAGTACGAAGAAGACAAGGCGAGGCTCGCAGGCTTTTTGCCTCGCTTGGCGGCACAGTACTTTGGCGTTGAGATAGAACGAACAGAGTTCGTCATTATAGATCCGTTACTCAGCGAGACAAAATATCTGGAAGGCGTTTGGGCGCTTCACGATTTAGACCAGCTAACTGGTAGACCGGGTACCGCACAACACGCGCTGGAAATTCAGAGACAGCAACGGCACATGCTGAGCTTTTGGTTTAGTAACAGCATTTCCACTGATGAGACGGAACAACATCGAAAGATCGATTCGATCATCAATCGGCTGGCGCTTGAAGAACTGACACGAGCGAAACCATTGCAATTCCACACACTCGTTCCAGATCAAGCCCAGTAAGCGGGGCTCCTGAGCCATTCTCCGACTGTTGCATGTTCCACGCTGAACGGTTCAGCATTTGCTCGCAACATTAATCAAACACGTTGAACAAGAAACGCCATTCCACGGGCGCGTTGTAGCGCGCCCGAATGGCCCCTCATTTCTTCATTCTTCAGGATCTTATTATGGCTGTCATAATCAAAAACGGAAAATACAATCGCGAACAACTGGAAATCGAAATCGATATGCTGAAGGCCTTGGTCACGGATCTTGAACGCATATTCAACGGTGAACATCCAGATGAGCGCCAACTTTCAAATTCTCCAGCAATAACTTGCTGGAAGCTCAGCGCACGCCGCGCAACTTGCTTAGAGGGTGTATTATTCGAACATCCTCGGCTCGGACAAATCGTGCCTAATGGCATCACTTCAGAACTTTGGCTTCTCGATCTCGACAGAAACTACGCTCGCACATTCAGCCGCTTTTACCGACTGGGCCAAAAAGACATCGGTAATTGAGAAAAACGTACATCGTGCTGCACGTCATCAACTGAATTCGCAGTTTGAATTTTTCTGCGGGTCAGTCGAGGAACGTGAGCGCCTGTCATAGACAGGTTTGGCATGAAAACTGTCGGCAATTGCGGACAACAAAGGGGATAAGGGAATGAAACTTTGGATCTGGTCTGACGTCCACCATGAACTGCAAGAAGTCGACTATCCGTCGCGTGAGAACGCGCCAGAATGCGATTTGATAATAATCGCTGGCGATCTCAACGCAGCGCCTGATCTTCACATCACGTTAGAATTCTTGATCAGACGCTTTGAAAAGCCGATTATTTATGTGCCTGGAAATCATGAATTCTACCAAAACAAGTGGCTCATAAATGATCGAGAACGCTCGCTTGAAAGCGACAGGCAGACCATCAAGGCAATCGAAACCCTTTCTCTGCAATGGCCGCAGCGGTTTTACTGCCTTGATCAAGACGAGGTGATTATCGACAACATTCGATTTATTGGCGCGAGCCTATGGGTCGATTTTCAGATGAACCTCTCTAAGAAGTCTGATCTGGCGCAGCGTATGCAAGAAGCGCGGGCAATACTGAATGACTTCCGTGCCATCCATATGGGAAATGGGAGGCCATTCACGCCAGAGGATATGCTCGATCTACACCTTTCAGATGCCGCTTACATTCGACAAAAGCTAGCAGAACCATTTGATGGCAGCACAGTAGTTCTGACACATCACATGCCACACTCCGATTGCACACCACCAGTCTATACACACTCAATCGGCAACTATTTGTTTGCGTGCGGATCAGATGCCTTCGATGACATCCTTCACTCCGAACGAGCACCTGCGCTGTGGATTTGCGGGCATACACATCATGCATTCGACGTGCAGATTGGCCGAAGTCGGATTATTTGCAATCCATTTGGCTATAGATGGGAACAGGGGCTGAACGGATTTTGGTGGGGTTTGGTGATCAGTACAGAATGAGCAGTATATTATGAGCACAAACTACGCCACATTTTGAAGCAGACTATTCGCCATGGAAAGTTAGTCATCTAAGGATTCAAACGCACTTGCAAGCGAACGAAGCGATTCTGCCGCCGCCTTTTTCTCGCCTTGCCTAATTAAACTGGCAATGCGAGATAACTCAGTGTCGCTTTTGAGTAAGCGTGTTTCCTGAACACCTAGCAAGCGCCTTTCGCGCTGAGCGCCGTTTTCCTTGTTCTTCTGATATGTTGGTGAGAGATCCACACGGCGCTTCAACAGTACCTGCAAATATGGTCTTAAAGATTCAATTGAACTATGCCCCATCATTTCTTGCGCCATGGTAAGAGCAGTCTCATGCCAGTTTGATGTTCCGCCAACCGCTATCCCGGCATCTTGAAGTGCGTCCAGCGCTGCCTCGACCATATTCTGCGCGAACTTTGCTCTCAGTCGATGGATGTTTGCATTCTCGACGCCTGCCGCTCTAAAAATCTTTCCTACGATCCTAGTAACACTATCAGTTGAAAGCACCCGTCCTTTTTCCGAGAGAAACACGTATTTACAATCACCACGCTGTCTCCCGCAGATTTGAGCCGCTAGCTCCGCACGTTCTGTTTTTATATATACGATGGTACGGCGGATCAGATCCGATGAGGGCCGCAAAACTCCTCTTTTTTCTTTACCTCCCTTGCGTTTGACCGATATCGGCCAGAAATCCATCTCGTGCATCCTTCGCAACTCATCATCAGTCTGAGGGAGGTCCGATAAGCGGAGCTGCAGTATCTCGTGATTGCGGCCTCCTGTATCAAGGGCCCACGAAAGCAACAATGAGTTGCGGGCCCCATGTCGGAGATCATCAATCGCTATATCAAAAATACTGTCAATCTGATCGGCGGTCGGCGTGTGCCTTTTATTATGACTGGAGGTGACACCGGTCGTAAAAACTGACGTCCGCCAAGTAGTCGTGATCAAACCGTTTCTTCGTTGTTGAACTCTTCTACTGGAGATCGGAAACTTAAAGCTTTTCAAATGGTCGGGGAGAAATTGTCGTTCAACGATCTCCACATGATCCTTGAGCCTACCAGTTTCCTCCGCCCACCTATAGAAATCATATACTGTATTGATAGAACTATTAATGCGCCGTGCTCCCAGCCCATCTAATTTCATTTCAGCAAGCCAAGCACGTAGAGTATCGTCGTTCACGTCATCCCAACGATGATTATTTCGATCTCTAAAATTAACAAACTTGCGATATACTTTTGCGTATTCTTCTACGGTACTGAAAGGTCTATTGCGCTTTATTGCAATGTTGCGCAGCCAATCTGAAGCGATAGCATCGATGCCGGATGGCCAGACCAGCGTAGGAATGCGATACTCGATTCCATCGAACTTCACTATTGAAGCAATTATTCGTCCCGTTTGTACAGTCTTTCTAAAAGATAGGATTTTGCTATCCGTTGCTTCGCAATAACCATCTTTCTCATAATCGCGTTCACGTACAGCGGCATCCCGCGAGTCATCTAGATTGGCGAGGTAATCATATTCAAAACGGCTCATTCGTTCTTGTAGCGATGACATTCGGCTAAGCTTGCTTTCGCTGATCCCCAGCGCCTTTGCAAGACTCGCTCGATGAAGCTTACCATTGAACTTAGGCGCGTGCCCGCGAAGCAAGTAGGTTTCAAGGATTCCTTCCAGCAGACCGAGATTATCCGACATCATTTGGTCTCAGAAGACGAATTGAACCGTCGCGACTTGCCAATTCTCTACGCGCCTCGGAAAGCTGGACTTCTAGCGCCGAATTTTTATCCGCCAATAATCGATTACTCAACTCCAGATGTTCAATTTTTGCACTGGCTTTTCGCAATGCTTCCCGCTCTTCGTGCCATTGCGAAGTGACCTTAGCCAACAAGATCTCGTTTTCACGAAGCTTGGTTTGGGCAAGGACGCGTCTGCTTGACTCAGATCGATAGTGAGGTGTTCTGTTAGACCTCTGAGGTTTCAACGACTTGAGAAGCTCGTCGATTTCTTTCACGTCGTCGCCCCACAAGCGATGTGTCTTCGTAAAGTCACGCTTGGAACCGATTTTCTCAATACCAAGATCAGGTTTTTCCCACTCTCTGATTTTGTTTAAGCTTGTTGGCAACTTAACGTCCGACGGAAATCCTGTTCTCGACCACTCCTGCAACAGATACTTAATCCGGAGTATTCGGTTATGAACAGATGTTTTCGCGTCTCTATTCATATAAGAACCTAACTTGGCCGCTTTGCTCGAAAAGCTTGTAAAGAGGCGAGATTAGCTGTTTGTAGTTCGCCAAATAGCGTGATGGATTCGTTCGGCTCGCTCACTGATAATTCATCAATCACTCGTTTGATGTAATCTCTATTATGGGGTGTCGTGAGTTCCCAGGGGCATCCGCCGCAAACGGTCGGACCTGCGTTTGCGAATCTTGGGCCAAAGTGACTAGCTGGCGCAGAATCCATCCGTCTGCAGGAAGCTTTCGACGCCCCTTTTTCTGTGTTTGGACACGCACAAATCACCCATGGCTTCGGTGTAAAAATATAATGCTGGCGGTCCATGATGCGAAGCGTCATTTCTATGATCTCCTCCTCAACAACAACCAAAGAACCGTAAAACTTCTCAACCAGTTTCTTAGCCGTTTTCTTCAAGCGGTCACCAACCGCACCAGAATAAGAAGTGTCACCGGTTGCAATTGCGGTTGCAAGTTTCTTCTTAAACCCCCATTCTTCATTCAGCCATATTGCACTCAATTCAGGATCGAGAGTCAGATACGACCGCGTCATTTCCAAGTTAAAATGCCGTAAATGATGGGACAGTGCCTCAATACTGCCCTGATATCTGTAAAGAAATAGAACCGCGAAGAATCTGCGAAACTGCCTTGTTTGCCAATGCCATTCACGCGAAGTTTCTTCAGAGTCTAAGTATGAACAAGCATTCACCGAACTTGCAAAGTTATCAAGAGTCAAATGGATGTGAAAATGCGATACTCTATTTAGTATCGGATCAAAAAATCTGAACAACGGATCGGTGGGCGCTAGATTACATTGAAAATCCAGATTTTGCATAGACTTGACTGCCTTAGCAACAATATTGGGAACCGGTATCCAAGTCTTTTTCTTATGGTTTTTAACGATAAAAACCTTCATCCACCAGCCGAATTGGTCATTACCAGCAAGGCAATCTCGCTCAATTAGCCGAATCTCTTCTGTCCGCCGAGCCGTGAATGCAGCTATTAGAACATAACATGCTGATGCAAATTTTATTAACTGCTTTCTCGCGGCAATGGCTTCGAAATGCTTATAGTTACCGTTCAGACGACCCAATACCGACGTCTTGTAATCAGAAAGGGCAATATCGGCCGTGCCCGTTATTACAATGACACTTTCTTCCAGCAGTTTCAGAACCAGATTTATTGGTGCAATGGGCACCTTTGTGGCTGATCTGCCGAGCGTTTTTGCTGCTGCATCAACGCCATTTGGAAAAGGTTTAAAAAGAAGACCTTCGGCTCGCATGAACTGTCGGAAAACAAATAATGCTTCAATAACTGTAAAATAAGATCTTAAGCGAGTCTCTGTTAACATCTCGTCAAAATACTGCGGGCGTTGCGGAAGTTTGTTTCCGTTTAGCCTTTCAGCTGCATATTCGAACTCAAAATTTAGCTTCGGAGTTCTCCATTTCGGCAGATTACACGCAGCAATCACAGCATCTCGCTCGAACTCTCTGCCTTTACGAAATTTGTTCGGAATACTTTCCCACGTATCATAGCGGGATAAGAACGTGCGGACTTTCTTCGATGCTCCATAAACGCGATCAGCCCCAAAGGCCGCCGCACCCATCATCTCTTCGATATCGAGAGCGCTCAGTTCTGCAAAAGATGATCGTTGACGTTCGACCACCCAATAGCAAAGTTGAACGACTATTGAAAAATAATTGCGATGCGTAAATACATCTGTAAAACTAGTGTAGATATCTTCACGTAACCAGAACACCAATTCCTTTGCCGTTTGATATAGCCGTGTATGTTCAGAAAGCAGCTTTCCATCGGCCATAGGCACTGCAAAGTCCAACTCTCGCGTCTTATTTTGACCACCTGAATCATGGACTTTCCAGCAATCACATTCATAAGGTGTACCTGCATCTAACCACGCCCGAATACGATCTGACCCTAGTAAATGCTGATGAAGTGTGTTTGGAGAAGTACCTGACATTTCACCACGGTTTCTTAGGAAGAAAATCAGGGGAATTCATAATCTTGTCCGCTAAGCGGCCTGCATCTCGCCAAATTCTCCGAAATTTGAATTTCATTCTCGCTTCGACGGCGTCAACGAAACAGAGCCAAGGAAGCCAAACTGCCTCCCAGCGCTCTGGATGGTCTCTTAACCAGTCTCCTTCAACGTCTCTAAGAGTCAATTGCCAGATTCGAAGAAGTGCTATTTCTTCCACTTTTGCCAAGAGAATAAGTTGCGGACAATCATAACAATCGAGCGTCGTACAACGCAATCCCTGAGCTCCGGGCTTACCAGCCGGATCGCGGCACAATGTACCCAACCCTGTCCTGGCGATGGAGTCGAGAACCTTGGCAAACTCTTGAGCTTCAACGCCTAGTATAATGTGGGCGCTCTCTATGTTCTGTACCGCCAAGGTCTCATAGAATCGGTTGAAAAGCGCAATTTCACTGTCATGCATCAACAGGAGTGGGTATCGACCTGTGTAACGTTGATTAACGTGCTCACCGTGTTGTCCTAACGTAACGCTTGTTCTCACCCGTCCGTCTTCTTCCAAAGCCGCCAACAAAAGAACAGTTGGCCTCAACATACCCGGGGTGATGCGAAGGTCATGAAGTTCAGGTACCGTGGAAATGAGCTTTTTGAAGAACACACGAAACCATTCGTCGGGCATAAGCTGAAAAGTAGTGTTCGTGCGTAGCACGTGGAACATGCCAGCATTTTCCGGGGAAATAGGTATTTTATGATTTCGGCGGACGTCTGCCAGCCAAAGTAAAGCCTTTGCAGCAGGACAATTTGCTGGGATCTCTGAGTATATTGGTTTTCCACCAGCTTTGATCTTGGAAGAATTCAAGCTGATGTAACCGGCCTCTGGGCTGGGCCTAATGGTGTCGGCAGGCATTACTCGACCGACCACAGGGTTCGCACCTGTTTGAATTAGATAAAGCACCAATGCGGCACCAAACGCTTCAGGTGAAGGCCACAATGACGCCTGCAAGTCAACGAACCCGTCGTTCTCCAATGCTCGCTTCTTTAAGAATGAATATTCAGGTTCGGTAACAGTTTTGCTTGTCGGGACGAGACAATCAAATCTAACTTCCAAAAGTTTCAGCAGGTTCGCCTTTGCTTGATCAGGTGCATCAAGAGGAAACCATTTTCGAAGCCTCTTCCTGTACGCAGCTTTTCCTTCGCGGACCATGGTTAGCATCCGCCAATCCTTAGAACAGTCGCGCCCAACAGAGATGTGCTGCTGTCCTCTCTCATAAGTATCCTTGTAGAATTCAAACTTTTGCAGTGCTGCAGTCTCAATTAACTCCAGTCTGCGACGCATCAAATTTCTTATTATTTCTGCCGGATTATTTCCACGCTCGATGTCTCTTTTGCCAAGTTCCGATCTGAGACTATGAACAAAGGCGCTTTGTTCACGGGCATCAACCTCGATGCCTTTGGCAGCGCCAGCTTGACTAAGCATTTCCGTAGCAAAAAGTAGGTAGTCGTCCGCACTCGTCTCGTTATTCCGATTTACGGAAGCTAGTTTGTTTTTGGCTTCAGCCAATGTTGGATAATGCCCGGATGCTTTTGGACGTCTGGATCTGAATGAAATTGGTATGTGCGCTACCAATCCCTCGGTTGCCATTGCCTGAAGAAGATTTTGCACGTGAAATACATTTTTGCAGGAAGGAGTTCCAAGGAGCCATGAATTGTAAGATAGAAGTGCTTCTAGCCAGTCGGATTGGCTTGAGTGTACACCATCGTTCACATTCTTAAATACTCTACGGACTACCTCAGTTTTTGTTTCTGCAAACCAACTGAGAAATTGAACGGTCGCTAAGTATGCCTCCTCAACACTAGTTTTTGGTCTTTCGCAAAATGTATTCTGAAAAACTTGTACAATTCTTTGGAGGAGGCCACCGTTCCACCCCTTATCAACCAAATTGCTAAACAGAAATACTCTCCCATGAAAAAATCCGGTGAGACCTTCCGCTCGCAATTCTTTCTCGTATTTTGCTTCTGCTTCACTGATTAAATCGACAAGGGGTGGTTGTCTTAATCTATGTTTTGAAATCCCTATCGCCTTGCCAATCTTCGCGCAATCGAAGGAAAGACCGTTCTTGTGAATTTCCTTGTTCCCATCAGCCAGAAAAGCCTTAAGCCGTTCTAAGGAAGCCACAACATCTCGACGTTTGTAGTCAATAGCTTTAACATGGGCATCAGCAGTTCGATAAAAATCGATCAGCTGCGGAAATCGATCCATAATGGACGTTACTGCCTTGATACCAGCTAGATCGCCAATCTGTTTTCGGTCAACCTTTCCGTTACGGACATTTAAAGTACCGCCCTCAATAAGTTTTTGGACGACGGCTTCCATACGTGGAATGGCAGCATCGATGGGATGTAAAATTCCGATCTTATTCTCGTAAGTTTCGAGAATATCTCTATGTGGTGTCAGATATGAACCATGTACTCCCAGCATGCGGGCAAGCTGATTTCGCGCGATTTTTCCATATCTGTTTCGTGGAATGGTGCCTTGGCAATAAAGTTGCGACAGCAACGTTTCCAATCTGTCACGTAAAGACATGCCTCACCTGTTGTCCCGGCATCACTCTCCTGACTGTGCGTGAGTCAATTCTGCGAATGATCACAGTCAGGTTGAGCGCTAAACTAAACCGCGACTGGAGCTTGGATTGCCGGATGAGGATCATAGCCAGTTACGATGAAGTCACTGATTTTATAGTCGTCAATACTATCGGGTTTACGAGCAAATTCGAGCTTAGGGAACGGCTTTGGTTGCCTAGATATGATTGTTTCGGCTAGATGAATGTGGTCAAGGTATAGGTGGACGTCTCCGCCAGTCCAAATCAACTCTCCAGGCAACATGTCAACTTGTTGAGCCACCATTGCGAGTAATGCCGCCTGTTGCGCGACATTAAATGGATTGCCCAAGCCCATGTCACTTGAACGCTGAGTTACCATCAACGAAAGCCGCGCCGGAGCCATACCATCAATACCAGAGGCAAAAAATTGATAAGTCATATGGCACGGAGATAATGCCATCTGTTTCAATTCAGGCACGTTCCATGCATGAAACAACATTCGACGACTCGCTGGATCTTTTCTCAGCAGCTCAATAACCTCAGCAAGCTGGTCATACTCTGTCCCGTCCGCTGCTCGCCAACGACGCCATTGCTTTCCGTATACCGGTCCCAAATCCCCCCACTCATTGGCGAAGTCTTCATCCAAAAGAATTTTGGTCTCGAACTCTTCTTGAGATAATGAAGAACCCGTAGCTTTTCGATACTTCGCCAAAGGCCAATCTGACCAAATCCGAACATTCTCCTGTAACAATGTGCGAATATTGGTTTGCCCCGACAGAAACCATAGCATCTCTTTAACAGCAGTCTTCCAATATACGCGCTTAGTCGTGTAGACGGGAAAACTGCCGTCAGACATGTCGAAACGCATCATCGAACCGAACACTGCCAATGTCCCGGTACCTGTCCTGTCCATACGCCTGTCACCGTGCTGTAATAACTGGCGAAGGATATTGATATACTGGAACTCGGGATGATTGCTCATTTTTTCCGTCTTCTGTTATTTGATCCGATTGTGCTTAACGAGGCCGATAAGTGCAATACCGCTCAGTCGCGCAAAAAATAATTTGAATGTCGTTTTCGTTTCCTGTTGCGGTACCGGTACCATACGATCCGCGAAGAAAACCTTTTTCTTTCAAGCCGCTTGGGCGAAAGGTACCGCCTCGATGTCGGAAAATCTCGGCACACCCAGAAAAATATCCGCCGAGCGTTGATAAAGCTGGCAGGAGAGCTTTCCGTCCGCGACATAAAACTGGAAAAGACAGTGACATGGCGGCAGGGCCATTTCATCGACCAACGCCGGGTTCCACGCCGATACGATCAGACGCCGCGAATTGGGATTTCCATGCAGCATCTTCAGGAGATTCGCGATCTGATCGATGTGCCGGCCGTCTGGCGCTGGCCAAGAGCGCCACTGATAACCATAAACCGGCCCGAGGTCGCCATTCTCGTCTGCCCATTCATCCCAGATCGATACGCCATTTTCTTTCAGATAGGCGATATTCGTGTCGCCTTTCAGGAACCACAGCAGCTCATGGATAATCGAGCGGAGATGCAGCTTCTTGGTCGTAAGAACCGGGAAGCCTTCTTCAAGATTGAAGCGCATCTGATAGCCGAAAACCGACCGCGTGCCGGTGCCTGTGCGGTCGCCACGGTCCACGCCGTTATCCAGCACATGTTGAAGAAGATCGAGATAGGTGCGCATGAGGATTATCCGGAACCGATTCGTTTTGAAACCACTATAAAGAAAAAACCCCGGCGTGAGACACCGGGGCTTTGGATTCACGAGATCGCTGTGGATCAAAGGTCGCCGAGTTTTCCGAGCTGCTTTGCAACCAGATAATAGAAGGTGACGCGATTTTTGTTGCGGTCGCCCTTCATAACTTCTGCAACATGCGCAACCACTTCATCGCCCTTGGCTTCATCATCGACGCCGAGTTTCTTCGCAACCCAGTTGGTGCGGACGCGCTTCATCTCTTCCGGGTCCGTTGCCGAAACGAGCGAGGAATCGCGATTGCGCAACGCAATACCCAGATGCTTGACGATCTTGTCGACTACAGCTTCATCGGCACCGGCATCGTAGCGACGGACATCCGCGAGATATTCACTCATATATCCACTCTCCTTCGAATGGGGTACACTACCCCGTTTCAGCCACGGAATCCGGCTATATAAAAATTCACTTGCCGACCCCGATATGTTGCGAGGATTGACCAGCAAATGCAGGCTGTCAATGAAAAATGAACGCAAGGGCTAGTTGTCGAGGTTCGCAGGCAAACCCCGTTAAAAACTGCGCCCCCTCTTCCAATCACGATCAACCGCGCCTATATACGGCGTGTCGGCGCAAGCCGACTATGGTGATAAACGGACGGTGTAATAAACCCATTGGACCCGGGGGCGGTACCCGGCGCCTCCACCAGAATACAGATCAGCCTATCGGTTTGTACTGTGGCGGGGGCGAAATAGGATCGACAAGGGTGTAAAGATCGCTCTTTTACTCGGCATGATACCACCGTTATCGGGTCAATTGAGTAGTTGCAAATGACAACAAAGCTCAGGGTTATGCTCTCGCTGCCTAATGGCGGTGCGGGAAACCCACTCTAAAGTCCTTAGGGTTAGCCCCTTAAGGCGGGGTTCGGAGGCACCTGGCAACAGAAGCCTCCACTTCGTTTCCTTACTGATAACCGATTGATTTTTGGTCATTTTCGTTTTCCAGTTTTCAACTGTTTTACAGTTTCGTTCTGTTTCCGTTTCTGGAAGTCCATCAGAATGGCTTTTCCGCCCATCTTACGATCCGCGTAACGGCTATACCGCTCGACCATTTGCGGACTCATTCCAACCGCGTCACAAATCTGCGGAACGCTGAAACCGGCTTGCCGTAGCCTGATAACCGCATTGGCGCGCAGACCATGCCAGACAACATCCTCAATGACTGGCCGGTCTTCTCTGGCTTCCTTGAGCCATTTCCACATAAGATTTGTGGTGAAGGGCTTGCCGTTGTCCTGATACAGAAATGGACCGGGCCTTTTTTCCCATTTCGCCATTTCCGCCTCGAGCTCTGGAAAGATCGGACACCAAGGCCGAACGCCGGTCTTTTTCTGTGGAAGGCTGAAACCGCCATCGTCAATATCAGTCCAGCTGAGCCTGACAACATCACTTATTCGCTGCCCGGTATATCGCGCCAGCACATAGGCGCGCCGTAGCATCCCTGTGAAATTCTCGTCAGCGAAAGCCAGTTGATCTGGCGTCCAAGGCTTATGGCCCTCGCCTTGCTGGAAGTGCGCAACTCCTTGCGTGGGATCCCGGCTCAACAATTCACGTGGCCCGCTCGCCCAACGGCACATGGCGCGCAGTGCATCGAGAAGATTATTCGCTGCACCCGGTGTCTTTGCACCGATCTTTTCCATCAAAGCCTGCACATGTGACGGCCTGAGAGCGTCCGCCTGTAGCTCGCCCCATACTTTCCGTACCACGCGTAGTTGCCGCCGATATTGTTCTGTAGTGCTGTCAGCCAGCTTTCGCGGCAGGCCCGGCCATGCCTCCTGATAAGCATCAATTAATGCGCCTATGGTGCCATCGACTATCGGCCCACAAACGCCTTGTGCCTGCCGGACAGCCTGCCAGAACTCAGGCGAATGGGGATCGTTCGGGAGCTTTATGCGTTCACCAACATGATTCGTGCCGCGCCCTGTCTGGTAATAAAAATACTCTCTTCCGCGTGACACCACACGGTGAACACCTTTTGGCAGCGAAACGGTAGCTGGCCTACGTTGTTTGCGAGACATTGTTCAACCCTGCCAAGAATGGATCATCGGATTGCCCGCTACCAGAGTGCGCCTCAAGCAGAGCTTGAACCTGCGTCCAGCTCCAGCGTACGGAGCCGCCGAGCCTGACAGGCTTCGGAAGCAACCCGCGCCGTACATAATCATCAACAGTTGTTTCGCTAATATCGAGTTCCGTAGCGAGACGTGCTTTACCCAGGTATGAAGGGGGACGATCCCCCAACAATATTCGTGGAAATTCCTCCGCGTTTTTCATAAGTACAGAACGCTTAGCCATGGCTTAGCCCTCCAATTTGCCCGAAATAGCCCGATAAGCAGGCAGAACAAGATTTATTGCAGCCTCATGGAATGGGCTGTCATGCCGCCACCTGACGGCCTTGCGGTCATCTTTACTAAGTGGCGGCCAAACGCGATATTCACCGTCTCTCGATACCAGAGCCGCACCACGAATGGTGAGACCTCCGGCAACGCTAAGATCGGCATAGGCCAGCAAATCAAAGTCAGGCTTTGCCGCACCGTTATAAAGCCGCATTCCAAGAAGCTGCATATCCATTACCGCCCCCTTATCGAGCCAATCGCACAGCAACAGAAACCGCAGCCGCAGCCGCTGTTTCAACCGCATGGCCGATCAATGTATTTCCAGTGTCACTGGCAGTGACTTTCTTGGCAGTCGCGTCCCAAAAAGCTTTCTGCCCCTCGACCAGCCCCGCACCCGTGGCCTTTGGAAGATTGAAAACGCCTTCCAGATAGGTCGATACTTTCTGTCCTGCACCGGCATTCGTGGCGGCAACGCCGAATAGATCACCAGTCAAAAAACCTTCACCCGACAGAACCCCGGCAAGCGGCGCGGTGAGATCAACAATATTTCCATGCTGCACATAGTTTCGCATATCAGTAGCCCTTAGAAACTCTAGGATAAATCAACCGGCGCGACGGCTTTAAAGCCGCCGCAATCCGGGTTTCGAGATCAGCAATGGCAGCGGCCAATTCAGCGTCACTGCGATATTCGGTTTCATCATCCCCAAAGCGGGTCTTGCGAACACCTTCCGCCCGTAAAGCTCGAAGGTTTGCAAGTTGCTGCTGCATCTCGGTTACGTTCATGGCTTATTCCGCCTTGTGATCAAGGCGCGTCCAGCTGCGCCACTCAAGCCAGCCAAGGCCGAACGGGTGGCGTATCTTGAACTGCACTGCATCCGTATTGAAATCGATACGGCTGTCAGTGAAAGGCGCTTCCTGTCCTTGCAGATAAACGCGAACAGCGCCGTCCATCTTCGACGGTGCTGCAACCAGCCAAGACGCATCAGGATCAGTTAGACGCGGTTCAACGACCACTTGCAGCTTACCTGCCAGCGGGTTCACGTCAGCGATTGCAGAAGCCTGAATGCTGGCGAGAAGGCGAAGCGCTGTTTCCTCAAAATCAGAGTGCACAAGCCAATGTGTCGGATAGACACCGATCATCACATCACCCACGCCCTTACGCTTTGCCATCGCAGAACGAGCGCCCATGATCTGCTTAACTTCCGTCAGACCATCCAGCGTGAAATCAACAATATTACCACGACTGGTATGGAAAACTGTCTGACCGTCCTTCATTTTCGGACCGGACAAGCTGCCCTGCTGCACATATGCAACCTGACGATCTGCAATTTCCGCAGCCATGCGCTTGCCAAACTGCGTACCGTCATTGCCAAGGCGAGAACCGGCATTGATCGTCAATTCATATGACTTGCTCGTAATGCCGCCGATCACGGCAACACTGACAGTTTCACCAGTTTCGTGAATGAACGAATGCTTGTATTCACCGCTTTCCAATTTGTCGGCGATTGCAAGGCTGGTCCAATCGGCAAGGCCGCGTGTTTCTGCATTGAATGTCGAAACACTGTCGCGACCAAACAAAGCGGCCATAGGCGAAGCCGCTGCATCCAGTTCGCGGCGCATAGCGAGATTGAAAGTGCCGCCTGCAATCAGTGGAAAATCGGACGTTGTGGCAGCACGACGAACAACTTCCGCATCAGACAGGCCGATGGTTGCAATACCAGCATTGCGGCAAAGGCGCTCGGCCAATGCGCGTTCACCCTGTGCAAACACTTCCGCAGCCTGTCCGTTCGGCTGTTCACCACGATTGACGGCATCATAGAAGTTCACAACCGCATTGCGCAGAACGACAGGATTGTCGAGTGTCTCGTCATTATGCTGGCGGATTGTGCGGACAGGTGGAGCGCCACGCTCTACCGCTGCAAGCGCCAAGGCCGTGCGCTCACTGTCGGGCGCATCAGAATTGCGCAGTGCTTCACGCACGGCATCTGGAACGCCAGCGGCACGACAAACCGTGTCCCATTGTTCAACCGACATGCGGTTGTTTTCGATCACATCTTCGGGGTCCATAGGACTGCTCCTGATTTTTGAATGGGGATCAGCAGGGTTGACCACAAAGCTGCCCTCGATCAGCTTCCCCGAAAGGGCTGTTCTGATCTTGCGGCCTGTTTCTGGGTCTTTGCTGTCACGCCATTTCGAAACTGAAAAGGAAATGGAAAAACTCGATTGCACGCCATCTTTAAGATTGGCTGCTAGCGCGTCATTATCAGCGCGCGAAGATAAGCGCCCTTCGGCTATGAGGGCTTGAATGTTGCCTTCGATTGTTTCGAGGCGGAAGTTTTTAAGAATGCCCACCGTGTCACGAACACTGATGGAATGATCTGTTTGCAGTGGCAGGCTTTCCGGCCAGCCGTCAGCGCCAAACGATGCAAGGTCCAGCACTTCGAAATGGCTTCCGCAATTTACGGGCGCAGATGTTGCGACAACAACCGTAAATGAACGCGTTTCTGGATCGTAACTGTTCGGTTTGGCCTGTGCCTGAAACCGACGAACAAGATTTGTCATTGTTTATTTCCTTGAATTTTGACGGTTTTGTCGGCTTCAATTTCTGACTGCACAGTCTCGTATTCGCGGCCTCTCGCTTCGATGATTTCCTTGCGAGATTTCAAACCAGCATTCAGCAAGGAAATATCGGCATTGGCTTCCTTGAGACGGTCAATTTCCGGCCAGCTTGGTTCAATCCAACCGTGGTCAAGATCGGCTCTTATCCGGCCTGCCAATCGCTCAATTGCTTGCCAGCGGGAGAATACGGGATCGAGAACGCCCTCGATCAAAATCACTTTGCGAGTGGCTTCCGCCTTGCGGCGTGCCGTCAAGGCACCGCCACGAAAGCTGGAATAATTCACACCCTCAAGATCACCGATCAGGTCTTCATAGGTCACGCCAACTGACGCCGCTATCTGGCGATAAAGCACCTTGATAAATGCGTTGAAGTCCGGCGACTGTGGGCCGTTGACGACTTCAACCTGTTCGCCTGGACGTGCACGAATAATGGCACCGGGTTCCAACGATGGATTAGGCTCACCGTCAAAAGCGTCTGTGCCGTCAGGACTGGTCAAGATTGCTGTCAGCATCGCACTGACTTGCAACTGCTTGAGCCGTGCTTCTATGGCAATGCTTGCATTGTTGAGAACCGGCAATGTTGCGACAAGCGCACTGATACCGCGCACCTGTCCGGGAAACTCATGCTCAAACACATGCACAACGTCCGATGCATCAAAACGAACCGATTGCGTGTTACGGGCAAATGGATCGCCGGGAGAGTTCGGCAATATCCAATAACCGGCAATCACGCCACGGCCATCACGCTCGACACCGGCGACGATAGAGCCAGACGTGCCCAAATCTTCATTCTTGGAGCGATCAAGCTGTTCCGGGTCGAGAAGCTGGAATGCGTACCGGCCATCAATGACACGATGCAAACCGAGAATTTCACCGCTGATCACCCATGAACGGATCGAAGCACGCTGCATGGCAGTGACCGACATTAGCGCAGATGGATCAATGCGCGTGGCATTGAACCGTGCATCAACGATCTGATCTGGCGTGTTCAACCGAACACCGCTGCCGACGATCTGCGATACAACGAGATTGACCGCCGAACGCACAACGGGATCGTTCACATAAAGACCCGCAACACGCTGCGAAACTGTCTGGCCTGCCTGACGAATATCAGCCGATCCAGAGATCATGCGCGAGTCATCGGGCCAATTCACGCTTGCGGCGTTCACGGCACGTTTATGATTTGGATTCCCTTTGTTCGCACGCGAGAAAAGTTTAGGGAAAGGCAGGCCCATTATTCGATCTCCATTCTCTAAACTTATTCAAACAGTCCGTTGAGAGGTTCGTGCAATTGTTCCATGACCTTATTTAGATCGAGGGCAATAAGCCCCAGAGGCTGTAACTTAAACACCTCGTCCAAGCTGGCGTGCACCTCAACTTGCAGCCGCCCTCCCTCCCAAAAATTAAAAGCTACAAGAAAAGGCAGCTTACCTACTTTTTTTGCGTAAACTGGATCATCAGCGACAGCAGCGTAAACGTATGGAACCGCAGAACCGGCGACGTGGAAAGCGTCTGTCAGATCTGAAATTATTCGCCACTTCATGAGAATGTTGACAACGGCCAATTGAGCTACATCGCCTACGGAATACCCCCATCGGCCATTATCCTGTTGAGTACCCAGTTGGAGAAGTCCACGACGCCGCCAATCCCTCAAAACATCAGGTGAAAGGCCGGTTCTTGCTTCAACTTCGGAAGGTGAGATTAAACGAGTCATCTTAAATATCCATGTGATTGTCTCACACATAATACCGTGTGATGATCCCATGTCAATGCTCGAACTACATACTTATTCAAGCTATGGCTTATATTAGTATCGAGCGTGACGGCGTGGATAAGTTTTCGCTACAAGCGAGACCGCGCCGAAGGCTCTTGCATTTCGACACCCTCTAATGCAGCTAACGCATTAAGTGTTTTCTTGTCCGCAATCTCAAGAACACGGCTCACACCGCCGAGAATGTTGTTATATGGGCGGGATAGATCTTCACTGATATTTCCTAAACACTCGATAGCAGTTCGCAGTAATGCAGAAACATCGTAAGCATCATCAATAGCCAGATTGATTTCGTCTTTATCTATCATGGCAAGAGAACCCCCTTTTTGGCGCAAACACGATACGCATAAGCGGCTTTTTCATGCGTCATTTCATTAGATTTTACTGCTTCAAGCCCTCGTATCAGAAGCGCTCTAATCGCATGGGAACGACTCGGCATTCCGGCTGGAACACCCCAACCATCTATCTGATCGAGAACTTCGCTATCGACGAGAAAGACAATTCGCTTGTCTGCCGACTTACCAACATATTGAGGCATGTCACTTCCTATTATCAAACGAATTACCATTTTTATGGTAACTTCATTTACAATTGTCTGTGTGACATAAGAATGTCAATAGGTATGTCAAAATTTAGAGGTGTATGGATGGCAAAACCTTCAGGTGATCACACGCGGCGCGTCTACGTCCTCCCCAACGACCTAGTGGAGCGGATTACCGCGTTTCAAGCAGAGCGCGGTTTTTCTTCTGAGGTAGAAGCTGTCAGAAAACTCCTCAATGACGCACTACAATCCAAAGACACCCCAGTAGTTTTGCTCAACAGAGCTATGGAACGCATGAGGGTAATCAGAGTTGCCTCTGAGGTAGCGCGAGAGATTCTAGTGGGCCATCCGCTTGTTAGTGAAATAAAGTTCGAGGATGACGACATAGATTTTTGGATTAAATCTGCCGGACATTATAAAATTAACTACAAGGGTGAATTATTCCACGATGCTGATAGCAGCGGTAATGGTTGGGAATTCATCAAAGGACTTGATTAACCTACAATCAAGTCGCCAAGTTGGCGACTTGATCAACTGGCCAACTTGGCCACATGAAATACGGGTGACACCGTGTCACCCGTACGGGTCTGCAAATTTGCAGACCCATAACCCTCACCGCAGCCACTTCGATTTCATAACCGTCTGCACCTTCGGCGCTACGGTTTCGACACCAAGCCGCAAATCATCAATGCGCTGATCCCAGTTGATATTCAGTATCTGGCGCGCTGCGAAACCATACACAACACAATCCAGCGCTTCGGCTCTACGACCGGGAATGCGCTCAAATCGACGCTGTGGCTGTCCGCGTGTATAGCGAACAACAACCCGCTCACTCGCAAGCTGTTCAAACCACGACAGCGGCAACCGATCAGAAAAACGGATTGTGCGCCCACGCGATAACCGTGCCGTCAGGTGCGATTTCAGCCCATCTACACCGACGATCCAGAGTGCCCCACCTTTCACCTTCGATTTGGATTTCTCAATCCATGGGCGATTTCCGTTCACACCCTTGATTGCGAGCACCTTGCGCGATGAACGCGGAAAGCAGAACGAATAGACATTTTCCATCGTTTCACCGTCCGAGCTATCGATTGCAACAGCGTCCAGACCGAGCTTGCCACCGAGCGGGTGATCAAAGCGCATTTTCAACACTGCATCGAGTTCGGTCCATGTCGCATCGTCGTCAGGCAAGCCCCAAATCACCTTGTGATCAAGGATCATGGCTTCGCCATCCCGCGTCCAGCCGATGATTGTAACCTCAAGGCGGTCGCGTTGCGTGTCTACGCCTGCTGTGAGGGCAAGAACGCTTTCCGGCAGCATATCAAGCGAGATCGCTTCGACGCGGCTTGCAAGCTCGCTATCGTCCATTTCTTCGCCGCTTTCGCGCCAGCCCTGCCCCAGCACAAGATTGATGAACGTTTGCAGCAATGCCGGATCATCTTTGGCCGCAAGAAACTCTTTGGCAAGAATGCCCCACGCTGCATTTTCAAGCGGCGACACAAGCGAGTTGATACGAAAACCCGCATGGCCCTTCACTTCCGGCGCTGTAATACGCCAGCGACCGGCTGCAACCATGCTGCCCTTATGCTTTTCCTCCACGATAGAACCGCAGCCAGGACAAGCCCAATGAGCCTTATCCGGTTCGCCTTCCGGCCAGTGAATATCCTTCCATTCGATTTCGTGGAAGTCACCACATTCAGGGCAAGGCACCTCATAGATTCGCTTGTCGGAACGCTCATAGGCGCTCAGAACATGGCTGCTATCTTCATAAATCGGCGTCGATCCAATGATGATTTTTCGATCTGGAAAGGACATGGTGCGCCGTTCCGCAATCGGGATCGGACTGCCTTCCTTGGTCATTTCCATGCCGTCTGTCTCGTCCATGATCAGAATACGGGCATTGTGAGCGCGAAGATTGCGCGGCGCTTTGGCTGCAATAACCTTGAGACTACCACCGGGAAAGCGCCGTGACAGAAGCGTGTTGCGCTTCTCGCTGCCCTTATCGCTCGCCAGCGCGTTTGCAAGGCATGGCGAAGCCTCGAAAGTCGGTTCGACATTTGACACAACGAATGTTCGGCAGTCATCCTCTGTCGGCAGCACGAACAGAACGGGTGCCGGTTCGTTCACCACATGCGAACCAAGCAAGCCAACCAGCAATGTGGTGTAACCGATACGCGCCGATTTCACGACCGTAATGCGTTCGATCTTCGAATCGCTCATTGCATCGGCCATGCCGCACTGAAACGGATATAGCCGGATAGGTCCGCGCATGGCCGATACATCGGCAGGCAACCGCACTTCACGCTCGATCCACTGCGACAGTTCCAATCGTGCAGGCGGAATAATCGACCGGCGTGCACGCTCACGTACTTCGAGAAGTGTTTCACTGATCATTGCCAAACTCCGTAAGCATCCGGCGCAGCTCGCCGTCTATGGCTTCGATATCCTCAGCCGCCAGTTGCGGCAGGATCTGCCGTAACCGCGAAGGAACCGCGAGAACGCTGGAGCGCAACTGCATCCACTCGCCTGACCAGAGCCGTTCCACTTCGCTTGCAGGCACCAATTCGCGCCGCATGGTCGCATTTTTCAGTTCGACAGCATCGGCTTGCGCCTTCGCCAGCCTTGCGCGCTCGGCTGTCAACGATACCGCCTGCTTTTCCTCGCCGAACAGCGTGGCACCTTGTGCCTGACTTGCTGCCCGTGTCGGATTGATATTCTCGGAGATCCAGAGTTTGCACCGCGCCACATCAAGCTTTCCATCACGCTCAACCGGCATTCCCGCCGTGATCATCTGCGAAACTCGACCGGGAGAAACATTGATCAGCTTGGAGAAACCGCTTTTCGAAATGGTGCGCGGCTCTTGTTTCAACGCTGGATCGGCTGAAACTTCATGAACAATATTCATGACTATCACCATTTAACCCATTGTTTTTAGCTATAAAATTTAATTGCACAGACCGAAATCCCGCAGTCGCGCTCACCCGCAGCAGACAGACGCCCGGAAGGACCCAAACATTCATGCCCCGACTGCCCTCGCAGCCATCGGCACCACATTCCCGCCGCCTGCCTGCCTTGCCACCAGTGCATTCATGAACGCTGGCAGTGCCTTCACTCCACCGCGTGGAAAGCTCATAGCCTTGGCATCTCGTGGAAACGGCCAGCCCCTTGCCTCAAACTCGCACTGCCAATCCTTCCATTGATCGCTGCCTGACATGACAGCCACCATCTCGAAAGCGATCTTGCGTATCGAAGGCGCAAGCGTTTCATGCTCAAGTGCCTTTGGCTGTTCGAACATGCTGTTGATCTCAGGCCATCCATGCTTAGCCTGATGATCCAGAACAAGGGCTGGCCTTTTCTCGATCTCGATCAGGTTTCGAAGCAAAGCAGTTCCCGGCCTTGGCAATGCCCCCGGCCCTTTTGCCAATTTGTCGAAAACAGCTATCGACCATGCAGCCTTGAACGGTTCATCGGCAGCGTCATGCGCACGCGCCGCGCTCAAGGATTTAATCAGGGATTTATTCAAAGAGGTTTGTAGGACATTTTTGTCCACCTTTTCGGCATTCAAATGTCCACCTTTAGGGACAGCCATGTCCACCTTTTCCACTAAACGTGGACAATTTTGTCCACCTTTATCAGTGACAACAGACGGCATATCAGTGACGGTTTCTTCCGTTCTCGCAATGGTCTTGATAACCGCAAAATACGTAAGCGCCTTCGAACGTCCGCCATTGCCATTCGTCACAACATGGCCGCGTTCCCGCAACAATGAAACCGCACGCTGGATCGTCTTTGGAGAGCAGCCAGCCTCTTTTGCAAGCGTCTCATATGACGGCCATGCATTCAGGTTTCCGCTGCCTGCAAAGCCCCTACGATTGAAATAACGGCTAATTCGAAAGGCGGCATCGCGTGCTACTGTGGTAAGTTGCTGATCATCGTATATCTGATCAAGCCACGCCATGCGGCAACGGGTGAAATCATCGCTCATGGCTACAATCCCCCGCATTGGCTGAATTTTCCAGCATACGCGCTTGTTTCATCGCCTCGATAGCGTCTAGCAGAGTAAGCGTGAAGCGCTCACGTAGGGCCGGTATTTTGGCCCCTACGCATTGGTGGCCGCATTCAATAAGCCATTTCGCAGCAACCAATATTTCAGGATTAAGGTGATCAGCCATCATCAAGCCTCACCAAGCTGCAAAACTAAACGGTTTTCGCCACGATCATCGACGGCTGAAACCTCAAACCAAGGCTGGCCTGGACGGGCCAATGCTCGCACCTTGTCCTTTGCCCTGACTATGACAGTCGGGTATTTGGTACGGTCGATATGAAGTTCTGATTTTTGGGCGACAATGCGCGTGCGCCAAGATGATTTGCTCGAACCGCCAATCGTAGTGGACTTGCCACCACCAACGCGCAGAACGGCTTCTATCTCGATTATAGGGCGGCTGGGATCGGCTGTGCCTTGAGCAGTGAAAAATGATAGTCGAACAGGCTCAGCAAATGCCCGATCAACCGCAGCCACAGTCCGATCTCGCAAGCGGTGATAACGTGCGGGCATCATAGTGACACCTCGCAAACGTTATCGGCAGTGGTTATTTCTCTGCCTTCAACTGTTTTACAATAGGCCGGTTTGTTCCAACTATGTTCACGGTTTTCCTTAGCTTTGCTGGAAAACGTATTCTCTTTAATTTCAATAGGTAAAGCGGGTTTAGGCGGAAGCCTCCACTTTCCCTTTCACAAAGCCTATGCAGCCGCAGCTTCCGTATCCAGTTCGCTCGCCTTGCGCGAAAGAACGATCTGCGTCAGCACGAAGGCCGTCAGCGCACAACCGGCGATCCCGCCTACCATCGGCAGAGCCGTTCCATCAAAGAATGAACCGGTTACACCAATCGCCACGCCGCCAATCACGAAATGCAGCGTCCCCATCAGCGCGGAAGCAGTTCCAGCAATCTCGCCGTAATCCTCAAGAGCCAGAACTGCCGTTGTCGGGATAACGAGGCCGAGAAAACCATATCCCACGAACAGGAAGCCTGCGATCAGCCAAAGCGACTGATGGCCCATGAGTGCCGCGGCGAACATGGCGAGCATTGCCGCTGCAAAACCGGAGACCGCGAATCGCATGACGCGGCGAAGCCCGAAGCGCGATCCCAACCACCCATTCAACTGCGACACGCCGAAGAACGATACCGCATTGGCCGAGAACGCAATGGCATATTGCGTTGGCGTCAGGCCGTAATGGTCGATAAGCACGAAGGACGAATTGGCGAGATAGACGAAGAACGACGCGATGCCAAAGCCGCCGACAAAAACCAGCCCAAGAAAATAACGGTCCTTGAGCAGACGGCCATAGCCGCGCAGGGCACTGCCCAGATTGCTTTCAAGTCGCGCTTCTGCCGTCCGCGTCTCTTTCTGTGCAGTTGCCACCAGAATGATACCAATGGCAGCAGCGACCAGAACCGCCCAGAAAACACCACGCCAGCCAAAGAAGCTGATGATGACCGAGCCGGTCAGCGGCGCCAGAATCGGCGAAATAGAGAAAACCAGCATCAGAAGCGACATCAGGCGCGCTGCCTCGATGCCTGTATGAAGGTCGCGCACGACAGCGCGTGGAATGACCATACCTGCCGCTGCTCCCAGCCCCTGAACGAAGCGGAAAAGCACCAGCACATCTATATCGGTCGCCATAGCAGAACCGATACTGCCGATACCAAACAGTACCAGACCGCCGTAAAGCGGAAGTTTGCGTCCGACCATGTCGGACAGCGGCCCGCAGAAAAGCTGCGCAACCGCAAGAGCAATGAAAAAGGCCAGAAGACTCATCTGCACAGCACCAGTTTCCGCATGCAGATCAGCGGCAATGGTGGGCAGAGCTGGCAGATACATATCGATCGCAAATGGGCCAATGGCGGAAAGAAGGCCAAGAACAATGGCATTGCGCACAAGACTGGAAGCCATGGGGAACGCGCTTTCATCAATGTTTCGTGAGATTCCCGCACCGATTTCGGATCTCCGGTTTTGCTTGGGAGGATGGCGCCATCGGGCTCGCAAAATCGGTACAGGACAGATAATTATTTGTATTCGCTACCAGTTTTCGTCTGAGCCGTATGATATCGACCTGTTTTCCATTACAGTCGACACTTGAAAACTCTCCAACGAAAGGCATTCTATACGCATGGTCAAAACAGATTTGACACTAATGTCAAATTAGACACCATTGTCCAAAACGTCAAGCTATCTTATGTTGGAGTTATGAAGCCTACTGACATAATCGACATGGCCGCCCTGCCCGAGAAGCGTGCTGTATCCGAAAAGGGCCTGAATTCCGCGGCGATAAAGCCCGGACAGTGCATGAAGCGCGACTTCATTTTGTGCTCTGCGGCACGCGTTTTCAATCGCGATGGTTTTCAGGGCGCGAGCATAGACCTTATTGCCAACGAAGCGGGCGTGTCGCGTCAGACCATCTATAATCACTATCGCGACAAGGAAGCCTTGCTTGCCGCCGTCGTTGAGGATGCGCTTGCGCGCATGAATGCGAGCCTGTTCGCAGTTCTGGCTACCTTCCCCCAGACTGGGGAAAATCTGGAGCACGATCTGGTGGCTTTCTCGATCCGCATGAGCCGGAATTGCATTTACGATTCGTCCGGTGCGTTTCTGCGCAAGGTCATGCAGGCCAACGAGACCAATCTGCCGCTCGCAGCCAATATTTGCAGTACCAAAGGTCCGGCACAAGCTATTCCGGCTATAGCGGCACGTCTGGCGCGCCTTGCCATGGATGGACATCTACGCGTTGACGATCCAGATCTTGCTGCACGCCATTTCATGGCACTCATCAATGCCGATACGCACTATCATATGCTGACGGGCCAAGGCGTTGATGATGCAATCATCGAGAAGAGCGCCGTCAACGGAGTGCGCACCTTCCTGATGGCCTTCGGAAGACGATAGGGCAAGCGCACCCTGCTGCGTTCAAAAATTGCACATCTTTCCGCCACAGGCATCGCCCTGTAGCATTTTCGGGTCATATATCATCGGTTCCTGCGAGAACGAACTTGACATCGACCTCCGAATCCGTGGGATAAGCAAACCATGGTACAGGACCTAATCCGTTACGATATTCTCGCTCAGGAAGCCCTACGCGGCGTCATTCGCAAGGTTCTTGCGGAAGTGGCCAAGGCTGGCTTGCCAGGTAACCATCATTTCTTCATCACGTTCCTGACTGGAGCGCCCGGTGTGCGAATTTCCTCGCGCCTGAAGGAGAAATATCCCGAGCAGATGACAATCGTTTTGCAGCATCAGTTCTGGGACATGCTGGTTACAGATCAGCTGTTCGAAGTTGGCCTGTCGTTCGGTGATATTCCTGAAAAGCTTACAGTGCCTTTTTCTGCCGTCCGTGGCTTCTACGACCCTTCGGTCAATTTCGAACTCGAGTTCGATGTCGCGGTCGCACAGCCGGAAAGCGACAATGACGAAGGCGGCAATGTAGCCCCTATTGAAATCCTCCCGACGGAAGCACCGGTCGAGAAGTCAGAAAAGCCCAAATCGAAGTCGCGCAAGACTGTAGCCGAAAAAGAAGCCGCTGCGGCCAAAGACAGCAATGCAGATGATGGCGCCGACAAGGAAGCCAAACCTTCTGCCGATGTTGTTTCTCTGGATGCCTTTCGGAAGAAATAATTCCGCGCGGTCCATCCTCATGTGAAGAATGTGCCAGAGCTCCTGCTGGTTTCGTCCGCTTGTTTGATTGGATAGTTCAGATTCACTGTTGATCGTGATCAATGGTGAAAAACAAGCAGGCGTTTTATACTCTGTTCTGACGGCAACCAGTTCAGGATTGATTTCGATGATTCGTGCAATTGCTCAGGCAGTATTGTGGATAAGCGGCATCGTAGCCGCCTTCTTTGTGGCAAAGGACGAACCCAACTTTCCTCTTCTGCAGATGACAGTTGGGCTCATACTTCTAATTCTGGTGTCCTTGGCCATCTGGTGGTTTACCAATCCGAAGGGCCCCCAGAAATAAAGCCAGCCTATTACGAGCTTGCTAGATTGAACCGAAACGCAGTATTTTTTCAGAAGCTTCAACATTTCCGCGTGGTTCCATGAGCGACATCGTCAATCTCAGGCAGTTTAAAAAGCAGAAAGCCCGCGCTGAAAAAGAAAAGCGGGCTGACCAGAACCGCATTCAATTCGGTCGAACGAAGACTGAAAAGGCCTTCGCCCGTACGGAAGCAACGAAAGTGGAACGTTTTCTGGATCAGAACCGTCTGGAAAAGAACGATAAGCCGGACGAGACAAAGTGAACTCGTCCGGGCGGTTACGCAAACATTCCGTCAGTATTCGCGGACACGCGACCAGCTACACGCTTGAAGACCCATTTTTCGAACTGATTGAGGAGATTGCTGCCGAGCGGGAGTTGTCCGTGGCGGCTCTGATCGCCGAAATCGACAGCAAGCGTGACAGGTCAATCAATCTGTCTTCCGCGCTCAGGCTCCACGTTCTCGACTGGCTTAAGTCCAGAATAACTCAAGGCTGAGGTGCTGGTAGCGCAGGTGTCGGTTCCAGACTTTTCAGGAATTCATTCAGGGATTGACCGCCCTCTGGCGATACCAGGGGATCTTTCGATCCACCAGCCGGCCCGCCTTGGGGTTTCTCTGCCTCAAGCCGTTGGGCTTCCTCAGCAGTTTTCCGAGCCACTTCGCGCGCACTGGCCTCGGCGCGTCGTCTCGCCTCGTCCTCACGCTGCGAACGATCACGTTCCGCTTCATCCGCTTCGAAAAGCCCAAGCTGACGACGAAGACGCTGCTTTTCCATCAGGCTCGCCTGCATGGATTCAACACGTTCCTGTTCCCGTTCAAGCGCACGCTGGGTCAGGAACTGAACGAGCGGCTGCTTGTCGAATGACATCTGGGGCTCGCTGTAGCTACCACCCAGCGAGAAGGCTACCTGCGGCGAGATGCCAGTATCGGCGCCATCCCCGTTCTGGAATGTCAAAGTACCGTTTCCGCCAATTCCAAGTGTCGACAGATCGAATTGCAGATCGCTGAGAAGAGCAGCACTTCCATCGCTCAGATTTGCCGCAGCCATACGCGCGACACCGCCGCTGATCGTAAAGTCAAACCGCGCATTACCGGGTGCAAATGTGCCTTGCCCGGTTGCCTTATCGGCAATGGCGGCAAATTGTTTGGAAGCGAGCTTGTCAGGACCGGAAGACTGGTCGCCCGTGGCATCGGCTGCCGCGATCATTGCAGGCAATGCCGTCCCATCCAGACCATTGACGGTAAAATTCTCCACATCAAAACTTGCAGTTCCGGCTAATGACCCGACCAGTGCCGTAACGCTCTCACCACTGCCATTCAGATTAACAGCAGCCTTCACGACACCGCCAAGCGGTGCAATACCACTCTCGAGCTGGTAAAAATCCTTGAGGTTTGCGCCACTCCATTTCAGCTCTGTCGAGAGGATAGCGTTCTTGTCGCTGTTGCTCAGAGACACGTTGCCAATGAGATATCCACCCGCCCAGTTGCCGGTCAATTCATTCAACTGGAGCCCGTCCATGGTCTTCACAAGCCGTGCGGCAAAGTCCGTGGCCGTTCCAAATCCATCCATGTGAGCCTGCGCCACGCTGAGTTTCATGTCCAACAGCAGCGGCAGTGACGGGCGGACCGCGAATGCTCCGCGTGGCCAGATTGACTTCGCAGTGGGCTTTGCCGGCTCGAATGCATCTTGCCCCAGCATGATCGCTGCAAGGCTAGCGACCTCAAGCGTCGCGAGCTTTGCCTCCCCCTTCAACTGCGGCAGACCGCTATCGGCAAAATTGGCCTCCAGCCGTGCGGAAACATCTTCTCCATCCAGCTTTCCGGCGAGATTGGGGAACCGCAAGATACCCTTTGCAAACTGAAAATCGCTGGCAAGGTCTGCCGAAAGCCCTTCACCAAATCCGGGCAGTGCGAAACCCGCCGTTGCGATGAACGGTTGCAGATCGGCGGACTTCAGTTGGGCCTTGCCGCTGGCAGCGACATCCCCTCCGATCAACGAAATCACACCATCTGCCACAGCCGACCCGTCAGGTGCCGTGAGCTTGAGCAATGTCCGCATGCCTGCACTCGGCGCACCCTGCATGCTCAGATCGGCAGTGAGCTCACCAGCAAGCCCAAGCGGCAAGGCGGGCAAGCCGATCAATGCGAGTACCGCCTCGCCTTGATCCGATGTTGCCGTGCCGTTCAATTGCATCTGTAACGGCTCGCTCTCACCCTCGCCGCCGCTCGCCGTGCCCGAAAGGTCCAACTTCATGCCGCCTGTTTTTCCGGTAACGCTGAACGAAAATTCGCCGACACCTGGAGCGGTTTTGGTATTTGTCTCGACAGGCCGTGCACCCTTGCCCTTGGATGCCGTACCTTTTGAAGGCACCTTGTCGGCTTGTGGCACGGACGGCGCCACCGCGTTGGCAATGACATTAATTTCGCTATCCTCGAACAACCCTGGAAAATTCGCCGCACGGATCGAGAGTGCATGAAACAGCGGGAGCTGCGGATAGCGATTGGCCATCAACGAGAAGAAACGCGAAAGGTCGCCGGAAAGGATCGTCGCATCGAGCGAGCCGGAAGGCGTATTGGCAAAAGGCTCATAAGTGCCTGTTGCGGTCAGCGTCGTGCCCGCTACATCACCGACCAGCAGCCGGTCGAAATCGAAGCGCCCGTCATGCAGCCGAATCGCCATATCGACATTGCCCGCTTCCATGTCCTGATAGCGGACGGGCCCTGCCTTGAATGCCAGGTTCAGCGACTGACCGTCGAGAAAACCCAGCCCGTCACCACTGGAGAAAAAGGCTGTAAAGGCTTGTAGCGCTTCGCTTTCAACCGCGCCGCCATTGAGGGCTAGCGTGATCGCTGGCTGCGCCAGCCCATTCACTTCGCGAACAAACGAGCCTTTGAGTGTTGTCTTCCCCAACGCAATTTCGAGATTATCGATCCGCTGCATTCCGTCACGAAGATCGACCTGTCCTGAAAAACCCGCGCCTTCGAGCTTGCGCACGGAATCGTCAACGGTCTCGTTGAGCCAGCTTGCCAGACCGGACGGCTGACGTGAGGCAACGAGCATATCGCCCCTGAAGCCGAAATCCTTGCCAACCGAGAGCGTGCCCTTGGCTTCTACCTTGGTTCGTCCCGGAAGGTCGGCAGCGAACTGACGAATATTCCAGTTCTTTCCGTCCGGTTCCGCGCTCACTGTGACCGAGCGTATCGTTGTGCCGCCCGCGATGACGGCAGGAAGACGCAAATCCACATTGCCGGGTATGGTCGGAATGGGCAGTTGCTCGAGAACGCGGCGTGCTATCGTAATACGATCAGCCGCCGGCATTGCGGAACCGGATTGTTCTTCGCTGGTGGCTTCATTCGGCCCCCAGAAAAGCTGCTGTCCATCGGCGCTGACCTCGAAACGCGGCTTGTCGCCATAATCGATAAATGCCTTGCCGTTCACTACATAAGGATTGTCGGCAGGTCCCTGCTCCATCCGGAATTCGCTGGCATCGAAGCGATTGCGATCCGCCTTGAATTTACCGGTTACTCGCACACCACTGAAGAAGGGCGCTTCCGTCGGCGTTTTCTGATCCTTAGTCGTCTTGGCAACCATATCGGAAGAGCGAAGCGAAAAATCACCGGCATAATCGAGCCGACCGTCAGTTACGGTCACATCGCCATCCGTCTCGAAAGCAGCTGGGATAGCATCCGGCGAGATTCGAGCGCGTACACGTAGCGACCCGTCCGGCTTCGCCTCGCCGCTCGAAAGATCGATCGCCAGCCTTTCGCCCTGAAGAACGAGACTTCCGTTTGCTTGCCACGGACCTGCAAGACTGTTTGCCGAGATCACAGCATTGAGTTCGGTAGCTGTATGACTGCGACCGCTTGCCTGTTCGCGAAGGGTAATCGTTCCGTCCTTGACGGAAAGCCGTTCCAGCTTGATTTTCGTCGGATCGAGCGGCGTCGATGGGCGGATTGCCCAATCAACCTTGCCGCTTTTGTCGAGAGAAATTGTAGCCCGAGGACGATCCACGCGCATATCGAAAATCAGAAGCTGGCCGCGCAGAAACGGCATCAGTTCGGCATCCATCGAAAACGTATCGACAGTCATCACCGGATGAGTTGCATCGGCCCCAACACGCACATCAGAGAACGCGACGGAAGGAAACGGCAAAAGCCGCGCACTGACGTCACCGGCGACCTTGACGGGACGGCCCAGAACACGGCTCGCCTCGCGCTCGAAATCGGCACGATAGCCGCTCCAGTCAACAAAAGGCGGCACAACAAGTGCTGCCGTCAACAGCAGCACGAGAAGCCCGCCGACGATGACGAATATGCGGCCCAAGAACCAGCTCCGGTCAAACAGATTGCAAGTTAGCGCGAAACAAAGAGTGAATCACGCTGTCTTTATCTGCGCAACATAACGGCATCGATCCGGCGACAACAAGGCAAATTGCATCGCAGCCACATCGATATGCACGCCTGCCTGAATCAAACTCTTGGCAAACCCGTCCAAACGGCTGATTTGAATCACGAAATCAGTATTTTGCCCGGATTCATGATGCTGTCGGGATCGAGTGCGTTCTTGATGGCCCGCATGTAATCCGTGGCTTCACCCAGCTCCATGGCCAGATACTTCATCTTGCCCTGCCCGATGCCATGTTCACCGGTGCAGGTTCCCTCCATTGCAATGGCGCGTTTGGCCAGCCGATCCATGAAAGCTTCGGCACGCTCCATCTCGCTGGCATCTCCTGTATCAAGGAGCAGGAGAAGGTGAAAATTACCATCCCCCACATGCCCGACAATCGGAGCTATAAGGCCTGTTTCGGCAAGGTCTTTTTCCGTCTCGCCGATGCAATCGGCCAGACGCGAAATCGGCACGCAGACATCGGTGGAAACGCCCTTGCAACCGGGCCTCAGCAGGAAGGACGCAAGATAGGCGTCGTGACGCGCGCGCCAAAGCCGGTCACGTTCCTCAGCATCGTGGGTCCACCGGAATTCGCCGCCGCCATTGCCCGCAGCAATTTCTCCAAACAATTCCGCCTGTTCGGCAACGCCACTTTCCGTGCCGTGGAACTCGACGAACAGATAAGGCTGTGCCTCGTAAGGCAGTTTGGAATGGAGGATCAGCGCCTGCATCTGAAGCGTGTTCACAAGCTCGATACGCGCAACGGGAATGCCCATCTGAATCGTTTCGATCACCGTACGGCAAGCCGAATCCACATCCGGGAAAGGACAGATACCGCCGGAAATCGCCTGCGGAATTCCCTGCAGTTTCAACGTCAGTTCAGTGATGATGCCAAGCGTTCCCTCGGCTCCGACAAGCAGCCTCGTAAGATCATAACCCGCGGCCGTCTTTTTCACGCGCTTGGAAGTTTCGATCAATCGTCCATCGGGCATCACGGCTTTCAGCGCCAGCACATTCTCGCGCATGGTCCCATAACGCACTGCATTTGTACCGGACGCACGGGTGGAAGCCATGCCGCCCAGCGTGGCATTGGCACCCGGATCAATCGGAAAGAACAGTCCCGTATCGCGCAGATATTCATTCAGTTCCCGGCGCGTAATGCCCGGTTCCACCACGCAATCCAGATCTTCTGCGTGCACGGCAATCACCCTGTTCATGCGCGTGAGGTCAAGAGAGACACCACCAGCGGGCGCATTCACCTGCCCTTCGAGCGACGAACCGGAGCCGAAGGCGATAACCGGAACGCGGTGTTCGGCGCAGATACGCACAACATCCTGCACCTCCTGCGCAGTCTCCGCAAAGATGACGATGTCCGGCGCCTGTGTCGGCACATAGGTCGTCGTGTGGCCGTGCTGCTCGCGGATAGCCTGGCCGGTCTGCGCACGCTCACCGAAACGCTGCTTGAGAATACCCACGGCTGCTGCAATACCGTTCTCATTGCGTGCAAGCGCGACAACATTTTCAAGCGACATCGTTCATTCTCCGAAATTCATATTCAAACAGCAGGCAACGCCAATGCGACAGGGTCTTGTCCAAGGTGTTCGGCGACAGCCCGGATAACCAGATTATGGTCCTCGCGCTGCGGCAGCCCCGATACGATTACGGCGCCGATCACGCCGGCCCCGGAAACACGGATCGGAAATCCGCCACCCGCGAGCGCGTAATCTTCCACATTCAATGCTTTATGGGGAGCAAACATGCGATCGTCGCGATTCTGTTCCAGAACAAGACGATAGGTCGAAGCATGAAAGCGGCGCACGACATTGAACTTGCGGCGCAACCACTCCTGATTGTCCACAGTGCTTCCGGCGGTCGTCGCATAAAATAATTGCCGGTCCCACAGGGAAATTTCGGTGGCAATACCTAGCTTTTCCTTCACGGCGATATCGCGAATGCGCGCGCCCACCGCAAATGCGCCGTTCTCGTCAAATGACGGAAAAATAAGCGCCTGTTCCTGCCGGATGATCTGCGCGATCGCCTGTTTGCTGTCGTCGCCCTGTGCCATTTTCTGCATTCCCCCGATGAGCCGCACGAAATCTGTGCGTTCCTTGTGCGCCTTCGATCACGTGATTGCAATAAGGGTTGTCCGCCATCAAACTTGATTGATCGAACACAAGCGGCTAGTGGAGCCTTATGGTTCAGAACCCCAATATAGATGTGCCTTTGAAAGGCGATCAAATACCGGAATTTGTCGAAACCGCCGTGTTCAAGCGCGACGTGTTCTCGGAAACCCATGCCGGCTACTTCGTAGGCGATCCCGATACCCGTATCATCCGTCGCGTCGTAAGCGCTGCTCCCTGGTGGTCGAAGCCGCTGGCATGGATATTGGCCCGGCGCGAAATCCGCGGCCTCAAGACGGTACGCGGCATTGAAGGTGTCCCGCAACTGATCGCCACCGACAAGGACGGGCTGTATCGATCCTGGACCGAAGGCACACCGCTGCATCTTGCGCGTCCTTCCGATCCGAAATGGTATCGCACCGCGCACCGCATCCTGCGCGATATGCGCCGTCTTGGTGTCACCCACAATGACCTCGCCAAACCACAAAACTGGCTGATGACGCCCGAAGGTGAAGCTGCAGTCATCGATTTCCAGCTTGCAAGCGTGCATCGCCGTCGTGGCGCCCTCTATCGCCTGATGGCTTATGAAGACTTCCGCCATCTCATCAAGCAGAAGCGCGCTTTTGCAAAGGACATGATGACACCAACGGAAAAGCGCATTCTGGCGCGCCGTTCCCTGCCGTCGCGCATCTGGCTGGCGACAGGCAAGAAAGTTTACAACTTCATCACGCGCGGCATTTTCAGCTGGTCGGACGGCGAAGGCACCGGTGACCGGATCGACAATGAAGGTCCTGCTATTCAGGCTGCCCTCAAATCCGATCCGCGTGTCTCGGATGTAGCTCTCGCGCTTTATTCGCTGCCAGCCAAGGGCGTCGGCATCTACGCCTTCGTGGAAACGCTAAGTGCCGACGAAAAAAGCCTGCGCGCAAGACTCAAGGGCCAGAAGGTTGAACTGATCCAGCCGGTTGCCCATCTGCCACGGCGCGCTGACGGATCCATCCGGGACGACATTCTGCGGCTGATCGCGATGAACCAGATGACGGAACTCGACGATCTGTTGCAGCGCGAACCGGAACTGCGTGGACTGGTTGAAGCACTGGCCTCGCATCGCCTGAACTTTACGGATCGTCGCGTCACTCAATTAGAGTAGTCGAATATTTTAACCCTTTCGCTGGTCTTTCAGCCACGAATCATTACATTCGGGTCAAATGTCTGACTTTCCCGACGATATGCCGTTTTTCGGCGATGACGACGCTCCGGCAGGCCGCACGCCTGCTCCCGGTGGCATTGCCGCACGTGCCATGGCAGCACGCAACCAGCAGCGTGGCGAACCCGATTACCTGAAAGGGCTGAACCCGGAACAGCGTCAGGCTGTCCTGACGACAGAGGGTCCTGTTCTGGTACTTGCCGGTGCGGGGACGGGAAAAACGCGCGTTCTGACAACGCGTATCGCACATATTCTGACCACCGGCCTTGCCTATCCGAGCCAGATTCTCGCCGTGACTTTCACGAACAAGGCCGCGCGCGAAATGAAAGAGCGCATAGGTCATCTGGTTGGAGGTGCGGTCGAAGGCATGCCATGGCTTGGCACGTTCCACTCGATCGGTGTCAAGCTTTTGCGCCGTCATGCGGAACTTGCAAATCTGACATCGGATTTCACGATCCTCGATACCGATGACGTGATCCGCCTCATCAAGCAGCTCATTCAGGCTGAAGGCCTTGATGACAAGCGCTGGCCTGCCCGCACCTTCGCCAACATGATCGACGGCTGGAAGAACAAGGGATTCGGGCCGTCCGATATTCCCGAAGGCGATGCGCGCTCGTTCGGCAACGGTCGCGGACGCGAGCTTTATCAGGCCTATCAGGAGCGCCTGCGGACATTGAACGCCTGCGATTTCGGCGATCTTCTGCTGCATCCGATCCGTATCTTCCGCAATCATCCGGATATCCTGCGCGAATATCACGCGAAGTTCCGCTACATTCTGGTGGACGAATATCAGGATACGAATACGGCGCAATATTTGTGGCTGCGTCTGCTGGCACAGCGACCAAAATCACGAACGACAGCGCCAACGCAGGCCGGAGGCTCGCCAGTACAGCCCGCTAGGGCGTCCGAAGGCCCCCGCAGAGCCGATGAGCGCAGCGAATTCGGCGTGAGCGGGGATAAGGTCAATCTATGTTGCGTCGGCGACGACGATCAGTCGATCTACGGCTGGCGCGGAGCGGAAGTGGACAATATTCTTCGCTTCGAAAAGGATTTTCCGGGCGCAGTCGTCATCAAGCTTGAGCGCAACTACCGCTCCACGGCACATATCCTCGGCGCAGCCGCCCACCTGATCGCACATAATGAAGGCCGTCTCGGCAAAACACTGTTTACCGAAGCGCCCAATCCGGACGATCCGAAGGTAAAAGTTCATGCAGCATGGGATTCCGAAGAGGAAGCCCGCGCTGTCGGCGAAGCCATAGAGCAGGCCCAGCGTCAAGGGCACCTCCTCAACAACATGGCGATCCTCGTCCGCGCTTCCTTCCAGATGCGCGAGTTCGAAGATCGCTTTGTCACGCTCGGCCTCAACTATCGCGTCATCGGCGGCCCACGCTTCTACGAGCGGCTCGAAATACGTGATGCGATGGCCTATCTGCGCGTCGTGGCACAACCGGCCGACGATCTGGCGCTGGAGCGCATCATCAACACGCCGAAGCGTGGTCTGGGCGAAGCCGCGATCCGCCAGATTCACGACTATGCCCGCGCGCACGATATTTCCATGTTCGCTGCTGCCTGCGATCTCATTGAAACCGAGGAATTGAAGCCAAAGCCACGCTCCGCACTGCGCGAAGTGGTCGAAAACTTCCTGCGCTGGCAGTCCCTGATCGACAACACACCGCATACGGAACTGGCCGAAACCATTCTGGATGAATCCGGCTATACGGCCATGTGGCAGAATGACAAATCTGCGGAAGCGCCGGGCCGACTTGAAAACCTCAAGGAATTGATCCGTTCCATGGAGGAATATGAGAGCCTGCGTGGATTCCTTGAGCACGTCGCACTCGTCATGGATGCCGAGCAGAACGAGGATCTCGATGCCGTCAACATCATGACGCTGCATTCAGCCAAGGGTCTGGAGTTTGAAACCGTTTTCCTTCCCGGCTGGGAAGAAGGCTTGTTTCCGCACCAGCGCGCACTTGATGAAGGCGGACGTTCCGGCCTTGAGGAAGAGCGCCGTCTCGCCTATGTCGGCGTGACCCGCGCCAAGAAAAATCTGCATATCTGGTTCGTTTCCAACCGACGCATCCACGGCATGTGGCAATCGACCATTCCTTCCCGTTTTCTGGAAGAACTGCCGGAAGCACATGTGGAAGTGGCCGAACTGGAGGGCAATTACGGCGGTTATGGCGGCGGCTACGGACAGTCCCGCTTCGACAAGGCCGATCCGTTCCAGAATTCCTATTCGACGCCGGGCTGGCAGCGTGCACAGCAGAACCGATCCGATGCCACACGCAACAACTGGGGTTCTCGTTCGGGCAGCAAAGTGGAACGCATCGGCTATGGCGAGACCGATTCCGGCTTTGGTGCCGGGCGCGGCTCCGTGAAGGGACGCACGATTGACGGTGAACTGGTGGCCAAGTCAGTGGCTGACAAGCCATCGGCCTTCAAGCCCGGCGATCGCGTGTTCCATATCAAGTTCGGAAATGGCACGATCTCGCTTATCGATGGCAACAAGCTGACCATCGATTTCGACAAGGCCGGACAGAAGCGCGTTCTCGACAGCTTCGTCCAGCCTATCTAAATTCCATCTTGAATCAGAGATTGGCAGCTGGACTATTCCGGCTTGCCCTTCGCCCAAGTGACATCACCCTTGTAAAGCGGCACGGTTGAAAGCGATGTTTTCGCTGAACCGTCCTGAACCTGTGTCGCATGAGCAAGATAAAGCAACGTATTATTTGTCTTGTCATAAATGCGGGTGATGACAAGCTTCTTCCAGATCAGACTGGTACGCTCGGAGAAAACCCGTTCTCCACCCTTGCCGAGATTGATATCACCGATTGTGATCGGCCCTGTCTGCTCGCATGAGATGGACGCATTGGACGGGTCCTCAAACCAATTGCCTTTCTGCAGCCGATCGATCATGCCGCGCGAAAACGACGCCAGATGGCAGGTTACGCCCTGCACTTTCGGGTCCTGCACCGCATCGATGACGATATCGTTTCCAAGCCAGTCGACGCCAACCTTGCCAACTTCTTCCGCCGGCGCCGCCGAAGCAGCAACGACCAGCATGGGAGCAAGCAAAAACCAGGCAAAACGCTTCAGTCCGACCATATCTTCCAGCCTCCAGAACTGTTGTGATGCGAAGGTGGGTGAACAATTACGGCTTTGCAAGAGCAGAAATCAGCTGCTCCACTTTTCAAGAAATGCTTCGATTTCGAGCATCTGAATGTCCGGTACTGCTTCATAGAGCTTTTCCACCGGCCAGTTCCACCATTCGAGTTCAAGCAGCCGTTCTATGATGGCATTATCGAAGCGTTTGCGGATGAACCGGGCGGGAACACCACCGACCACATGATAGGGTGGCACGTCCTTCGTTACGACCGCATTCGCGCCAATCACAGCACCATGACCGATCTGGATGCCCGGTGTGATAACCGCACCATGGCCGATCCATACATCGTTGCCGATGACCACACGCTGTTCCTGACGCCTTGCCCGGAACTCTCCATCAACGCCCAGATAGCGAAAATACTCATTCGGCCGATAGCTGACTTTATGAGTCGTCAGCCGTTCCATCGGGTGTTCGAGAGCATTGATGCGAACATTCGCGGCAATAGAACAGAACTTGCCGATTTCGGCGTAGATCCCCTCACCGTTACGCTCGAAATAGGTGAAGTCGCCGACCGTGACTTCACGAAGAATCACGCGCTCACCGATGTCGGCATACCGCCCCAGCTTGACGGATTTCAACTGAGCCGTGGAATGAATGCGCGGTTCGCTGTTCTGGAAACGAAGATCACCGGACGACGTCATTGCAAATTCACCCCAAGCTTCCCTGCAGCACAGTCAGCTCTGGAACGAACTGCCTAAGCCGCTTCCTGCGCACTATCTTCCTCGCCGGAAAGATAATCCTTGATAACATTCGGCAGAACATCGTCAAACTTCGCAATGAGGGTCTGGTGAATTTTGGCACGGAACGCGGGATCGAAACGCTCAAACCCCTGCACACAGCCGAAGGGTGCTGATCCCGTTTCGATTGCTTGCAGTTCTTCCGCCCAATGCTTCTCCTGGACGAAATCCAGATAAGCCAGTTCTCTTGCCGGGCGAACGGAGGCTTTGTGCCGCAAGATCTCCAGATGATTGGCGAGAGCAACGGTATTGAACTGTTCGATATCGCGATATCGGAAACTGACCTGCTTATTCAGAACGTCGGGCTTCTCCGCGAAGAAAGTCGCCAGCGTGCTGCGCCGCAGCGGATGGGGGTGATGATGGATCGACATAAAGCGATCCTTCGTGCCAGCGGCAACGGCGCCCTTCCATTGCGCCATGCGGAATTTCGGAAACGTATATTCGTATCGCGATACCTTGCCGAGCAATCGGCGCAGCTTGTATTTCCAGCGGGTGTTTTCGGGTCTTACCCAGTCACCATGGAGAACAGGACGTTCGTTCTCATAAAGATCGGAAATTGTCAGCGGAGCATTCACGAAGAAATCGTCGTTGGAATAGATGAAATGTTCCGACAGGCCCGGTATCCGCCACATCGCGCCTTCGATAGCACGGGCGTTGAACGAAGGACGGGCAGCGGGCAGACCTTTAAAAATGTCATCATGTGACACGATCTGGATAAAGGACGCGTCGCACTTGCTCTCCTGCTTGAACGCATCGAGGAACCGTGGCTTCTGATGATCGGTGATGATGAAAATACGCTTGATGAACGGCGCGAATTTGATGACGGAAGCGATGTTGTAATAAATCTCGCCATTATCGAGATAGCGTTCGCTGGTTACGGCTTCAAAATGCGTGCGAGCGGAATCGGGAGCGAACTGTTTTCTGGCAGCCATATGCGCCGGGTCCTGCCCATCGACCCAGGCAATGATATAATCGATTTCCACTATGTCACTCACAAGAAATTGCGGTTTTATGACGGAAATATATCAGTTTAGCTGACCTTGCAAAAAGAAAGAATGGAGAAGCTGTTCAACTTTGGTCATGTCTGAACGACTCTGGCTCCACAAGCTATGAGGAGCCATTTTCACCGCGCGACAAATCGTCAAAAATTTCAGAAATTATTGAAAATTGAGCAGATGGCAGTACATTACCGACACGCTCTTCGTGATGGCAGGATGCGGCTATATCGACCGTTCTGCAGCGCATAAAGAAAAGATAGGTTGTTGAGCAGCGCAGCAAGGCGCGTTGCGAAATTCAAGGCTGACTGGACATGAAAAAATTTCTGCCCATCTTCATCATTGCCTTCATCGTCGTCATTGTCGGCGCTGCAGGTTTCAACCTTTTCCGCGACAAGCAGGCAGCAAAAGAACCGTTCGGTGGTCCGCTCAACCTCGTGACTATGGACGGCACGCCTTTCACCGAGAAGGACCTGCGCGCCGCGCCAGCAGCCATTTTCTTCGGTTTCACCCATTGCCCGGACGTTTGTCCTACGACGCTTTATGAACTGGATGGCTGGCTGAAGCAGCTTGGACCCGAAGCCAGCGACATCAAGGCTTATTTTATCACTGTCGATCCGGAGCGCGATACGCAGGAAGTCATGAAGACCTATGTGAGCAATGTTTCCGACCGCATCATCGGAATCACGGGCACGCCGGAGAATATTGCTGATGTAGTCAAATCCTACCACGTCTACGCCAAGAAAGTTCCGGGCGAAGACGGCGAATATACGATGGATCATACGGCGTCGGTATTTCTGCTCGACAAGGGCGGTCGCTTCCGCAGCACCATCGCCTATCAGGAAAACCCGGATACAGCTCTAGAAAAGTTGAAGAATCTGGCCAAAGGCGCTGCGAACGGCTAGCGCGGTTCTTGTGAAAAGTGGAAGCGTGAACCCGCCCCCGCTGTTTGGTTTTACGCATTATCCAACGCAAAACCGCTTCGCACTTTTGCAGGAAATGCTCTAAGTAGAGGCTCCGAAGCATTTCCTTCGGAAATGCGTCAAAGATAGAGAGCTTTTTACTTCATGGCCCAGTCACGACTTTTCTTTTCGGCGGATAAGGCGGAAGCCGAGCGCGTCTACAACACTCTCGAACAGTCTTTCGAGGAAGACGGTTTCCCAATCGCTATCACCGAGATCGATGAAGACCGGCAGATTTTCGAAGTGTCGGTCTATGTCGAGGACGATGCCGAAGATGTAGCCAGGCGGATCGATGCCTTGGTAGGGCCGGGTCTTTTCGCCGTCGAGGAACTCCCTGATATCGACTGGGTCACACATTCGCTGGAAGGTCTGAAGCCTGTCAGAGCCGGACATTTCTTTGTCCATGGCTCGCACGACCGCGACAAGATCGAAGCAGGCGACATCCCTATCGAGATTGATGCTGGTCTTGCCTTCGGCACCGGTCACCATGGTACGACCGCCGGATGCCTTGAACTGATCGAGGAAACCGTCAACAGCGAACACCCGACCAATGCGCTCGACCTTGGCACCGGCAGCGCTGTTCTTGCCATCGCCATCGCCAAGCTGGCTCCCATTCCGGTACTGGCTACCGACATCGACCCTATCGCCGTTACGGTCGCCGCTGAAAATGCCGCCAAGAACGGCGTGGCAGAACATATCGTTACGGCAACGGCAGAAGGCTTCGGTCATCCGATCTTCCGCTCCTATTCGCCATTCGACCTGATCGTCGCCAACATTCTCGCCAATCCCCTGATCGAGCTCGCGCCATCCCTCAAGGAACATATGGCATCCGGCGGTTCCATCATTCTGTCCGGAATACTTGACAGCCAGCACGATGCGGTGCTCGCTGCCTATCAGGCACAGGGACTCACCCATCAAAAGACGCTTCATCGCGAAGGCTGGGTGGCAATTCATCTGAAGTAACAGGCCGTATAAATCACGGCGTATTCCTGTTTTGAGCGAGTTACACCTATGGCTTTTCAGAGTTTCGACGTCACCACAAACCCGGCCAATGGCAGCCCGCGCGTTGCGAAGCTGCGCGCGAAAATGGCCGAATTGGGCCTCGACGGTTTTCTGGTTCCTCGCGCGGACGAGCATCAGGGCGAATATGTTCCGCCCCGTGCGCAGCGCCTCGCATGGCTGACCGGTTTCACCGGATCGGCCGGTGCCGCGCTCATCCTCAAGAACAGTGCCTTTATTTTCGTCGATGGACGTTATGAGCTGCAGGTTCGCGCCCAGACCGACCCAAAGGTCTTCTCCTATGAAAGCCTCGTTACAAATCCGCCAGCTTCCTGGCTGGCAGACAACGGCAAGGGCCTGCATATCGGCTTCGATCCTTGGCTCCATACCATTTCCGAAGCCCGCAGTTTACGTGAAGCACTGGAGGCTCAGGGCGGTCAGCTCGTTCCGGTCGAAATCAATCTTGTCGACGCCGTATGGGACGACCAGCCTGAAGTGCCGACGGCGGAAGTCACTATTCAACCGGCCCGTTTCGCAGGACATGAAGCGGAAGACAAGATCAAGGAAATGCAGGCAGCAGTTGCCGCAAGCAGCGCTCGTGCTACCGTCCTGACCGACCCGTCATCAGTCGCATGGGTGTTCAATATTCGCGGCAAGGACGTGTCCAACACGCCGCTTCCATTGAGCTTTGCCATCATTCCTGCAAAGGGTGAACCAGAGCTTTTCATCGATGAACGCAAGCTCGCCATCGAACCGCGCGCCTATCTGACCCAACTCGCCAAGCTCTCGGCACCGAGCGATCTGGAGGGGCACCTCAGCGCTCTCGCGGCCAAGGGAGAAGCTATTCTTCTCGACCCGATCCTCGCGGCAGAAAAACTTCGCCTCATTGTCACCAGCGCAGGTGGCAGCGTAATCGAAGGCAAAGACCCTGCCCGTATTCCACGCGCAATCAAGAACAAGGCCGAGCTTGACGGCTCACGAGCTGCCCATGAGCGCGACGGCGTGGCGATGGTCAATTTCCTATCATGGGTCGACGCCCAGAAGCCCGGCACAATCGATGAAATCAGCGCGGCGCAGAAGCTGGAAGAATCGCGCGCAGAAGCTGGGCGCGACTTCCAGATGCCGCTGGAAGATATATCCTTCGACACGATCTCCGGTGCGGGGCCAAACGGCGCTATCATCCATTATCGCGTCAATACCGACACCAACAGAACGCTTGAAGATGGCGAGCTTTATCTGGTCGATTCCGGCGCACAATATCGCGACGGCACCACCGACATCACACGCACCGTCCCCATCGGCAAGGTAACGCCAGAGACGATCAAGGCATTCACGCTCGTATTAAAAGGTGTGATTGCGATCACGACGGCTCGCTTCCCGAAAGGCACACGCGGGCAGGATATCGACGTTCTGGCGCGTATCGCACTATGGAAGCACGGTTTCGACTATGCGCACGGAACCGGCCACGGCGTCGGCTCCTACCTGTCGGTGCATGAGGGCCCGCAGAGCATTTCGAAAAAGGGCGCACAGGAACTGCTGCCGGGCATGATCCTTTCCAATGAACCTGGCTATTACAAGCCAGGCTCATTCGGCATCCGCATCGAAAATCTCATCATCGTCACCGAACCGGAAATCCCTGAAGGCGGCGACATTCCGATGATGGGCTTCGAGACACTGACGTTCTGCCCTATAGACCGGCGCCTGATCGACAAGTCACTTTTCACGCAGGAGGAAATCGACTGGCTGAACCGTTACCATGCCAGCGTGCGCGAAAAGCTTTCAGCCCATCTCAAGGACGCTGAACGCAAATGGCTCGAAGCGGCAACTGCACCGCTTTGATCTCTATTTCACACGGTGAAATGGCGTAGCGCGATCAAAAGCGCTACGCCTGCAAAAAACATGGTCATCATGCTGAGCCGCAACGAAAGCACGATACAGACCGCGAGGACGAGCAGTTCCCGCCAGCCGTGATCTGATGCAGGTGCGGCCACAATGGCCGTCAAAACGGCCGCAGGCACGGCGTTGAGCGCCGCTTCCACCCTATAATGCACATGGCTGAAGCGTGACAGCACCAGATGTCCGCCGATGCGGGTGAGATAGGTGCAGAGCGCACCGGCAAGAATGATCCAGATCGTGGTGGACATTTACGCCTCCCCTTCGCGTGGCTTGGCAATAATCGCCGCAAGTACAATGCCGCCGAGTGCACCCAGCGAAACATGCCACGGAGATCCCACGAACTTGTAGGCCGCCACGGCTGAAATCGCACTGACGATGACAACCGGCAACCAGTTCTGCCGATGGCGGAAACTCATCACCATGCCGAGAAAATAGATCGGCAACAAAAAGTCGATGCCGAAGGCATAGGGATTCGTGATCAGATTGCCGAACAGCCCGCCAATCAGCGCTTCGAGAACCCAGGTCAGATAGAATGTGAGCCCGATGGCCATATACCAGACGAAGGTGACCGGCTTACCGGCTTCGGCTCGTTGTTCAACTTCCGCATACTGGATGTCCACCAGTACGAAAAAGGCCAGCGCCTTCTGCCATGGCTTGAAGTGACGGATGCGCCGACCCGTGGTCGCCGAATAGAGCACGTGCCGGAAATTGACGGCGAAGATCGACATGACGATCATCCACGGCGCGATGTTCTGGCCGAAAAGATCAAGCCCGACCATCTGGCTGGCCCCGGCATAGATGATGGAGCTCATGAACACCGCTTCGGCAAGCGACAATCCGTTATCGACTGCAAGTGCGCCGAACAGCAAGCCAAAGGGCGCTCCGGCAACGACAAGCGGAAGTCCGCGCCGGACACCGTCAATAATATCGGCGCGCGCTGAAGCCCTTACGGGCCGAAAAGTCTGGTCCACGAATATTCACTCCTCCGAATGAAGAGTAGTTAGGAAATTCTGCGGCCCGTTGGAATATGATTTCCCAAAAAATCATACTATTAAACAGGAATGCCGCATTTGCGCATCACTCATAAATCCGGCTGATGCATTCATGAACGATCATGATTGTTGCGGAATGGTCTTTTCGATTTTGTGCATCCAGTCCACAAGCGGGCGAGCCCGTTCAGTGAAGTCGACAAGACGATCTGCCAGATCAGCGCGGGTAATCGTTTCAGGGTCGATTTCTATCCGCACCGAAAAATGCCGATTGCGAATTGCTTCCAGCAAATCATCATCGGTCACGGCCTCAAAACCACGCGGCGTGCGTTTCAGCCGGTCGTAGTCGCTGATTTTCAAACCGTTTTTCTTGAGTTTCGCGACCATGCCGCGGAATTCTTCCGGCTTCTCGGCAATAGAAGTGCGTATGGCCAGAAGCAGTTCTTTTTTCGGGCCCCACCACGCAACACAAGCGTAGCAATCGCGGACACCCGGCAGGCCGATGCAGACATAGAAGCACCCGCTTTCGTCCCATTTCGTGCCCGATTGCGACAGCAGTGCAGACAGGTGGCGGTTATAGGGTGCCTTGTCCTTGGAAAACCGCGTATCGCGTTTGATGCGGAACTGCGATTTCACTCGGTCGCCCTTGAACGGCAGACCGGCCTTTTCGAAACGACCTGTCAGTTCGTCCACAAGATCGCCAAGCGGCTCCTTCAATTGCTGCTCGAAAAGATCCTTGTTCTCAACGAACCATTCGCGTTTCTGGTGAAAATCCAGAGCTTTCAGAAACGGGATCGCTTTCTCACCGAATCCACTGAACGGGGCCATTATTCTTCTCCGACCAATGTGAACCAGGCGTCTTCATCGATGACTTCGATGCCAAGCTCCGACGCCTTGGCGAGTTTGGAACCCGCTCCCGGTCCGGCCACCACGAGATCGGTCTTTTTCGACACCGATCCGGCTGTCTTTGCCCCGTAGCGCTCGGCCATGGCCTTTGCCTCATCGCGTGACATACGTTCCAGACTGCCGGTAAATACCACCGTCTTGCCTTCAACCGGCGAACCGGTGGCAACGCGCGCTTCCTCATCAAGCGGCGTTACTTCGGCGAGAAGAGCGGCCAGCACTTCGCGGTTATGTGGCTCCGCATAAAAATCCACGACAGCTTCAGCAACGATGGAACCGATGCCCTCAACCGCAATCAGTTCCTGCCAGGATTCATTACCCTTATCGGTGCGGTCGCCTTCTTTCGGCGGTACAGCCTCCAGAGCAGCTTTTTCAAAAGCCGCATAAGACAGATAGGCCCGCGCAAAACGCTTGGCATTCACCTCGCCAACGTGACGGATGCCAAGGCCGAACAGAAAACGATGCAGGGCAATCTCGCGCCGGTCATTGATCGCATCGTAAAGCTTCTTCACGGAAGTCACGCCGAAGCCTTCGATGTTCTCGAGTTTCTTCAGAGGCGATTCGGCTTGTCGTTTTTGAAGCGTGAAAATATCCGCAGGCGATTTGATCTTCAGGCTGTCATCTTCGGCATGGAAGAAAAACTCGACCTGTTTTTCACCAAGACCTTCAATATCGAACGCATTGCGCGATACGAAATGGCGAATGCGCTCAACTGCCTGTGCAGCGCAGGTCAGACCGCCGGTGCAGCGATAAACCGCCTCCCCCTCTTCGCGGACCGCATGGCTACCACAGACCGGGCATTCATGCGGGAATTGGAAAGGCACAGCATCAGCCGGGCGCTTCTCCAACACAACATCGACAATCTGGGGAATGACATCGCCTGCACGCTGCACGATGACCGTATCGCCGACGCGAATGTCATGTTCGTCTGCGCGAATACGCTCACCCTTAAGGCCGACACCCTTGATATAGTCCTCGTTATGCAGCGTCGCATTGGTCACGACCACACCGCCGACAGTGATCGGCTCCAGTCGCGCCACTGGCGTCAACGCGCCGGTGCGCCCGACCTGAATGTCGATACCGCGCAAGATCGTCGTAGCCTGTTCTGCCGGAAACTTGTGCGCAATGGCCCATCGCGGGCTGCGCGAGCGGAAACCAAGCCGTGTCTGCAGATCGAGCCGATCAACCTTATAAACGACACCATCAATGTCATAATCGAGTTCGGCGCGCTCAAGACCGATGGCACGGTAATGCGCGAGCAATTCGTCTGCACCGTGAAGCCGCTTCGTCAGCGGATTGACCGGGAAACCCCATTCGCCGAAAATCTCGACCATGCCCGTCTGCGTATCGGCAGGCATGTCCGACATCTCACCCCAGGCATAGGCAAAGAATTTCAGCTTGCGGCTCGCTGTCACCTTGGCGTCGAGCTGGCGGAGCGAACCTGCTGCCGTGTTGCGCGGGTTCACATAAGTCTGCTTGCCTTCTGCTGCCATCTGCTCGTTGAGCGCGAGGAAATCGCTCTTGGCCATATAGACCTCGCCGCGCACTTCCACGACGGAAGGCGCACCCGCCGGAAGCCGGTTCGGAATTTCAGCAATAGTGCGGATATTCGCCGTCACATTCTCGCCGGTCGTGCCGTCCCCGCGCGTCGCACCGCTAACCAGAATTCCATTCTCGTAACGGATCGACATGGAAAGTCCGTCAATCTTCGGTTCAGCAGTAAATGCGATGGAATTATCCGGCAGATGCCCGAGGAAGCGATAGACACTGCCCACGAAATCGCGGACGTCCTCGTCCGAAAACGCATTGCCGAGCGAAAGCATCGGGCGTGCGTGAACAACCTGCGCGAATTTCGAAACCGGCGCAGTACCAACCCGCAAGGATGGGCTATCCGCCCGCACCAGATGCGGGAAGCGCACTTCTATCGCATCGTTACGCCGCTTCAGCGCGTCATACTCGGCATCGGAAATCTCTGGCCGGTCATTGGCATGATAAAGCTCATCATGATGAGCAATTTCGCGCGCCAGCCGTTCCAGTTCAGAAACGGCTTCAGGCTCGGTCAGTTTTTCGACGGGAGTATCGGTCATAAGCGAAGCAAAACCTGCTGATTCAATTTTGCTCAACATAACCAAGAAATACGGCTACGCATACAGCCGCGCACGGTTACGAACATGTGGTCACACTGACAACGTTCTGTCAGGAGACGAGCGCGCTATTTCTTTGTTGGTACCCCATATCCGACGCCAAACCGCTTCGCACTTTTGCTGGAACTGCTCAATTCTCGGCCAGCAACCGTTCCGCTGCTGCACGCGCTTCGTCGGTGATGCTGGCACCGGCCAGCATACGGGCAATCTCTTCCTGCCGCTCATCGACCCCGATGGATCGGATCGAGGTAGACATACGATCTTCATTGGTCGCCGACTTGGCAATCAGGAAATGTGTGGAGGCACGCGCTGCCACCTGCGGCGCATGCGTGACCGAAAGAACCTGTACACGACCGGAAAGCCGTGCAAGGCGCTGCCCGATGGCATCCGCCACCGCACCGCCCACGCCGGTATCGATTTCATCGAATACGAGCGTCGGAGCAGAACCGCGATCCGCAAGCGCCACCTTCAGCGCCAACAGGAAACGCGAAAGCTCGCCACCCGAAGCGACCTTCATCATCGGCCCGGCCCGCGTGCCGGGATTGGTGCGCACCCAGTATTCAACCGTATCGATGCCTTCCGCAGCCCGCGCTTGCGCATCAGTCGTCATTTCAACGATGAATTCTGCGCGCTCCAGCTTCAGTGCAGGCAATTCGGCCATTACGGCGGCCTTTAGATGCTCCGCCGTCTCCTTGCGCAAACCGGAAAGCTTGGCCGCCGCCGTGTCATAGGCCGCCCGCATTTCGGTTGCCTGACCTTCAAGCTGGTTAAGCTTTTCCGCTCCAGCGTCCAGATCGGCAAGATCAGCATCCATTTTGTCACGCAGCGCAGGCAATCCCTCCACCGCGACAGAATACTTGCGCGCCGCAGCGCGCAGAGCAAAAAGCCGCTCCTCGACCTGTTCCAGCACACGCGGATCGAAATCGATCTCGCGCATGGCGTGATCTATACCGTCCTGAGCGAGAGCCAAACTGTTGAGCGCCTCATCGATTGCCTTGCAAACCGGCTCCAGCAGATGCGGCGCTTCCGGAATCTTGCGCTCCAGACGGCGCACGAGGCTCGCCAGCGTCGGTACAGGTGATCCCTGCCCCGACAGCAACTCGCCAGCTTCGTTCACGTCACCGGCGATCTTTTCGGATTTCATCATGATCGCGCGGCGCTCGGCGAGCTCTTCTTCCTCGCCGGGTTGCGGATCAAGCTTGGTCAGTTCTTCAACCGAAGAGCGCAGGTAGTCACCTTCACGCTCGGCCTGCTCGACGCGGGCGCGATGCTTGGCAAGTGCGGTTTCCGCATCGCGCCAGGCCTTGTGACGCTCGCGAACCACTGCCACCTCTGGCTCGAGACCACCAAAAGCATCCAACAATGTGCGGTGAAGATCGGTATCGATCAGCGCGCGGTCGTCATGCTGGCCGTGGATTTCCACCAGCCTGCGCCCAAGATCGCGAAGAAGCGCGACGCTTGCCGCCTGATCATTGATGAAGACGCGCGTGCGACCATCGCCCATCTGCAGGCGACGCAGGATGATGTCACCATCATCGTCGAAACCGTTATCACGCAGAAAAGTCCGGGCCGGATGCGCGCCCGGCACATCGAACACCGCTGTCACCTGCCCCTGATCGGCACCGTGACGCACCAACGAAGCGTCGCCACGTGCGCCAAGCGCCAGCGAAAGCGAATCAAGCAAAATAGACTTGCCCGCCCCGGTTTCACCGGTAAGCACGGACAAGCCTGTCTTGAACTCGATGTCGAGCCTTTCAATCAGAACAATATCGCGGATCGACAGGTGCGACAGCATGTGAGAATCAGCTTATGAGCCGCCGCCGGTGATGAGCGACGAAGCCTTGGCCAGCCACGAATTGCCGTTTTCGCGTGGTTCAAGACCACCACTCTGCAGAAGCTTGTAGCTGTCCTTATACCACGGGCTATCCGGATAGTTCTTGCCGAGAACCGAAGCTGCCATCTGGGCTTCAGACGTCAGGCCAAGCGCATAGTAGGCTTCGACGAGACGAGCGAGCGCTTCTTCCACCTGACGGGTGTTGGAATATTCCTCCACAACGCCACGGAAGCGCTTGATAGAGGCAAGATATTCCTTGCGTTCCAGATAGTAGCGGCCAACCTGCATTTCCTTGCCTGCGAGCTGGTCGCGGGCGAAGCGGATCTTGGCCTTGGCATCATCCGTATATTCGGAATCCGGGAAACGATCGACCACCTCCTGCATCGCAGCGATTGCGCGACGGCTTGCAGCCTGATCGCGGGTCACGTCCGGAATCTGGCGGAAGTAGGAAAGACCGATGATGTAATAGGCATAGGCTGATTCAGGCGAAGTCGGGTAAAGCGTATTGTAACGCTTCGCCATCGAGATCGCTTCTTCGTAATTGCCCTTGCGGTAGTTGGTAAAGGCAGCCATCACGAGCGACTTGCGTGCCCATTCCGTATAGGGATGCTGGCGGTCGACGGCGGCGAACTTCTTCGCAGCTTCATCAAGGCGACCTGCATCCAGATTGGCGAGACCTTCATTGTAGGTTTTGTCGGCAGGATCGATCGTCTCGACATACTTGGTGAGATCGATGTCGTCGTCCTTGCTGGCACAACCGGCGAGCGGGATAAGAACGGCGATAGCGCCAGTCAGCAGCGCGGTTTTCGTCACACCCTTGAATTTGAAACTCGTCATGCGGTCTCCGGCCTTTTGGCAGCGTCATTCCTGTTTGGAGTTGCGTGCTTCTAGCACTGCACGGCTGCTCCATCCATACAAATCATTCAGCTTCAGCGAATGTACAAACATAGCTGACGCCGTTTTGGCCGTCCATAAACCACATGCAGGCGAAATCGGCAATCGTCTAGTGGTCTGAAATCCGCGGGACGGCATATCGAAACGCGTAACCAGTGTGAATTGTCCCCGGTATTGGCTACCCGTATGGGTAGATGCCCCCCCGATCAATCCACCGCAGAACGGCGCATCGACTCAATTGCGAGGTGAACCGGCGAACACGGCTCAATTAAGGCCATGCGCCGATGCACACTCATTTCTTTGCTGATATTAAAGCGCCCATGGAGCCGCGATATTCGGCTTCACGGCAACGAAATCGGATGCTCTGGAATTCTGGCGAACACCGGATGCCTCGACAATATCGAATGCCGTCTTGTCCGACAGCAGCGCCTTGACCGTTTCTGCATTCAGCCGGTGGCCGCTGCGATAGGAACGGAAGCAACCGAGAAACGGCAGACCGGCTAGTGCCAGATCGCCGACGGCATCAAGCGTCTTATGACGGACGAACTCATCCCTGAAACGCAGACCGCCCGGATTGATGACAGAATTGTCGTCACCAATGACAAGCGAATTGTCGAGCGACGAGCCAAGCGCATGGCCGGAAGCCCAGAGGCGCTCCACATCCTTCATGAAACCGAAAGTGCGCGCGGTGGAAAGCTCCTTGCGGAAGGTCGCTTCGTCCACATCGTCGGCAAATTTCTGTCGGCCGATCAGCGGGCACTCGAAGTCGATCTCGACCTCAAACCTTGTACCGGCAAAGGGACGGAATTCCCCCCAGGAGCCACCGGCTTCAACGCGGACCGTTTTCAGAATACGGATAAAGCGGCGTTTCGCTTCCTGCGTGACAATACCCGCCTCATCGAAAGCTTCGATGAAACGAGCAGAAGTACCGTCGAGAATAGGAACTTCAGGACCGTCAATTTCAACGACAAGGTTATCAATGCCCAGCGCAGCGACCGCAGCCATCAGGTGCTCAACCGTGTCGATCTTGGATTCTTTCGGTCCGAGCGACGTGCAGAGGTCAGTGGCACCAATCTGAGAAACATGAGCGCGCACTTCCGGTGCCTTGCCCTTCAGGTCCGAGCGCTGAAACACGATACCCGTATCGGCATCGGCTGGGAAAAACGTCGCCGAAGCCGGGGCCCCGCCATGAACGCCGACGCCTGAAAGCGTGACCGCACGACCAATTGTCTTTTGATAAGCGCTCAAGACAGTTCCAATCTGCTGAATAAAATGAATGCAGGCCGTTCAAACGGAATTTCAACACAGCCCGTTTCGCAATTCTTTGCGTCTATATGGATAGATATAGCTAAAATTGCGACCGGAAATACACAGGGTTCACAAACATGTGCTGCCCCAACCATACCCCGTTTCAATTAAAATAATAATTTGCGTGACTTGAACAAAATCACGCTTTCTTACGAATGTTTCGATTTTGTTTACTGAAACGAAAAACCGCGGGAGTTACCCGCGGTTTTCCTATTCACTAACCGAAATGGCTCAGTTCGACTGACGGCGCAGGAAGGCCGGGATTTCGAGCTGATCTTCTTCCGAAGCCGCACGCGGCTGCGGGCGGCCTTGATCGTCAAGCTGGCCGCGACGCGGTGCGTAGATCGACGAGTCCTGCTGCGGAGCGCGACGTTCAGCCGGGCGCATGCCAGGTTCACGATGCTGAGCCGGTTCCAGACGAGCCGCTGGCTGATCTTCCTCACGACGCGAAAGACCATGGGTCAGGCGCTTCAGAAGGCTCATCGGGCCGCGTGGTTCTTCCTGTGCAGGCTGCTGCGGAGCGCGACGGGCATTGATTTCAGCCTGTGCAACCGGCGGGAAATCCGAAACGGCAGGCATGCGCGGAGCAGGACGCGGTTCACGAACCGGCTGTTCGTGCATCTGCGGCTGCTGGTAGGCCTGTGGCTGTGCTGCCTGATGACCTGCCGGGGCCTGCGGCATCGGTGCACGGGCAACCGGAGCGCGTTCAAAGGATTCCGGTGCCGGAGCCTGGAAAATGCGGCTCTGCGGGCGGAATTCCGGCTCAGCAGAAGCGGCAGGAGCTGCCGGTGCGGCTGGAATTTCAGCTTCGGCAGACTGGATTGCCTGGGCAATCGGATCGACCTGACGCGGCTGTTCAACGACCGGAGGACGAAGTGCGCCATGTGGAGCCATCGGCTTCGCCTGTGCCGTCTGCTTTACCGGCTGGCGAAATTCCAGCGGCGCAGGCGCCGCGTCTCCTAACTGCTTATCGATACCGGTAGCGACGACAGAAACGCGGATGACGCCTTCGAGGCCTTCGTCGAAGGTTGCGCCAAGGATGATGTTCGCATCTGGATCGACTTCTTCACGAATACGCGTCGCAGCTTCGTCAACTTCGAACAGGGTCATGTCGCGACCACCGGTGATCGAGATCAGGAGGCCCTTTGCGCCGCGCATCGAGGTCTCGTCGAGCAGCGGGTTGGCGATTGCAGCTTCGGCAGCAGCCATTGCACGGCCTTCGCCGGAAGCTTCGCCCGTACCCATCATGGCCTTGCCCATTTCGCGCATCACCGAACGAACGTCGGCGAAGTCGAGATTGATGAGGCCTTCCTTGACCATCAGGTCTGTGATGCAGGCAACGCCCGAATAGAGCACCTGGTCAGCCATTGCGAAAGCATCGGCGAAGGTGGTCTTGTCGTTGGCGATGCGGAAGAGGTTCTGGTTCGGAATGACGATAAGCGTATCGACATTCTTCTGCAGTTCTTCAATGCCAAGATCGGCAGTCTTCATGCGGCGGGCGCCTTCGAAATGGAAAGGCTTGGTCACGACGCCAACGGTGAGAATGCCGCGTTCACGGGCAGCGCGCGCCACGACCGGAGCTGCACCCGTACCGGTACCACCGCCCATGCCGGCAGTCACGAAGCACATATGCGTGCCGTTCAGGTGATCGACGATTTCGTCGATGCATTCTTCAGCAGCCGCGCGGCCAACCTCTGGCTGGGAACCAGCACCAAGGCCTTCTGTGACAGCAGCGCCAAGCTGGATCATGCGTTCGGACTTCGACATCGTCAAAGCCTGAGCGTCGGTGTTGGCTACGACAAAATCCACGCCGCGCAGACCGGCATTGATCATGTTGTTGACCGCATTGCCGCCGCCGCCGCCGACACCGAATACGGTGATGCGGGGCTTCAGCTCGGTGATATCCGGCTTTTGCAGATTGATAGTCATAGGTCCTTGTTCCTCTTAAGCCTTACCACCGCTTCGCCGCCGCGGTGTGGATTGGTTGTTACCCAGATGGTCACGCCCCAATAATTCAACACGCTATTTCAAAAGCTTACACAACACTTGCTACTCAGAAACTCTCTTTCAGCCATTGGCTGACACGTTGAATGCGCCCACCCGTACCGGTCATGAGACCGGAGGAAGCCGCTTTCACCGACCGCTCTTCTATCCCGGCCACCTGCGGGTAAATCAGAAGTCCAACGGTCGCGGCAAAAGCTGCCCCCTTAGCCGCCTCAGGCAATCCCGCTATTCCTAGAGGACGCCCGATTCGTACATTTCTTGCAAGGATTCGCCGGGCCGCCTCTGGCATACCTGGCAGCTGGCTTGCGCCGCCGGTCAGAACCACACGCTTGCCGACAATATGTCCAAGACCTGACTGGTTGAGCCTGTCGCGCACCAGTTCCAGCGTCTCTTCCACTCTTGCACGGATAATCCGCGTCAGCACCGAGCGCGGATATTGATTGGGTACATCACGCTCATCGTCGCCGATGGGCGGCACTGAGATGAGATCGCGGTCATCGGCCGCGCTCGGCAGAGCGGAGCCGTACATGACCTTCAGGCGCTCGGCATCTTCCATCCGGGTGGAGAAGCCGCGAGCCACGTCCATCGTCACGTGATTGCCGCCGATGGCTACTGCATCGGCGTGAATGAACTTGCCTTCGGAGAAGACGGAAATCGTCGTCGTGCCGCCGCCCATATCGATGCAGGCCGCACCCATTTCAGCCTCGTCGCCGACCAGAGCTGCAAGACCGCTGGCATAAGGCGTCGCTACGATGGCTTCCACCGACAGGTGGCAGCGATTGATGCAAAGTTCCAGATTGCGCAACGGCGCCGCATCGGCAGTCAGCACATGCATGTCGACGCCAAGGCTGTCGCCCAGCATTCCGAGAGGATCGCGAATACCACGTTCACCGTCGAGCGTATAACCGACAGGGAGCGAATGAACGAGGTGACGCTCGGCTGCGAGCGCCTGCTTGGCACCAGCGGCCAGAACGCGGCGAATATCAGTCTGCTCGACTTCATGGCCGCCCAGATTGACGCTTGCCGTGAAGGTTTCGCTCTTGAGGCGACCGGCTGAAATATTGACGATCAGGCTATCGACGGTAAGGCCAGCCATGCGTTCTGCTGCATCAACCGCAAGACGAATCGACTGCTCAGCCGCATCCAGATCGATGATGACGCCGGACTTGACGCCGCGCGAACGCTGATGGCCTATGCCCAGCACTTCCATACGATGCGTGCGACCTGGCAGCAGTGCGCCGCCTTCATGCGGACGCAACCGTGCGATGACGCAGGAAACCTTGCTCGATCCGACATCCAGAACCGTTAACAGGCGCACTTTGCGCCCTGCAGTTCCGCCTTGTGATGATCCCTTGCCGCCCAGAATACTCATACGCGCTTCCCCGTGCGGGATAGTTCTTTTTTACGCTCTGCCAGAAACTTCTGGCGCTGCTCCATGCCAGTTGCCGTCAATTGGACCGTCACACGATCATCGAGACGAAGATCGACCGCAGCGATATCGCGCGACAGAAGATGCTGGTCCTGATCGAGCTTTTCGACCTGCGCCAATGCCTTCAGCGGATCGGTTTCCGGCAGCATGATGCGCACGCCATTATCGAGAAGCAGATCCCAGCGTCGGTCGCCAACGCGGATATAGGCGCGAACCTTTCCGGCCAGACCGGGATAGGCAGCAATCTCGTCGACGAACCCTTTGACCTTCTTTTCCGCGCCTTCACCCACGACGAGCGGCAGCGAATTGTAACGGCCGGAACGGAACGGAACGATCGTGTCGCCAGCGGCGTCGATCAGCGACAGGTCCTTGTCGTTCTGCCAAATGGCGAACGCCTTGCGTTCATGCAGCGAAACAAGAACGGTGCCGGGATAAACCTTGCGAACTTCTGCGCTTTCAACCCAAGGCAGCTTGTCGATGGACTGGCGCGCTTCTTCTGCACTCAACCCGACAAGAGACGTCTCGCCGTCGAGATCAAGCTGGCCCAGAACATCAATATCGGAGGTCTCGTTGTTTCCAACGACCTTTACATCCTCGATTGCAAAACCGAGCGTGGAAGCAGTCGCCTTGACCACCTCCGGCGTGTGACCGCCAACCGCCATGCCATAAAGGCCGGTAGCACCGAGGAAACCCAGCATGCCGACAGTGCCGGCATGGCGCGGAATATTAACATTGCCCTGGAAAAGGCGGACGGCAAAGCGGAACGGCTTGCGCAGGAAGCGCGGCAGGACAAAAGCGGCACCCATCGCTCCCGATGCATCCCGCATCGGGCCCGAGCGCCCATATCCGTCCGATTTTCCGTTCAACGCAAACAAGACGCGTCCTCCACCATCCAACTCAACAATTCACCGAAAGAGATACCAGCAGCTTTGGCGATATCAGGCACGAGCGAGGTAGGAGTCATCCCCGGCTGGGTATTGATTTCCAGCCAGATAACTTCGCCATCTTCAGAGAAACGATCATCGAAACGGAAGTCTGACCGGCTTACGCCCCGACACCCGATTGCCCGATGCGCCGTAAGGGCCATTGTTTGTATTTTTTGGTAAATATTTGGTAAAATTTTTGCCGGACACACGTGAGAAGACGCGCCTGCAACATATTTTGAATCATAGTCGTAGAACTGATGCCCTACCGGAATGATCTCGCACACGTCCATGACGCGATCACCCATCACAGCGCAGGTCAATTCCCGACCGGGAATGTATTGTTCGACCAGCACCTCGGCACCGTAATTCCACTCAGCCGAACTGATGATTTGCGGAGGATGCGCCTGATCCTCCTTAACGATCACAACACCAAAGCTCGAGCCTTCACGGACCGGCTTGACCACGTAAGGTGGCTCCATCGGATGCTCTGTACCGATTTCAAAACGGTTGAGCAGAAGCGAGGGAGCAACAGCAACGCCAGCAGCAGCCGCAACCTTCTTGGCGCGATCCTTGTCCATGGCAAGTGCCGAAGCGAGCACGCCCGAATGGGTGTAGGGAATCTGGAGATATTCGAGAACACCCTGAATAGCACCATCTTCACCGAAAGGACCATGCAGCGCATTAAACGCAACGTCAGGCTTCAGTTCGGCAAGAACGCTGGCAACATTGCGGTCCACATCAACACGCGTCACGCGATAGCCGCACTCTTCAAGGGTCGCAGCGCAAGCCGTTCCGGAGGACAAACTGACCGGACGCTCCGAAGAGAAACCGCCCATCAAAACGGCAACGTGCTTTCCCGTCATGTTAGCATCCCCTCTGCGCAATCCCCTGCGCATCAATTAAACAGAATCCGAGCAACCCAGCAGCACAGGCCGCAGGCACCCGCGGCAGGAAAATCCTGCCGAATCAAATCACTGTGTGGTTAACCCTAAAGAATCAGAGGATTGATTCCGTGACAAGACCCTATAGGAAGGGACGAACCTTACGCGTCGCTTGTGAAGGCAAAAAAGCCCGGAATATCAGGTAGAAAATCCGGGCAACTTTTTTATCAAAATTTTCCAAGAAACTCTTCAACCGGCTCACCCTCGCGGAACAAACCAAGACGTTTGATTTCCCAATGAAGGCGAATACCCGAATTTTCGAAAACTTTGGCGCGTACCGTTTCGCCCAAAGTCTCCAAATCATGCCCCGTTGCGGTGCCTGTATTGATCATAAAATTGCAGTGCATTTCGGACATCTGCGCGCCGCCGACACGCAAACCCCGACAGCCTGCCTTGTCGATTTCCTTCCAGGCCGACGTGCCTTCCGGATTCTTGAAGGTCGAACCGCCCGTCTTTTCGCGCACCGGTTGCACCGTCTCGCGATGGTGCTGCACCTCGTCCATGGCCTGCCTGATTGTATCAGGCTCGCCCGGATTGCCTTCGAACAATACGGAAGTGAAAATCAGATCCGGTGAGGCTGAGGAATGACGATAGGCGTAGCCCATATCGGCATTGGAAAGCACATGCACCTCGCCCTTTCGATCAAGTGCACGAACTTCCACGACGCGCTCGCGTGTTTCCACGCCGTTTGCGCCTGCATTCATGCGCAAAGCGCCGCCAATGCCGCCGGGTATGCCGTGGTAGAAATGAAAGCCAGCCAGCCCCGCTTCCAGAGCCGCTGCGGCCACACGCTTGTCAGGCGTCGCCGCCCCGGCCCGCAACTGCGTATCGGAAACCTGTTCAACTTCGCCGAAGCCTTTTGCAGAAAGCCGCACGACGAAGCCGGGAACACCGCCATCGCGTACGAGCAGATTGGAGCCGATGCCGACAACGAGAATCGGTATCTCTTCCGGCACGGCTTTCAGAAATGTGGAGAGGTCTTCTTCGTCGGCAGGCTGAAACAGGACCTGTGCCGGTCCGCCAGCGCGGAACCAGGTAATCTTGTCCATACCGGCATCGGGTGTCAGCCGACCACGCAGGCCCGACAGTTTGCCGTCGAGCTTCTTCAGAAGCGTCTCGCCGCTTTCCATCTTACTTCTTACCCTGCTCAGCCAGTTCCTTCGGCAGTGCATATGCCCACTGCGTAATATTGCCTGCGCCGAGGCAGACCACGAAGTCGCCCGGCTCTGCAATCGACGCAACCAATGGTGCCAGCGCCTCTGGACCACTGGCATAGCGCGCATCGCGATGACCTGCGGTCTTGATGCGCGATACGAGCGCTTCGGAATTGACGCCTTCGATCGGGTCTTCGCCTGCCGTATAGACCGGCGCCACGATGACCGTATCGGCATCGTTGAAACATGCCGCGAATTCATCGAACAGGCTTGCCAGACGCGTGAAACGGTGCGGCTGCACGATGGCAACCACACGGCCTTTCGTGGCTTCACGCGCGGCTTTCAGCACGGCGCGGATTTCAACCGGGTGATGGCCGTAATCGTCGAATATCTCGACGCCGTTCCATGTGCCTGTATGGGTAAAGCGGCGCTTCACGCCGCCGAACGAGCCGAGACCGCGACGAATATCGTCGGCAGAGATACCCAGTTCGTGCGCAACAGCGATTGCCGCCGTCGCATTGGATACGTTGTGCTGGCCCGGCATCGGCAGACGCAGATCCTTGATCTCGGTCGCCTCGCCCTTGCGGGAGCGGATCACGACATCGAACAGGCTCGCCGCACCATCCATGCGGTGATTGACAAAACGCACATCGGCCTGCGGGTTTTGGCCATAAGTCACAATGCGGCGGTCTTCGATGCGGCTCACCAGAGCCTGCACTTCCGGATGATCGAGGCACATCACGCCAAAGCCATAGAAGGGAACATTCTCGACAAACTGCGCGAAAGCCGCACGCACTGCATCGAAATTGCCGTAATGGTCGAGATGTTCCGGATCGATATTGGTGACGACCGCAATATCGGCAGGAAGCTTGAGGAACGTACCGTCGCTTTCATCCGCTTCCACCACCATCCAGTCACCGTCGCCCATGCGGGCATTGGTGCCATAGGCGTTGATGATACCGCCATTGATAACGGTTGGATCGAGGTGCCCGGCATCAAGCAAGGCCGCAACCATCGACGTCGTGGTGGTCTTGCCATGCGTGCCGCCAATCGCGACCGCATGACGGAAGCGCATCAGCTCGGCCAGCATTTCGGCGCGGCGCACGATGGGCAGCAGCTTTTCGCGTGCCGCAACCAGCTCGGGATTGTTTTTCTTGATTGCAGTCGAAACGACAACCACTTCGGCATCACCGATGTTTTCAGCCTTGTGGCCGACAAAGACCTCAATGCCTTTTTCACGCAGGCGCTGTACATTGGCGCTGTCGGACTGGTCAGAGCCCTGCACATGATAGCCAAGATTATGCAGCACTTCGGCAATACCGCTCATGCCGATGCCGCCAATTCCGATGAAATGGACAAGCCCGATATTCAGCGGCATTTTCATGGCCGAGTTCCTTCTTTAAATTCCTGAACAGATTTACCTGCTGCAATAGCCTCTGCCAGATCAGCAAGCAACCGCGCTGCATCCGGCCTACCAACGCTTTTTGCAGCTTTTGCTTGTGTTTCGAGGCGTTCGGGCTCATTCATCGCCGTCTGGAGTATCGTGGCCAAGCGTTCGGGCGACAATTCCGACTGGCGGACGACCTCGCCACCGCCGACAGCCGCGAGCGCTGCCGCATTCGCCGCCTGGTCATGATCGAGCGCATGCGGAAACGGCACCAGCATCGCCGGGCGACCGATCACCGTGATCTCGGAAACAGTCGAGGCACCGGAACGCGAAATCACAAACTGGGCATCCGCCATGCGTGCTGGCATATCGTTGAAAAACGGCGCAACATCAGCGGGAACACCAAGTTTCTTATAAGCTTCCCGCACGGCGGCTTCGTCTTCCTTGCGCGCCTGTTGGGTAATCAGCAACCGCGCCCGGTCTTTCTCTGGCAGCAAGGCCACGGCAGCGGGAATGGCTGTCGAAAAGAACTGCGCGCCCTGGCTGCCGCCAAAGACCAGCAGGCGAAACCGTTCATCCGCCTTGACCGGCTTGTAAGAAGTCTCAGCTGCGGCCAGAACTGGAGGACGCACCGGATTGCCGGTCGTGACCGTCTTTTTAGCATAGGCCCCGCCGGTTTCGGGCAGGAAACCACCAGCAATTGCTTTCACGCGACCTGCAAGCCCTTTATTGGCGCGGCCCATGACGGCATTCTGCTCGTGCACCATCGTCGGGATATTCATGTTGCTCGCGGCATAAAGCGGCGGCAGCGTCGGATAGCCACCAAAGCCCGCGACGAGTTTGGGCTTCAGCCGGCGGAATAATTTACGGGAATCGAGATTGCCCTGCCACAGCGACCAGAACGTCTTCAGGAGCGCTATCGGATTCCGGCCCGCAATTGTTGCCGAACGAATGACATGAACATGGTCTTCCGCGAAGGCACCCGCGAAACGCTGCGCGCGCGCATCAGTCGCCAGATGGACGTCCCAACCACGTGTCTTCAATTCATGCGCCAGCGCTTCCGCCGGAAAGAGATGGCCGCCCGTTCCACCGGCGGCCAGTACGATTACGCCTTTTACCATCGGCTCCTCACAGCGCAGGAATGCGTTTGCCCATATCGACACCGCTACCGACCGTATGGGTCATCCGGGCTTCTGGACGGCGGCGCGTCAGAGCCAGAAGAATACCCATCGTGATGGCGATGGCGATGAGCGAGGAACCGCCATAGGAAATGAACGGCAGGGTCATGCCCTTTGCAGGCATGAGATGCAGGTTCACGGCCATGTTGATGATCGACTGGAAGCCGAACAGAATGACAATCCCCGAGACGGCCAGACGGGTGAACGGATCACGCTCGCGCAGCGCAATCGAAAGACCGCGCACAACGATGAATGCGAAAAGCAGCATGATGATCATGCACAGAATGATGCCGTATTCTTCCGCCGCAACCGAGAAAATGAAATCGGTATGGCTGTCCGGGATGATGCGCTTAATAGTGCCTTCGCCCGGACCTTGTCCGAACCAGCCGCCGCGCAGGATCGCTTCACGACCGGCATCAACCTGAAACGTGTCGCCCTCGCCGGTCAGGAAGCGATTGACGCGCCCCGAAACGTGATCGAACACAAAATAGGCTGAAACACCACCGCAAACAGCAAGACCACCCAGGACCAGAATCCAGAACATCGGCAGGCCGGCGAGGAAGAACATGGCACCCCACGTACCTGTGGTCAGCATGGTCTGGCCAAGGTCAGGCTGGAGAACGAGCAGAGCGGCAACAGTGCCGAAAAGCAGCATGGCTAGAAAATTGCCGGGCATTTCGCCACCGCGTTCCCGCTCTGAGAACAGCCAGGCGCAAACCACCACAAACGCGGGCTTCATGAATTCCGACGGCTGGATGGAGATGCCCGCCAGATTGACCCAGCGCCGCGCACCCTTCACCTCGATGCCGAAAAACAGTGCGGCAACCATCAGCACGAGTGAAATACCAAGCAGGATCAATGCAAATCGCCTGATCTGACGCGGCGAGAGAAACGAAACGCCGATCATGACACCAACTGCCGGAACCATGAAGAAAATCTGGCGTTCTACGAAATGGAACCCGTCGAGGCCAATACGCTGGGCCACGGCAGGACTTGCGGCGAATGACAGCAGAATGCCAAGCCCCATCAGGGCCAGACATGCAGCGAGGAAGAAGCGGTCTATTGTCCACCACCAATTGGCGACAGGACCGCGATCGACACGGCTTACCATCAGCTTTTTCCTCCTATAGGCTCAACACCCGGAAGCGCCAGAACAGCGCTGCGGAATGCATCGCCACGTTTTTCAAAATTCTGGAACTGGTCGAAGCTCGCGCAGGCGGGTGACAATAGCACGACTGGCTCGGGAGCAGCATCGTTACCGGCATCGTGAGCCGCGTGTTCGACGGCGACCGCAAGCGTGTCGGAAATCTCAAACGGCGCTGCATCGCCGAGCGTTGCCGCAAACTGTGCTGCGGCTTCACCAATCAGATAGGCCTTGGCAATCCGCGGGAAGAACTCTGCCAGCGACGCAATTCCGCCAGCTTTCGGCACACCGCCTGCAATCCAGTAGATGTTTTGCGGGAAGGACGACAAAGCAGGAGCTGTTGCTTCCGCATTGGTCGCCTTGGAATCGTTGACGAACAAGACTTTCCCGCGATGCCCGACCTGCTCCATGCGATGAGCCAGACCAGGGAAACTCTTCAATCCGGCATGTATCTCTTCAAGGCTTAAGCCCACCGACAGACAGGCAACTATAGCCGCCAGCGCGTTCTGCGCATTGTGCGCGCCACGCAGCGAACCGATGCCTTCCAGCGAAGCGATTTCATCGATTTCGCCATCCTGCGACCAGAGCAGCTTTGCGCCGTCAGCAAAATAACCTTTGCCGAGGCGCTTTTCCTTGGAAATCCGCACGACATTTACGCCGTCACGATAGAGCCGGTCTGCAATGGCTTCGCAATAATGATCGTCAACGCCGACAATTGCCGTATCGCTCGCCACCACCAGACGTTCCTTGATCGCGGCGTAATTTTCCATCGAACCATGACGGTCGAGATGATCCGGCGTCAGATTCAGCAGGATGCCCGCCGTCGGGTTCAGCGAGGGCGCGAGATCAATCTGATAGGAAGAACACTCGACCACATAAAAGCGATCTGCCTGCGGCGGCTCCAGCGTCAGGATTGCCGTGCCGATATTGCCGCCCAGTTGCATATCCCGGCCAGAGGCCTTGATGATATGGGCGATCAAAGCAGTCGTCGTCGATTTGCCATTGGTGCCGGTAATGGCGATGAACGGGCAGTCGGGAGCAATATGATTGCGCTCGCGGACGAACAGCTCCACATCGCCGATGATTTCGACATCTGCGGCATGCGCCAGATCGACAGTCCAGTGCGGCTTTGGATGGGTCAGCGGGACGCCCGGCGAAAGCACGAAGGCCGCGAACTGCGACCAGTCGGCCTGCCGTAGATCACCTGTGGCAATACCCGCGCTCTGGGCACGGGCAACGCTGTCTGGATTGTCATCCCAGGCAATGATCTTTGCGCCGCCCGCAAGAATGGCCTTGGCGGTCGCAATGCCCGACCCGCCCAGTCCGAAAAGGGCGACTGTCTTATCCTTGAGGGCGGTGATCGGGATCATTCGATATGCCTGTTATCTGAGCTTCAAGGTGGAAAGACCGATCATCGCGAGAATGATCGCAACGATCCAGAACCGGATCACGACCTGGCTCTCGGTCCAGCCCTTCTTTTCGAAATGGTGGTGGATAGGCGCCATGAGGAAGACGCGCTTGCCGGTCAGCTTGAAGGAGCCAACCTGAATGATGACGGAGAGCGCTTCGACGACAAACAGGCCGCCGATGATCGCGAGAACAATTTCATGCTTCGTCGCAACTGCAACCGTGCCCAGCATACCGCCCAGCGCCAGCGAACCTGTATCGCCCATGAAGATAGCCGCGGGAGGCGCGTTGAACCATAGGAAGCCAAGTCCCGCGCCGATAACAGCGCCGAGAACCACGGCAAGTTCACCTGTGCCTGGCACGAAATGGATCTGCAAATAGTCGGCGAAGATCGCATTACCGGAAAGATAGGCGATGAAGCCGAAGGAGGCTGCAGCCACCATGACCGGCACGATTGCAAGCCCGTCGAGACCATCGGTCAGGTTTACGGCATTGCCTGCGCCGACCATGACGAAGGCGGCAAACGGAATGAAGAACCAGCTCAGATTGACGACGAACTGCTTGGCAAACGGGAATGTCAGTGAAGAGGAGAACGGCTCCTGCCCTGCCCGCATGATGACGAAAGCGGCAATAGCGGCGATCAGGAATTCGATGCCAAGACGCGCCTTGCCGGAAAAACCCTTGTCGGACTGCTTCGTCACCTTGAGATAATCGTCATAGAAGCCGATGGCGCCGAAACCTATCGTAACCAGCAGAACAACCCAGACATAGACGCTGGCCAGATTGGCCCAGAGCAGGCACGACACAAGAATGCCGGTCATGATCATGAGGCCGCCCATGGTGGGCGTACCGGCCTTCTTGAAGTGGGTCTGCGGACCGTCAGCACGGATCGGCTGGCCCTTCCCCTGACGCACCCGCAGCGAATTGATGATCGACGGGCCGAACAGGAACACGATCAGCGCCGATGTAATCATCGCGCCTCCGGTGCGGAAGGTAATGTAGCGGAACACATTGAGCGGTGTCATATGTTCGGCGAAGAAGGTGAGAAGCATCAACATGTAGAGAAAAATCCCTCAAATACCGCTTACTCCGCGGGTTCCACCGGCGGAAACTGGCGGATCAGAGCCTTGACTATTTTGGAAAAGCCGATCCCCTTCGACGATTTCACCATGATGACATCGCCCGGACGGACCGCCTTGATCACCAGAGGCAACAATTCGTCGGTGCTTTGCCTGTACTCGGTCTGAATTTCAACCGGCAAGGCATTTTTAAGTGCCGACATGTCCGGTCCACCGATAAAAAGCGCATTCACTTCGGCATCCACAATCGGGCGCGCCAGATCGGCATGAAGTTTGCCCGACTGGCGGCCAAGCTCCAGCATGTCCCCCAAAACAGCAATGCGACGGCCACGCGAGCCTTCCGGTGTTGTCGAATGCAGCAGCGACAGGGCTGCGCGCATCGAGGTCGGGTTCGCGTTGTAGCTTTCGTCAATCAGCGTGAACGTTCCCTCGGGATGCTGAAGCACATGGCGTGCGCCGCGACCACCTTCGGCGGAAAGCGTCGCCATGGCCATCATCACCTTGGCAATATCAGCCCCGACCAGATCAGCGGCACCGAGAACAGCAAGCATATTCTGCACGATATGACGGCCCGGCATGCCAACCTTGACCGCAGCTTCATGCGTGCCGATCTTCACCGTCATGCACGAGCAGGTAGGATGAAGCTTCACTTCGCGCAGGCGGTAGTCGGAACGGGCATTTTCCCCGAATGTGGCAATGTGTTCGACACCGGCCTTTTCGGCCAGTTCTTCCAGTTGCTTGAAGCGTTTGTCGTCCCGATTGAGAAGCGCATAGCCACCCGGAACAATGCCTTCAAAAATTTCCGCCTTGGCGACAGCAATTTCTTCCAGATTGGCGAAATGACCGAGATGTGCGGGTGCGATCAGCGTAATCAGCGCCACATGCGGACGCACCATCTTCACCAGCGGACGAATTTCATCGTGGTGGTTCATGCCAATTTCGAAGACACCGTAATCGGTATCAGCTGGCATGCGTGCAAGCGTCAGCGGCACACCCCAATGATTGTTGAACGACGCCACTGAGGCATGAACCTTGCCAACTTCCGAAAGCACATGACGCAAGGCTTCCTTGGTCGTCGTCTTGCCGACGGAACCCGTCACCGCAATGATCTGTGCCTTCGAGCGCGCCCGCGAAGCAATGCCGAGCTTGGTCAGGGCCTCAAGCACATCCTCAACGACGATCATCGGCACTTTTGAATTGCCGAATGCGGGCAGACGATGCTCGGCCACCACAAGAAGACCCGCACCGGCGGCCATGGCAGAGGTTACGAAGTCATGCCCGTCGAATTGTTCGCCCTTGATCGCGAAAAATGCCTCGCCGGGTTTCAGCGAGCGGCTATCAATGGAGATACCGGTTATACCAGCAGGAAGGTTGCCGAAGGGCCTGCCTTCCATGGCTTCAACCATATCGTTGGACGTCCAGAGCCAGTCACTCATTCCGAGCGCTCCTCAAGGCGGGCAGCAAGTGCTGCAGCAACTTCCGCATGATCCGAGAACGGCAGGGTAATATTGCCGACAATCTGCCCTTCTTCGTGCCCCTTGCCTGCAACGACCAGTGTATCACCCGGCTGCATCATGGACACGGCGGTGAAGATCGCTTCACGACGATCACCGATTTCGGTCGCACCCGGCGCTGCCGCCATGATTTCGGAGCGAATTTGGGCTGGAACCTCCGAACGCGGATTGTCGTCCGTGACGATCGCCACATCCGCCAGTCGCGAGGCGATCTCGCCCATGATCGGACGCTTGCCCTTGTCGCGGTCGCCACCGCAACCGAAAACCACGATCACCCGGCCCGTCGTAAACGGGCGCACGGAAGTCAGAACATTTTCCAGTGCCTCGGGCTTATGGGCGTAATCGACATAGGCCGGGGCGCCATCTTCCGTCGCGCCGACGAGATCGAGTCGTCCCGGTGCGCCTTTCAGGAGCGCCAAGGCACGCATTGCAGCTGCTGCCGGAACGCCCGTAACCATGGCAAGCCCGGCGGCAACCAGCGCATTTGCGACCTGAAAATCTCCGGCGAGCGGCAGTTCGATCTCAAAAATCTCGTCGCCGATGCGCACTTCGACATGCTGGCGGAAACGCTCGTGTTCCACGCGCTTGAGCGCAATGAAATTGCCTTTCCGGCCAACCGTTTTCACGTCGCATCCGGCAAGCGTTGCCGCTTCGATGGCCTGCGCCGAGAAATGATCGTCGGAGAAGATGATGGCTGGCGCGCCCTTCGGCAGCAACGTATTGAAGAGGCGCATCTTCGCACCAAGATATTCTTCGATGGTCGCGTGATAATCCATATGGTCGCGACCGAGATTGGTGAAGGCACCGGCAGCGAGCCTGACGCCGTCCAGACGGCGCTGGTCAAGGCCATGCGATGAGGCTTCCATAGCCGCATGAGTCACACCTTCATCGGCAAGTTCTGCCAGTACACGATGCAGTTCCACCGGATCGGGTGTGGTCAGCGAATTATAGTCACTGCGGGTCGGCGAGAATACGCCGGTCGTGCCGATATTCGCCGCAGGAAAACCGGCATAGGCCCAGATCTGCCGGGTAAAGGACGCAACGGAAGTCTTGCCGCTGGTACCTGTAACGGCAACCATAACTTGTGGCTGCTTGCCATAGAACTGCGCCGCAGCAACTGCCAATGCAAGGCGGGGATCATCGACATGAAGAACCGGCACACCTGCATCAGCGACAGCCGTATCCTTGCCTGCGATAATGGCGCTTGCGCCGCGCTTGACAGCATCGGCGACAAAAGCCGCACCGTCCGCTTTCACGCCCTTTAGCGCTGCGAAAAGAAAACCGCGTTCGACCTTGCGGGAGTCCGACGTAACGCCGGTGATCTCCACCTCACCGGCATTGCCGGAGGCCAGTTCCTTAAAGAGAGCGATTTCCTTCAGTTTCATGGTCATACCAAATCCAGATTCAGTTGTGCGCGTTTCGCTGCAAAGGCTGCTTTATGCGAATCAGTCGTATTCGTTGGAAACCATTGCTGGCGGCACTTCCTGTTGAAAATCAGGCCTGCCGCTTAAATTGCTAACCATTGCTGGCTGGGCTTCGAGTTGGAAATCGGGTTTCACACCGAGGAACGAAGCAGACCGGCGGATGATCTCCGAAACCATCGGTGCTGCATTAAGACCAGCGGTTGCGCTGAACTTGCCTTCTTCCGGCTTCGGTTCGTCAATGATGGTCAGGACGACATAGGTCGGATCATCCATCGGAAATGACGCCAGAAATGCGTTGAAGCGCACGTCCTTCGAGTAGCGGCCATGCACGACCTTTTCCGCCGTGCCGGTCTTGCCGCCGACGCGATAGCCCGGAACCGTGGCCCGCTTGCCGGAGCCGCCCTGGGCGGTTGCATTGAGACGGTAGAGGTAGCGCATATCCGCAGAAACCTGTGGATGAATGACCTGCTTGGCCACCTGATCGGCCTGAGCCTGCGATCGCATCAGGAAAGTCGGCTCCATCAGCTTGCCGCCATTCATCAGCGCGGCAGCACCAACCGCCGTCTGCAGCGGTGTCGTCATCATGCCATGACCGAACGAAATGGTCATCGAATGGACCTTCTTCCACACGCGCGGCTCGACGGGACGCGCCACTTCCGGCAACTCCGTCTGCATGCGGTCGAGAAGGCCGATCTTCTTCAGAAATGCGCGATGACCTTCGATGCCGACAGCATCCGCTTCGCGACCCGAACCGATATTGGACGAGAAGATGAAGACTTCCGGCAGCGTCAGCCAGCGGCCCTTGCCGTGGAAGTCGCGGATCGTCTGGCGACCGAATACCAGCGGACGGCTGGCATCGAGTTTCGACTGCAGGTTGAACTTACCTGAATCGAGCGCCATCGCCGTGGTGAAGCTCTTGATGGTCGAACCCATTTCATAGGTGCCTGCCGACATGCGGTTCAGGCGGTCCTTGTCCAACGCATGGACCGGATTGTTCGGATCAAAATCCGGCACCGATGCCATGGCAATCACTTCGCCAGTCTTGACGTTCAGCACCACCGCACCGGCAGCAATCGCCCGGTAGCGTTCCATGGCCTTGACCAGCACGTCGCGCATGATGTGCTGCACGCGAATATCGATCGACAGGCGCACCGGCTCCAGCGACTGGCCGGTCGCAAGGCCGACAGAGCGCAGGTCGGTCAGCCCCTGGCTGTCAATATATTTCTCCATGCCCGCAATGCCCTGATTGTCGACATTGACGAGACCGAGGATGTGCGAAGCGGTTGGGCCGCCCGGATAGAAACGGCGCTTTTCCGTACGGAAGCCGATGCCCGGCACGCCGAGCGCCATGATCTGGCTCTGCTGTCTCGGGGTCAGCCCACGCTTGACCCAGACGAAACCGGCACCGCTTTTCAGACGCTTATATGTCGCTTCCCAATCGAGATCGGGCAGCACCGTCGACAGCATTTCGATGGTTTCGTCGGGATCGACAATCTTGCGTGGCTCTGCATAAAGCGAAGCAGTCTTGATATCGGTCGCGAGAATTTCGCCGTTGCGGTCGAGGATATCCGGCCGCGATGCCAACTGGTGAACCGCCGGGCCTGCATTATCTTCGTTTTCGCCGCCGATGACACCGAAATAGATAAGCTTGCCGCCCATCACACCATAGATGCCGACAAAGCAGGCGATAGCCATCCAGAGGCGATTGCGCGCGCGATTGCCATGCTTCTTGCGCGAGCCGACAAACGCCATGTTGCCGGCCAGCTTTTCTTCGCCAACCGGCTCAACACCGTCACCTGCCTGCATATTCTTTTTTCTGAAAAGTCTCAGCCGCATGATCAGTGCCTCGCCCCGCTTTTCTTGACGCTGCCGGTCGTGATGGCATCCTTTTCAAGCACGCCGCTTGCAAGCAGTTCGTCGCTGCCGGAGATGATCTTCTGGATATCATCAACCGGGCGTTCCGGAATTTCGCTGACGCCCAGCACAAGCTGTTCGGCTTCGATCGGCTGGAGGTTGAGTTCCTTTTCGTAGACACCAACGAGGCTTTGCAGGCGGCCAGGCTGAGTCATCAAAGCCCAGTCAGCGCGCAGGAGCGTGATCGTGTCCTTTTCGGAGTCGATCTGTCGCTTCAGCTTGGCGATGACCGCGATCTGCTTTTCCGCGTCATATTTGATCGTGTAGGTGACGGTCGCCGCCACCAGCATCGCCGCTATCATGATGATGTCGAAAGTACGCAGCACTCGTTTAACTCCGGGCCAGTTCGTTCGTCTCGGGCAGTTTGGGCAGTCCGAAAAGGGATAGATCGTCTTCCAGTGGCGGATTTTCCGTCCTGATGCCTGCGCGCAGCTTCGCCGAGCGCGCGCGCGGATTTCGTTCTTCTTCCTCTGCGGTCGGGCCGACAGCGCCCTTAACCGCGGGTGTAAAGCTCGGCAGACGCACATGCGTTTCCGGTAGATGGCGCGACCCCGCACTGCCACCCGCACGGTCCGCGAAATAGCGCTTCACCATGCGGTCCTCGAGCGAATGGAAAGTCACGACAACCAACCGACCGCCTGGCTTCAGGATGCGTTCGGCCGCAAGTAGCGCACGCGCCAGTTCGCCCAGTTCGTCATTCACATAGACGCGCAGCGCCTGAAACACCCGCGTCGCCGGATGAATAGGTACTTTCGGATTACGACCCACAAGCGTTTCGATGGCGTTGGCAAGATCGAGCGTGCGCGTGAAAGGCTGCGCGGTCCGGCGCTTGTCGATCATGCGTGCGATGCGGCCTGCGTGGCGTTCCTCGCCAAGAAAATTGAAGATGCGGGCAAGATCACCGGTCTTGAGGCGGTTCACCACATCGGCAGCGCTTGGTCCTTTTTTCGACATGCGCATGTCGAGCGGACCATCCTTCTGGAAGGAAAAGCCGCGCTCGGCCTCATCGATCTGCATCGACGATACGCCAATATCGAGCACAACGCCGTCCACCTTGCTGCCCGTTCCCTTAACCTTCGAGACTGCCTCGTCAAGAACGGAGAACCGGGACTCGACCAGATCGAGCCTGCCCGGAAATTGCTTTTCCATCACCCGCCCGGCTTCGATTGCAGTCGGATCGCGGTCAATCGCGATCACGTCCGCGCCCCTTTCCAGTATGCGGCGCGTATAACCACCGGCACCGAATGTCCCATCGACAATCACTGCGCCAGGTACAGGCTTCAGGGCGTCGATCACTTCGGCGATCAGCACCGGAACGTGACGGACTTCAGCCCCTTCGGCTTGAGAATTGTCTCCGCCGAGGCTTGCCATCATTCCGATCCTTTCCCGGGTACGCAGCCCGTTATCTAAAGCGTGTGGCGCTTTAATCGTTTGTTTTCGCACATGTCCTTGCCCCAAAATCGGTTCCCATTTTTGGGAGACATGCTGTGATATCTGCTTGCGGATTCCGGCCATTTGCCGTCAACTTGTCGACATGGCGGATTCGTTCGTCAGTTATCGGATATTAAGCTTAATGAAGCGTTATCCTTTGGGTCAGGTCCGCTGCAGAGCCCTCCTATTATCAGAATTTTCATCAGAGATTTTTTAAACAACGTCAGCGCTGGCTGGCGTCGAAAGCAGGCGCTGGCTTCACTCCACACACAATACATCACGAGCTTATGATTTGTGATGCCCCTCCCCCTGTTGACGCATTCCCATCATTGGCATATTTAATGCAAATAGTTTGCAACTGCATAAACACCCAAGGCATACATTATGGCACCCCATGGAGCAGGCCCCTCCGGCGCTGGTGAAGTTACATTTGAAGGCTGGCGGCGAGATCGTGGCGAAGCATCCATGTCCGATGTTCATCGCTCCATCAGAGTCAATCGTTCCAGTTCGAAGTTCCGCCGCGCATTATCATTTTTCGGACCAGGCTATCTGGTAGCAGTTGGCTATATGGACCCCGGCAATTGGGCCACCTCGCTCGCTGGTGGTTCCCGCTTCGGCTACACATTGCTATCCGTCGTCCTGCTCTCCAATATCATGGCGGTTCTCCTGCAGGCGCTCTGCGCGCGCCTCGCCGTCGCCACGGGCCGCGATCTGGCGCAGGCCTGTCGCGATGCATATCCGCGTTTTCTAGCCTGGCCGCTCTGGCTTCTGGCCGAACTTGCGATCTGCGCCACCGATCTGGCGGAAGTCATCGGCACAGCCATCGGCCTCAACCTCCTCTTCGGCATTCCGCTTGAAATCGGCGTTATCATCACTGCTGCCGATGTGCTTCTGGTTCTTTATCTCCAGAACAAGGGATTCCGCCGCATTGAGGCGCTCATCATCACCCTTCTGGGCGTGATCGCGCTCTGCTTCCTCATCCAGATTCTGATGGCGCAGCCGCAATGGGGGGCGGTCATAAAGGGATTTGCGCCAACGACCGAGATTATCCGCAATCCGGACATGCTCTATATTGCTCTCGGTATCATCGGCGCCACAGTCATGCCGCATAACCTCTATCTGCATTCCGGCATCATCCAGACACGCGATTACGGCCATACGACCGCTGAAAAGCGCGAGGCTATTCGCTTTGCGACGTGGGATTCCACGATTGCCCTGACTTTCGCGCTTCTGGTCAATGCATCGATCCTGATCCTGGCTGCGGCAAGCTTCAACGCCACCGGCAATACCGGTGTCGAAGAACTGGACAAGGCGCACGCCCTTCTCAACCCGCTTCTGGGATCAGCCCTCGCGCCAACGCTCTTCGCCATTGCGCTTCTGTGCTGCGGTCTGAACTCGACCATCACTGCGACCATGGCCGGACAAATCGTCATGGAAGGCTTCATCGATATTCGACTGAAGCCGTGGCTGCGCCGTGCGATCACCCGCTTTGTGGCCATTGTTCCGGCTGCCGTCGTAACAATCATATACGGTTCCCGAGGGACAACCGAGCTTCTGATCCTGTCTCAGGTCGTGTTGAGCCTTCAGCTACCCTTTGCCGTCATTCCGCTCGTCATATTCACCGCCGAGAAAAAGAAAATGGGATCGCTGGTCGCGCCGCGCTGGGTGACCTTGCTTGCCGCTATCACCGCTGCAATCATCGTCGTGCTGAATATGAAGCTGATCTACGATTTCCTGTCCGGCGTACCAATTTAAGCCCCTCCCGAGGCTTTTCGAATGGGCGACTTCACATCTCGAAGCCGCCCATTCTTTTACTTCACCGCCGCATTGCCGCCATCAGCATAAAGCGCCGAACCAGCGACAAAACTCGACATCGGGCCTGCCAGAAACAGCGCCGCCTGTGCGATTTCTTCGGGCTGGGCGATCCGTTTCATCGCATGCAGGCCAGCCGCCCATTCCTTCTGTTTCTCATCTCCGCCCATCGGCGTATCGACACCACCCGGCAAAAGCGCATTTGCCCGGATGCCGCGAGCGCCGTAGTCTGCGGTTATGCCCTTCACCATCCCCATGAGGGCTGCCTTCGAGGTTCCGTAAACCGACATGCCGGGAATGCCGACGCTGGTGCCGACAAATGTCGAGGTGAAGACAATCGAGCCCCCACCCCTTTCAAGCATCAGCGGGATTTGTGATCTCGCTCCCAGAAACGCCGAGGTCAGATTACCTGCCAGCACCCCCGCCCAATCATCGGGCGCGATTTCGGCAAGCGGCGCAATAGAACCCACCGTGCCAGCATTGTTGACTGCTATATCAAGCCCACCGAATTTATCCTTCGCTGCCGCAGCAAGTGCCTCATGGGTTTCAGCTTCAGAAACATCGCCAGCAACACAATGCGCCTTTCCGCCAAACGCCGCGATCTCCTCCGCAACACGTTCGAGACCGGCAAGCCCACGAGCATTCAGCACAATGGCTGCGCCCTCTCTGGCAAAAAGTAATGCAGTGGCGCGTCCTATACCCGACGATGCGCCGGTGATGATTGCGACCTTGTCTTTCAAGCTGGACATATTGAGCCTCCATGATTTCGTGGAGGTCCCAATTAGAGTTCCGACCGCAACGCAACCATCCGTTTCTTGCGTTCGAATGTCGAAACAGTCTTGTGAGAAAAATTGTCAGTCGGTCTGTAAGCCGGGTTCTGTATGGCCGGACTTTCGCCCGACGTGGCAGCCATTCATCTGGGACGGATGTCGCCACCCGCCTCGTGCAACCCACCCGGACGGCTGATCCGGAAACCGATTGCCAGCCCTTGCGAACCAGCGCGCCGTCCCTATTCGGTTTTGCTCCCGATGGGGTTTACCGTGCCGTCTGCATTGCTGCAGACGCGGTGGGCTCTTACCCCACCCTTTCACCCTTACCCCGTCATCCCTGCCGTTTCATCACGCAACGGTACGGAAGACGGGGCGGTCTGCTTTCTGTGGCACTTTCCCTGGGGTCGCCCCCGCCGGGCGTTACCCGGCATCGTGTTTCCATGGAGCCCGGACTTTCCTCACCTGCCGCCTTTCGGCACATGACAGGCGCGGCTGCCCGACCGACTGACAGCGCGCATATAGCAACGATAACGGAATAGCGAAACCGGATTCCGGAAAAAATCTCAACTCAGCGGAAACAGAAAAGCCGACAGTGTCTCCACTGTCGGCTCTCCGTTCACATCGGACGGCCTGTACTCTACGCGACCGCCGACGTAAATCTGCGTTCACATCAGAGCGCGCGTATATAGGCCTTGACCGAGCTGCAATACTTTGCGGAAGTCGGGTTCATGCGCGTTGCGCCGTGACCGGCATTGTACTTCAGGATCGTGCCGCAGGTGCTTCCACCGCCGAGCTTCTGTGCCATTGCAAGGTATTTCATGCCGAACTGGATGTTCGTGGATGGCTCGTAAAGGCCCTTGGCGGAACCCGTATAACCGAGGCCGCGTGCGGTCGAGAGCTTGATCTGCATCAGGCCGATTTCACCGGCCTTGCCGCGCACGTTCGGCTGGAAATTGCTTTCGTGACGCACAACCGCATGTGCCAGCGCGGAAGGCACACCATAGGTCGATGCGTAACGGTTAATGATGTTGGAGTAGGTGCTGCCACCCTTGGCGCTACGGGCAGTCGTGTCTTTCGACTGCGCACGCTTGCCTGTGGACCCCTTGGTGGCCGGTGCCGCACGGCGGGTGACAACCGATGCCTTCTTAGGCGTTGTGGTTGGTTTTTCCGCCTCCGCAGACTTGTTCTGCTGGCGTGCCTTGAGGAGAGCTGCGAGGTTGGTCGGTTCAGTTGAAGGGGCACTCAGTGCTGGATTCAGGCCAAACGAACTCATCGCGCCGACAAGGGCGCAAACAACAACAAATTTAGTTTTCATAACCTACCGTCTTGGAACGTTTCTTTTGTCAGACCGCCCGTCTTGGGAGAGACAGTCCTGTTTTTTGATCCCGCCCGATAAGGGTTGTTAGGCCCGTGTCCGCTGGGATTGAGCGATGAAGTGCCGGGCAAATGCAGCTGAAGATTGGTTGCAAAAGTAAAATAGTCTTACAGGTTGTAACATTTGCGATTCACGCATCGACAAGCGGAACCTTTGTCAAAATCCTCCGGCAGCCACCGGGATCAATCTATTTTTTTGAAATCATTACGGAAATGCGAATCAACGCTAAATGGACAAGTTGCCCGCTCACACTTGGTCAGGCGGTAACATTTTGCAGGGAAAAAATTAGCCTGTAGAGGGTATCTATAGTAGATACATCGGCCACACCGTCCACATTTTGTGTCCGAAAATGACGCTGAAAGGCCTTAATCACGGTTTCTGTGCCTTCATCGAAGACCCCCGTGATGGCGATCTCATAGCCATAAAGTGCCAGCATGGATTGCAAGGCTTCGACAGGCTGACCGTTTTCGCCACGTGCCAGAAACCGTCCACCGCGGATCGATGTCGGCTCGATATAGTGCCCGATGCCCGCATCGTGGAGCCGCTTCCAGGGGAAGTTATGGCCAGGATCGGTCTTGCGCGACGGTGCTATATCCGAATGGGCCAGAACATTTTCCGGCTTGATGGCATAACGCTCGCATATATCGCTGCAGAGGCGGATGAGTGCATCGACCTGCGCATCCTTGAAGGGCGGATAATTTTCGAGATTGCCAGGATTGACGATCTCGATGCCGATAGAAGCGGAATTGATGTCCGTCTCGCCCTTCCAGTAGCTCTTGCCCGCATGCCAGGCGCGCGCCTTTTCCGAAACCATCTGCACGATCCGCCCATCTTCATGGACAAGATAATGCGCGGAAACTTCCATATCCGGCGATTTCAGAACCTGCACCGCCTCTTCGGCAGTCGCCAGCCCGGTATAATGGAGAATGAGAAAGGCGGGCACCTTGCCATCGCGGCGAGGACCGAAATTGGGCGACGGATCGAGCGTTACCCCGGCGAAATCGGGCTGCTCGAGCGCCAGCTCCTGCAACAATTCACTCTCGATTTCGTTCACACTGCTCATGCAGCCTCCAGATTCTTCTCAATGCTCGCCCAGGCAGCGTTTATCGCCGCCAGACGCCTGTTGGCAATGGTTATGAATTCCAGCGGCAAGCCTTCTGCGACCAGCCGGTCAGGATGATGCTCCTTAACCAGCGAACGATAGCGCTTGCGGGCCATCTCGAAGGAAACACCGCGCTCCAGCCCCAGAATGGCATAGGGATCGTCAGCACCGCGCTGAACATGCCGGATCGCGATACGATCGAAAGCAACTTCGTCATAGCCGAAAATATCAGCTACGCCCGCAAGAAAGGCCATTTCCTTTTCGTGCACATAACCATCGGCAGTGGCGATATGAAAAAGGCCGTCGAGAATGTCTTCCAGCAAATGACAATCGGTCTGCCCTTCGCTGCATAATCCGGCAAGCTGGCGCGCATAGGATTCATAGCCTGCGACGTCCTGCTTGGCGAGATCATAGAGCCGCGCGACATGCGCCGTCTCTTCCTTCGGCACGGAGAATATGTCCTGGAAGGCGCGGATTTCATCCTGGGTAACCACCCCGTCGGCCTTCGCCATTTTGGCTGAAAGCGCGATCATCGCGATGGAAAAGGCCACCCGGCGACGCGTGTCGGCATCGCCCTCGAAAACGGTGCGCACGGCTTCGATAACGCCAGTAATGGCATTCGACGCCACTGACGTTACAAACTCACCAATGCGAACCCAAATCGACATGGAACTTTTCTATAGAATTCCGAGTGAACTGAAAACCGTCCACACAGACGAAAGCCGAAAAAACAAACATTTAGAAAGAATGAGAAGGCATTGGCTTAGATTGTTGCCGTGTTCCGCAACGAACGCTTACTGCTGAGGTTCGCGTTCATCGAATGAGCGCTGTGCGACCGTAGCTGCCGCTTCTCCCGCCGTCTGCGCCTGCTGATCCGTCTGCCCCACAGATTTTGCCGCAGCGACAGCATTTGTGCGCGCACGTTCAATGGCTGCAGCTTTCTCTTCCGGGCTTACTACACCGGAACTATCGCGGAGCGATTTGACCAGATCGGGGCCTTTTTCCGTGCTGCCATTTTCTGTCGGTTTTGCAGGCTGCGATACAGCCGCAGCCCCCTGCTCGCCGCCGTTGGTTGTGGCAGCGGTCTCGTCACTTCCCTTGCCGCAGGCGGCAAGCGCAACAAGAACAATCGCAGAGATGAAAAACAGGGCGTTACGGTTCATGACAAAAGCCATAACCGAACCGAGCCTGCGTTGAAACACGGAAAACGCAGAATGCCCGTCTTTTCCCGACGTGGTTGCTTTAACGTTCATCTCAAAACCCATTGGCACGAATGGCGACCCGGAGACCGGATCGCCATCCAAATGCAGACGCATGATGCGTCACGGCTCTGCACCATTAGTTGGCAGGTGCCGTGCCCGTACCCGGCGTTGATGGTGCCGGATTGGTTGGGGCTGGCGTCGTCGTCGTGTCATTGTTCGAAGGCGCTGCCGGCGCGGATGGTGCCGGTGCGTTGCTCGTGTCATCCTTCTTGTCGTTGCAAGCTGCAAGGCCGAGAAGTGATACGGCGGCGACGGAAGCAATCAGAAACTTCTTCACGTTGGCTCTCCTTCCTAGATCAGGCTCGTTGGCCTGGTTTCAGGCATCAAATGGCAATATTGCCAAACGCCTCTCTCTGTTTTCTCCGTGCGTGACCGGTTTGTCCGGCCAATCACCTTTACGGTCGCTCATCGACACAGAAATCCTGTCGACTGGGACCGTCACACAAGAAAACGGCAACAGCGCGAAAAAGTTCTCTCAAATAGTCTTACTGGCCGTAATAAACCGACAGTATTAAAGGCGTATAGCGGCATTCATCAGGTTTAAAAATCCGCAGTTAATTCGTCACGCCCCTGTCATTGGACGATGTTTAACTTTGCGAAATCGAAGTCGGGATTCGTGCATCAGGGGAACTTTTAATGACAGAGCAAACATCAGCCGACACAATTCTCAAACGTGCCGTAACCCAGAACAGCGCCCTCTCGCGTGCGGGCTTTTCCGAAAGGTTGTTTGCCTGGCTCTTCAAAGGGCTGGTCTATCCGCAGATTTGGGAAGACCCCGAAGTCGATATGGCTGCTCTGGCCATCAAGCCGGGTCACCGCATCGTCACCATCGCGTCCGGCGGATGCAATGCCATGTCCTACCTGACCGCCGATCCGGCGCGTGTGGAGGCAGTCGACCTCAATCAGGCACATGTCGCCTTCAACCGGCTGAAACTTGCCGCGGTCAAGAACCTGCCTGACTACGATGCGTTCTACCGCTTCTATGGAAAGGCCGACGACAAGACCAATCTTGCCGCCTACAAGCGCTTCATCCGCCCGCATCTGGACGGCGAAAGCCGCGCCTATTGGGAAAAGCGCAAATGGAACGGTCGCCAGCGTATTTCCATTTTCTGGCGTGATCTCTATCGCCACGGCTTGCTCGGCGTCTTCATCGGCATGGGCCATCGCGTAGCGCGGCTCTACGGGATCGATCCGCGCGATATCTTGAAGGCACGCACGATGGAAGAACAGCGCAGTTTCTTCGACACGGCGCTCGCACCGCTCTTCGAAAAACGCATGGTGCGCTGGGCCACAGCCCGCAAATCATCCCTTTTTGGGCTGGGCATACCGCCGCAGCAATATGATGCCCTTGCCACTGCCGGAAACGGCGATATGGCGCTTGTCCTGCGCAGCCGTCTTGAGAAGCTGGCCTGCGGCTTCCCCCTTACCGACAATTACTTTGCCTGGCAGGCATTCGGGCGCGGCTATAGCGGCAATGAGGAGACTGGGCCTCTCCCGCCTTACCTGTCACGTACCAATTTCGAAATGGTACGGAAACGCGCAGATCGCATGACCGTGCAGAACGCGAGCTACACCGACTTTCTCGCTGCCAAGCCTGGCTCTTCCGTCGACCGTTACATTCTGCTGGACGCGCAGGACTGGATGAATGACGAACAGCTCAATGCTCTCTGGAGTGAAATTACCCGTACGGCAGCAGCGAATGCCCGTGTCATTTTCCGTACAGCAGCGGAACCGAGCCTGCTTCCGGGACGGGTGGCACCACAAATTCTGGACCGCTGGGAATATCAAGCGGATGAATCCCGCACCCTGCATGACCGCGACCGCTCGTCGATCTATGGTGGTTTCCATCTCTATACGCTGAAGGATGCCTGACATGTTGCGCAGCCCGTGGAGCGTTCAAGGTATCAACCATGCCAATCTCATGGATCGGGTCTATCGCCGTCAGCGGCATTTCTATGATGCTACCCGCAAGTATTATCTTCTGGGCCGGGACCCCATGATCGCGGGACTGTCCGTGCCCAAGGAGGGCACAGTTCTGGAGATCGGCTGCGGCACCGGTCGCAATCTGGTGAAAGCTGCGGAAAATTATCCGGATGCGAAACTCTTCGGCATCGATATTTCAGCAGAAATGCTGGATACAGCACGCCGGGCGGCAGAGCGCGCAGGCATTGAAGATCGCGTCCGGCTTGATCGCGCAGATGCAGCCCAGTTCGACCCTGATCGACTGTTCGGACAAACCGGCTTCGACCGGATTTTCATTTCCTATGCCGTATCGATGATCCCGCAATGGCAGTCGGTCATTCGTGAAAGCATCCGGCATCTTAATGCAGATGGGGAATTGCATATCGTCGATTTTGGAAATCAGGCCCGCCTGCCGCGCTGGTTCGGAAAGGCACTCTTCAAGTGGCTAGAATGGTTCCATGTCACGCCGCGTTGCGACTTGTTCTCGGTTTGCGATCAGTTCGCGCAGGAACGCAGTGCTGTTGTTGAAAAGCGTATTCTTTATCGTGGTTTTGCCTGGATAGCGATCATTCGTTCGACAACGTCTCCCGCTCCCAAAGATTAGCACCAAACTTGCCCGCCAGACTGGTGACGTCCGGCTTCGGATCGCGTAACCGTTAGAGGACTGATTCGCGACACGGAACCCCTTTATGAACCGTCTGGCCAGCTACAGCATTCTCGCCCTCGGCGCATTTATTCTTTCCGCCTGCACGACGGTGGATTACGACTTTTCCGACGTAAAGAAATCAGGCAGCTCAGTGGCGCGGATCGCACCGCCGTCCGGCCCTGTGAAAGCGCCGCGCTTCGGCGATCGCGACCCGCATGACTGGACCGGCAAGACGCCCTGGCATTATCCGATACACGGCACCGATGTTTCCAAATATCAGACCAATGTGGACTGGAGCGCCGTGCGCGCCAGCGGCATTTCCTTCGCCTTCATCAAGGCGACGGAGGGCGGTGATCGCGTCGATGACCGTTTCAAGGAACACTGGAACGGCGCCCATCAGGCAGGCATCGCGCGGAGCGCCTATCATTTCTATTATTTCTGCCGTCCGGCTATCGAACAGGCACGCTGGTATATCCAGAACGTACCGCGTGATCCGAGCGCGCTTCCGCCCGTTCTCGATATGGAATGGAACCCGCAGTCGCCAACCTGCAAGCTGCGCCCCAATGCTGCCGTTGTGCGCAAGGAAATGCGCATCTTCCTGCAGGCGCTGGAAAAGCATTACGGCAAGCGTCCGATTGTTTACACGACGGTCGATTTCTTCGATGACAACGACTTGCGGCAGATGGCTGACTATCCGTTCTGGCTGCGCTCCGTTGCCGGTCATCCGGATGAGAAATACGGTCCCCATCCGTGGACGTTCTGGCAATATACGGGCACCGGCTCCATTCCAGGCATCAAGGGCGACGCCGACATCAATGTCTTCGCCGGCGATGCCAACGCATGGAAAAAGTGGCTGGAAAGCAACAAAGTTCGGTAACACAGCGCAGTTTGGCAGTTCACACCAAGTTTTGCTTCATTTCCGGGGCTTGTTGAGGCAATAGCTAAAACAATCCTCGGAGGGAGCAGCTTGCTCCCAATCTATTAGTGTGAGTTACCAATGAAGTTTTTTGCTTCAGTTATCGCAGCCGCCTTGCTTGCATCGACAGCCATGTCCCATGCACAGGCTGCCGCTTCTCCCGCGCCCGCTGCGACGCCAACTGAAAACACCGTCAATCTTCCCAAGCCGGAATGCGAGATCGATTACGGCCAGTGGATGGACAATCTGACCAAGGAAGCCCGTGACGCCGGTGTCGGCGAAAAGGGCATCGCCGAATTGCACAAGGCCATGCTTGAGCAAAAGGTGCTTGATCGCGACCGCAAGCAGACTGTTTTCAACCTGACTTTCACCGAATTTTCCAAGCGCCTCATCTCGGAAGCGCGCCTGAAAAAAGGCCGTGAAAATCTGGTCAAATATGCAGATGTCTTCAAGAAGGTCGAAGATACCTATGGCGTTCCGGGGCCAGTCCTTGCCGCCTTCTGGGGGCTTGAAACCGACTATGGTGCCATTCAGGGCGATTTCGACACGTTGAATGCGCTCGTTACCCTCTCCTACGACTGCCGCCGTCCAGACCTGTTCCGCCCGCAGTTGATTGCCCTTCTCAAGCTTTTCGATCAGGGCGTCGTCGATGCGGCAACCACCGGCGCATGGGCTGGCGAGATCGGCATGATGCAGCTTCTGCCGAAGGATTATCTTGAACGTGGCGTCGATGGCGACGGCGACGGTAAGGTTGACCTGAAGAACAGCGTTCCCGATGCCATGATGACTGCCGGTCGCATGATTTCGGAACTCGGCTGGAAGCGTGGCCAGCCTTGGCTTGAAGAGGTGCGTCTCACCAAGGATCTGCCTTGGGAAGAAGCAATCCGCACCAACCGCAAGCCGCATTCATGGTGGGCTGAGCAGGGTGTGATGGGCCTCAACGGTCCGCTCGGCGCAGATGATGGCGATGCGTCACTTCTGCTGCCGCTTGGCCGCAAGGGACCGGCTTTCCTGTCTTATCCCAACTTCGACGTATTCGTGGAATGGAACAAGTCCATAGTCTATGCCACAACCGCCGCTTATTTCGCGACCCGCCTCGCTGGTGCGCCAGCCTTCGATCCGGGCAACCCGGTTCCGGGCCTTACGCAGGAGCAGCTTAAGGAACTCCAGACCAAGCTTCAGGCCCGCGGTTACGACATGGGCGAAAAGATCGACGGTGTGTTCGGTCTCCTGACCCGCGATGCCGTGCGCGCTGAACAGATGCGCCTTGGAATGCCTGCCGATTCATGGCCGACACAGGAGCTTCTTGATAAGCTCTAAGCAAATCATAAGGCGCGGGATCATCCCCGCGCCTTTTCCTATTCTGCACTCACCACGAATGCCCGTTTCATGCTCACTACCCTGCTCGTCGTCCTTCCCGTTTTCGCGTTGATTTTCTCCGGCTGGGGTGCCTTCAAGCTGAAAATACTCGGGCCTCATGCGATAGCGGAGCTGAACCGTTTCGTCGTCTATCTGGCACTGCCTGCTCTTCTCTTCGACATCATGGCCAATACCCATGGCAGCGAGCTCTGGCAGCCGGGTTTCATCGCAGTATTTCTGCTTTCAAGCGCAATTGCGTTCGCCTTGCCCTTTCTGGTGCGGCTGCGTGGAAGGCTGCCTCTGGCAGATACTGCGCTTGACGGGCTGAACGCCGCCTATCCGAATACCGGTTATATGGGCATTCCACTTTCGATGATCGCCTTCGGGTCAGGCGTTTTGGCAGCGACCACCATTTCGATCATCATCACCGTCTGCGTCACTTTTGCTTTTGCAATCGTGCTGATCGAAATCGGCCTGCAGACCGAGAAGAAGCCGCTTCATCTCGCCTGGAAGGTTATGCGGTCCCTGATCCGCAATCCGCTGCTTGTCGCTCCGGCGCTCGGCGCGGTGGTTTCCTTTCTGGGGTTAACCATCCCGGCCCCGACGGAAACTTTCCTGAAGATGCTCGGTGGCGCCGCATCCCCTTGCGCGCTGGTGGCGCTTGGCCTGTTCCTCGCCCAGCCGCGCAAGATCGAACGCGAAAGCGTCAATGCCATTGCTTTTCTTGTTTCAGTCAAGCTCATCGTCCAGCCTCTCGCAACCTGGCTGCTGGCGGTCTATGTATTTTGACTGCCTCCCCTGCTCGCACAAAGCGCGGCTCTCCTTGCAGCACTTCCGACCGGCACGGGCCCCTTCATGCTGGCCGAGCATTATCGTCGCGAGGCAGCGATTACCTCCAACGTCATCCTCTATTCGACAGCGATATCTATCCTCACCTTATCGGCATATTTGGCGTTAATTCGCTAAAACGGGCGAAAAACATGTCAAAAAACCTGTGGCAACTGCGGCGAAAACAGTACCAAACATGGCAGTTCAGTGTCTTTTTCATGAAATGTGAATAAATTTTCCTAGTCAAATATTTCAATAGTTTAGGTGGTAAACGATAGGTTTATTTCTCCATCACGGCAGATTGCAGTGCGAAATCTTCTTTTGTTCGAGGCGTTTTGCGCTTAGATTCGAGCTTCCTACCAGCGCGCGTCCGGTCACCCGGACGCATATGAAGGAGACAGACCAATGGGACTTACGCGATCTTTAAATGTCCTCATGATCTGTGCGGCATTTGCATTTGTTGCAGCGTTGATAGCAGGCGTCATCCCTTAGGGGAATTAGCCTAAGCCATTACGGCGGCTTCGGTTTTGAGGATAGGCCGACCCGCATGAAAACAAGAAAGCCCGGCGTCACCGCCGGGCTTTTTATGTTTAGGCAACTTCCAGAGTTGCTTCCGTCTTTGGCCTTATGCCGATCATGTGACAGATCGCAAATGGCAGATCGGCGCGATTCATCGTGTAGAAATGGAAATCCTGCACGCCGCGTTCGATCAGATCCATCACCTGCTCGGCGGCAATTGCAGCGGCTACCAGCTGATGTGTCTGCGGATCGTTGTCCAGTCCTTCGAAACGCTCCGCCAGCCAGCTCGGAATATGTGTCGCCGACCGCGCACAGAAATTCTTGACCTGCTTGAAATTATGCACCGGCAGGACACCTGGAACGATCGGGATATAGATACCGGCACGGCGAACGCGCTCGACATAACGTTCGTAAAGATCGTTTTCGAAGAAGAACTGGGTAATGGCGCGTGTCGCACCATTATCGACCTTGCGCTTCAGCATATCGATATCGGTTGCAAAATCCGGGCTTTCCGGATGCTTTTCCGGATAGGCGGAAACTGAAATGTCGAAATCCGCAATATTGCGCAAACCAGAGACCAGTTCGGCACCGTTCTGATAGCCACCCGGCGTCGGCACGTATTTCTCGCCGATACCGGCGGCTGGATCGCCGCGCAGCGCCACGAAGCGGTTGACACCAAGTTCTGCGAATTCACGCACGACGCGATCAACTTCCTCGCGTGTCGCATCCACGCAGGTTAGATGCGCCGCTGGCTTGACGTCGGTTTCCTTGAGGATGCGCGCCACGGTGCGTGCCGTGCGTTCACGCGTGGAGCCTCCGGCACCATAGGTCACGGAGACGAATTCAGGCTGCAGCGGAGCAAGCCGCGTCACCGTATCCCAGAGACGCTGTTCCATTTCCTCCGACTTGGGCGGGAAGAATTCGAACGATACCCGGGTGGTCTGGCCAACATCCGGTCGGCGGGAAAGACCGTAAAAACCCATCAAACTGTCTCCGTCATGCTTATTGTCTGTTTTTGTCGCATGTCTTTATCCCAAAACCGGTTCCCACTTTTGGGAGACATGCGAAGCCGGATCGGCAATGAGAAGGCGTGGATCGCGGGCAAGCCACAGCTTCACTGTCAGCCCTTCGTCTCCATTGGCCGCCTTCGGCTCCAGTTCCAGTGTCTTTTCCGGCTCGAGACCGGCATCTTTCATCCAGCCCAGCATCTGCTCGTCGCTGAAGCCAAGACGCAAATGCGCGTGTTCCTCACGCAGGAACTCGAGCTTGTGCGGTGCGAAATCCACGATCAGCAGCCGCCCATCAGGGCGCAAGGCCCGCGCCGCTTCACGAATGGCAGCAAGCGGATCATCAAGGAAGTGCAGAACCTGATGAATAGTCACCAGATCGAAGCTCTCACGCTCCACAGGCAGCGCGTAGACATCGCCCTGGCGAACCTGCGCATTGCCGATGGCTGCAAGGTCGAGATTAGCTCGCGCCACAGTCAGCATGTCACGATTGATGTCGATGCCGACACCACGAATGTAAAGCGGGGCAAAAAGCTCCAGTAACCGGCCAGTGCCCGTGCCGACATCCAGCATAGCCTGAAACGGCTTGTCACCGATAACCTTTTTGAGGGCCACTTCGACCGCATTCTCGGAAACATGCAGCCTGCGAATCTGATCCCAGCGCCCGGCATTGGCGCTGAAATAGGCAGCAGCCTTTTCCTGACGGCTGGATTTCACCTGCAACAGGCGTTCCATGTCACGCTCAACCAGCGCATCGGCCTTGTCGAGCCGCGCCAGAAGCCCGCGTGCAAGATCGCCGCTGATCGCATTGTCGGCGAGACGAAAATAGGCCCAGGCACCTTCCTGATACCGATCGATAAGATCGGCTTCTGCCAGAAGCTTTAGATGGCGTGATACACGCGGCTGGGATTGCCCCAATATCGTTGTCAGGTCGGAGACGGTGAGATCACCGCGCGAAAGAAGCGCCAGAATGCGCAAGCGGCTCGGCTCAGCCACCGCCTTCAGCACATCTACCATCAGATCGAGTTGCAGTTGCAAACCGGTCATGCCTTCCGCTCTTTGTTGATCCATCACTTCATTTACGGCCCATCACGGTAATCCGTAAAGATATAAAGATATGTTTATATGAAAAGCAATTCCTGCGCAAGCGATTTTCGTGGCACAATGTGTCAGACAAAGGATTCGCCCCAATAACTGACTGTAAGGATAAGCCATGCGTGCAGGCACAATGCGCCAGAAGGCAATCGCCAAATCGCTGACGCTCCTGCTTCCGGCAGTGCCCTATTCGGATTCCGAGCCGATCCGCGCTGCGGCGCTCAGCCCCCATATGAAGACGCTGCCGCCGTCTACTGCCGTGTGGCTGGCGACAGTTGCGCATGTGCGCCACATGCATACCGATTACGATGCGTTGCGGGATGATGGATATGACAAGGATTCAGCGCGCTTCTTCGTACTGGATGCGATCAATACCAAACTGACCGAATGGCGCGCGACGCGACTTCTGTCGCCCGAAGACGACGAAGCCGTGGAGATGTGAAAACGCCGCCCGGAGGCGGCGTTTTGATCGACAATAAAACACCGGTTACTCAGTGCCGTGGCCTTGCAGATATCCATGTTCACGCGGGTTCGGCATGACAAGGCTAACGACGAAGACGATCACCATCATCACGGTCACATACCAGAAGAAGCCGCTTTCCATGCCCTGCTGCTTGAACCAGAGCGCCACATATTCAGCCGTGCCCCCGAAGATCGCATTGGCGATAGCATAGGAAAAGCCGACACCCAGCGCCCGCACTTCCGCAGGAAACAATTCCGCTTTCACGATGCCGCTGATCGAGGTGTACATGCTGACAACCGCCAGAGCAATCACGATATAGATGAATGCCCAGGTCGAGCTCTGCACCGAACCGATCAACGTCATGAGCGGGATTGTGGTCAGGATCGAAATACCGCCAAAGCCGATCATCATCGTCTTGCGGCCGATCTTATCGGACAGCGCGCCAAAAAGCGGCTGCATCAACATGTAGACCAACAGCACGAAGGTCATGGTTTCACTGGCCGTTTCCTTGCTCATACCAGCGGTGTTGACCAGATATTTCTGCATATAGGTGGTGAAGGTATAGAAGGCGAGCGAACCCCCAGCAGTGAAGCCGACGACAACAAGGAAGGCCTTACGATGGTTCTTCCAGATATTGGCGAAGCTGCCTGCTGCCTTGTTGTTGCGGGTTTCTTCCGTCGAGGTCTCGTGAAGGGTCCGCCGCAGGAATAGTGCGACGATGGCCGCAACGCCGCCAATAGCGAAAGGAATGCGCCAACCCCAGGCATGAAGCTCGTCCGACGTCAGGAAGAACTGCAGCACCACGATCACCAGAACAGCAAGCAACTGCCCGCCAATCAGGGTGACATACTGGAACGACGAGAAGAAGCCCCGGCGCCCGGCCAGCGCCACTTCGCTCATATAGGTAGCGGTGGTACCATATTCGCCGCCGACCGAAAGGCCCTGCAGCAAACGCACGATCAGCAGCAGGAATGGTGCCAGAACACCGATTGTTTCATAGGTCGGCAAAATGGCGATGGCGAAGGAGCCAAGGCACATCATCGTGACCGAAATCAGCATGGATTTGCGGCGACCGAGCTTGTCGGCAATGCGGCCAAACAGCCAGCCCCCGATGGGGCGCATGAGGAAGCCAGCCGCAAAAATCGCAGCCGCATTCAGCAGCTGACTGGTCTGATCCTCGGCAGGGAAAAACTGCGATGCGAAATAAAGTGCACCGAAGGAATAGACGTAAAAATCGTACCACTCCACCAGATTACCCGATGCGCTGGCCACGATGGCAAAGACGCGGCGGCGCGTGTCATGGGCATCATGTGCCGCTTCGACCTCGCCATTGGCGTCAGCATGCATTTCTGCATTGTTCATTCTGAAAACTCCCGATAGCAGGCGGTTCTCAAACAGCCTGCAAGCCGCCGACCCCAGGCAGGGATTACCGAAATCGGCGATTGTTTCACTTCATAAACATAAAACTGCGAACCGCATTTCAACTGGAAAGCAGGCTCGCATTTGAAATGTCCTCCCGGTCGAAATCATACTGTTTGGGTCAATTGCGAAGACGCAAAGACGCCTGAAACAGTCCTTGAACCGGCAGCCTCGGCGTTCATTTCCATTGAAAAGTAAAAACGGAGCAAGAGCATCGAAACCGGCCTCCTGAACGAAATCGCAACGGGGATGGCGCGCATCGCGGCGTTGCGATCATGACGGCTCCATATCTAGAGCGGTTTCAGGATGCGGCCAGACCATAGGAACAAAATCGTTTGCATGCAATCTATTCCAATATGAGAAGTTGCTAAAAGACATGATTGACATTCCCGTGCAATGATCCCGCTATATAACATATTGAAATAATTCAAAAATTATCATTTCGCTCTACACGGGCAATCGATCAATTCCGCGTGTAGAGCGATTTTTCGGGCAATTATTTCTTCTGAACAACCAGAAAAATACGTGGGAAACGCAGCAGGACTTTCCCATCGACAGCCGCCGGATAATGCGTCGCAATCCTCGCCTTGTAAGCTTTCAGATAGTCGGCCTGCTCCTGTTCATCGAGCGGATCGAGAAACGGTCGCAACCCTGTCCCCTTCACCCATTCCACAATCGCATCAACGCCATCCAGCGGGTGGTTATAGACCGTATGCCATATGTCGAGCCGCGCAGCCTGACCGGCGAGCGCGTTATAATATTCCATCACCGGCGGCAGAGGTCCCCTGCCCTTGGTGCCGATCCTGGCGACGAAGGCCTCTGTTTTTGCGACGTCACGCATACCAACATGGGTCTGCTCTCCCATATTATCCGGCATCTGGACGGCCAGCACCGCGCCGGGACGAAGCTGCGACAAGAGGCGTTTCATCTGCTCGATATGATCCGGCAACCACTGGAAAACAGCATTGGAGAAGAGGACATCGGTTTCCGCATCCGGCCCATAGCTCGTCACATCGTCGATCGTGAAATCAACTTTCGGCAAGCGGGCCTTGGCCTTTTCGATCATGTCGGGCGAAGTATCGAAGCCGGAAACATCAGCTTCCGGCCAACGCTCGACCAGAAGCTCCGTCGAGTTACCCGGTCCGCAGCCGATATCGACCACCTTGCGCGGCTTATCGATCGGTATCCGGGCCAGAAGATCGCGCGCCGGGCGGCTGCGTTCATCTTCAAACTTCAGATACTGTTTTGCGGACCAGTCTTTCATCGTCTTTCCTTTCATCACGTGAAAAGGGCCTGAAATAAAAAGGCCGGTGCGATGCACCGGCCTTGGAAGTCATTATCGGGTAAGCGGCTTATACGTTACCCGCTTCGGGTTGACACTCTCGGGTCCGAGACGACGGATCTTGTCGGCTTCATAGTCCTCGAAGTTGCCTTCGAACCATTCGACATGGCTATCACCTTCGAATGCGAGGATGTGCGTTGCCAGACGGTCGAGGAACATGCGATCGTGGCTGATGATAACGGCGCAGCCAGCGAAGTTTTCCAGTGCGTCTTCAAGCGCGCCGAGCGTTTCCGTATCGAGATCGTTGGTCGGTTCGTCGAGCAGCAGAACATTGCCGCCGGACTTCAGCATCTTGGCGAGGTGAACGCGATTGCGCTGGCCGCCGGAAAGATTGCCGACCTTCTGCTGCTGATCGCCGCCCTTGAAGTTGAACGCACCGCAATAAGCTCTGGAGTTCATTTCAAACTTGCCGAGCTTGATGACGTCATTGCCGCCGGAAATCTCTTCCCAGACGGTCTTGTTGGCATCCAGCGCGTCGCGGCTCTGGTCGACATAGGAAAGATGAACCGTGTCGCCGATACGAACCGAACCGTTATCCGGCTGTTCCTGCCCCGTCAGCATCTTGAACAGGGTCGATTTACCGGCACCGTTCGGGCCGATCACGCCGACAATGCCACCTGCAGGCAGCTTGAAATTCAGATCGTCGATCAGCAGACGGTCGCCATAGCCTTTCGACAGCCCCTCGACCTCGATGACCACCTGGCCGAGGCGCTCACCAACGGGAATGATGATCTGCGCATCGCCGGGGCGACGCTCTTCCGCACTCTTGACCAGTTCGTCATAGGCCTTGATACGCGCCTTGGATTTGGCCTGACGAGCCTTCGGGCTCGCGGAAATCCACTCGCGTTCACGCGACAGCGCCTTCTCACGGGCAGCTTCTTCGCGGCCCTCCTGCTGCATGCGCTTGGCCTTGGCTTCCAGATAGGCGGAATAATTGCCTTCATAAGGAATACCACGACCACGATCGAGCTCGAGAATCCAGCCCGTCACATTGTCGAGGAAGTAGCGATCGTGGGTGATGATCAGCACTGAACCCGGATATTCGCGCAGGTGCTTTTCAAGCCATGCCGTCGTTTCGGCGTCCAAATGGTTGGTCGGTTCGTCGAGAAGCAGCAAGTCAGGCTTCGAAAGCAGAAGCTTGCAAAGTGCCACGCGGCGCTTTTCACCGCCCGAAAGCTTGGTCACGTCGGCATCGCCCGGAGGGCAGCGCAGCGCTTCCATGGCCATTTCGACCTGGCTTTCGAGATCCCACAGATTCTGGCTGTCGATGATGTCCTGAAGCTTCGCGCCTTCATCCGCCGTTTCGTCGGAATAGTTCATCATCAGTTCGTTGTAACGGTCGATGATTGCCTTCTTGGCAGCCACACCTTCCATCACATTACCAAGCACGTCCTTGGAAGGATCGAGTTCCGGTTCCTGGGCAAGATAACCGCAAGTAGCGCCATCGGCCAGCCAAGCCTCACCGGTATATTCCTTGTCGAGACCGGCCATGATCTTGAGAATAGTCGACTTACCGGCGCCGTTCGGGCCGAGAATGCCGATCTTCGCGTCGGGATAGAAGGAGAGATGGATATTCTCCAAAATCTTCTTGTTGCCATAGGCCTTGTTGAGGCCGGACATGTGATAAATGAACTGGCGTGCCATAAAGCGCGTCGTCTCCGCAGGTTGAGAAGCGCGATCGGTCCAATGCTTACCGAGCCGCGCGGAAATTGTTGACGCGTATGTAGGCTAATTATGCCCCGGAAGCAAACGGCAACCCGCGAAACAGAAGCAGTGGCAACAGCCAATCAATGTTTGATGAGAACCATAAATAATGAAACCGGGCGCGGATATTTCCGTCACCCGGTTTCCCCTCTGGCCACCGTCCGCGAAAGTTTCCTCCCTTTCATCGGACAGCCTGCAAGTTATGACGTGAAATCCTGTTTAAAACGCCCCTGATTGCCCTTCAAAAACCCTGTCTGCAAAACTAGATTTGCCCAAGCTCTTGCGCTTTTCAAGCGGAATCTGCACAAAAAACGTAATTGCCTAAAATTCATTCACACTCCGTTCCAATGCCTGTTTAAGCGACGCCGCATCGTGGGAGATTGACTATTTGCACGGCATAAAATCAGATGGCGAAATGACATTCAAAACCATTCATCATCTGACGGTTTCCGACAAATCGGAACTCCCGTTCCGCACTGTCCGCGCCGGGACACCGCGAGGAGTTGTCCAGATATGCCACGGCCTTGCCGAACATTCCGCGCGCTATGAACGTTTCGCCTCCGCCTTGGTCGCGGCGGGCTACCACGTCTATATCCACGACCATCGCGGGCATGGCACCAATATCGGCGCTCATGCGCCAAGAGGAATGTTCGCACAAAAGCAGGGCCATGTTGTAGCTATCGAGGACGTGCGCGCGCTTAACCGACATATTCACGAGAACCATCCGGGTCTCCCGGTCGTGCTTTTCGGACATTCCATGGGCGGGCTGATCGCGCTGAACTATGTGCTGAACTACGCCGATACAGTCGATGCGGCCGCGATCTGGAACGCCAATGTCGATGGCGGTGCGGAAAGCGCTTTGGCATTCGCACTCCTTTATACGGAGCGCATGCTGAAAGGTTCGGACGTTCCAAGCGCCATTCTGCCGAAAATAACCTTCCGAGCCTGGGGGCGATCCGTACAAGGCCACCGCACGCTATTCGACTGGCTTTCGCATGATACGGCGGAAGTCGATGCATATGTCGCCGATCCGCTTTGCGGTTTCGATGCCAGCGTGGCGTTATGGATCGACATTTTCCACATGATCCGCCGTGGCGCTGATGACCGGAACTTCTCGAAAGTCCCGCGAAACATGCCGTTCAGTCTCGTTGGCGGGGCCGAAGACCCCGCAACGGTGAACGGCGCTGCCGTGCGCAGGCTGGCGGAGAGAATGCGGAAAATAGGTTTCGAGCGTGTCCAATGCACGATCCTGCCCGGCACCCGCCACGAGAGCCTCAATGAGATCAACCGGGATCAGGTGACGCAGAATTTTCTGGATTGGCTGGAGCAGGCTCTTCCGTATCCGGCTATGTCCGGCTAAAAAACGGCAGTCAACCGATCAATCGAGCTATTATCCGGGCCAGAACTCACGTTTACTTGAACCGTCTTGGCTTTGCCATCCAATCAATGCTATGGAGCGCGCCTTGCGCTTTATCGGGTTTCCGGGCAGGAAAGCCGAGCTTAAGCAGATAGCGCGAGGAATAAAGGAACACTCCGCTTGGACACACCGACGATTTCTGTGGTTATCCCCTGCCGCAACGAAGCCGACAATCTTGCCTTTTTGCTGGATGAAGTCGATGCCGCCATGCAGGGCCGCGCATACGAAGTCATCGTCGTCGACGACGGTTCGACGGACTCAACCAGCGATGTACTCGCGGGCCGCATTCATGCAGGCAAGCCACTGCGCCATCTGCGCCACGACCGGTCGTCAGGCCAGAGCGCCGCTGTGCGTTCCGGCGTTTTCGCAGCACGTGGCAAGATCGTCGTGACCATGGACGGCGACGGACAGAACAACCCCGCCTATCTCCCCGTTCTGGCAGATGCGCTGTTAAAGGCCGGGCCTGATTACGGCATTGCTGCCGGACAGCGCCTCAAGCGTACGGATACAAAACTCAAGCAGCTTTCGTCACGCTTTGCCAATAATCTGCGCGGCGCGATCCTCAAGGACAAGACCCGCGATTCCGGCTGTGGCCTGAAAGCGCTGCACACTGACCTGTTCCGACAACTGCCTTTCTTTGATGGATGGCATCGCTATCTGCCTGCCTTGGCGATCCGCGAGGGCTTCGACGTCGTGCATGTCGATGTGGTCGACCGCGAACGCCGCCACGGCAAATCCAATTACGGCATTCTGGACCGTGGAGTGCGCGGCATTCTGGATCTTTATGGCGTCTGGTGGCTGCGGAAGCGCCGCAAGGTCGTTCCGCGTGTGAGAGAGATCACCCATGACTGATATTTTCAACAGCCTGTCACAGTGGCTGCACGAGGTCTTCGTGGCGCAGTGGGATGGCTGGATCGTGCTGGGCTTCGTCGCTCAGGCCTGCTTCACCATGCGCTTCGTCGTGCAGTGGCTGGCATCCGAAAAGGCAAAGCGCAGCGTCATGCCGGTCGCCTTCTGGTTCTTCTCGCTTTTCGGCGGCACCTTGCTGCTGATCTATGCGATCCAGCGCAAGGACCCGGTCTTCATCGCGGGCCAAGGTCTTGGCCTCGTCGTCTATATCCGCAATCTCTGGCTCATCGCCAATGAGAAGAAGCGGCTGACGGTCGGGGAGTAAACTCCCCGTCCGTCTAGAGCGCACCCCGAAAAGTGTGAAACGGTTTTCGGAAAAGATGCGCGTCAAAATAAACAGTTAGAGCGCGTTTCGGACGCAACACCGGTTTCCACTTTTGCTGGAAATGCTCTGGTCAGGCCCGAAGCGTCCGGCCGACGGAACGATAATCAAGGCCGGTGCCTGCAATGTCTTCTGCCTTGTAGACGTTGCGCAGATCGATCAGCACATTTCCGGCCATACCATTGGCCACCCGTTTCAGATCGAGCGCACGATAGGCGTTCCATTCGGTCAGCAGGGCAACAACGCCTGCGCCCTTCGCCGCTTCATAGGCCGAATTGCACCAGACAACATCCGGCAGCACCGCCCTGGCAGCGTCCATGGCTTCAGGATCATGCGCCTGCACCTTGATCCCTGCTTTCTGAATGGCCGCGATAATGTCGAGCGCAGGAGACTCGCGAATATCATCGGTGTTCGGCTTGAAGGCGACGCCCAGGACAGCAACCGTGTCTGCACCGTTTTCCTTGGCGGCAGTCACGATCCGTTCGGCCATCGACTGTTTGCGCGTCTCATTGACCGCAATGACCTGCTCGATCAGCGATTGCGGCGCATCATATTTCTTGCCGGTCGCAGCGAAGGCACGTGTGTCCTTCGGGAAGCACGACCCGCCAAAGCCCGGACCGGCATGCAGGAATTTCGAGCCGATGCGGTTATCCATGCCGATTGCGCGAGCCACTTCCTGCACATTGCCGCCAGTCTTCTCGCAAAGGTCGGCAACCTCGTTGATGAATGTCACCTTCATGGCCAGAAAGGCATTGGCCGCATATTTGATGATCTCGGCATTTTCCAGCGACGTGACGACCATCGGCGTTTCACGCAGGTAAAGCGGACGATAGAGGCGCTGCATTGCGGTTCTGCCGCGTTCGTCTTCCACCCCGACAACCACACGGTCGGGTCGCATGAAATCCTCGATTGCCGAACCTTCCCGCAGGAATTCCGGATTGGACACCATTGAGAACGAGACACCCGGATTGGCAGCCTTGATGCGGTCGCGTATACGCGCATTGGTACCGACCACGACCGTCGACTTGATAACGACCACGGCACCGGGCTTCATGGCAGCGGCGATTTCATCCGCAGCCGCTTCAATATATTGCAGGTCCGCCTCGCCATCTCCGCGACGGGATGGCGTGCCGACCGCGATGAAGATGACGTCAGCGTCCGCGACACTTGCCGGAAGATCGGTACTGAACTCCAGCCGGCCATCGCGAATATTGCGGGTCATCAGTTCATCGAGCCCCGGCTCGAAGATGGTGACTTTCCCGGCCTTCAGCCGTTCGATGATCGATGGGTTCTTGTCGACGCAGGTGACGTGAAAGCCGAATTCGGCAAAACACACACCCGAAACCAGCCCCACATAGCCCGTTCCGATCATCGCCAGCTTCATATGTTCAGTCCTTCAGTTGCCTTCGCGAGAGCCTGTTGAGCTTCCCTGCCCCGTTTGCCGGAAATGACGGCGTTAGAGAACCGGGGAGCCGTTCACTTAAAGTTACATGCAGACCGGAAGCGTCAAACAACTTCATTTGCAGGCAGCCATAACCGAAATATCGGTAGGCTTACAGCCATTTGTCGTAGTCGGACACCAGGAGATGTAGCGGCTTCTCGTTTTCTTCGATATTCGAAAAACGGCCGATCGGCTCGCGGAAAATATTGTCGGTCAGGTCGTCGTTGACAGTCGAAACCTCGCCAATTAGCACATCGCCGCCCTCGCCCCAGAAAGCATGCCAGTTGCCCGGCAGCAGTGTCACGCTTTCGCCCGGCTGCAGCTTCAGGTGAGCACCAGCCTTCTGCGTCACAAGGCGTCCGTCGGTGGCAACCGTCACGTCGGTTTCCTCATCTACACTGCCATCCGGCAGCGAATTGAACAGTTCCAGCACCAGTGTGCCGCCACCACGATTGATAATGTCTTCGGCCTTCACCACATGGCGGTGCATCGGAGAAAGCTGGTTCTTGCGCGAGATCATGATCTTTTCGGCATAAAGCATGCCACCACCGCGCTTGAGGTCCTCGGCATTGCCGTTGCGCGTGGTGAAGAGAAACAGGCCGAGATCGGCAAATTTGCCCTGCCCGTAATCGGTGATATCCCAGCCAAGGCGCGCGTCGCGAATAGCATGTGCATCCGAAGAGGTCCGCGCCTTCAATTCCTCGGGAGACCAGTATGCGAAAGGCGGCATGACATAGCCGAAAGAGCGAATGAAAGCGTCGCTTTCGCGGATGATTTCGTTGATTTCAGAACGTTTCATGGCCACCGAGCCTCCCATGGAATGAAACAGATTGGGATGTGGTTGACGTGGTAACTGGCTTTTAAACCAATTTGCAATCCCGGAAACGCTCCGAAGGCATATGTAACACATATTTGCTACGATCTGATCACGCCGCAAAAGCGACATTTTGGCGTGTCGTCTTTACGCGAAAACCATGTCGCATCCCAATGCGCGTTTAGAATAGTTCAGTGATTGAATCAGAATAACGGAAGCTAGTTCACAGACCTCGGGAGATGTGAGCAAGCCATTGAGATAACGGGATAAGCCGTGCTTCCGGAAGACAAAGGGAACACCGGATCGAGCCATAGTCGCTGGGAGAACAGCAGAGGGCAGATCCAAGATGGAAAGCAAGGGTTCGATTCTATGGACGTTCGCAACGAAATGCTGGGGCTGTTGACCGGGCGCGACCCCAATTTCAGCCTGGAGCAAAAATTCTACACCGATCCGGAATATCACAAGCTGGATTTGGAGAATATTTTCTACAAGGACTGGCTGTTTGTGGGCCATGATTGCGAATTGCCGAAGACCGGTTCCTATATGACCGTGCAGATCGGCGCTTATCCCGTTGTCATCGTTCGCGATGCGCAGGGGGGCATTCGTGCTTTCCATAATTCCTGCCGCCATCGCGGTTCGCGCATTTGCGCGGCCGAAAAGGGAACTGCAGCAAAGCTCGTCTGCCCTTATCATCAGTGGACCTACGAACTGGACGGACGCCTGCTCTTCGCACGTCAGGTCGGCCCTGATTTCAAACCTGCCGAATATGGCCTGAAGCCGGTGCATTGTGAAACCGTCGCCGGCTATATCTATGTCTGTGTCGCCGAGGAAGCGCCTGATTTCGGTGCTTTCCGCAATCTGGTTGAACCCTATCTCGCGCCGCACAATATCAAGGACGCAAAGGTCGCTTTCGAAAGCTCGATCATCGAAAAGGGCAACTGGAAGCTCGTCTGGGAAAACAACCGTGAGTGCTATCACTGCGCCGCGAACCATCCAGAACTCTGCCGCACCTATCCGGAAGCTCCTTCGGCAACCGGCGTGCAGGGTGTGATGGAAGACCCCGAGATCAACCAGCTCTGGAAAAATTGCGCCAACGTCGGCCTGCCTGCGGAATTCAACATGTCCGAGGATGGACGCTATCGCATCACCCGCATTCCGCTTCTGCGCGACGCGGTGAGCTACACCATGTCCGGCAAGGCAGCCGTCAAGAAGCCTTTGAGCGATCAGGTGGCTGGCAACACGAATATCGGCGCAATGCTGCTGTTCAACTATCCGTCGACCTGGAACCATCTGATGGCGGATCATGCGATTTCCTTCCGCGTTCTGCCGATCAGCGCCGAGGAAACGCTTGTCACCACCAAATGGCTCGTCCACAAGGATGCTGTTGAAGGCGTGGATTACGATCTTGATGAATTGACCCATGTCTGGATCCAGACCAATGACCAGGACCGGCAGATCGTTGAAGAAAATGCGGTTGGCATTCGCTCGCCCGCTTATCAGCCCGGCCCCTACTCGGTCGAACATGAAGGCGGCGTGATGCAATTCCTCGAATGGTATACCAACACCATTACACCGCGCCTGCGTGGCGAAGCAGCAAAGCTCAGCCGCGTCGCCTGATAGTGTAATGCGAATTGAGAAGTGAGAAGGCCATGCAGCCTCTGAAATATCTGGACGAGATGCTGCCGTGGAACGACAGGTTGCAGATGCTGGAATGCATCTCGGCCATCGAAGAAGCGCCAGACGTGATGACCTTCTCCTTCAAGACCACCGAGGACAACTGGTTCCGCTATACGCCGGGCCAGTTCGTCACTCTTGAACTGCCAATAGAACGGACGGATGGTCTTGGCCCGGTGCTTCGGACTTATACGCTTTCCTCGACCCCATCCCGTCCCTACCATATCTCCGTCACGGTCAAGGCGCAGAAGGACAGCATAGGCACCCGCTGGATGCTCGACAATCTGCGCCCACCGATGAAGATCAAGGCTTACGGACCGAACGGCGATTTTTCGCTCGCCAACCATCCGGGCGAAAAATATCTCTTCGTTTCTGCCGGCTCCGGCATCACGCCGATGGTCTCCATGACGCGCTGGCTCTTCGACTGCGCACCGGCAACCGATGTCGCCTTCATCAATTGCGCGCGCACGCCGGACGACATCATCTTCCGCCGCGAACTGGAACTGCTTACCGGTCGCATGGAAGCAATGCATCTGGCTTTCATCGTGGAACAGTCGTCACCGCGACACGTATGGCTGGGTCTGCATGGACGCATCGACCGTGCCCGGCTTGAATTGCTGGCGCCTGATTTTCTGCATCGCAAGGTGTTCTGCTGTGGACCGGAACCGTTCATGAACGGTGTACGCGGCCTGCTGGAAGACGCTGGCTTCAACATGGCCAACTACCATCAGGAGAGCTTTAACCCGGCCAGCGAGATTTCGTCGGTTCCGGTGCCATCCACACTCTCCGAAGCAGCGAGCACTGTGGCAGCACCCGCCGCCCCGGCACCGGCAGTTGCCGCCGCAAGCGTCGTCTTCAGCCTTTCAGGTGTGGAAGTCGAATGCACGGAAAACGACACGATTCTGCTTGCCGCACGTAATGGAGGTCTCAAGATTCCGAGCGCCTGCGAGTTCGGAATCTGTGGCACCTGCAAGGTGAAGTGCCTCGGCGGCGAAACCGAAATGAACCACAATGGCGGCATTCGCGACGATGAAATCGCCGAGGGCTATATCCTCGCCTGCTGCAGCCGCCCACGCGGACGCGTGGAGATTGATGCCTGATAACGGAGCCTGAATCAAAAAGCGGCATGTGTGTGCGAAAATGGTGATTTTCGAGTACCGGAGCGGAGCGTACTTAAGGGTACGTGAGCACCGGAACGCAGAAAATTGCCATTTGCAGCCACACAGGGCGACTTTTGGAACAGGCTCTTAGGCTTTTTTCAGAAATTCGGTCCGCAGCACCAGTCCCTTGACCTGCTTGGTGCTGCAATCGACTTCGTCCGGATTTCCGGTGAGGCGAATGCCCTTGACCAGTGTTCCCCGTTTCAGTGTCGTCGAGGTGCCCTTGACCTTCAGGTCCTTGATGAGCGTGACGGAATCGCCGTCATTCAACTGAGTGCCATTGCTGTCGCGGACGATTACGTCTGTCATGATCGTTTCCTGTCTGGTTCCTGATTGGAATCGTCCGTAGCACTCTTGCCGATGTTATACCAGAACGCGGCTTATTGCTGGTCTCGCGAACCCTGTCTGGCTATAGTCGATTATGAAATGAGAAAAGCGAGTATTCCATGATCGGTCATGCACTTGTGGTTGTCGACGTCCAGAATGATTTTTGCCCCGGCGGCGCGCTGCCGGTTGATCGCGGCGACGAAATCATTCCCGCCGTCAACCGGCTGATTGATGAAAGCGAACACGTCATCCTCACGCAGGACTGGCATCCAGCCAATCATTCGAGCTTCGCCTCAACCCATCCCGGTACCAAACCTTTCAACACTGTCGAGATGGCCTATGGCCTGCAGACACTCTGGCCCGATCATTGCGTGCAAGGCAGTCATGGCGCGGATTTTCATGCCGATCTGCAATGGACGCGGGCACAGCTCGTCATTCGCAAAGGCTTTCGCATCGGCATAGACAGCTATTCGACATTCTTCGAAAACGACCATAAAACGCCGACCGGTCTTGGCGGATATTTGCGCGAACGCGATATCGGTTCGCTCACATTGGTCGGGCTGGCCACCGATTTCTGCGTCGCCTATTCGGCGCTCGACGCCATAGAAGAAGGTTTTCAGGTGCGCGTCCGTCTCGATGCGTGCCGTGGGATCGACCTCAACGGCTCGATGGACATCATGCTGCAGAAAATGAAACAGGCTGGCGTCGAACTGATCGACGAGCCTGTTTCAGCATCGCATCTACTCTAATGGTCTGATCCCGACATTTGCGTCCCTCTGATACAGGAGCCGAGTAAATGTCGGAATCGCAAAGACCACTAGTAACTTTATGTATCTCGTGGATTTTTCGAATTTGACGTTTGAAACAGCATCTCATTCAGTCGGGATTCAAACGTCAAATTCAATCCACTAGCTCGCCGTCCGGCATAACGACGAAGATCAGCACCGCAATGATGGTGATGAAGAAGCGGAACGCGGATTCGATCCCGTTCCATGTTTGCGACATCCACATGCCGAACCATTCTCCGCCGACCGACATGAAGCCAACCTGCCAGACCAGAAAGCCGAGCGACAGACCGGCGATGGCCCATTTCTTGGAGCGATTGAAACTGGCCGCGCGATCCGTCAGACGGCCGAGCATCGCAAACGCTCCGATCCAGCACAGGATTGCCGTCAGCGTTTCCGCCGCTATGATGAGAATATAGGCGGCATTGTGCAGCATTGGATTATCGATAGCGCGATATTTGATCGTCGCGTCGGGAAAGATCGTGTCCATCATCAGCACGTGCTGCACGAACCCGAAATTGGTGTCGTAATCGGTGATATTACCGAACGAAACCAGCGTTGCGAAAAAGGCAATCGCCGCCACGAAGGCGGTCTTGCTTAACCGTGTCACGATCATGGAAACGTCTCTCCCCGAAAAGGCCGCAGCATGCCGATCATGTCCCCTGAAACGATCTGCGGCATGAAAGCGATATCAATCGCACTCGGATGATGGTCCTCAACTCCGGCGATTCGGTCAAGACCAACAAAAAGGGCAGCCGAAGCTGCCCTTTTGATCCAGTCAGACACATCAGACTAGTGCCCTGCAACCTCTTCGGCTTCTTCCTGCCAGTTCGGATTGAGCCGGTTATAGCGCAGCGAAGACATGAACGAGAGACCGATCAAAGCGGCGCCGATAAGGCCGGTAATGACTTCCGGAATATGCACCAGCGTCTGGACATACATGATGACCGCCAGAACCAGGATCGCATAGAAAGCGCCATGCTCGAGATAGCGGTACTGGCCGAGCGTCTTGCGTTCGACAAGCATGATGGTCAGCGAACGCACATAGAATGCACCGATACCAAGCCCTATTGCGATAATGAACAGGTTCGTAGTCAGTGCGAACGCACCGATAACACCATCGAACGAGAAGCTGGCATCAAGCACTTCAAGATAGATGAAGGCGCCCAGGCCACCACGATGGACCATGTCCATCTGCTCCTGCGTGGCATCCAGAACCTCGCCAAGCCCTTCGACGGCAAGGAAGGTCAGAAGACCGAACAGCGCGGCAATCAGGAATGTATGCGAGTGCTCAGCATCCAGTTGATAGGAGAAGAAGATAATCAGAGCGATTGCAACGCCGATCTCGACACCTTGCACGGAAGCGAACTTCGACATGCGGCTTTCGATGGCCTTGATCCAGTGCACATCCTTCTCGACATCGAAGAAGTACTTCATGCCGACCATCAGCAGGAATGTACCGCCGAAGGCCGCAATGCCTGTATGCGAATCCGAGATCACGCGGGCATATTCATCCGGCTGCCAGATCGCAAGCTTCAGCGCCGAGATCGGATCGGTCCACATGGCAACCGCAACGATAGCCAGCGGGAAAATGATGCGCATGCCGAAAACGGCAATCACAATGCCCCAGGTCAGGAAGCGATGCTGCCATTCCGGCGTCATGTCGCGCAGGATGCGCGCATTGACGATGGCGTTATCGAAAGAAAGTGAAATTTCGAGAACGCTCAGAACCGCACAAATGATGAAGACGGAGACCATTCCCCCAAAGGTGCCGGTCATTTCGTAGCCGAGCCAGAGAGCACCTGCGAGACCCAATACGGTGAAGACCATGGGCCAGATAAAGTATCGAAGAGTGGCCATTGCAAACCATCGAATTATTATTGTTATCAAACGGAAACAGGCACTGGTCGCTACAGCGCGACTTCCCGCGAAGCGAAATCCGCTTCCCGTCGCACGCTCTACCTGACCAATGCTCTTCCCGCCAAGGCGTACCGGCTATGTAAGTAGGCCATCAGATGCAAACAAGAGAAAGCGTGGCAATAATTTGGCTTCTTTGCGGATTTGATGTGCTGAAATATTTCGTTACTATTTCGTGATACTAAAGTAGAACGACCGCGCAACTCCACCTTCTTGTCTCATAGTAAATTTTGCCGAAACGCCAGATTTGTACGAATTGTCACGTGGCAAAAACTTTATCTCAACATAAATTCATAGTGTGGGTGGCAAATCGCTGTCGGTTGCGCACCCTTCAGGAATAAGGGAATTCAACAAATGATTGCTCCGGAAGAGCTACAGCGTCGAATAGAAAGAAGACTTGCCGAGAGCAGTTTTTCACAGCCGGAACTTTTGATCCGGCGGGCGCATCGCATGGCGCAGGAAGGCAAAAACGGATCTGCCTCCGTTGCCGACGCGTTGCTCAAGGAAGCCGGATCGCAAATAAGTCTGCGTGAACTCTCTGAAATAATTGACCACAAGCCGTGGCTGCTCGAAACGATTATCAACGGTGCGGGAAAAAAGAGCGGTAACTCCGACCACCACTAAAAAGTTTTCCTACAACAGCGTGAAACGGCTTTCGAAACTATTGGCGCCAAAGCGCGCGACGCTTCCAGCGTTTATCTCCAGTACATGACTGCAAGGGGAGAAAGACATGATGATAACCGGACCTCAATGCCGCGCTGCCAGAGCTCTCGTGGAATTCTCCCGCGATCGCCTGGCCCAACTATCCGGCATCGACACAGCGACCATTGAACAGTTTGAACGCAAGCTCGGCACGCCATCGGACGAACAAATACAGGCATTGGCCGACACCCTGGAAAAGGCCGGGGCGCTGTTCATTCCGGAAAATGGCGGCGGTGCTGGGGTGCGTCTGAAATTCAATCGCTCGGAAACTCGACGCATTGCCAATCTGGAGAACGAAGGCGGCCCGACTGCCTCCGATGACGTACCCTGAAACGAAAAAGGGCGGCTAACCGCCGCCCTTGAACCCGTACAACTAGAGCATTTCCAGCAAAAATGCGAAGCGGTTTTGCGCAGGATAATGCAACGAAACAAATGCTTAGGCGATTTCTACGACTCCGTTTTAACCGGAACCGCTCAAAGTTACTTCTTCTCGATCAATGCCGGTGCTATCGGCAAAGGGTCCATCTTGACCGTCACAAGGTCCTTGGCATCAAGGTCCATATCCTTGAGGGATACGCTGCGCAAAACCTGATTGTCGTAGGTCTTGATGTAATAAATGTCATTTTTCATATCAGCGATCGAGGTCCACTGGGTATATTCCAGCGGAGCCTGCGGGTCTCGAATGAGACCTTTCGGAATATCGAAATTATTGGCGATATGCTCAGCCAGACGAACGCTTTCAGGGCCGCTGGGCAGTTTTGCTGCTGATAGCACATAGGCGCTTGCGCGCACGAAACGCGATGGCGGCGTAGAATCTCCCGGCACACCGAGCAGACCCGACCCGTGCCCCAGCGGCTTGATCGTCGCATTGTTGATGACGAGCGGCTTGGCGTTTTCAGGCGACAGATTGACGTAATTGCGCAGGTTCGTCAGATGCCAGTCGAAATTCGGTGAATTGGTCATGACACCAAGCGGATTATCATAAACCTTGAGCTTTCCATCGACCGGTTCAATGACAATCGAAGCTCCCGTCTCGTCATGCAACGTGTAATGGAACGGCGGCGCGATACCCAGGTTTTCCTGTTTCACATTGATGACGGAAACCGTATCGAGTGCGGCCTTGACTTCAGCGACTGTCGCAAAATTGGTCAGCGCCCAGCTCAGAAAGTCCCAAGGCGCAAGACTCTTCGCCGGATCGGCCGTGGCCGGGTCCTGATACTGCGCGAAATCTGGAAAATAGAGAATTCCGCCCGCAAGTCCCTTTTCGTTCATACCGTCAGTAAGCGCCGGTACGCCAAAAGCATTCATCCCGACAGCCGCATACTGACCCTTCCACTTCATGCCGGGTTTGCCGGCCGCTGCAGTCGATGTTATTTCAAATTTGCGCGGAATGACGATGAGATCGGATTTCAGTTCGAAAGCGAACTCCATCGTGCGTGCGTAAACATAGCCATCATCCGTCGTCGGGAGAACAAAGCTCGTGCAGGCAAACGCAGCCTGTGGAACGACCAGACCAGCGCCGATAAGAGCTGCGGCGACACCGCGCGCAAAAACCTGGCGATATGACTTCCAGATAGAATGTTTCGTTTTCATGATGACCTCGTTACTCCACGATTTGTCATTTCAAAAATGTCCAAACTAACAACCCTTGCCTTGCCCTGGCGAACAGAGAGGCCCTCTCCCTTTTTCGAATAAATGGTTGCGCCCCATCAAAGTCAACAGAACAAACCTTAATATAAGTATTAATTTTCAGTTTATTTCGCGCAATGATTAACATATATATAGATCAAGATTTGAATCTGATGTATTATCGGAATTGCTAATACATAATCTAGGGGGTTTTTTCGGTGAAAGACGGAAGATCGCGTAACCATAACGGGAATTTACTGTTAAAATTTTCCAGAAATATTATATTAGCATCAACTGTTTTAATAGGTACATCAGCAGCATCGCTCGCTGCAGATGCCGTGGCGACACAACCAGAAATTCAGGATCAGCAGCGCTGGCGCGTGATCTTCAGCCCTTATGTTTGGGGCGCATCGCTGAATGGTAGCGCCGGCCTGCTGGGCCGCAGCACCGATGTGAATGTCCCCTTCCGCGAGATTTTCGACAATCTCGATATGAGCTTCATGGGCAATATCGACGTCAACAATGGGACGGTTGGCTTTTTTATCGACGGACAGTACGTCAAAACCAGCCAGGACGAAAACCTGCGGGATAACGAGCTTGCTCTCGATATCAAGACAACGACCCTGTCCGGCGGTGCATATTATCGCATCTATGAACAGCAGCTCGAAGGAACCACGCTCTTCGGAAACCAACGGGTTTTCGCAATTGAACCAACGGTCGGTGTGCGCTGGACAAAGCTGGAGGCCGGACTTGAAGTCGGTCCTTTCAGCGGATCACGCAAGGTGGAGTGGACCGATCCGTTCATCGGTACGCGCGTCTTTTACGACATCAACGACCGCTGGAACATTTTTGCAGAAGCCGACATTGGCGGTTTCGGGGCTGGAACCAAGCTCAGCGCCAACGGCCAGATTTATCTCGGTTACCGTACGCTCGTCTTTGATGTCCCGACGACATTCCGCGTCGGCTATCGGGCGCTCTATCAGGATTACAAAGACAACGACACTATCGAGAAGTTCAAGTATGACGTGACCCAGCATGGGCCGGTCATCGGTCTCTCCGTTACATTCTAGTTCACAGCACAATTAATCTCTGTTGCTCGACCCGCCGGTAATACCGGCGGGTTTTTGCTATTCGGCCCAGACCAGCGCAACCTTCTGCTGGAATATAGTCGGATGAGATCACCAAAATAGGGAAAGGATTGTTAGGGAGAACTTCCCTAAGTAAAACGCAACGACTCCCGATAATAATAAGCGGGAGATTTGAGTGCACATCGAAAAATAGAAAAACGATTTTCGGTGTGCGTGTCTAAAAAACAGTCAGAGCGCCGATCACATCCAATCAGAAGAAACGCGCGCTGACTTTGGGGGAATGAATGACTTACATCTTTGAGCTGCCGATTTACCTTTCGTTTGCGGCCTTCGCCATACTCGGGATTGTGTTTTATGCGGTCGGACGTTTCGCACTCGACATGCTGTCCAAACACGCAGCCAGTGATATTCTTTCCATTCCCATCGGCGCTTTCATCAGCACTATTGCGACAGCTTGGGCTTTATCGCTCGGCTTTGTTGCTGCGGACATATGGAGCGTTAATTCCAGGGCTGATCAGGCGATCAGTGAAGAGCGTTCGGCCATTTCCCGTTTGATCGGAACCTCCCATACGGAAATATTGAACGCACCTGCACTTACTGCCGCCCTTACCGGCTATCGCCTTGCTGTAATCGACGACGAATGGCGCGACAAGATCAATGTCGAGCCGGCTGGTTCCGTGGAAACGGCGTTGCAGAACATAAGGCGCGAGATCATCAATCTGGCGCGCGGCGATGTACCCTCACCTGTTATCTCCCAGCTCATCAACGACTTCGATGAACTGCAGGACGCACGCAATACCCGTCTGGCTGTAGGATCGACCTCAATCGACTATTACAAATGGTATCTTGTGCTTTCGCTGACATTCCTGACAGCGATAACCATCGCAGCCACCCATGCCGACCGCGTACGAGCTGGCGTAAAGGCGCTCGTCATTTATTCGCTGACAGCATCGTTCTGCCTCTGGATTCTCGCAATCCATGCCAATCCATATCAGGGGCTGGAACGCCTTGAACCATCACTCCTTTTCACCAGCCACAAGCACGGCTAAGATACCGGAAGATTCGATCTATTTTATCCTGCTGAAATTACAGGGAAATCCGTTTAGAACGCGGAGTAGCGATTTGATAAAATTCCTGGGCGCTGGCGCCCTTATAGGTTTGGTGTTTCCCGTCGGAATGGCTTCGGCACAGACCTTCAGCGTCTGTCACGGCTATGAATGCCATTACCGAACAAAGGTTACGCTTACCGCGAAAGACGAACAGCGCATCCGGAATCTTCTGCAGATCGGTAGCCGTAGCGCAGATGGGGAGCGGAACGGATTGCGGACTGCGGTTGCAATCTTCGAACAGCGAAGCACCGCAGCCATCGGCGTTCGGGACAAGCCGAAAATGCAGTTCGGCAAGGCCCGCATCAAGGGCCAGATGGATTGCATCGATGAATCGACCAATACGGATAACTTCCTGCGCTATTTGCAGTCGCGCGGCTGGCTAAAGCATCACAAGGTCGCACGACGCACCTCTCGCGGCGCGTTCTTCGACGGCCGTTATCCGCACTGGACCGCCGTTATTGAGGACAGGCAGGGCCAGAAATGGGCCGTCGATTCCTGGTATGAGGCAGGCGGCGGGCCGCCAGATATAATGCCGCTGCAGCAATGGAAGCAGCGCGGCTATATGGGCGAGCGTTAAAACCCGTGCACCTGTCTTTCTAGTAACTATCTTCGCCTTATATCGCGTAGCGAGGGCATCCACCCAATCATCCTGACTAACGGGCATCCTGCCCCAGAGATTACCGGGCATTTTAGAGGGGACGATCCATGCCGATTTTGAAACGGTCCTTTTCCAGCATCTGCACCACCGCACTCGTTGCAGGCAGCATGCTTGCCGCGCCGATTGCCGAAGCCTGCACGCGTTTCGTTTATCACGGAGCCAACGATCAGGTAATGACTGCGCGATCCATGGATTGGAAAGTAGATGTTGCAACCAACCTCTGGATTTTTCCACGCGGCATGAAGCGTTCCGGCGAGGCGGGCAAGAACTCGCTCCAGTGGACGTCCAAATATGGCAGCGTCATCGCTTCAGGTTACGACATTTCAACGACGGATGGGTTGAACGAAGCTGGACTTTCCGTCGGCGCACTGTGGCTGGTCGAATCCGAATATCCCAAATATGACGGTACCACCCCGGGTCTCAGCATCGCGGCATGGGCGCAATATGTGCTCGATAACTTTGCCACGGTCGATGAAGCAGTCAAGAAGCTGAGCACCGATCCTTTCACAATTGTAACGGACAAGGTGCCCGGCGAAGACAGGCTGGCGACACTCCATCTGGCGATATCCGATTCCAGCGGCGACAGCGCGGTCATCGAATATATCGACGGCAAGCAGGTGATCCATCACGGCAAGCAATACCAGGTGATGACCAACTCGCCGACCTATGACGAGCAGCTGGCGCTCAACTCTTACTGGACCCAGATTGGCGGTACAGTCATGCTGCCGGGCACCAACCGAGCCGCCGATCGTTTCGCACGCGCTTCCTTCTACGTAAATGCCATTCCGAAAGCCGAAGACCCGGTCGAGTCGATTGCCAGTGTGTTCAGCGTCATCCGGAACACCTCGGTCCCCTATGGCCTGACGACACCTGACCAGCCGAACATTTCCTCGACACGCTGGCGGACAGTGGCCGACCAGAAGCGCAAGCTCTATTTCTTCGAGTCCGCTTTGACACCCAATGTCTTCTGGGTTGATTTGAAGAAAATCGACTTTTCACCAGAGAGCGGCAAGGTCAAGAAACTCGATCTAGGTGCCAATCAAACCAACACGTTCAATGGCGTCGTCAACGACAGTTTCAAGGAAAGCGAGCCCTTCAAATTCCTCGGCCTCTGAGCTGGTTCTGCAATTTTTTGCTGAACCAATCGCTCCCCGTTGCGTTAGTTAACCATAACCAAGCCAGAACGGGGGGCCAGAACGGAGGAACAACCAATGGACTGGAATCGCGTTGAAGGAAACTGGAAACAGGCCAAAGGCAGGATCAAGGAACAGTGGGGCAAACTCACCGATGACGATCTCGACCAGATCAACGGTCGACGCGAGCAGTTGGAAGGTAAAATCCAGGAACGCTACGGCCTAGAAAAGGACCGCGTGCGTTCCGAGCTGGACGATTGGTACAATCGCCAGACCTGGCTTTCGTAAAGCCCACATTATTCGAGAGAAAGCCCTGCCAGTCGGCAGGGCTTTTTCAATTGTTACCGGCAGCCATCCACGCGCTGCAGTGATGCCGACAGCCCCATCAGGGAAAACGTATAGCGGGTCTGCGTGCCGCGTGCCGATGTCGCCTGCACGTTGAGCGTTTTGCCAGCGCGCATGGCGCGCATCAGCTTCGCCTCATCAGCAACATTTTCCGCCCAGGCACGATTGCCCTCGCTGAAGAATGGAAAGCGCGTGCCATCCACCATCACGTTGACCGAGCTGTCAGTCTTCAGCTCATACCCCATCACCAATTGAGGGCTGTATTGGCCATCCGCCTTGGAAATAATCACGAAATTATCGCCGTGCCGCACACCGGCGGGATGAAAATTGATCGGCACCGTCAAGGCATAGCACTTGTTACCCGCTAGGTCGGTGTTCTGGTAAACGCCCCAATCGCGGAACTCACCCAAATAACTCGTCTTCGCTGAAGCCGCGAGAGAACTCGCCACCAACCCTGCCAATGCCAGCGCAACGGTGGTTGCATTTTTTCTCATCGCCCAAAACCTCCATTTTGTTGCCAGTTCACGTCACTTAAAAAATTGTTTCATTGCGTTACTATTTTCTTAACGAACTGCTAAAATTTGTTGAAAGTTTGCGATGAGAACCAAAACACCGATCTGGTGAAACAGACCGGTGTTCTGCAAACCGGATCGAAACGCGCCCTAGAACCGGAATTGAAGCCCCAATGAGTAGCCAACCTCATTGCCGTCTTCATGTGCAAAACGCGCATTGATTTCGCTGAACAGGCCAATGTTCTCAGTTACTGCCAGCTGGGCTCCCAATTGGGCGCGCCCAAAGTCCTTATCGACACCTCCAAGAAAAGCAATTCGGTCGCGGCCATCGGCTATACTGGTCAGACGGATTGTTTCAGGGCGGCCATCAGCCAATTCCCGCACCCATTTCACACTCGTATATGGCCGTAGGACCATACCATTTGCGAACGTCATGGTGCCATGCAGACGCCAACCAATACTGGCCTCGAGCGAATCGAAATCCTGCTTCGCGTAGTCTAACGCGGTTCTGAAGACGTCCCCTTCATCGAAGCCATCGATACGGTAGCGCATATAATCGAGACCGGCCACCGGACCACTCTTCATACCGGCCCAGCTGAAATCATGACCACCTTCGATGCGGGCACCCCAGAACAGTGCGGAAGTATCGGACTGCAATTGTTGATTCAGCAGAACAGGACCGTTCATTGCCTGCAGGAAGACCGAGCGATCATTATCGAAGCTGGTCCGCCCGATATTGATGTCGCCCGCAAACCAGTTGGAGGCCGCATCCTGATAAAGGGCGTACAAAGCCCCCTGCCAGCTATCGCCGTCAATCGAACCGTCATTGGCCAGCTTGTCCCGACTGCGCTGAAAGCTGAGGCTTCCACCGAGCGTCCACGCTTGATTGTAGCGATAATCACCGAGAAGGTGAAAGCCAAGACGATTGGCATCCGAAATTCCGGGCAGGTCGAAACCGCCGCCCGGATATAACTCCCCTTCCACACTTGCTTCACCGCTGAACGTTCCGACGGCGCGATCGCTTTCAAGCAAAGTCAACCAACGACGGCTATGCAAACTCGTCAGTGCTTGATGCTGACGCTGCATTTGATCCGTCATTTGCCGGATCATCGTGCCTCCGGAAGCTGTCGAGGCAAGCAGATCTGCGCCCGTCAGTTCGAGGACGAGACGGGTCAGCAGCCTTGAAAAGTCCTGGAGTCTCTGGTCAATACGCTCCTGACCGAAGGCATTGGTGAGAACATCCTTATTGTCGAGACTCGGCGTATGCCATGTCGAACCGCCGGGGATCGCCGCATTGTCCGTCTGCTGATAACCGTCGAGATCGCCAAGTTCCCAGTTGGTCGCCTCAATGAACAGAACCGGCACACCGAGCCCGTTGAAACTTTCCCCATCGCTACAGCAACCAGTTCCAGCCGGATACTCATGATTGAGCCCGGGATTGGTAAAGAGCGGAATATCAAGCTCGTTCGCGATGCGCAAAATCTGGTCACGATAAGCAGTCAAAGCCGGATTATCGATGCTATTGCTGCCTGCATGGGCATACATCTTATCGCCGGTAATGAGGCTGTCGAGATTGATCATGCCGAGCATATTTGCGCGCTGTTCGTCACTGAGCGACGCAACATAGGCTCTAGATCCCCGCAGCCCCTCCTCTTCCGCTCCAAAACCGACCACTTCCAGACCATTTTCCAGGGGAATACCAGCTAGATTGCGGGCGATCTCGGTCAAGACGGCTGCACCGGAGGCATTATCATCGAGCCCCTGAAGCGTTGGACGGCCGTAATAGGTGTCGTAATGTGCGCCGAGAACCAGATACTGGTCGCTTGTGCCTGGTGCCGATGCAATAACATTCTGCGAACTGCGGCTGCCTGCCCAAGTAAAGTCCTGTCTGCTTGTCGCGTAACCAACACCGAGGCGCGACTGCATCCAGTCCGTCGCACCGACAAAACTGGCCGTACCGCGATAACGACCGGGATATTCAGTAATCAGTCGTTCAAGCGTCTCATTGGCATATTGTCCATAGTCATATGCCGACGCTTCTTTTGCTAAACCTGTGCTGGCAATACCAGCCGACAGAACAACTACATGCATCATACGGCGAAATGCCGATGTCCGTGTCAATGCCATCTTATGTGAAGCGATTATTCCTGCAGTACGGAGTCTATCCGGCCGCTTTCCCCACTTATAATACACCATGAACCCCAATCATTATTATGTTTCATGGTGTGATTGTTAGTTAAGCGAGCTTACGGCGTCACGGAATTATTGAGGAGAACTCACATATAACTTACGTTCAAGGGAAGAACGACGGATCGTTAAAAGCCGGTTCATTGAAAATGACGATAAACACAGTGCAGCAATACAAATGGAAATGCCGCCCATTGGCATAAAATAACTGAAGAAAAAATGGTGGGCCCGGAGGGACTCGAACCCCCAACCAAGCGGTTATGAGCCGCCGGCTCTAACCAATTGAGCTACAGGCCCCACGCATCCTTGCCCTACCCTAAAGAAAGCCGGGACACAAGCTGTCAAATGCATCAGTTGCCCTAATGCGCACATATTCAGTTGCGATGCATGCAACCTGGAGCATTTCCAGTAAAAGGGCGAAGCGGTGTTGCGTGGGATGATGCGACGAAACAAATACTTAGAGCGGCTCCAGCGACTCCGCATGAACTGGAACCACTCTAGAGCCACGGTCTTTCTGATTTGAACCGGCAGTTGCAATTGGCACGCATTTCGAATCTGATATCGTCGGCTTCAGACAAGAGCGGGAACTTAAGAAATAAATGATTTCAAAGGCAAAGCGGCTAACCGCACCGGTGCAACCAGCTTTGCCAGAGCTGCCTCAACTTTCTCTATAGGAGATTTTATGAACAACCGCGCTACCACTCTTCTTGCAACCTCCTTTTCTGCAATCATGCTCGCAGGCGCACTGACGCTGCCAGCTCTGGCACAGGAGAATCAGATGACGAAGCAGCCTGCGCGTATCGCCGTCACCGGCGAAGGCACCATGACCGCCTCGCCCGATATGGCCATCCTCAATCTCTCCGTATTGCGCGAGGCAAAGACCGCGCGCGAAGCCATGACCGCAAACAACGAAGCCATGGCGAAAGTACTCGAAGCCATGAAGAAAGCTGGCATTGAAGACCGCGATCTTCAGACCGGCGGCATCAACATCCAGCCGCGCTACGTCTATCCGGACGACAAGAACGGGCTGAAAGAGCCGAACATCACCGGCTATACGGTTTCAAACAGCCTAACGGTTCGCGTGCGCGATCTGGCCAAGGTGGGCAACGTGCTTGATGAATCCGTCACGCTCGGCGTCAATCAGGGGGGCGATCTGAGCTTCGTCAACGACAATCCGGCAGCCACGATCAATGAAGCGCGCAAGCGCGCCGTTGCCGACGCTATCGCCAAGGCGAAGACGCTTGCCGATGCTGCCGGTGTAGGTATCGGTCGCGTTGTCGAGATCAACGAGCAGAGCCGCCCACCCATGCCAATGCCGATCGCTCGCGCGCAGTTCAAGACCATGGCTGCCGCAGCACCGGAAGATGCCGTGCCCGTTGCAGCAGGCGAAAACAGCTACAACGTTTCGGTCAATGTCGTTTTCGAAATCAAAGAATAACGGCAGCTCAATTGGCAAGAGCAAGGGGCGCACCAGCGCCCCTTTTTTGCCTGCCATAAAAGAAAAGCAACGGTGTTAGGCGTCAAGCACCGTTGCGTTGGCGTCTCGCATTCTAGCATTTAGGATGATGATCATTTTACGCATGACGGCGACAAGTGCGACCTTTCCGGGCTTTCCTTGCTGCTTGAGACGCGTGAAGAATGCCTTCATGTCGGGATCGAAACGAATGGCAGGCAGCGCTGCGACGTAAAGCGCGTCGCGCAGATGTCTTCTACCACCTGCAATCATGCGCTTGCCGCGCATCAGACCACTATCGCGATTAAGCGGCGCAACGCCAACCAGCTTGGCAATTTGTCCTTTGTCAGTATGCCCCAGTTCCGGCAGGTCGGCCAGGATGAAGCATGCCGTTCGTAGGCCGATCCCCTTGAGCGACATCAAAACCTCGGCCTTCCGGCCCAACTCTGCATCCGCTTTCAGGCAAGCCGTCATTTCATCCACGATAGCCTGACGCTGATCGAGCAGGAAACGCAGGCTTTCCTCGATCCAGACTTTCGTTCGCCCGGTCAACTTCTCCCGGCGATTTTTCTCCTGCACGATCATGTGCGACAATTGTCTGTAACGACTGACAAAATCCGCCAGAGCCCGCTCCTGAGAAGAGCGTTGTGGCAGAATTCTTGTTTCCATGCGCCTTGCATAATCGGCAAGAATGAAGGCGTCGATCCTGTCGGTCTTGGAGAGTTGGCCACAGGCACGTGCAAACTGCCTGATCTGCTTCGCATTGACCTTGGCGACAGGCAATCGCGCGGCCTGCAAGGCGGCAACGACAAGGCGCTCGTAACCGCCGGTCGGTTCGAGAACCAGACGTTCAATATCGTCCACAGTTGCGAGAAAGGCGAGAAAACTGGCAATGCCTGCTGCCGTATTTTGATAGGTCACTGTCTGGCCATCCGGCAGAACGCAGGCATCCAAAGACGATTTTGATATGTCGATGCCGACAAAACGGCTAGTATAAGACATGAGGCTGGTCTCCCTTATACACGAGCGCGAAGCTCCCTCAACGGTGCGACAAGACCTCAAAAGCTGCAAAGGGTTCTGCTTTTTTACGAACGAAAGTTCACGCCCCGATGGGCTCAACCGCTTTGCAGCAGCCATTGCGGTGTTGCATTCACCACAATGACATAGAGGCCGGAACGAAGTTTAACGTTCCGGCCTCAAATGTATAAGCCCCGGCCTGATTGCTCAGGCCGGGGCTTTTGAAACTCTACTATGCTGTTAGCGAATGATCGGGCAGCCGCGTACATTGGCGAATACAACACCGGCAGGACGGCCGTGACGGAAGCCGCGAACCTGGACCGACTTGCCACGATAGACGACACGCGCATTGCGGATGCCCATGCGATTGGCCTTCATCTTGGCACCTTCCACTGAGCAGGCAGGGCCGCGATAGGCTGGACGGCCATGGCGATAGCCTCTGTAATCAACATTCACGATGGCAGAGCTTGCCGACGTGCCGATGGCTGGAGCAACGACCGGCGATGCAGCGTTGGCCGAAGCTGCCGTCGTGAAGATGGCGGCAACACCAAGAGCGGCGGTTACGGCGAACGACTTGAGCGAAATAGCAGACATCTTTGAACCTCTTTCAATTTGTTTTCAGGTCTTGCCTGAGACACCCGAGAAGTAGCGCCCGAGAGATGAACAGAATGAAAAACTCACGTTCATGTGCCGTTCAGCTTCGTTTGAAGTAAAAGGAACAGCAACATACAGACTTTATTAATTCAATAAATTCAATGTGTTATGAGAGAACAAAATCCGTGCTACAATATTCGAAGCACAGATTAAATTTACGCAATGTTTGAAAACCGCAAGCGCGCCATCAGCGTTGGCCCGGCATCACCATATGATCCAGATAATCATCGTCATCTTCCAGATCGTGATCGAAAGCCGTCACCTTGCCGCGAACGGAAACACCTGCCTCGTGCACCGTTTCGGGTGAACCCGAAACAAGCGGATGCCACCAATAGAGATCCGAACCTTCGGCAACCAGACGGTAGGCACAGGTGACAGGGAGCCAATCCACCTCGTCAACGATTTCCGGTGTCAGAAAAACGCAGTCCGGCACCGTCTTCTTTCGGTTCGGATAATCGCGGCACTGGCAGCTGTCGGGGTTGAGCAACGTGCAGGCAACGCTGGTCCAGTAAATCTCGTTGGTGTCGTCATCCTGCAATTTATGCAGGCAGCATTGGCCGCAACCGTCACACAGACTCTCCCACTCGCTGCGGGTGAGTTGATTCAAGGTCTTGGTGCGCCAGAATGGTTTGTCGTTCATGATGCAGCGTATAATGGAATTGTGTCGGGAATGGCGTGGACAAATCGCCGCCGTTTCAGAACACTTGATATCCGATCCTTATCGGGTTATTAGACCCAAGTCATCATCATGACCGTAAGCGTCTTACGTTAGGCAACGCATCAATCTCGCCGGGAACGGCAATTCGCATTGATGTTTCGTTGCGCCTTCCCCGCACAATATTCAGGAATACACATGTCTCAGTTTGAATGCGGCCGCCGCAGAAAGCTGCCAGCACGCTATGCATCTATTGTGATGCCTTTCATCCTATCGATCATGATGACATTCATCGTCTCATTGATTGCGACCGCCAAGAGCCTTGGCGTTACCCATCCCAATCTTGCATCGAGCTGGATGACCGCATGGGCTCTCTCATGGGCGGTCGCCTTTCCGGTCCTCCTCGCCATTCTGCCCGTCGTGCGCAAAATGGTCGCCATGGTGTGCCACCCGCATTAATCTCTAAACAGAAAAAGCCGCGCATATATTATATGCGCGGCTTTTATTTTTTTCTGCAGGTGGTTCAGCGGAAAATAGCTTCGCCCTGTTCATCCACGATCTGCCGGCCCTTGTTCAGCGAAATGCTGGCGGCATCTTCGATGCCGGGGCAACGGTCGGCACGAACGAAGCGATATTCCTTCACTTCGCCATCAATCGTCTTGGAAATGACGCCGCAGACCTGATACTGCCCGCCCTCGCTATAGGGCGTGGCAATGATCAGAAAATCCTTGTGCTCAAGGCGACCAGCCTCTTTCGGCTCTGCCGGTGTCTCGGAGGCAGGGCCCCCACCGAAAAGACGCTTCAAAAAAGACATATCGCCTCCCTTCCCGTATGTTTTTGTTCAGTTCAGCTTAGCTATCCAGGCCCTAGCTATCCAGGAACGAACGCAGCTTACGCGAACGGCTCGGATGCTTCAGCTTGCGCAGCGCCTTGGCCTCAATCTGGCGAATACGTTCGCGGGTAACCGAGAACTGCTGACCGACTTCTTCCAGCGTGTGATCGGTGTTCATGCCGATGCCGAAGCGCATACGCAGAACGCGTTCTTCACGCGGCGTCAGCGAAGCCAGAACACGGGTCGTCGTATCGCGCAGGTTGGCCTGAATGGCTGCATCGATTGGCAGAAGCGCGTTCTTGTCCTCGATGAAATCGCCTAAGTGTGAATCTTCCTCGTCGCCAACCGGCGTTTCGAGCGAGATCGGCTCCTTGGCGATCTTCAGCACCTTGCGCACTTTTTCGAGCGGCATGGCGAGCTTTTCAGCCAGTTCTTCCGGCGTCGGCTCACGTCCGATTTCATGCAGCATCTGGCGCGACGTGCGAACGATCTTGTTGATCGTTTCGATCATATGCACCGGAATACGAATGGTACGCGCCTGATCCGCAATCGAACGGGTGATCGCCTGACGAATCCACCATGTCGCATAGGTCGAGAACTTGTAACCGCGGCGATACTCGAACTTGTCGACAGCCTTCATCAGGCCGATATTGCCTTCCTGAATGAGATCGAGGAACTGCAGGCCACGGTTCGTGTACTTCTTGGCGATCGAGATGACGAGGCGAAGGTTGGCTTCGACCATTTCCTTCTTGGCGATGGTCGCTTCGCGCTCGCCCTTCTGCACCTGATTGACGATACGGCGGAATTCGCCGATGGAAATCGCGGTTTCGGTCGCCAGCATCTGGATTTCAGAACGCAGACGGTCGATGGCGCGCTCTTCCTTGGCTGCGAATTCCTTCCAGCCTCGGGCTGAAAGCGTGCTGACGCGCTCCACCCACTTCGGGTCCAGCTCGTGGCCCTGATATTCCTTCAGGAATTCCTCACGACGCACGCCGAAGGATTCTGCCAGACGCAGCAGCTTGCCTTCGTTCTGCACCAGACGCTTGTTGATGTCGTAAAGCTGTTCGACGAGCTGTTCGATACGGTTCTGGTTCAGCGACAGTGACTTCACTGCCTTGATGAGCTGATCCTTCAGTTCCTTGTAGCGACGCTCCTGGCTCGACGACAGTTCGCCCGTCGCGGCCAGACGGCCCTCGACCTGCTGATCCTGCAGCTTGCGCAGTTTCTTGTAGGTGTCGGCGATGAGGTCGAGCGTTTCCATGACCTGCGGACGCAGCTCGGCTTCCATGGCCGCCAGCGACAGGTTGGCTTCGTCTTCGTCCTCTTCCTCTTCTTCCGTGGGCATGTCGCCGCCGACATTGGTAATGTCGTCGTCATCACGCGAGCGGCGCTGAGGCTTGTCATCGCGCGGCTTTTCCTCTTCCACGCGCTCGATCACCGGAGCCTGCTTGGCTTCCGGACCGGCATAGGTGGTTTCGAGGTCGATGATTTCGCGCAGCAGAATGTTGGAATCGTTCAACTGGTCGCGCCAGATGATGATCGCCTGGAAGGTCAGCGGGCTTTCGCAAAGCCCGGCGATCATCGTTTCACGACCGGCCTCGATGCGCTTTGCAATCGCAATTTCGCCTTCACGCGACAGAAGCTCGACAGAACCCATTTCGCGCAGATACATGCGCACCGGATCGTCGGTACGGTCGGTCGGCTCTTTCTTGGTCGTAGTGGTGGCGACAGCCGTACCGCCGGACTCAACCAGATCGCCGCCCTCTTCCGAGTCGTCGTCGTTGTTCTCTTCGCGGTCGTTGTCCTGCTCGTCATCTTCAACGACGTTGATGCCCATATCGGAAAGCATCGACATCGTGTCTTCGATCTGCTCGGATGTCACTTCCTCGGAAGGCAGCACGGCATTCAGCTCGTCCATGGTGACGTAGCCGCGCTTCTTCGCGAGTTTGATCATCTTCTTGACAGCATCGTCAGAAAGGTCGAGAAGCGGACCGTCGGCGGCACCTTCGCGCTCGACTTCGGCTTCTTCGTTTTCCTTAACCTTCGTTGCCATATGTTCTTCTCCAGGCGACCCCGGTCGCTTCTAAGATATATAGAGTTCTCGGACAGTTTTGCGAGGCCGCAATCCGTCAGTTGATTCTGCGAGTAGCCGATTTCCTGTTAATGGCGGATTAACCTTGCCATCGGTATCGGGCTTCTTCATCTCCGATTTCTTGTGGGCAGATCAGGCGGTCGACCAGACATTGCCTTTCACCAGGCCTTTTTCCCGGCCATTTTTCGGCCCGGACCCAGCTTGCCGCCCTGCAGCCTCGGATATCACCGGTTTCTGTTCTTTTCCTTGTTCGAACTGTCGTGATTCCGTCATTTACGCCATACGTCAAGAGCGACTCACCTGATTCGCGCTTAAAAAGCGAATCATTTTGTTGTCGCAGCCTCTTCGCTGGCCAGATAGAGCACGTTTTTCGGATCGCAACCCCGCATTTCCGGCTTTTCTCGCATCACTGATTCGGAAATCCGAATCAGAAACCGCCGGGCGGGCGCCCTGAAGACAGGCCAAAACCGTCAATCAGAGCTTCAGTCGCATCAGCTTTCAAAATCTGATTTTGTATATCTCTGAGACGCGCAAACAATTCACCCGTCTCGTCTGTTTCAAGCGCAGCCTCAACGGCTCGCAGCTCCTTATGTAGTGTGCGCGCACGCTGATGCAAGTGAAGCGCTTGCCGAAGGGCTTCACGCGCGTCGTCTTCTGCGGCCAGAGCCGTCGCAGTCCAGAGTTTCGCGCCCTTTACCACGAGTTCGAGCATTTCAATCTGCTCGCCATGACCGGCATTAACGAGTGCGTGCCGCATGGCGTGGCCATCTTCCATGTGACCGGCAGCCAGCACATCCAGCATGGCCAGATGCAGCGACTTGAGGACTTCGTGTCCCAGATCGAGTGCAGCCAGCGTCTCGAAATCCTCTTCGATCAGACGCGGATGATTGAGAAGCGTCAGCACGATAGCCGTTTCACGCAACGGGGCATGTGATCCCGCGCCCGGCCTGCCGCCCTTTACCAGCGTCGAGCGGACAAGACTGTCGGAAAATGCAAGACGGCCATTGCCGCCAGCCGGCCCGCCGCGCCCACGTCCGCCATCATTTCTGCTATTGAAAGCTGAATTGCGCTGACCACCGCCTTGATACCCCTGACGCCCCTGATGACGTCCTTGCCCAAAAAAGGCTTGTGCCCGGTCGCGCATATCCTGACTGTAGTGGCGCCGAATATCCTCATTCGCGATGCGGCTCGTTATTTCACGCAGGCGCGCTTCAAGTTCGGCCCGGCGTTCCGGCGTATCGAACACACCGCCCGTCGTCTCCCGCGTCCACACCATATCGACCAGCGGTCTGGCGTCATGCAGGACCGCGTGAAAAGCGGCAGGGCCTTCCGCCTTGACCAGATCGTCCGGATCCTGCCCTTCCGGTAATAGCGCAAAACGCAGCGATTTGCCCGGCTGCAAGGCAGGCAATCCGAGATCAACGGCGCGATGGGCCGCGCGAAGCCCCGCCCCGTCGCCATCGAAGCACAGAACGGGTTCAGGGCTGATGCGCCAGAGAAGTTCGAGCTGTTCTTCCGTCAGTGCCGTGCCAAGCGGAGCCACCACCTGATGGATGCCTGCCTGCGCCAGCGCAATCACATCCATATAGCCTTCAACGGCAATGATGGATTTGGCGGGTTCACCCCCTTGCGGCTGACAGGCCTTGCGTGCCCGCAATCCGTTATAGAGGACCCGTCCCTTGTGAAAGAGTTCGGTTTCCGGCGAATTCAGATATTTGGCCGGAGCATCGGCAGAAAGCGCACGCCCGCCGAAAGCAATTATGCGCCCGCGCAAATCCTCGATCGGGAACATGACGCGATCACGAAAACGGTCATAGGAAACGGCAATTCCTTCACCGTGCACGACAAGGCCACATGCTTCGATCTGCTCGCGTGAAACACCTTTGCCTGCCAGAAACTCCTTCAACGCATTGCGCGATTCCGGTGCATAGCCGATGCGAAACGACTGCTGTATCGCGGTCGAGAGTCCACGATCCCGCAGATAGGCGCGCGCCTTGGCCCCGACGGCGCTTTGCAACTGGTTTTCGAAGAACTGCGCAGCCAGCTCCATGACGTCGTAAAGCGTGGCGCGCTGTGCCTCGCGCTTTTCCATCTCCGGATCGCGCGCAGGCATCGGAACGCCCGCCATATCGGCGACGCGCTCCACTGCTTCGGGGAAGCTCAAACCCTCAAGGTCAGTCAGAAACTTGAAGTGATCGCCAGTCACACCGCAGCCGAAACAATGATACCGTCCCTTGCGATCTTCACAGTGAAAGCTCGGCGTCTTCTCGCCATGGAACGGACAGCAGGCCCAGAAATCCCCCTTCGGAGGATTGCTTTTCTTGCGGTCGAACGAAGCGCGCGTTCCTATCAGCGTCGAGATCGGGACGCGGTCTCTGATCTCATCGAGAAAGGAGGGCGGAAAACGCATTACAGATTTCACTTTCAGTTCGGTCGGGCAGGTCATTCAGACAGCGGGTTTGTATTCCATAGAGTATATAGGCGCGCCCGTTCCGACAGTCCATCGTGCAGGCATGTCCCTCCCCGCTAATCACATGTCGCTGGCAAACAAGCGCTCTGTCACAAAACTGTCATATATTCGTCATGACACTGCAGGATTGGATTGCTTTTAGTTGCGAATAACCCCATATCTCTTGAAGAATTGATTAGCCGGAACATATTTTTTCTTCATTTGTTGCGTTAGCTTAATCACAAATGTCCACCTCCAACCCGAAGGGATTTTGCCGTGAATGGTTCTTTGGTCCTTTTGCATCTGGCCGGTGCAGTTGCGCTTTTGCTTTGGGCGACACGCATGGTCCGGACCGGGGTGGAGCGTGCCTATGGCGACCGGTTGCGCAGACGCCTGCGCAACCAGATGCAGAACCCGCTGCTTTCCGTCGCCTTCGGCCTTGCCCTTGCTGTCGCCCTGCAAAGCTCGACAGCGGTTACGCTTCTCGTCGGTTCATTTGTCGGTTCAGGTTTTGTCAGCGGTGTCGCAGGCCTCATGGCCGTGCGCGGCGGTGAACTGGGCTCCGCCCTCGTCGTCAAGATCTTAAGCTACGACCTCACGCTTTTGGTGCCGCTCTGCCTTGTCATTGGCACTGGCATCTTCATGACGACCGAGCGCCGCGACTGGCGCCAGATCGGCCGCATTCTGGTGGGCATCGGCCTGCTCATCATGTCGCTGGAAATGACGGGACAGGCCACCGAGCCTTTGCGGCAAAGCGAATTGCTGCCGGTCATCGTCGATTATCTGTCAGGCGATCCGATTACGGCCTATCTGCTTGCCGCCCTGATGACATGGCTGTTTCATTCCAGTGTTGCCGCCGTCATCCTGCTCACCACCTTTGCCTCGCGCGGGCTGATCCATCCCGAGCTTGCCGTCGTGATGGTCCTCGGCGTCAATCTGGGCTCATCCATCATCGCTCCGATCCTGACCCGCCAGGCGCCGCCTGAAACCCGCGTCGTGCCGCTCGGCAATCTCCTGATGCGCGGTGCCGGATCGCTCATCATGCTGGTGCTTTACCAGACGTTCAAACCGTCCGTCGCCTTTCTCGGCACCGATCCGGTTTCGCAGGTGGTCAATGCGCATATCCTGTTTAATGTCATCGTGATGGTTGCTGGTATTCCGCTTTCCGGCCTCGTGCTGCGTGCAACTGAAGCTCTGGTCAATCTCAATGCAGGCAAGGATAGCCCTGTTTCGCAACAGCCGATCGAGATCGAGCAATATAGCGCGCTCGATACTGCCGTACTCGACCGGCCTTCGCAGGCGCTTGCCAATGCAACCCGCGAAGTGGTCGGCGTCTGCGACACGATCGAAGTCATGCTGCGGCGGATCATCGAGCTTTATGAAAAGCCCGATCAGATACGGATCGATGAACTCGAAGCCCTCGATGATCGCGTGGACAAGCGTCATGCCGCGATCAAGCTCTATCTGACCAAGCTTGCAACCCATGAGCTCAGCGATTTCGAGTCGCTGCGCATGCAGGAATTGCTGGGGGCATGCGTGAAGCTTGAGCAGGTCGGCGACATCATTGTGCGCAACATGCTCGCGCATGTTCAAAAGAAGATGGACCACAAACTGGAATTCACGGAGGAAGGCTGGAAGGAACTCAGCCATTTCCACGCCATGGTTCTGGCCAATGCGCATATGGCATTCAATGTGATCGTCTCACGCGATGGCCGCACGGCCCGTCAGCTAGTGCAGGAAAAAGACCAGCTGCGTGAACTGGAAAAGCAGACGAGCATGCGTCATTTCAGCCGCCTGCGCGAAGGTGCGACCCGCAGCATAGAGACCAGCAGCATCCATCTCGACACCATCCGCGATCTCAAGCAGATCAACTCGCTGCTCGCCTCAATGGCCTATCCCGTCCTCGAAGAACAGGGCCTCCTCAGCGATACGCGACTCAAGACCGTCAAGCAGAGCTGAAATCAGACCACGCGGCGGCGGGTACACACCCGTTGCCGCATGACGTTGAATATCAAAAGGAAATATCCGCAGCAGGGCGGACCCGAACACGGGCATTTCCAGCCTTGAAGCCATTCAACGTTTCATTGTGATGCGCAACGATATCCGCAAATTGCAGGCTGGCGGTGTCGCCCGTGGTATGCGCGTCCCCGATCAGGGTGACGTCATAGCCGAGAGAAACGGCGCGCCGGACGGTCGTGTCGATGCAATATTGTGTCTGACAACCACCGATGACGAGATGCGAAATATCCAGCCTTTGCAAAAGAGCCTGAAGGTCCGTCTCATGGAAAGAGTCGCAGCTGCGCTTCTCAACGAGGGTATCTCCCGGTCTTAAAGCAAGTTCTTCGCGGATTTCCCAACCGACTATGCCTTTTTCAAGCTCGTCGCCCGGACCGCCATCATGCTGCACCATGATGACCGGAACGCCGGCCTGACGCGCTTTCTCCCGCAGATCGCGCAGTCTGATGACAATCTCATCGAGGGCATGGTCGATAGCAGGCTGCCGTTCCGGCGTGCCAGTCCCCGCCACAATGTCGTTTTGAACGTCTATGACAAGCAAGGCTGTTTTCATCGGTCCACATCCGGTCATCGATTAATCCTTGTCATGCATAGCATAAGAAAAAGCCCCCGCCAGAGCGGAGGCTGAAACATAAAGCAAAAGGCGCTTATGCCTGACGCTTTCACTGCAGAAGCGATTTCACGATGGCGCTGGCCTTGGTGAAATCCATCTTGCCTGCATAGCGCTCTTTAAGAACAGCCATGCACTTGCCCATGTCGCGCAGGCCCTGAGCGCCGATTTCCGCAATCACATCCGCGCAGGCCTGCTTGACTTCATCCTCGGTCATCTGCTGTGGCAGAAACTCGGAAATGATCGTGATTTCCTCGCGCTCGGCTTCCGCGAGTTCAAGGCGGCTGCCTTCTTCATAGATACGGGCGGATTCTTCGCGCTGCTTGACCATCTTGCCGAGAATACCCAGCAATTCTTCGTCCCCGACCGGGTCCTTGCCGGCGGTACGGTTGGCGATATCTCGGTCCTTTACCGCAGCCAGGATCAAACGCAGCGTCGACATGCGACGCTTCTCCTGTGCTTTCAGCGCGGTCGTGAGGGCCTGGGAAATCTCCTGGCGAAGCATAACGTCTCTCCTGACGGTGTAAGTTCTGTGTTGTTCGTTTCCTGCATCTATACAACAGGCGAATAGAAACGCCGAGCTGTCCGAACCACCATCCCGAGAAATAATAATACGACGATTATCGTCATTATTTCAGGAAAGCATGGCTTCGGACGATTGACCCGGCCTTCAAGTTTCTCTATTGCTCAAGGCTTAGCAGGACATCGGCACGTGCTCGCGGCGGGAGGTTTCAAATCCCCGCTGCCTTTTGGCGCATATATGACCCTTGACGCTCCATCTTTCAAGCTACCTTACCGGTGGCAGGTTGAAACACGGATGCGTGCCGTACGAACTGGTAATGAAATAACACGCTGGCGAAACAGGAGTGCAGACCATGACAGAAACCACACCGAAAACAGCACCCTGGACTGTTGAAAAGCGAACCGCCGTCCTCGTACTCGCCGATGGAACCGTGATCGAAGGCAAGGGCCTCGGCGCAATCGGCGCGGTCGAAGCCGAAGTCGTGTTCAACACGGCGTTGACCGGTTACGAAGAAATTCTGACCGACCCATCCTACGCCGGTCAGATCGTGACGTTCACTTTCCCGCATATCGGCAATGTTGGCACCAATGCCGAAGACGTTGAAGACCTGACGCCAGCCAATCGGCACGGCGCGGTCGGCGCGATCTTCAAGGCGGACATCACGTCGCCGTCGAATTTCCGCGCAACGGAAGATCTGGACGCCTGGCTGAAGCATCGCGGCATCATTGCGCTTGCTGGTATCGATACGCGTGCGCTAACCTCGCTTATCCGCGAGCGCGGCGCACAGAACGCTGTCATCGCGCATGATCCAAGCGGCAAGTTCGACCTCGACGCACTCAAGGCGCGCGCTGCCGCCTGGAGCGGTCTTGAAAATCTCGATCTTGCCAAGGACGTCACGGTTGGCCAGAGCCTCACATGGAAGGAAACGCCATGGACTCTCGCAGACGGCTATGGTGAACAGGACGCCCCGGAATATCACGTAGTGGCGCTCGACTTCGGCGTGAAGCGTAACATTCTGCGCCTCCTCACCGGCCTCGGCGCAAAGGTCACCGTGCTGCCTGCAACGGCTACGGCTGAAGACGTTCTAGCCCACAACCCGGATGGCGTCTTCCTGTCCAACGGCCCCGGCGATCCGGCAGCGACCGGCGAATATGCCGTGCCAACCATCAAGAAGCTTGTCGAAACCGATCTTCCGGTCTTCGGCATCTGTCTCGGCCACCAGATGCTGGCGCTCGCGCTCGGCGGACGCACCGAGAAGATGCATCAGGGCCATCACGGCGCCAACCATCCGGTAAAGGACTACACGACCGGCAAGGTCGAGATCGTATCGATGAACCACGGCTTCGCGGTCGATTCAGACTCGCTGCCAGAAAATGTCGAGGAAACGCATGTATCGCTCTTCGACGGCACTAATTGCGGCCTGCGCGTCGTCGGCAAGCCAGTATTCTCGGTGCAGCACCATCCGGAAGCATCGCCCGGCCCGCAGGATTCGCACTATCTGTTCCGCCGCTTCATCAACCTGATCCGCGAAAATAAGGGCGAAACGCCGCTTCCCGAGCGCGAACAGGCTGCATAAACCCGCCGCATGAGTTATCAAAATAAAAGGCCGGAGTAAAAACTCCGGCCTTTTCGTTTTCCGTATCGATCAAACCTCTGACAGCTTTGCCGATGGCGTCGGGCGTACCCGCGCCACCACGATGACCAGCGCCAAAAAGACCAGCCCGGCACCGACGGCATAGGGCATGCCCGCAAAGACGAACGGCGCATTCATACCGGTGAACACGGCGAAAAGCTGCGTAAAGATAAGCGGGCCGATGATGGTCGTAATGCTCGACACGCTCGTCAGCGCGCCCTGCAACTCGCCTTGCGCCGACGGAGGAACCTTGCCCGCCGCAATACTGCGTAGCGGCGGATCGGCCAGACCTTCCAGCGCCGTCAGAAAGATGACTGCATAAACCATCCAGCCTTCCCATGCGATGGCGTAGCCGATCATGCCCAGACAGGAGAACAGCACACCAGTGATCGCCGTGCGCCGCTCGCCGAGCACTGGCAGAACCCGTGGCAGAACCAGCGCCATCACGAATGCGGCCCCGATACCGAAGAGCCCGAGCGACAGACCGATCTGGGCTTCGCTCCAGTTATAGCGATAAGCACCGACGAAGGACCAGACGGACGGATAGACGGCGTGGGCCAACCAGAACAGGAAGAAGACCAGAACCACCCAGCCGATGCCGGGATAGTTTCGCATCTGCTTGAGTGCGCCCAGCGGATTGGCGCGGGCGATCTGGAACGTGCGCCGGTTTTCGCGCTTCAACGTCTCCGGCAGCAGGAAATAGGCGAGGATGAAGTTGATGAAAGACAGGAACGCCGCTCCATAGAACGGAACGCGCGGACCGAATTCACCCAGCAAGCCGCCCAGAACAGGGCCGAGTGCGAAACCGACACCGAAGGCAATGCCGATCAGGCCGAAATTGCGCGCACGATTGCTGTCATCGCTGACATCGGCGATATAGGCTGATGCCGTTGCAAAGCTCGCTCCGCTGATACCTGCCAGCACACGGCCGACAAACAGCATCCAGTAGGAGACTGCGAGCGCGCAGATCAGGTTGTCGAGCGCGAAGGTGAAGATCGAGGCCAGCAGAACCGGGCGCCGCCCGAAACGGTCGCTCAGATTGCCGATCATCGGGGCGAAGAGGAACTGCATCCCGGCATAGACCAGCAAAAGCCAGCCACCATCGACGGCCGCAGTGCTGATATCCGCGCCGGTCAGCTCTTCGAGAAAAGTCGGCAGAACCGGCATGATGATCGCAATGCCGATAATGTCGAGGAACAGTGTCATAAAGACGAGTAACAAGCCCCGCCGTACAAACTGGGGATCATGCATGGGACACCTGAAATATGCTCCACGACAGACCGAGTGGAACATTCATAAATCGTGTTAATTGGAGAACTCGCGCGCCATCGCCGCTCAAAACTGAGCGTCACGCTTGTAAATCGGAAAAAGGCCGCGCCGGTACGGAAGCATTTATCTGGAAAATTATTTCGCGACAAGACGAATATTGCAGGCTTTCGACAAAAAGAATGAGTGTTTTTCCCGCATAAAGAAAAAGGCGGTAGAAACCGCCTTTTTCTACAGTAGCAGAACGATTTTAAACGTCGCCGCTAAACGTATCGCATGATTCCAACTTGCCGCTATCGAAACCGCGCTGGAACCACTTGGCGCGCTGGGCGGAGGTGCCGTGGTTGAAGCTTTCCGGCACGACATAACCCTGACTTCGGCGCTGCAGCGTGTCATCACCAATCTGGTGCGCCGCGTTCAAGGCCTCTTCAAGATCGCCTGTTTCCAGAATACCCTTCTGCTCCGTGTAGTAACCCCACACACCAGCGAAGCAATCGGCCTGAAGCTCGACGCGAACCGACATCTGGTTGGCCTGAGCTTCGCTCATCTGCTGGCGCATCTGGTTGAATTTCGGCAGAATGCCCAGAAGATTCTGGACATGGTGTCCGACTTCGTGCGCCAGGACATAGGCTTGGGCGAAATCGCCGGAAGCGCCGAAACGGTTTGCCAGTTCCTTATAGAAACTCAGATCGATGTAGAGCTTGCGATCGCCGGGGCAATAAAACGGCCCGGATGCAGCGGAAGCAAAACCGCAGGCCGAACGAACCTGCCCGGAAAACAGCACCATCGTCGGCGGCGTATAGGTCTGGCCACGCGACTTGAAAATGCCGCTCCAGACGTCTTCCGTCTCAGCCAGAACCGTACGGGCGAACTGCGTTGTCTCGTCATTGGCAACAGCGCCACCCTCGGCAGCGGTCCGTCCGGATTGTCCAGCCTGCTGGGTTACGCTCGGCCCCATGCTGCCATCCCCGAACAGGATCGGCAGCGGATCGATACCAACCGCACGCAGCACGAAGAACATCACCACCAGAATGAGAATGCCGGAAATGCCGCCGCCGCGAACGATTCGAAAACCGGGCCCGCCAAGGCCACCACCACGACCGAAGCCACCGCCTATGCCACCGTCCTGCGCTCCGCGCTGATCTTCCACATTGTCACTTTGCCTACGGCCTTGCCAGCGCATTGACCAACTCCCCTGCACCGTGCCGCCCTCAACGAAGCAGCACCAAACTATACCTGCGATTGTCGCATAAAGAGTTGGCACGGCAACATAAAAAGTAAATGGCAGCGTCAATCACAAACGAAGACTCTTTCGCAATAGTTTGGACACAGGAAAGCCTCTTCTGCTTCGACGGGCAAAAGCTGCTGCAACAAGCGCCATCAGAAGACATGCCACGAGAAATGGTGACTTCAAGCCATGGGGAAAGGCGACTTCATTCATGATGCGCCCGGGCATAAAGGCGAAGAAACCTGCACCGAGAATACCGCCCAGATAGACGCTTTTGATGATTCGAAGATGCATCTCGATCTGCCCCCTCCGGGCCGCCGCGACAGCGCGCGCGCACCCCAACAGCACCAGTATCGAAAGGACATGTATGGGACTGAACCCGGCGACGAGATTGATCTGATGAATGAAGAAGCTGGAGATTGCGGTCACGATCATCAGCATCACCCAAAGCCGTCCGAGCACTTTGTGCGATCTGGTGCCTTTGCGGCGCATGAAGATGACAAGGCCGATGATTGCAGCTGGCAAGACAGCCGCAACGTGAATTTGAATGGCGAGCGGCGCATGAAGAAGTGGTTCGAAGTTCATCGCAGGGTTCCTGTTGAATTTCCTTTCGCTTTCAACAAGACTGCGCTCGTCTCAATCGAAACGGCGTCAAATGCAGGAAAACTTCGTGAACGGCGGCCTGTTGCAATTCGCGCTTCGTGAATTGTCGACCATTCTTCGTGCGCCACGCCTCTGGGGCACCTTCATCATCGTCGTCCTGATCTTCACTATTACCGGCCCCTTCGGAACGGACCTGTCCATGCCGGTGGCGGTTCGCTTCTTTTATTGGCTCTCGGTCCAGTTTGCCGGATGGACTACGGCAATTATCTTTTCCGTCCTGGCTGATGCTTTCCTTGAACCTGTCGCAAGACACGCCTTTGCCCGCATGATGACCGGAGCAGTTGTGGCCGCCCTGCCGATCGGGCTTTGGGTTGCATTCATCGACTGGGGATTTTCCGGCAGAGCGCCGACGACTGCAGCCATCCTTGCCAATGCCGTCATTGCGCTGCCACTCAGTGCCCTGTTCTGCATTCTGGCCTATATGACGCTGCGTCATGATCTGGAAGCCGTGCCGAGAAATATTTCTGAGTCGTCACCTCCATTGCTGGCCCGGCTGAAACCGGATAATCGGGGTGCGATCCTGCGTCTCACCGCAGAAGATCACTACACACGGGTGGTCACCAGTCGGGGGCAGGAACTCGTTCTTCTGCGCTTTTCCGATGCTGTGAAAGAGGTTGGCGCGACGAGCGGACTTCAGATACATCGCTCGCACTGGATTGCCGACCGGCATGTCGCGGGATTGCGCAAAGCCAATGGCGGTTTCAGCCTGCTGACAAATGACGGCGACCTGCTGCCAGTCAGCCGCGCAAGCCAGAAATCGGCCCGTGAGCGCTTTGGTTCGGTTATAACATCCATAGAGAAAGCATAAGTGCTTTCGGCAACTACCTGTGCCTCACAATCTATACGCTAGCAATTGCGGAAATGCTCGGCACTCGTTACAGCGTGTACCGTCAATGGGGGCATAGGCGATGCAAAACCGAAAGCAGCTTTATTCGATCCAGATTTTGCGCGGTCTTGCGGCAACGGCCGTCCTGATCGCTCATACGATTGAGCATCCGCGCGCAGAAACGAACAATGCCATAACGATGCTGGGCGTTTTCGGCGTTCAACTGTTCTTCGTCATCAGCGGTTTCATCATTGCTTATGTCAATGCCGACGGTCCGTTCAGGCCCGGTGACTTTCTGCTACGCCGCGTTTTCCGCATCGTGCCGCTTTACTGGCTCTGCACGATCACGGTTTTCTTCTGCGCGCTCTATCTGCCTTCACTATTCAAGACGACGGTTCCGGAAGTAGCCTATTTCATCAAATCGCTGTTTTTCATACCCGCCGCCACACCGGGCGACCCAAGCGATTGGCGCCCGCTCTTCAAACTCGGCTGGTCGCTGAACTACGAATTGTTTTTCTATCTCGTGTTCGCCTTGTTCTGGTGGTGCAAAAATGCCTTGCAGCGTACGATCTTGCTGACAGGCATCTTCGGCGCATGTGTCATCGGAAGCTTCTTCGTCGAACCATCGGCGAGCATCGCAGCGTTCTATCTACACAAGAACCTGCTGATTCATGTGCGGCATGTGGCTGGCCGAAGCGGAAAAGCATCGCCTGTGGGAAAGAATGCCCCCTATCGCACTGGCCGGAATCGGCATCCTCGCCATAGCAGCGCTCTACGGCACCTTTTCCACCCCACTGGTCGCGTTCAACAACTTCTCCACCTATCTGATCATGTGCAGCGCGGCTGTATTGCTGGTTGTCGGTGCATTGGGCATCGAACGTTGGCTCGGCGACCTGCGAGACAATTTCTTTGTCGATCTTGGTGCAACTTCCTATTCGCTCTACCTGACCCATATGTTCGTGGTCGGTTTCGGCTGGGCGGTGATGCGCAAGCTGAACCTCGGTCCCACGCTTGAAATCGCCGGCATGGCTGCCATCGTGATTGGCGCGATCATCGCAGCAAAGATTTCCTACCGCCTGATCGAACTACCGTCGAACAGGCTCGGCCATATGCTCACAAAGCGCAAGAAGCCGTCTCTGAAGGTCGCTCAGGCAGAAGCCTGAACGGCCCGCGAAGGCTGCAGTTCGGTTATAACATCCTTAGAGAAAGCGTGAGGCGGGCAAGAATTATCGTGAATGCCCGCACTTTCTTTGAAATAAAACGATTTGTGGGGTTCCGCTTATCGAAATGATTGCCTATAAGGCCCGCTTAGCCCACAGAATTCATACGCTGCCAACCCGCCGGAAAACCGTGCGGGCTTTTCTGGCAGGCTAAGCAGCATGTCTCTCGAAAGTGGGAAGCGGTTTCGAGACCAAGACATGCTTAAAACAAGAGCATGATCCCGAAAAATGGGAACCGGTTTTCGGACAAGATCATGCGCGCGAGGAAGATAGGACGAGCGCCCATGCCGAAACGTACAGATATCAAATCGATCCTGATTATCGGCGCGGGCCCCATTGTCATCGGCCAGGCTTGTGAATTCGACTATTCGGGCACACAAGCCTGCAAGGCGTTGAAAGAGGAAGGCTACCGGATCATCCTCGTCAACTCCAACCCGGCCACGATCATGACCGATCCCGATCTGGCGGATGCGACCTATATCGAACCGATCACGCCTGAAGTGGTCGCCAAGATCATCGCCAAGGAACGCCCGGACGCGCTGCTGCCGACCATGGGCGGCCAGACCGCACTGAACACCGCATTGTCGCTGCGCCGTATGGGCGTGCTGGAGCGCTACAATGTCGAGATGATCGGCGCGAATGCAGAAGCCATCGACAAGGCGGAAGATCGCGCGCTCTTCCGTGAAGCCATGGAAAAGATCGGCCTCGATACGCCGGAATCCAGGCTCGCAAACGCCACCGAAATCAAGGACGAGGACCGCAAGCGTCACGAAGCAAAGCGCGCCGAAGTCAAGGCTCAGTTTTCGGGTGACGAGCTGGACAAGGCTCTCGACAAGCTTGAAACCGAGTGGCAGCTCGGCGAAGTCGAACGCAAGCAGCGTTACATGACGCACGCGCTCGCCAAAGCGGCGCAGGCGCTTGATGTGGTTGGCCTGCCTGCCATTATCCGCCCAAGCTTCACGCTCGGCGGTACGGGCGGCGGCATTGCCTATAACCGCCAGGAATTCTTCGAAATCATTGAGCGCGGTCTGGATGCATCGCCGACGACTGAAGTTCTGATCGAAGAGTCGGTTCTTGGCTGGAAAGAATATGAAATGGAAGTCGTCCGCGACAAGGCGGACAACTGCATCATCATCTGCTCGATTGAAAACCTCGATCCGATGGGCGTTCACACCGGCGACTCAATCACCGTTGCGCCCGCGCTGACGCTGACCGACAAAGAATACCAGATCATGCGTAACGCCTCGATTGCGGTGCTGCGCGAGATCGGCGTCGAAACCGGTGGCTCCAACGTGCAGTTCGCGATCAACCCGGCCAATGGCCGTATGATCGTCATTGAAATGAACCCGCGCGTGTCGCGTTCTTCGGCGCTCGCTTCCAAGGCGACCGGCTTCCCGATTGCAAAGGTTGCGGCCAAGCTCGCCGTCGGCTACACGCTCGATGAGCTGGATAACGACATTACCGGCGGTGCGACGCCTGCCTCGTTCGAACCGTCGATCGACTATGTGGTCACCAAGATCCCGCGTTTTGCTTTCGAGAAGTTCCCAGGTTCCTCGCCGATCCTGACCACTGCCATGAAGTCGGTCGGTGAAGTCATGGCCATTGGCCGTACTTTCCAGGAAAGCTTGCAGAAGGCACTGCGCGGTCTGGAAACCGGCCTGACGGGTCTCGATGAAATCGCCATTCCAAACATCGAGGAAGGCGACGAAAAGAACGCTATCCGCGCTGCCATCGGCACGCCGACGCCGGATCGTCTGCGCATGGTCGCGCAGGCAATGCGTCTCGGCCTGACCACCGAGCAGGTGCACGACGCATCGAAGATCGACCCTTGGTTCCTCGAGCAGATCGAAGCCATTGTGAAGACCGAAGAGCGCATCCGCGAACACGGCCTGCCGCAGGACGCTGAAAACCTGCGCATGTTGAAGTCCATGGGCTTCTCCGACGCACGCCTCGCAAGCCTGACCGGCAAGGACGCGGAAGACGTGGCCAAACTGCGTGGCGAGCTCGACGTGCATCCGGTCTATAAGCGCATCGACACCTGCGCTGCCGAATTCGCTTCGCCGACCGCCTACATGTACTCGACTTATGAAACGCCATTTGTCGGCCAGCCACGCTCGGAAGCCGAAGTCTCAGATCGCAAGAAAGTCGTCATCCTCGGCGGCGGTCCGAACCGTATCGGTCAGGGCATCGAGTTCGATTATTGCTGCTGCCATGCGGCTTTCGCGCTCAATGATGCCGATTACGAAGCCATCATGATCAACTGCAACCCGGAAACGGTTTCAACCGACTATGATACGTCGGACCGCCTCTATTTCGAACCGCTGACTGCAGAAGACGTGCTGGAAATCCTGCGCGTTGAACAGGAGAAGGGCACACTTCACGGCGTTATCGTGCAGTTTGGCGGCCAGACCCCGCTCAAGCTCGCCAATGCGCTTGAAAAGGCCGGCATCCCGATCCTCGGCACGTCGCCTGACGCCATCGACCTTGCGGAAGATCGCGACCGGTTCCAGAAGCTTCTCATCAAGCTCGATCTCAACCAGCCGAAGAACGGTATCGCCTATTCGGTCGAACAGGCCCGCCTCGTCGCCGCCGATCTGGGCTTCCCGCTTGTCGTGCGCCCGTCCTATGTTCTGGGTGGCCGCGCCATGCAGATCATCCATGATGAACGTTCCTTGCAGAACTATCTGCTCGACACCGTGCCGGAACTGGTCCCGGAAGACATCAAGGCCAAGTATCCGAACGACAAAACCGGCCAGATCAACACGCTGCTCGGCAAGAACCCGCTTCTGTTCGACACCTACCTGACCGAAGCCATCGAAGTGGACGTCGACTGCCTGTGCGACGGCAAGGACAGCTTTGTCGCCGGTATCATGGAGCATATCGAGGAAGCCGGCATTCATTCCGGTGACTCTGCCTGCTCGCTGCCGGTGCATACGCTTTCGCCTGAAATCGTTGCCGAACTGGAACGCCAGACGGCAGCGCTTGCCAAGGCGCTTCATGTCGGCGGCTTGATGAACGTCCAGTTCGCCATCAAGGACGGCGAAATCTTCATTCTCGAAGTCAACCCGCGTGCATCGCGTACGGTTCCGTTCGTCGCCAAGACGGTCGGCACCCCGATCGCCAAGGTTGCAGCCCGCGTCATGGCTGGTGAAAGCCTGGAAGCCGCACTCGGCGCCTATGGCGGCAAGCCGAAGACACCTTCCCGCCCACATATCGCAGTCAAGGAAGCCGTGTTCCCGTTCGCTCGTTTCCCCGGCGTCGATACGCTGCTTGGACCGGAAATGCGCTCGACCGGCGAAGTCATGGGCCTCGATTACGACTATGCGCTGGCTTTCGCGAAGGCACAGCTTGGCGCAGGTGTGGAACTGCCGCGTGAAGGTACGGTCTTCGTTTCTGTTCGCGACGAAGACAAGGAACGCGTGCTCGGCCCGGTCCGCCTGCTGGCAAGCATCGGCTTCAAGGTCATGGCAACCGGCGGAACGCAGAAGTTCCTCGAAGCCAACGGCGTCGAGTCGACCAAGATCAACAAGGTCATCGAAGGCCGTCCGCATGTGGAAGATGCGATTCGCAATCGCCAGATCCATCTCGTCTTCAACACCACGGACAGCGCCAGCGCAGTTTCCGATAGCAAGTCGATCCGCCGCGCAACGCTGATGCAGAAGCTGCCTTACTACACGACCATGGCCGGAGCGGAAGCCGCCGCCGAAGCCATCGCCGCCCTTAAGGCCGGATCGCTGGAAGTTCGCCCGCTGCAGGACTACTTCCGCTAATCACGTCGATATCGATGCAAAAAGCCGCCGGGTGACCGGCGGCTTTTTCATGCGGTTTTCAAGGCCGGCAATTCCAGAGGTTTTCCGGAAGGATCGTCTTCCAGATTGACTTGCTGCGTGAAAAGCCCGTCGTGCAGATGCGGCTTGCCGAGATGAATGACGGCAGCGTCTTTCAGTTCACTGTTCAGCATGTCGCGAATCCGGTCGTAGGCTTCGGCATCAAGGCCGTCGAGCGCGCCATCGATGACGATCCACTCGGGCTTCTGCAGGATCAGGCGGGCGAAAGCGATACATTGGCGCTCATCGTCGGTAAGAACACGATCCCAGCGCGCAACGCGATCAAGGCTCGTGGAAAGCCGTTCAAGCCCGGCCCGCCGCAGCACATTCTCCAAGTCCTCTTCCGAAAACTTCTTGATATCAAGCGGATAGACAATCACACCCTTGAGGTTGCCGGGTGGAAAATAAGGTGCGCGCGGCATGAAGGCGACACCATCGCCTGCGGGCATACCGATCCGCCCCTCGCCCCACGGCCAAAGCCCGCCCAATGCGCGGAACAAGAGCGTTCTCTGCGTCTCGGTTCCACCCGTAACTAGCACCCGCTCGCCGGGCTTTACCGAAAAGGCCTTGCGGGAAAGCTTCAGGCACAGATCGGGAGCGGCGATGGAAACGCCGTCCAGTGTCAGCCTGTCATTATCATTCGTCGCAAGATCAATCTGCCGGTCCAGATGGCCGAGTTCGTCCATACGCAGCACCGCCTGCCGGAAGCTCGCGACGCGCAGCAGCGTCGCCCGCCAGTCCGCAATCGCCCCGAAATTATCGACAAACCAGCGCAGCGAATTGTGCACCTGCGTAAACGCGCCGACGGCCATCATCAGGCCACCGAAGGTCAGCCCACCGGAGAAATAGACCGGCGCCGCCACGAGGATCGGCGCAACGATTGTCAGCCAGCCGTAACCGGCGGTCACCCATGTAAGCCGCGTCGTGGCGGAAACGATCTTGCGAATCGCACCCAACACTGCATCGATATCCAGATCAAGGCGGCGTCTCTCATCCCCTTCGCCACGCGACAGGGTGACGGCATCCAGATGTTCGTTGACCCGCATCAGCGATGCGCGGAAATCCGCTTCTCGCGCATAGCGATTAGCATTGATATTAACCAGACTGCGCCCGACGATCCATGTCAGCCACGAAGCGGAAGCCGCATAGATGATGACCGCCCAGACCATATAGCCGGGAATCGAAAAACTGTAGCCCGCGACATGAAACACAAAGCCACTCGACAGCGACCATAGAACACCGACGAAACTCACCAGAATGACGGTCGACTGAAGAAGATTTATGCCAAGATTGCACGAAGTTTCCGCGAGGTGACGTGCATCTTCATGCAGGCGCTGATCAGGATTAATGCCAATTTCACCCGCATTGGCGAGACGAAATGCCCGGCCCGGTACGAGCCATTGGCCCACCAGATCACGCGCCAATCCCTCACGCATCTTGAGTGCAAACATCTGATTGAGCCAGGTTTGCGATACGTTGAGCACAAGCAGGCTGCCCGCGATCCCGAAAAAAACCATCAGCTGGTGAAAGAAAGCCTGTAGATCCCGACGGGAGAGCGCATCGTAGAAAGGTTCGTTCCAGCGGTTGATGGCGACCTGCCCGACGGCGATCAGCACGACAAGAACGAAAATGCCGGTGCCGAGCGCAATCAGCGTATTGCGCACGGGCGAGATCATAAAAGCCCCGACCATCATCGAGACCTGGGAGAAAAGATCGGTCCCGTCACGCGAAGGAGCACCGCCGATCAACTTCGCCGAACTCTTGCGCAAGCGCTCGGTAACGCTGCGCCTGGGCTTTCTGCGGCGGCGCTCCTTTTTTGGCGCGCTCTGCTTCGTCTTGTCCTTATCTGGTTCAGACGTCATGTCCTGCCTCGCTGCCAATCCGCCCGCTCAATTTTGCAGATATGTTTGCAACATGCGCATTATGTACGTCATGCGGAAGTCAAAGATAGGAGATCAGCACGCTTTTCCGGCAAACCAGCTATAATGGCCCACAACAATATGCGGGTTTAGGAAAAAACCGTCCGCTGTAATCATGGCCTGCGCTCCAACCCTACCGGAAAATTCCATGGCCATTACAATTCAGCCCATCAACAAAGTGCTCATTTGTGCAACTTGGAACGGCCGCCTTCTGGTTTTTGAAGAACCGGATTTTCCTGAAACGCCGCTTCAGGTGCCGGGTGGTACGGTCGATGCAGGAGAAGATATTCTCGCGGCCGCCTATCGCGAATTCGCCGAAGAAACAGGGCTTTTCTACAACGACGGCATGATCCATCTCGAAACTATCGATTATGATTATCCCGAACGGGGACGGACCGAGCTTCACCGCCGCCACTGCTTTCATTTGCAATTGAGACGGGCCACGCCTGAAACCTGGGACCATTATGAAATGACGCCATGCGATGGCAGCGCCCCGATTCTGTTGCGGCTGTTCTGGCTCGACCGTTTGAGTGCGCAAAACCGGCTCGGGCTGGGCATGGCAGAAAGCCTGAGTAAAATCAGTTTCTAGCTAGCATTCTAGCTGTCTTGTATTGGTCAAATTTGTCGCATATAGTTAGCGCATCGATTTTTCGGTCAAGTGACTTTGCGACCCGTGCGGCCCGCCGTGCTTCCTGACGATCTCCTGTCCATAAATTCGATTCACAGGGACGTGTGCGAAGCATACGGACTACTCTACTACTAATGTTACAAAGGAATTTCCCATGGCTACGGGAACAGTTAAGTGGTTCAACACGACCAAGGGCTTCGGCTTCATTCAGCCTGATCAGGGCGGCACGGACGTTTTCGTTCACATCTCCGCCGTTCAGCGCGCTGGTCTGGCCACGCTCGATGAAGGCCAGAAGGTTTCGTACGAAATCGTACAGGACCGTCGTTCGGGCCGTTCGTCTGCCGACAATCTGGTCGCAGCATAAGTTTTGCCGCAAGGCAGAGAAAAGGCGGGTCTTCGGGCCCGCCTTTTTTATTTGCCTGCCTTACTCAGCCTCTCGCCAGCGCGCTTGCACCCAGAATCAAGGCCGCGATCAGCGCCGCGACGGTGCGAACGTGATTCCATATGGTCCAGTCGCGTACATAAGCGAGCCAGACATCCGGCGAAGCGGCGGCATTGGCATCCATCACGGCAAGCTGGTTGTTCAGCGGCACATTCAAAGCCATCGTGACGCCAATAGTGCCGACGAGATAGACGGCAGCACCGATCATCGTCCATTTCGACAAGCCTCCGAAGCCCATCAATCCCAGTACGATAATCGCCAGACACAACAATGCCGTGCCAAAGAAGACGGCAAAGAACGTGCCATTAATGACGGTGATGTTGATCGACTGCATAGCCGTTATGCCCGCATTGGCCGGAATGCGCGCCAGCGCGGCCATCACGAAACTTGAAAACGCATAGAAAATGCCACCGGTAATCGCGCTTCCCCATGCTGTCAGCAGAACAAGCAATTGAAAACTCATTGTCATGATTATCCCTCCCATATGCCTTCAACGGCAGCCTTGCGCGCAAAATCCGCAAACCGGCGCGGCTTTCGCCCAAGGGCTTCCTCCACGCCATGCGCCACATTGGCGTTGCGGCCATCGAAAAGTTCGGTGAAAAGATAGCGCAAAAGCGTGATGACATCTTCCGGCAATGCCTGTTCACGCAATGCAGCCTCATAATCGGCGAATGAGACCGGATGAAACGACAGCTTTCGACCTGTCGCTCCGGCGATTTCGCTCACAGCCTCGTTGAAGCTGAACAGTTCCGGCCCGGTCAGCTCATAGAGCCGGTTGCGATGCCCCGCTTCGGTCAGCGCGGCAACCGCCACATCCGCAATGTCGTCGGCATCGATAAAAGGTTCTTTGGTCGGTCCGACCGGCAAGGTCAGCGAGCCTGAAAGCAACTCGTCCCGCATGTAGTTTTCGCTGAAATTCTGCATGAACCAGCTGGCGCGCAACACGGTCCAGTCCAGCCCGGACGCCTGCAGAACCTGTTCTGCAGCTTCCGCCTCCTCCTCACCCCGCCCGGATAGAAGCGCGACATGCTTCACACCTGCCTTCTTTGCCGCCGAAAGAAATGCGCGGATGACATCAACGGCGCCCGGCAAGGCAATATCCGGCTGGTATGTCACATAGGCGCTGTCGATACCGTCAAGCGCCGCAGCCCAGGTGGACTGGCTGTTCCAGTCAAAGGGAATCTCGGTGCTCCGCGATACGGCCCGAACTGAAAGCCCCTTCTGCCGCAACTTTTCCGCGACGCGCCTGCCGGTTTTGCCGGTAGCACCAATCACCAGATAACGATCGTCAGGATACGTATTCATCTTCCTTCTCCCAAAATATGAGTAACCCTCATATTTGCAATATGTGAGTAATCCTCATATTCTGTCAAGAGAGAAAAATTGTGAGTCGGTCATGAAGCAGAATTCCGCCAAGCAAGCAGAGACAACCAGCGCACCGATCCTGCGCCGCACGCCCAGCCAGAGCCGCGCACAGGAAAAGATTCGACGCATCGCTGAATGCGCCACGGCGCTGATCGCCGCCAAGGGCAGCGACAGCCTCAAGATGAGTGAAATCGCCCAGCAGGCCGGTATCTCCATCGGCGCGCTCTATCAGTATTTTCCCGATAAAAGCGCCCTGATCCGCTACCTGTTTGAAAGCTGCAATGCGCAATCGCGCCAGTGCATCGCGGAAGGGCTTGCAGCAGCCAGTTCGGCTGACGAGTTGATCGTCGCCTTCAATGCACTGATCGATGAATATCTGACCCTGATGCGGCTGGAACCGGCGATGCGCGACATCTGGTCGGCGACCCAGACAGACAAGTCTCTGTCAAAACTGGAAATTGCCGAAAGCAGGCAGAACGGCCAGCTGCTGGCCGATACGATCCGCCGGATCGCCCCCGGCAAGCTGCCGGCGCAACTCGACGAAACCGCCTTCCTGCTGATGCATTTTGGCGAATCCACCATGCGCATCGCGGTCGAGGTTTCGGAAAACGAATGCCATGCGCTGATAGACGCCTACAAGGTCATGGCCACGCGCAGCTTGCGCGACCTGATGGTGGAATAGGACTTCACGGCAGCCAGTCGATCGGCACATGCCCCTTGTCGCTGGCCACGCGCTGCAACCATTCACGCACAGCGGGATAGTGCCGCATATTGAAACCACCCAGATGCGCTTGATGCGTGTAGGCATAGAGCGCGATATCGGCCACCGTATAATTGTCACCCGCGATGAACGGCGTTTTCTTCAGCTGGGTTTCCATCACGGCCAGCGCCTTTTCGCCGCCGGCCAGCGTGGAAGCGAGGCGTTCCGTTGTCGCATCGCGAGACCGCTCTGGATAAACCATCAATGCCCGGCGTACTGCGATATAAGGTTCGTGGCTATATTGTTCAAAGAAAAGCCACTGATAGACCAGTGCGCGTTCATAAGCGTCTTTCGGCAAAAAGGGCGTCCCCTCGGCCAGATGCAGAAGAATGGCATTCGATTCAGCGAGAAAACGGCCGTCTTCCAGTTCCAGCAACGGAACCTTACCGTTCGGGTTCTTGACCAGATATTCAGGCGTGCGCGTCGATCCATCAAGCGAGGAGACCGCGACATGGCGAAAGGGCCTACCGATTTTTGCCAGAAGCAGGCGGGGTTTGTAGCAATTACCGGAATCGGCGTGCTCATAAAGCGTCAGCATGGTCATCTCCTGTTCTGCCGCAATATTTCTGCCCGTCCGCCTCCTGTCCAATCAGTTTCTTTGCGATAATATGTCAGCATTGCTGATGGATTTGTTCGTTTCGGCAACACATTTTCGCGAAATCAAGCAATTGCCGATGAAATCACAATCCATCTGTTGCGCTTCCTGCGCCGATGGGACATAGAAAACCCGCAAAACCGGACCTGCCCGGTGCCGGTTAACAGAGCCTGCCATCTATGGAGATCTATCATGGCATTTCTCGCCGACGCCCTTTCTCGTGTAAAGCCATCTGCGACCATCGCGGTCAGCCAGAAAGCACGTGAACTGAAAGCCAAGGGCAAGGACGTGATTGGTCTTGGTGCGGGCGAGCCCGACTTCGACACGCCCACGAATATCAAGCAGGCTGCCATCGACGCGATCAACCGCGGCGAAACGAAATACACGCCTGTTGCCGGTATCCCCGAACTGCGTCAGGCCATCGTCGCCAAGTTCAAGCGTGAAAACGGCCTCGATTACAAGCCGGAACAGGTCATCGTCGGCACTGGTGGCAAGCAGATTCTGTTCAACGCCTTCATGGCAACGCTGAACCCCGGCGATGAAGTCATCGTTCCTGCTCCTTACTGGGTCAGCTATCCGGAAATGGTGGCGATCAACGGCGGCAACCCGGTTTTCATCAACACGAAGATCGAAGACAATTTCAAGCTGACGGCCGCCGATCTGGAAAAGGCGATCACGCCGAAGACCAAGTGGCTGATCTTCAACTCGCCGTCGAACCCGACCGGCGCGGCTTACACGGAAGCAGAACTCAAGTCCCTGACCGACGTTCTGGTTCGTCATCCGCATGTCTGGATCCTGACCGACGACATGTATGAGCATCTGGTCTATGGCGACTTCGTCTTCACGACGCCTGCTCAGGTCGAGCCTTCGCTTTATGACCGCACGCTCACCATGAACGGCGTTTCCAAGGCCTATGCCATGACCGGCTGGCGTATCGGCTACGCAGCAGGACCACTGCAACTCATCAAGGCCATGGATATGGTGCAGGGCCAGCAGACCTCGGGCGCTTGCTCCATCGCACAGTGGGCCGCAGTCGAAGCCCTCAACGGCACCCAGGATTTCATCCCGGAAAACAAGAAGATCTTCCAGGCCCGTCGCGATCTGGTCGTGTCAATGCTCAATCAGGCCAAGGGCATCAAGTGCCCGACGCCGGAAGGTGCTTTCTACGTCTATCCGTCCTGCGCTGACCTGATCGGCAAGAAGACGGAAGCTGGCAAGGTCATCGAGACAGACGAAGACTTCGTCACCGAACTGCTGGAAGCTGAAGGCGTCGCCGTTGTTCATGGTTCGGCTTTCGGACTCGGACCGAACTTCCGCATTTCCTATGCAACGTCGGATACGCTGCTTGAAGAAGCCTGCACCCGCATCCAGCGCTTCTGTGCAAGCCTGCGCTAAACACTTCAGGCACAGAATGACCAAGGGGCCGAAAGGCCCCTTTTTCATATCCAGATTTTGGGAAAATCCGCGCTCCGGCAAAAAGCCAAAAAAAAAAGCCAGACAAATGTCTGGCTTTGAGTTTTGAAGGTGCCTTTGAGGCAAACCTCCAGAGGGGAACACTCAGCCTGCGCAAATGGGAGGAGGAAACGCAGCACTGAGATGATCTTTATATGCCTGTTGCCCATTGTTTTTGCAATGCAACTTTAGCGCAATGCAGCTATGCGTTTTACGCATGTCTAGATCAGGGCATAAATCAATTCAAAAACAATAGGTTACGGAGATACAAATTACTTCGTAATATTATAATGTGCAGATTGATCGCCTAAAGCATGAGCAGTGGCGAAACAACGATGCCTCCAAATTTGGCAAATCACCCTTTTTGAGTCGCTCCAAGCAGATGTCATGCAACTGTCACTGCAGTGCAGCGGGCTTGTCATACAACGCGCCTAAAAGCCCCGGCAAGATGCCGCGCACAATGCGCTCGGCGGAGTGCAGCACAAGAAAAAGTGCTGCGACAAGAGACAGACCCGAGAAGGAGCGTACCCGTGCGGATCGTTCAGATTACAGACACCCACCTCAGCCCCATCAAGCCGCACTTCAACCGCAACTGGGAACCGCTCGTTGCCTGGATCGATCAGCAGAAACCGGATCTCATCATCCATACCGGCGACCTTACAGTCGACGGCGCCGATGTGGAGGCCGACCTTCTGTTCTGCCGTGCCTGCCTGAACGAACTTCCCGCCCGCGTTCTCAGCCTTCCGGGCAATCACGACATCGGCCACCTTCCCGAAAGCCGTCAGCCGGTCAATTCGCAGCGCCTGATGCGCTGGCGCCGCCATATCGGCCCGGATCGCTGGGCGGAAAACTTCGGCAACTGGCGCATCATCGGCCTCAACAGCCTTATCATCGGCTCCGACGAAGCCGAAGAAGCGGAACAGTTTCAGTGGCTCGAAGACAAATTGAAGAATAGCGATGGCAAGCCCGTCGCTGTCTTCGCCCACAAGCCGCTCTTTGTGGACGACCCGGAAGAAGGCGACAGCGGTTACTGGGGTATTCGCCCTGTTCCGCGCCAGCGTCTTTATGATCTTTTCGCGCAATATAATGTGCGGCTTCATGCCAGCGGTCACCTGCATCGTGCCTGGTCGGGCGATGCTTTCGGCACGAACTATGTCTGGGCTCCTGCCGCTGCCTTCATCGTCGGGCCAATGGAACGCGACCTGCCCGGCGAGCGCATTCTCGGCGCTGCCATTCACGATCTCGACGAGGTTGCGACAAGCAGCATCGTCCGCATCGATGAGCTGACGCCCTATGTCATCGATGACGTGGTGCATGAAGTCTATCCCCACCACTCCGGCGATGGCGAGAAAGTCACCGAGGAGGCAAGCCAGTGAGCACGCTCGTCCTTCGCGACATCGGCAAATCCTACGGGGGCAACCGCATTCTCGATGGCATTTCCATCGAAGCCGCGGAAGGTGAATTCATCGCCCTCGTTGGCCCGTCGGGCTGCGGCAAGAGTACATTGCTGCGTATTCTCGCCGGTCTCGACCATGCGGATGAAGGAAGCGTGGAGCTGGCAGGGCGTAACATAACCGGCGCTCACCCTGCCGATCGGAACATCGCCATGGTGTTTCAGTCCTACGCGCTCTATCCCCATCTGACCACGGCACAGAATATCGCGGTGCCGCTGGCAATGCGAGATCTAACCGCATTGGAACGCCTGCCCATGATCGGCGCTTTCATTCCCGGCCAGCGCAGCAAGCGCGCCGCCATCCAAAAGCAGGTCAAGACAACCGCAACGAGCCTCAAGATCGATCATCTGCTCGACCGCAAGCCGGGCCAGATGTCCGGCGGCCAGCGCCAGCGCGTCGCCCTTGCCCGCGCGCTCGTCCGCCAGCCCGGCGCATTCCTGATGGATGAGCCGCTATCGAACCTCGATGCCAATCTGCGCGTTCACACCCGCGCGGAAATCGTTGAACTGCATCGCCGCGCCGGTGTCCCCACAATCTACGTTACCCACGACCAGGCCGAAGCACTCAGCATGGCCGACCGTGTAGCGGTGATGATGGGCGGCAAACTGCTCCAGATCGACACGCCGATTGCGATCTATAACGATCCACGCCATATCGAGGTCGCGCAATTCATCGGCACGCCGCGCATCAATATTCTGGAAGCGTTGGTCAGCGATAATGGCATGGTGCATTTTGCAGGCCGTGCCATCCTGCAGGACGTCGCCGCCCATTCCGGCACCGCTATCCGCATTGGCATTCGTCCGGAACATTTCCAGCTCAAGCCGCACGACAAGACAGGCATAGCGGGCACGGTTTCGCGGATCGAATTTCTCGGCTCGGAAGTTCTCGTCTATCTCAAAGCTCCCGGCGCTTCGCACGACCTCACCGTGAAGCTTTCCCCCGAGGAAGCCCGCGACATCGTCGTCGGCCTGCCCGTGGGCCTGCATTTCGATGCCAGCAACGCTTACCTCTTCGGAGAAGATGGCCTGCGCCTGCGCCAGCCCACCGGAAATATCGTCAAGCTTGCGTCACCGGTAAAGGCTGCCGCTCATGTCTAATATGACGCTCTCTAGCTCTACAGCCATTGGCGCACGCACGGCGGCTGAGGAAGCCCGTCGCCGCGAAGAACGGCTGGCCTGGAAACTGGCAGCTCCGGCCATTATTCTTACAGTATTGCTGATTCTCCTGCCGACAGCCGCCGTCATTTTCTGGAGCCTAACCAATTTCGAGCTTGGCTATGACGGTTTTGAATTCATTGGACTGGAAAACTATGCCGAACTCTTCAGCGACCGGACGTTTCTGATCTCGCTGAAGAACACCGCCATCTATACCGCGATCGTAGCGCCTGCTTCCGTCTTTCTCGGTCTCGGCGTAGCCCTCCTCATCGAAGGCGAAGTTCGTGGCAAGTCCTTCTTCCGCACCGTCTATTTTCTGCCGGTCGCTTCGCTCCTCGTCGCCATGGCAACCGTCTGGCAATATCTGCTGCATCCAACACTTGGCCCCGTCAATGCCATGCTGGGCATGATCGGCATTGCCGGCCCCAACTGGCTTGGCTCCAGCGAGACGGTGCTGCTCAGCCTCGCATTGATCGGCATCTGGCAGAGCGTCGGCTTCAACATGGTGCTGTTTCTGGCCGGTCTCACGGCCATCCCGCGAGAACTCTATTCGGCTGCTGAAGTGGACGGCGTGAAAAACAGCTGGGAACGCTTCCGACTGGTCACATGGCCCCTGCTCGGCCCCACCACGCTTTTTGTCACGACGATCAGCATCATCAATGCCGTGAAGGTGTTCGAGACGGTCAAGACGCTGACCGAGGGCGGCCCGAACAAGGCTTCGGAAGTGTTGCTCTGGACGATCTATCAGGAAGGCTTCGTCTATCTGCGCGTCGGCTATGCCTCGGCGATGACGGTGATCTTTCTCGCGGTCCTCGTGATCCTGATGATGTTGCAATTCCGCGTGCTGGACCGCCGCACCCACTATTGAGGAATCCGGTATGTCTTTCGCCCGTTCACTTCGCCTCGGCATTCTTTCACTGGGTGCCCTGCTTTTCCTCGCACCCTATATCTTCATGCTGTCGACGGCGGCAAAGTCGCAGCAGGATATTTTCTCGTCCTCCCTGGCGCTGATCCCGCACAACTGGGCGCTCTGGGATAATCTTTCCAAGGCATTCAGCCGTGTGCCGATGGGGCTTTTGCTGTTCAACGGCGTGGTCGTCTGCGCACTGGTTCTGGTCATTCAGGTCGTGGTCGCAATTCCCTGCGCCTATGCCATGGCAAAGCTAAAATTTCGCGGCCAGCGCACCATGATGATGATGGTCATGCTCGGTCTGCTTGTGCCGATCCATGCTACCGCGCTGCCTTTCTATGTCGGCTTCAATCAGCTCGGCGTTCTCAACAGCTATTTTGGCCTCAGCGCACCGTTCTTCATCTCGGTCTTCGGTATATTCCTGTTTCTGCAATTCTTCCGCGCCATGCCGGATGATCTGATCAGCGCCGCTCGCCTCGATGGCATGTCAGAGGCAGGCATTGTGATGCGAGTGATCGTACCCAATGCCTGGCCTGCCATCACCGCCTTCTCGATCTTTTCGGTTGTCGCGCACTGGAACGATCTGTTCTGGCCGCTGATCGTCGTCAACGGCATGGAACGCGCCACGCCACCGCTCGGCCTCCTTTATTTCCGCGCTGCGGAAGCAGGCGACGATTACGGGGCGCTGATGGCCGCGACTCTCATCATCACCCTGCCGCTGCTGCTGGCATTTCTCGCCGCCCAGCGCCGCTTCATCGAAGGCATCACCCTCACCGGCCTCAAGGGCTGAATTCATCCCTCCCATCCTCCACAGGAGTTCAAACATGAAACGCCTCGCAAGCAATCTTGGCGCACTCGCCGCTCTGGCAATGGCAACAGGCTTCGGCTCGCCCGCCTTTGCCGACACGACACTGAACGTGCACTATCCGATGCCGGGTTTCTTCAAGGATGTCATGGCCGACATCTCCAAAAAATTTATGGAGGAAAATCCGGACATCAAGATCAACTTCGTCAGCCCGTCGGCGACCTACGAGGAAGGCATCCAAACGATCATGCGTCAGGCCGGAACGTCGGAAATGCCGGATATTACCTTCACCGGTTTGAACCGCCTGCGCGTATTGGCTGAGCGCAATATCGGCGTAGACATGAAGCCGCTGGTCGAAAAAGAAGCCGACATGGAAGCGCAGGGCTTCACCGATCACCTGCTGAGCCTCGCCCGCGTCGGCGACCGTCAGGTCGGTCTTGCTTTCGCGACCTCCAACCCGATCATGTATTACAATGCCGATCTTCTGAAGGCGGCAGGCGGCAATCCCGACACTCCACCCACCACCTGGGATGAAGTGATTGAACTGGGCGGCAAGATCAAGGCCCTCGGTAACGGCAATGAGGGCATCGACTTCCGCTGGCAGGGCGACGACTGGATGTTCTCAGCCCTTCTGTTCGGCGCGGGCGGCACCATGCTGACCGAAGACGAGAAGAAAGTTGCCTTCGACGGACCGGAAGGTCTCGAAGCCTTCAAGCTGGTCGACCGCATGGTGAAGGAAGGCGGCATGCCGGTTCTGACCAAGGCTGCAGGCGAGCAGGCTTTCGCAGCTGGCAAGGTCGGCTTCTCGTTCCAGACGACGGGTGCACTGCGCAACACGATCAAGAATGTCGGCGACAAGTTCGATCTTCGCACGGCAAAAATCCCGCTCATCAACGCGGAAAAGGGTCGCCTGCCAACTGGCGGCAACGCAGTTGTCATCCTGACCGAAGATCAGGCCAAGCAGGATGCAGCATGGAAATTCGCCAAGTTCGCTGCCGGACCATACGGTGCTTCCGTTGTCGTTCCCGGCACCGGCTACGTGCCGAACAACGAACTGGCTGCAAAGTCCGATGAATATCTCGGCAAGTTCTATGAGGAAAATCCGCTCTTCAAGGCCGGTCTCAGCCAGATGTCGCTGATGATCCCGTGGTATGCCTTCCCTGGTTCGAACGGCGTGAAGGTAACGCAGACCATTGTGGACAATCTTTCGCGCGTCGTTGAGCAGTCCGCCACGCCGGAAGATGCCCTTGCCGATGCGTCCAAGGAAGTCCAGCGCCTGCTGCCGCGCAAGTAATCAGCCATCACCAAAAAAACAAAAGGCCGCGCTGATTGCCAGCGCGGCCTTTTTTTTGTAAATCGCAAGCTGCAATCAATATGTCCAGTTGCGGGCCTTTGAGAACAGGAAGTCGCGGAAGGCGTGCAGTTTCGCGGAATTCTTCAAGGCTTCCGGGTAGCAGAAGAACGTATCGAAAGACGGTATTTCTTCCAGTTCCGGCAGAAGCTGCACCAGACCGGATTCCTTGTCAGCCATATAATCGGGCAGAACCGCGATACCGACACCGCGCTGCACAGCGCGACGGATCGACAGCAGATTGTTCACCTGCAACGCAGGAATGCGCGTGCTGCCATCGGCACGTCCGGCAATCTCCAGCCAGTTCAGGCCTGTCAGATAGCTTGGCGCCGGTTCACCGAAAGTGACGACGCGATGCTGGTCGATCTCGTCTATCGAATTCAGCTTGCCATATTTCGAAACATACCCGGCGGACGCATAGACATGCATATGCACCGTGAACAGCCGGCGCTGGATCAGATCCGGCTGCTGCGGTTGTCTCAACCGGATGGCACAATCCGCATGACGCATCGTCAGGTCCAGTTCCTCATTGTCGAGGATGAGCTGGAGCTGGATATCGGGATAAAGCTCGACGAATTCCTGAATGCGCTCGACCAGCCAGCCGGAACCAAGACCAACAGTCGTCGTCACGCGGAGACGACCTGTCGGCTTTTCCTTGCTTTCTGCCAGCTTCGAGCGAACGTTCTCGAGCTTCATCAGCACGTCATGTGCCGTGCGATAAAGCGTTTCGCCCTGCTCGGTCAGGATGAGACCGCGCGCATGACGATGAAACAGCGGGACGCCGACATCCTGCTCCAGCGCGCTCACCTGACGCGAGATGGCCGATTGCGACAGATGCAATGTCTGGGCTGCGTGGGTAAACGACCCAGCCTCAGCCGCAGCATGAAAAATGCGCAGTTTATCCCAGTCGAGCGGAGCGACCACGATTATCCCCTCTCATTGTTTTCACCGCATTCATCTTACGCAAAACCGCCTCACACTTTTGGCCAGGAAATGCTCTATTCTGCGGCTTCGTGCAGCGGTTCCTGTGCAGCAAGCCAGCGCTCGGCTTCAAGAGCAGCCATGCACCCCAAACCGGCGGCAGTTACAGCCTGACGATAGATATCGTCCGTGACGTCGCCCGCAGCGAAGATGCCCGGAACGTCGGTGGCGGTCGAATCAGGCGCCGTCCACAGATAACCGTTTGGCTTCTGCTTGAGTTTGCCCTCGAACAAAGAAACCGCAGGTGCGTGGCCGATGGCGACAAAAACGCCATGCGTGTCGAGTTCCTGCGTCTCGCCCGTCACCACGTTCTTGAGGCGCACGCCGGTCACGGTCGCGCCCATTGGCGGCTTTGCCTCGGTGCCGAGGATTTCGTCAATCACGCTGTTCCAGACAACCGAGACGTTCTGGCGCGAAAGCAGGCGATCCTGCATGATTTTTTCTGCACGGAAACCGTCGCGGCGATGCACGACCGTCACGCTCTTGGCGATATGCGAAAGATAAAGCGCTTCCTCGACAGCGGTATTGCCGCCGCCGACAACAACCACATCCTTGCCGCGATAGAAGAAACCGTCACAGGTTGCGCAAGCCGAAACGCCGCCGCCCATGAAGGTCTGTTCGCTGTCGAGGCCAAGCCACTTGGCCTGTGCACCCGTGGCGATAATCAGGGCATCGCAGGTATAGATCGTGCCGGAATCACCCTTCAGGCGGAAAGGACGCACCGTGGCTTCGACCTCGGTGATGATGTCATGGACGATTTCTGCGCCGACATTCTGCGCCTGCGTCGCCATCTGGTCCATCATCCATGGCCCCTGCACCGGCTCGGCATAGCCCGGATAGTTTTCCACATCCGTGGTAATCATGAGCTGTCCGCCCTGCTGCAAACCAGCAATGACGATTGGCTTCAGCATGGCGCGCGCGGCATAAATCGCGGCAGTATAACCAGCAGGACCTGAGCCGATGACAATGACTGGCGCATGACGCTGTGACATGAAGTTCTCTCCGGTCCTGGAGCGTTTCGACCTGATCAAGCCAGATCGGCGCTCCATATGTTGGTTTTCACACGTTTGCTTTTACGGCACCTTGTCCAAAAATGTTTCACACTTTCAGGGTGCACTCTAAAATCGATTTAAAGTGGCAGGCTCCAGCTCACCAGAATCGCTTTCGCGTCCCGTCTAGCCAATGCCCCGACCTTATGGCCAAGGTAGGTCTGCCCCTGATTGTTTGCAAGGTTCGACGGGGATTTGCTGTGCTTTAGCCACAGCTTGTGACCTTTAAGCAAACGCTTTGATAGCCACACGTTGCGGGTGGATCGATCTCACGCTAAACAAACATCACATAACGGACAATTCGCCTAACCTCGGAGCCGGCCGCCATCTATAAAACAGTCGCCAATATCTGCGCGCGCTTCGGCCTTGTCATGGCTGCTGCCATGCTCCTGCCTGCCGCAATCGACCTGCGCGACGGTAGCGACGACTGGCTGGTTTTTGTCCGCTCCGCGGCGGCGACTGGTGCATTGTCCGCCCTTTTTCTGCTGGCCACGCAAAACCAGACAATGCGCTTCACGCCGCGCCTCGGCTTTTTGCTGACCGCCTGCCTCTGGCTCACTGCAAGCTTTCTCGGCTCGATTCCGCTCTATTTTTCGCATCTGCCGATCAGCTATGCGACGGCGTTCTTCGAAGCCATGTCGGGCGTGACGTCGACCGGCGCGACCGCGCTGACCGGGCTCGACAACATGCAGCGCGGCATTCTCTTGTGGCGTTCGCTTCTCTGCTGGATCGGGGGCGTCGGCTTTATCGGCCTGGCACTCTTGATGCTCCCCTCGCTGCGGGCGGGTGGGCTTGCGCTCTTTCATATGGAGAATTCCGACAAATCGGAAAAAATCCTCCCGCGCATGAACCAGATAGCGCTGGGCATCGTGCTTGCTTACCTCAGCCTGACGGCTGCTTGCATCATCGCCTATTTTGCCGTTGGCATGAGCGTGTTCGACGCCATCAATCATGGCCTCACGACCGTTGCCACGGCAGGCTTCTCTACACACGACAGTTCAATCGGCTTTTATGAAGGGAACCGCCTGCTCCTGGTCGTGTCCACGATCTTCATGGCCCTGTCAGCGTTGCCCTTCGTGCTTTACATCAAGGCCTTCATGCCACGCCGCATGGAATCGCTCGCCGATCCGCAAGTGAAACTGTTCTTCTCAATCGTGATCGGGTTCAGCTTTGCGCTCGCGGTAGTTCTGCGGCTCGGCTCCGATGTACCTTTCGGTGACGCGCTGATCTCGGCCTCGTTTCATTTTGTGTCGGTCATGACGACGACAGGCTATGCCACCGAGGACTATTCGCTCTGGGGACCGCCGGCGATCGGAATTTTCTTTCTCGCATCGTTTCTGGGCGGCTGCGCCGGATCGACGTCCGGCGGCATCAAGATGAACCGCCTCATCATCCTGTGGAGCCTGACACAGGCCAATCTCGCCCGGCTCATCATGCCGCATGCCGTCATCAAGATCCGTTACGGCAGCTCGGAAATTTCCGGGGAAATCGCGCAGAATGTCCTCCTTTACCTGTTCCTCTACTGCGCTTCGCTCATTACAGGCGCAGTCCTGCTCGCCTCGCTCGGACTCGACTTCGTATCTGCCTTCACCGGCGCCCTGACCGCCCTTTCCAACGTCGGCCCCGGTTTGGGCGATACCATTGGTCCCGTTGGCAACTTCTCAACCATTCGGGACCCGGCCTTATGGGTCCTTTCCTTCCTCATGCTGGCCGGGCGTCTGGAGCTCGTTACCATATATATCCTGTTCACTCGTGCTTTTTGGGTGCGTTGACAGAACGTTAGGCAGTTTACATCCGCCTGCTTCATTTGATATGAGCAGGATTAGATTGCGCCACGATGGCGACGAATGTTCTATAATTACCCCGGAATGAAATTTCCTTGCGCGCGGAGTTACGCATGCCGATCAAGGCCGATCTGGATGAAATCGATTGGAAAATCCTTCGGGAGCTCCAGAACAACGGGCGCATCACCAATGTCGAGCTGGCGGAACGTGTCGGCATTTCAGCTCCGCCCTGTCTTCGCCGTGTGCGCAAGCTGGAAGAAAGCGGCGTCATCCGGGGCTATCGCGCCATTCTCAATGGCAATTCACTCGGGCAGGATCTGGTCGCCTTCTGTTCAGTCGGCCTCCATCGTCAGGCCGATGCGGATCTCAAGGCGTTTGCCGAGAAAACCAAACAATGGCCGCTGGTACGCCGCGCCTGGATGGTTTCGGGCGAATCCGATTTCCTCCTCCATTGTGTCGCGCGCGATCTGAACACGTTCCAGACCTTCGTGATCGAAGAGCTGACCGCCGCTCCCAATGTGGATTCCGTGCGCACTGCTCTGACCATTCGTCCGGTCAAGGACGAACCACTGATGATCCTTTAAATATTAGAGCATTTCCAGCAAAAGTGCGAAGCGGTTTTGCGTAGGATAATGCGTATAAACAAAGAGATAGAGCGGTCCAACGATTCCGTTTTAACTGGAACCGCTCTAGATTTTGCGCCGGGGTACTTATCACTTCCCGGCGAATACGCGCTCGTAAACGCTGCTGATTGCGGCAGCTTCCTTTTCGAGCGGAAAGGTGGCGCGAACATGCCTGAGAGCATTTTCGCCGTCACGCTTGGCCAGAGCCGGATCGGCCAGATATGGCTCGATAGCCTTGCGCAAGGCTTCCCCGTCGCCAGCCGCAACCGATGCCCCGGTGCCGTCAACGATCATTTCCGCATAGGCGCCCGCATCGCTGGCAACGACTGCCGTTCGCGACGCCATGGCTTCGAGCGGCGTCAGCCCGAAACCTTCATTGCGCGAAGGCGCAACATAGAGCGTCAGGCGACGATACCAGACACGGATATCCGGCACTTCCCCCAGAATGAGGATACGGTCCTGCAGACCGGCAGCGGCGATCTTCGCCTTCAAAGCATCCTCGAAAGACTGGTGCTCAGCAGTCGTGCGCCCGGTGATGATGGCGGTCCATTCAGGATATTTCGGCAGTAACGCGATCATCGCATCGACGAAGAGGTCCGTCCCCTTGGAAGAACGCACGCGGCCGAAACAACCCACGGCATATTTCCCGGGCAGGCCCGATGCCGCAAAATTGTCGTCGTCACCGACAGGCGGGTGGAAGCGCTGCAGGTCCACGCCATGCATGATGACCTGATGCGGAACTTCGAGAAAGCTCCCTGACCGGCCACTCGTCGCAATCACCGCATTCATGCGACGGATGAGCCATTTGGTAAAAGGCTTGTGGTGGCGCTGCGCAGCCGAGGTAAACACCAGCCTCAGTTTCATGCGCAGCACATCGCGCATGAAAATACCGGCGAGCATTTCGATATTGCGCCGCGCATGCCAGATGCGGAACGGTTTCGTCCTCGGCTTCGACCAGAAGGACCAAAGCGCGCTCCATCCCAGATGCGGTAGCGTGTCCGGCAGGCCCGGTCCCATCGTTGCAATGTTCAGCCCCGTTGCGCGCTGCAAAGGGATCAACTGAACAATTGTCGATGTGACACCGGAGAGGCGGCGCTTGAAATTTGGCGCCACCACCTCGACATCCTGAACCCGAACCTGTCCGGAATCTGGCTTATGCGCGGACACGGAAATCAGACGAACTTCAAGCCGACGATTTCGTAGGAACGCGAACCGCCCGGAGCGTTGACTTCAATCGTGTCGCCTTCGCCTTTGCCGATCAGCGCACGTGCAATCGGCGATGAAATGGAGATGCGGCCTTCCTTCACATCGGCTTCCTGATCGCCGACAATCTGGTAGATTTTCTCTTCTTCCGTATCTTCGTCTATCATGGTGACAGTGGCGCCGAACTTGATGCGGTCGCCTGACAGTTTCGAAACGTCGATAATCTCGGCGCGCGCAACCAGATCTTCCAGTTCGTTGATACGACCTTCATTCAGGCTTTGGGCTTCTTTCGCAGCGTGATACTCGGCGTTTTCCGACAGATCGCCATGCGCACGCGCTTCAGCGATTGCCTCAATAATCCGAGGGCGCTCCGATTGCTGACGCCAACGCAGCTCTTCCTTGAGCTTTTCGAAACCGCCAGGGGTCATAGGGAACTTTTCCATACCCAGTCCTTTCCTTCGCCCGGTGCTCGCCTCTCCCCGAGGCCTGCACGCACCGGCATCTTGATTTGCCCGCCTCACCTCGCGCAATGCTTGGATAGTGCGAGGCGCTTTTCGGCGGCTGACCAGCCGCCGACACACAAAAAGAAAACGGTCACCGAAACACCCGTCTCGGAACCGTTCGAATAGCCGTTCACAGAACTATAGCATTTCCATCAATCATTTCACGCGGAAAAATATCGGCCTGTCAACTCTCTCCAAAAGCGGCACCTATTTCGCGTTGACCGGCCAGCTCGCAGGCCATTTCTCCGGGCCTCCGGCATAGTTGCCATCGCAGTCACCTTTCGACCGCTCCTGTAGCAGAACGAAACGCACCCGCCCCTCGCCGCTATCGGTTGCTTTCCAGACATCATAGATGCCGCAATCTCCAAGCCCTCTCCCCTTGAAAAAGGCTGTCAGCGTCAAGGCTTTCTGTGACCAGTCGATGTTCCACGCCGTGTCGGTCACCGTCGGACCATCGTCCGAAATGGTTGGCAGGGAGATCGGCACGATCTTGTTTTCATAGCGGCTGTAGAACGAGTAAGGCTGATTATAGGCCCCCGGCGAACCGCAGGGCAGGCCGATTAGATCAAGACCATCGGCAATCTTCGTCTCGAAACCGCCCGCATTGCGGAACGTGCCGGGACTGGCTCCGCCGCAAACCGCCGCTTCGTCGGAAAAATCCTTGCGGATTTCTGCCGGTATCTCTTCGACCGTTTCAATCAGCTTGAGCTGCGGCGGAACCGGTGCCGGCTTGCTGCCCTTGACCTGCAACGCCTCGATAGTTCCGTCGCGCGATTGCTGTTCGTCCACATAAATCAGCCCGCCGACGAGGCCCGAAAGCGAATAGGTCGAGGTCTTTCCGGCAAATTTCAGTTGCAGTTTCTGGCCGTTCTTCATCGCATCAAGCGTCTTGGCAAGATCGCCCGTATAATCGAGCTGATCGTCCTCAGCCTTCAAAGTCGAGACATCGACATCGAGCAGGGTTTGACCGTCGATGGCAATCTCCAGCCTGCCAGTTTTCTGTGATGGATCGACATAGGAAAGCCTGAGCACCGGCTTCGAACCGGACTGGCTACTGCGAAAGATGCCAAGCCCCATACCAGAATTCGGTGCGCCTTCGCTCGCGACTGGTGAGAGCGTCACGGTGCAGTTTTGCGCAAAATCGCACAGAATCAGCGTGTCGCGAACCTTCTTGAAGGCAGCCTGCGATTCCCCACCCGCCAGAAACAGCATCGTCGTGGCAATCGTTGTCACCGCAACAGATCGACGATTCAAAGAAAGCATAAAACACCTCGTCAGTAAGAAATCGCTCTAAAATAGATCATGCATGAATGTCGCAGAATCGGAAGTTCTCTTGCCGCCTGCCCGTAATATTGCCTATAGCATAGCGACCGGAAAAGGCTGAAAAGCGTCCGGTTTCTCTTTCTATTGTGACATATGCTGAAAAGTTCGAAACGAGGCAATGATGACGCGCGTACAAGCCAACATGCTGCTGCTTCTGGCAGGCGTCATCTGGGGCATGGGTTTCGTCGCCCAATCAACGGCGATGGCCAGTATCGGTCCGTTTCTGTTCATCGGCATCCGCTCGGCAATCGCATCGCTCACGGTCCTGCCATGGGCCGTAGCGGAAGGGCGTCGGGCGAAGGTCCGTCTGAGCCGGTCGAACTATATCTTCTTCATCATCATCGGACTAAGCCTGTTCACCGGGCTTGTCCTCCAGCAGATCGGGCTTATCACCACATCCGTCACCAATGCCGGCTTTCTGACCGGGCTTTATGTCGTGATGGTGCCCGTGCTCGGCGTCATTCTGTTTCGCACATGGCCGCATCCGGTCGTATGGCCAAGTGCGGCGGCATGTCTTGCTGGCATATTTCTGCTTTCAGGAGGCGCGCTGACCGCGCTCAAGCAAGGGGATTGGCTGGTCATTTGCGGTGCAATTTTCTGGGCCTTGCAGGTGGTCTTGATCAGCAGGGCAAACCGCGCAGGGCGACCGATAACGCTAAGCTGCATCCAGTTTGCGACCAGCGCCGTTGTCGGGCTTGTCATCGCATCTATGGTCGAAGACTTCAACTGGACTGCCATTACGCTCACCTGGAAGGAAATCCTGTTCACCGGCGTCTTCTCGTCCGGCGTCGCCTTCACCTTGCAGGCTATCGGGCAGCGCTATACCACCTCGGCACAGGCCGCGATCTTCCTGGCATCGGAAGCGCTTTTCGCGGCACTGTTCGGCGCGCTCTTCCTTGGCGAACGGGTGACCTTCATCGGCTTCATCGGCTGCGGACTGATCTTCGCCGCCATGATGGCGGTCGAACTCATCCCCATGTTCTGGAAACGCAAGTCTGATCTTGTCCCTGCCGAATGACCCAATCACCCCTTGAAAATGAGAGCCGCCCCACCCGCTATGAACGCAAAGCCCAGCAGATGGTGCCATGTAAAGGCTTCCTTGAGGTAGAACACCGAGAACAGGCTGAAGATCACCAGCGTGATGACCTCCTGAATGGTCTTGAGCTGTGCCGCCGAATAGACCTCGTGCCCGATGCGATTGGCCGGAACCGCGAGGCAATATTCGATCAGCGCGATACCCCAGCTGATGAAAATGACGGTAACGAGTGGTGTATTGGTGAATTTCAGGTGCCCGTACCAGGCGAATGTCATGAAGATGTTCGAGCCGATGAGAAGCAGGATCGGCAAAACGCTTGGCGAAATCAGTGCTGACATGGAAGTGACTTCAGGGACCGGGAGGATGTTGTCTGCGGCGTGGCCCGAAACCGCAGCACGGTGATAGAACAAAGGCAGGATTTTGCCAATCCTGCACCCTGCCCTGCCCCGTTTACGCCACAGCCCTTAACGCGGACGCTGACTCTTCCTTTACGCTTGCGGGCTAATATTCGGGAAACGCCATCGGTCTGGTCTCCTGAAGAAAAGGTATGGACATGAGTTCTGCGTTGTCCGCCACCGCTCCAGTCAGCCGCCAGCGCACCCGGTTGCGGGGTCTGGCCCCGTCTTTATCCATCGCCCTGTTGGCCATCATCGCCGGTTGTTCGGGCGAGAGCGCCCCGCGCCCGCAGGCCAGTGTCGGCAACTCCGATATGATGGTTCCCGACGCGCCTGTCGCAAGTGCTGCCCCCGTTAATGCCCCAGTCGTGGAGGCACCTGCCGTAGAACCACCTTTCATGCAAGCGCCGCAGGAAGAGCGCGTCGTCGGGCTTGCCGAAGAGGAAGAAAATCACGTCGCGCGATCCCAACAGCAGAGCCAGCCGCAATATTCCGGCGACTATGGTTTTACGGCCCCCATTCAAAATCCAGTGACAGCCGCTGAAAACATCTACACGATGTCCAATGCGGAAGCGGCCTGCCGCACGCGCCTGAAACGGCTCGGCGTCGTCTTCAAGGAAAAGCCGACAATCTATCGCAGCAGTTCCTGCCATATCGAAAACCCGATTGAAGTATCGGGTTTCAACAGCGGTTCCATCGCCTTCAAACCGGCGGCGACGCTGAACTGTCAGGTGACCGAAGCCTTTGCGCGCTGGATCAAGGGCGACCTGCAACCCGCCTCCCGGATGCGCTATCTGTCCGGCGTAAGCACGATCTATAATGCCGGGGGCTATTCCTGCCGCACCATGAACAACCGTCGCGGCGCGAAAATGTCGGAACATTCACGCGGCAACGCCATCGATGTCACCAAGATCGTGCTGAACAATGGCAAGAACATCATGGTGCGCAAACCGGGCTTCTTCGCCTTCCGCGAAAAGGGCCTGCTCAACAGCGTTCGCTCCGATGCGTGCGGCTATTTCTCGACGGTTCTCGGTCCCGGCTATAACCCGGAACATGCCGATCACTTCCATTTCGACCTGATGCAGCGCCGCAGCGGCTATCGCGCCTGCAAATAAGCCCGGCGCAATACCGGGCTTGACGTTGCTTTATTCTTCCTGCGGTACCGGTGTCGGCTTGCCGTCCGCATCCAGGGAAACCATGATGAATTCGGCATGCGTAACAAGGTCGCGTTTATCGCTGAGATAGCGCTTCGCCCACGCCTCGACCCGCAATGTGATGGAAGTGCGGCCTACCCGCGTTATTTCCGTGTATACGCAGAGCGTGTCACCGATCTTTACTGGCCGGGCGAATGACATTTCACGTACCGCCGCTGTCACCGTACGCCCCTTGGCGCGCTCGGCGGAACGGATGCCAGCAGCCATATCCATCTGCGCCATCACCCAGCCGCCGAAAATATCATAGGCTGAATTGGCGTCCTTGGGCATGGCGGAAACGCGGATGGTCAGCGTGCCATTCGGCTCATTGTCAGTACTCATCAATGTCAGTCCTTAAGTGCTTGAGAGAGTCGGCCTCTAATATGAGACAAGCCCGGCGCGAAGAAAAGTACCGCGCAAAGCGCTTAAACCGTTAGAATGCAGCCCGATTTCAGGATGTCGATATTCATTAATCATGAATTGAAATCGAAGAATCGTGATGCACGTAAATAATAATCCCCATGCTACAAGTAACCAACAGAAGTATATTAGAGGAATGATATATGAAACTATCGGTAAAATCTTCCATAGTTACATTAGCGCTTCTTATTTCAACAAATGCTTATGCATCATCGGCAATCGTAACATCGACAATTAATCTGCGCGTCGGCCCCGGCACACAGTATGGAACCATCGGGTCAATCCCGAATGGCGTCGGCATTACGGTTGCCGGCTGCACCAGCGGCTATGGCTGGTGTCAGGTGACTTATGGTGGCATGACCGGCTGGGCCGCATCGAGCTACATCGCCATTCAGACCGGCAATGGCGGTTATACGACGAACAATAATTTCGGATCGACCGCCGCAGCCGTCGGGATACCGCTCATCGCGGGCATAGCCATTGGTTCGGCCCTGTCCGCCAATAGCGGCCCTTATTGGGGACCCGGCTGGGGTCCTGGCCCTTATCGCGGCTGGAATGGCGGCGGCAATGTCTATAATGGCTGCATCGGACGCAATTGCCAGTCGAACTGGGGTCCGCCACGCCCACATTGGACGGACCGTCCAGGCTGGCGTGACCATCCCGGTTATCATCCCGGTTTTGGCCCCGGCTTTGGTCCGGGTCCCCGCATGCGTCCCGGCGGCAGACTGTAAAGCACTCCGGAAAAACCGCGCCTCCTGACAGCCTTCTGTCAGGAGCATCGCCGGATAGGAAAAGGCTACGGAGGATTTCGCCTTCGCGCTCTTTTCATTTGGACGCTGAAATTCCATATTGGAAGCATGTCGCAGAAAAGTGGAAACCGGTTTTCCGCTTAAGACATGCGGTAACAATATAGGGTCATGGCTTCCTCAAAAGACAAACACTCCCAGGATTCGCACGACAAGGCTGGCGGCTTCGGTGAAGCTCCACAGGCCGAATTTTCCGGCGCGCCCCTATCCGGTTCCATCGCCGGCCCCATTGCTAATTGGGCGAAGGAGATCGGCGACGAGGCTGCGAAGCCCCGCGCGAAAAGCCCAAAACAACCCAAGAAGATTCCCGAGCGCAGCAAGGAAGCGTCGCGTAGCGGGCGCGGCACGTCCATGGGTGGCGCTGCTTCCGCCAAGGAACGTGCGGCGGCTGGCCTGAATCCCGTTGCCGGTCTCGATATCAGCCTGGAAGACGCAGCCGGACTAAACCCGTCCGGCGCAACGGCAACGGTTCAGGCCCTGTCGGACCTGATTGCCTCCGGCAATCCGCTGTTCAAGAATGGTGAGCTCTGGACGCCTCACCGCCCGGCCCGCCCGGAAAAATCCGAAGGCGGCATCGCCATCGAGATGGAAACCAGTTTCGAGCCGTCCGGTGATCAGCCGACAGCTATCCGCGATCTGCTGGAAGGGCTGGACAACGACGACCGCACGCAGGTCCTGCTCGGCGTCACCGGTTCGGGCAAGACGTTCACCATGGCGCAAGTCATCCAGCGGACCCAACGCCCAGCCCTGATCCTCGCGCCCAACAAGACTCTGGCCGCGCAGCTTTACGGCGAGTTCAAGAGCTTCTTCCCGAACAATGCCGTCGAATATTTCGTTTCCTACTACGATTACTACCAGCCGGAAGCCTATGTGCCGCGCTCGGACACTTATATCGAGAAGGAATCGTCCATCAACGAACAGATCGACCGGATGCGCCACTCGGCCACCCGCGCACTGCTTGAGCGCGACGATGTGATTATCGTCGCCTCCGTATCGTGCATCTACGGTATCGGATCGGTGGAAACCTATACGGCCATGACCTTCGAAATGAAGATCGGGGACCGGCTCGACCAGCGCCAGCTGCTCGCCGATCTCGTGGCCCAGCAATATAAACGTCAGGACATCAACTTCGTGCGCGGCTCGTTCCGCGTGCGCGGCGACACAATCGAATTGTTCCCGGCCCACTTGGAAGATCGCGCCTGGCGCATTTCGCTTTTCGGTGACGAGATCGAGACCATAACCGAATTCGATCCGCTGACTGGCCAGAAGACCGGCGATCTGAAATCGGTGAAGATCTACGCAAACTCACACTATGTGACGCCGCGCCCAACCCTCAATCAGGCGATCAAGTCGATCAAGGAAGAGCTGAAGCATCGTCTTGTCGAACTGAACAATGCCGGTCGCCTTCTGGAAGCGCAGCGCCTCGACCAGCGCACGACCTTCGATCTGGAAATGCTGGAAGCAACCGGTTCCTGCGCGGGTATTGAAAACTACTCGCGCTATCTGACCGGCCGCAACCCCGGCGAGCCGCCGCCGACGCTGTTCGAGTATATTCCCGACAATGCGCTGGTCTTCATCGACGAAAGCCACGTCACGGTTCCGCAGATCGGCGGCATGTATCGCGGCGACTTCCGCCGCAAGGCAACGCTTGCCGAATACGGTTTCCGCCTGCCATCCTGCATGGACAACCGCCCGCTCCGTTTCGAGGAATGGGACGCCATGCGTCCGCAGACCATTGCTGTTTCGGCAACGCCGGGCGGCTGGGAAATGGAGGAAGCTGGCGGCGTGTTCGCAGAACAGGTCATCCGTCCGACCGGGCTGATCGATCCGCCGGTCGAAATTCGCCCTGCCAAGACGCAGGTTGACGACGTGCTCGGCGAAATTCGCGAAACGGCACAGAAGGGTTACCGTACACTGGTCACGGTGCTGACCAAGCGCATGGCCGAAGACCTGACAGAATATCTGCATGAACAGGGCGTGCGCGTTCGCTACATGCACTCCGACATCGACACGCTGGAGCGTATCGAGATCATTCGCGATCTGCGGCTTGGCGCCTTCGACGTGCTGGTAGGCATCAACCTCCTGCGTGAAGGTCTCGACATTCCGGAATGCGGCTTCGTCGCCATTCTGGATGCCGACAAGGAAGGCTTCCTGCGTTCGGAAACGTCACTGGTCCAGACGATTGGCCGTGCAGCGCGTAACGTCGACGGCAAGGTCATTCTCTACGCCGACAATATTACCGGCTCGATGCAGCGCGCGATGGACGAAACCAGCCGCCGCCGTGAGAAACAGGTTGCCTATAATGAAGAGCACGGCATCACGCCTGCTTCGGTGAAGAAGAATATCTCGGATATTCTCGGCTCGGTCTACGAGCGCGATCATGTCCGCGCGGATATTTCAGGCTTTGCGGAAGAAGGCGCGATGATGGGCAACAATCTTGCCGCCCATCTGGAGCATCTGGAAAAGCAGATGCGCGACGCCGCTGCCGATCTCGACTTCGAAAAGGCCGCGCGCCTGCGCGACGAGATCAAGCGGTTGCGCGAGACGGAGCTGGCTATTGCCGACGATCCGCTGGCACGCGAATTCGAAGCGGGCGATGCGGGTGCAGGCCGCAACAAGGGCAAGCCCACCGGCAATTCGCGTTTCCGCAAGCCGAAGCTGGATGAAATGGGTGCCGACACGACACGTCCGGCTGGCAAGCCGTCTCTGTTCCAGAAGCCGTCGCTCGACGATATGGGACCGGGCACCGACATGGCGAAACCGCTGTTCCGCAAGAACACGCTGGACGAGATGACGGTCAAGCGGACCGAAGTGCCAAGCGGTGGAAACGATGCCGCAATCCGCCGTGAGCGCGCAGGTATCGGGTCTTACGAAGACCCTGCCGAAACGGCGCGCAAGAAGCGCCGCCCCGGCAAGACGGGCCGTCCGGGGCGTTAAAGTTCAATGTCCGAAGGGTTTGTTGCAATCTCTCACTGGGATTTCAACAAACCCTTATTTTGTAGAGATTTTTTAATCTGCTCATACCGCTTTTGTGCTGCTTCATCATTCATTTTTGAATTTTGATTAGGCTGCTTCGGTGAATTAGCCGAATGTGCAGCCCCTCCTATGGGCAGCAAAAAATTCATCTGCCTTTCGTTTCGAGCCACTACATTCCCTCCTTCTCTAAGACCGACAGCAGAACAAGCTGTTCACGTGATACCAGCGAATCCAAAGGCGGTGACGCTAAAGGACGTGCCTCTTTAGGAGCATTCTTCTTCATCCTACCTGATTCTTTACGTTCAAGCTTCGATCCGTAAACCCGCGAGAAACTTGACGGTGAAATTCCCTCATACTGTAGGAACGAAACCTTTCCGCTTTCTTGCGGGTTAGTGGTGATAGAGTCAGAATGCAAGGTAAGAGCCAAGCTTTTAGGATAGGGCTCTATATAGACTACAGACTGTATCCCGGAAGCGACAATATGACGAGCGCAACTATGACAAGGAAAGGTTGTAGTAAAAAGCTTGGAACCAATGATGCCGCCTTTTCCTTGCCTTGCTACAGAAATGATTGCCTCCATCTCAGCATGAACCGCTCTGGAAAATTCAATCAGGTTCTTAACGTCAGTCCTCTTTAAATCGTCCTTAATTCGGCTATTCCCATCAGGGGCAAGCTTCGTTTCTATTTGATCGAACAATTTCTCTTTATAATGATCGTTCCAGCACTGGCATGCTTGCCATTTGTGGCAGCGATGATCGCCGCTTCCATCGTCAACTCTATAGGCTCCGCCACCAAACTTGGGCACATCATTAGCTCCCTGGCCAATGATTTCTCCTGCTTCTGAAACAATAACCGCACCCACTTGCCTTGAGAGGCAAGCCGAGTTTAAGGAAACTCCAGAAGCAGCCTGCATAGCATATTCTTCGCGGGTTGGAGTTTGCACCCCGATACCAAACACCAAGTTCAAAAAGCGATCAGCAGACCCTTCAATTCGATCCAAATTATCGTCGTCATTCCGAAAGAAAACATCCGCATAATTCATCGTCTTTCGAACAGATTGACCTGAATTGGAACCTTCATCATAGTCAGCATCTTTAATTTTAGCTAAATAAGCGGAGCTCGATATTTGTTTCTCTAACCGTGCTATCCTTTTTTGCTCTGGAGAAAAGACCCCGACGAGCCAAAATAAATCACCGTATACCTTCCTGAGAATAGCTACCTCTTCCGGATTCTTTAGTGAATCTATAATCGTACAAAAGCGCCGGTCTTCGCCATTTTCAGAATTCGTGCGAGATCGATTAATTTTGTCAATACTGAGAATAGCTAAAACGTCATTAGAATGCTTTTCGCGAAGTTTATTTCCCATACTTTGAAGGCGCTCAACACGATCAAGAGCCTTGGCAGCTACAAAGCTCTCACCAACACTTTCTGCACGCTCATTGATAATTTCGCTTATTTTAATAACATCGGCTTTATAGCCAAAATTCTCTTCGATCTTCTGCTTCAGAATTTTCGCGACGGTCGTAGCTCCAGAGCCAATCGGGGCAACAATGCCGAAAACCAATTCTTGGGTGAACCGCAATTCCGCGGGTGCCACCTCTTCACCGCCCTGCGCCTCAGCCTCATCATTTTCGCTACGCACACTATCAGCATGCTTTATTGACTTTGCTCCCACTTTGCCCCCCCAAAGAATCACAGCTACATTTGAAAGTACAATTCACCATGTACTTTGAAAAATCAGCTGCAAATATTTCTGCGACATCTCGCCTTTTGCAAGTTTACATGACCGCCTTCATGCGAGATGTCTAACCTATTCCTCCAATGAAAGTTTACATTAGCATATTTTTTACCGGCACTGCCCGCCATTCATGATGCGATAACCCGCGCGGTCGGCTTCGCAACGGTTGGAGAATGTGCGCCGTTCGTTGCCGCGTCTTGCGCAAACAGGCATATATTCCCGCGTGCAGGCGCCCATGCCCGGCCTGCCTGGCCTGTTACCCTGATGTGGCGGATGCATTCCGCCTGCGCCGCCCCAACCCGGACCCGGCCTTGAGGAGCATTGGCCATTTGCAATGATGCGATAGCCCTGCGCTCTTGCCTGACATGAATTGCCAAAGGTTTTGCGCGAAGAGCCGCGCGTGGCGCAGACGGGCGCATAATTCATCGGGCAGATTTGCGGCTGCGATGGTCCGGGACGCATCGGTGGACGATGATCCATTCCGCCGCCTTCAGCCACGCAACCGGCGAGAAGCAGAGCGCCCGTAAGCGCAGCCAATTGTCTCAATTGATGAAATTGCATTTTCCTCTCCCTTTGTCCCGAAGGTTAAGATGGCGCAACCTGCGATAAGGGCAAGTCTTTTTACAAAAGTGCAAAACCTTGCGGACCATATCGACAACCCGCCCATATAGGTTACCTTGGCCGAAGTTGAGGGGCGGAACAGGCGGCATGAATCGGTACCGGCACAGCATAGCGATTATCCTGGCTTCGCAGCTATTCAGCCTGCCTTTCGGCGTCGCTTCACCCTACGCAGCGAGCGAACCGAATCCACCGGTCTATGCGCCGCCCCTGCCACCAGAGAAGAAGACACCGACCGTCGGTCGCATCTGCCAGCTCATCGGATCCAATGCCGACGCCCATGGCATTCCGCGTGATTTCTTCGCCCGGCTGATCTGGAAGGAAAGCCGTTTCGACCATAACGCAGTCAGTCCTGTCGGCGCCGAGGGCATTGCGCAATTCATGCCTTATACAGCGAAGGAGCGCGGCCTTGCCGATCCCTTCGACATTGAGCAGGCCATCCCCGCATCCGCGAGTTTCCTGCGCGACCTGAAAGGTGCCTTCGGCAATTGGGGCCTTGCAGCCGCCGCCTATAATGCAGGTGCCGGGCGCGTTTCAAGCTGGATGCGGTCCGGCGGTTTTCTGCCGCTCGAAACTGAAAACTACGTGCTGGATATAACCGGCGCGCCCGCCGACGACTTCGCGGCAGGCAAGGAGATCGTGAACCGTCCGCTCGACCCGAAGCTCGCATTCCATGAGGCCTGCAAGCGCCTGCCGATCATTCGCAGTGCCACGATTCCGATGTCGCGCGTGAAGCCCAAGCCGTGGGGCATTCAGGTCGCCGGTAATTTCCGCCGCAGCGCAGCCGTCAATCAATGGGCGCGCCTGCGCAAGCAATTTAGCAGCGTGCTGGCGGGCCATGATCCCGTCATCAGTCGGATACGGACCCCGATGGGACGCCGCGGTATATATGCAGTACGCATAGGCGCTGACAGCCGTGGGGAAGCCGATAGCATTTGCGCAAAGCTTCGCGCTGCCGGTGGCGCATGCATAGTTTCGCGCAATCGATGAGATGGCAAAGACATATCCCGTTATATTCTTGATATATTAGGGATAGCCTGTTCTGTTTTGGAAATGAGCAGTGGATTTTCTTGAAACAATCGTAAAAAATTATGACGATACCGGTTCAAAGATAACCAATCATATGCTCCCCAAAGAATTTGCTTGCCAAATACCGCTTCATAGATCAGTCTCCACCTGTTCGGGCACTTAGCGAACAAATGGAAGACTGAAGAACGGCGTGCCGGGGCCGCTATAAGTTCCGGGTCGAAGGCTCCCCTTCGGCAATGATCGGTTCCTTCCCAATGTCGAGAACTGCCTGCATAACCCTCTGCCGGGTGTGTGGTGCGCTTGGCAGAATTTGTAATACCACTGTCTCCACAAGAGCGGTGGCGCCAAGGAAAAGGAACGGATCCCATGGCACAGACCGGACAGGTCAAATTCTTCAATACCGAAAAAGGCTTCGGTTTTATCAAGCCGGACGACGGTGGCGCTGACATCTTCGTACATATCTCTGCTGTACAGGCTTCTGGCCTCACTGGCCTCGCAGACAATCAGAAGGTTTCCTACGAGACGGAACCGGATCGTCGCGGCAAGGGCCCCAAGGCCGTGAACATCACCGTTACCGGCTGATTGTTCATAAAAGAACCTACCATTTGCCCCGGCTTTCGCCGGGGTTTTTTATTGCCTGTAGGCAACCCTGAACGGATCATCATCCGGGCGCGAAATATTACAGATGCTGCATGTAATTGACCGGAAACGAACAGCTTTTCATCGCCCTTCACCATTGTTCAGCCTCCATTCATGTCGAAAGAGTTAATCAGTTATTCATAAACGATACGTGCGTGCCTGTTCGGCGAGCGTATCGGAGAAATTACAGTCGAGCTTCTGAAGGAGCGAACAATGAACCGATTTGCGAAAACAGCCATCCTGGCAGCGGCATCCCTCGCGGCAGTTGCCGCACCGCTTGCAACAGCATCGGCAGATTCCTGGGGTCGTCATGGTTGGGATCGTGGCGGTTGGGATCGTCCTTACTACCGTGACCGGCATCGCGGCAATGGCGACGCCGTCGCCGCAGGCGTGATCGGCCTGGCCGCAGGCGCCCTCATCGGCAGCGCACTGAGCCAGCCGCAGCCGACCTATGTGCAGCCTGCCCCGGTCTACGCGCCGCCTCCCCCGCCTCCGGCCTATTACCCGGCAGCACCGGCTCGCCAGGTAACCTATTATCGCTCAAGTTATGAGCCATGGAGCCGCGGCTGGTATCAGTATTGCTCCGATCGCTATCGCTCGTTCAATCCGAATACCGGCACCTATCGCGGTTACGACGGACGCGATCACTTCTGCTCCGCCAACTAAAGCCGGAATTTAATAGGAAAAGCCGCCTTTAAAGGCGGCTTTTTTATTTATGCATATCCGATGTCGTTCAAAAACGGATTGGAACGCCGCTCATCGCCGAACCGGCTGCCGGGACCGTGCCCGCAAATGAAGCCGATATCGTCGCCGAGTGGCAGCAGCTTTTCCTTGATGGAGCGAATCAGCGCCGCGTGATCACCGCCAGGCAGATCCGTACGCCCGACCGAGCCATTGAAAAGCACGTCACCAACAATGGCAAACCGGGCCTCCGGGCTGAAGAAAACGACATGTCCCGGTGCATGGCCCGGCGTATGGAAGACATCGAACTCGTGACCGGCGACGGAAACCTTGTCGCCCTCATCGAGCCAGCGATCCGGCGTGACATTGCGCACGCCTTCAGTGATGCCATATTTCAGGCCGGTCGTTTCCAGATTATCGAGCAGGAATTTATCGTCCTTGTGCGGGCCGATAATGTCCACGTTCAGGGCTTCCTTGAGATCAAGCGCAGCCGCGGCATGATCGATATGGCCATGCGTGATCCAGATGGCCTCGACATCGATCCCTTGAGATTCAATTGCCTCCCGGATGCGATCAAGATCGCCGCCCGGATCGATCACGACTCCCTTCTTGCTCTCGCTATCAAACAGAATGGTGCAATTCTGCTGAAAAGGCGTGACGGGAACGATAATGGCCTGCAATTGCCCCATGTTCTTTACTCCACTCGATATGCGGTTTCCTGTTCACACATAATGGTCAGCCGTGGCCGCGTGAAGGCTTTGTAAAATAAAAACGGACGGCTATTCGCCGTCCGTTTTTCCCTCTCCGACAGTTCGTCTTGCCGATCGTCCCCACAACCAGGCAATCAGAGCGCTATTCGATCTGATTGAAGCAGATCGGTACGCTAACCTCTTTTTAAAGCATAATCTTATCGATCCTCGTTTCACTCAGATCGTATTATGCTCTAATCGAAGTATATTCCGAAAAGCGAGCCAGCTTTTCGGGCTGAAGGTTTCTCACCTCCGCATGAAGCGCCGCCACAAAAGGGGCCGCGCCCCAAATGCGTCAGGCCTTGGCGGCCATCGAGTTCTTGATCAGGCCGACAATAGCCGTCAGCACGATACCGCCAACACCGCCGCCCGCCAACTGGCCGACAACGCCATTGAGCACAGAATCGAGACCGCCGCCGGACAGCATCGGAAGGAGCTGACCGAGGATGACACCACCGATGCCACCAGCCACCGTGTTGCCCGTTGTGCCTAGACTGATATTTTTCACGGCACCTGCGATGTTGCCACCAACCGCGCCAGCGACAAGCTGGAGAATGATAGGTAGTAGAGATTCCATAATCGTCACCCCATCTGAGTTTTAAACCGGAATAGTGCGAGTCCGGTCGAAAAAATCTTGGACCGAAACTGCCCAATGTCAAACAATAAGCGACGACATAATTAAAAAGCGGTCCGAAGACCGCTCTTTTTCTGTTTACAACTCAGTTATTCCGCTGCCGCACGCTTTGGCTGAACTTCTGCGGAATAGTCATTCATTAGAACATTCGTAATCTCGGAAGGCTTGAACCGGTATTGACCGATCTCGGAAACCGGCGTCACTTCCGCTGCTGTTCCACACAGGAAGCATTCAGAGAAACCGGCAAGTTCTTCCGGCATGATTGCCCGCTCGATAACTTCAATACCGCGGCGCTTGGCAAGATCAATGATCGTGCGGCGTGTAATACCGTCAAGGAAACAGTCAGGCTTCGGCGTGTGCAGCGCTCCGTCCTTCACGAAGAAGACGTTTGCACCGGTTGCTTCGGCAACCTGTCCGCGCCAGTCGAGCATCAATGCATCGGCATAGCCCTTGGCTTCGGCGGCATGCTTGGAAATCGTGCAGATCATATAAAGACCTACAGCCTTTGAACGCGAAGGCGCGGTGCGCGGGTCCGGGCGGCAATATTCAGCAATATCGAGCCGGATACCCTTCATTTTTTCTTCAGGCGAGAAATAGCTCGGCCACTGCCAGATGGCGATTGCAAGATGAATGCGGTTGTTCTGCGCCGAAACGCCAAGCGATTCCGAACCGCGCCAGGCAATCGGACGCACATAGGCATCTTCAAAACCCTGCTTCTTGAGAAGTTCACGGCAAGCATCATTGATTTCTGCAACGCTGAAAGGAATCTCGAAACCGAGAATACGCGCAGATTCATGCAGACGTTCGGTGTGTTCATTGAGCTTGAAGATCTCACCGCCATAGGCGCGCTCGCCTTCAAACACGGCGCTCGCATAATGCAGGCCATGGGTCAGCACATGAATCTTTGCATCTTTCCAGTCGACGAATTCTCCGTCCAGCCAGATAAATCCGTCCCGTTGATCGAATGGAATCGCAGCCATTTTCTTGCTCCTGAATATTTCGCGGCGCTGTCTCGAAACCGATTTCCGGTCGGGCAACCTTCTCCGCAACCTGTCTTCCCCAATTAAATCGATATAACTGGTGAGACGGCCACCTTTTTCTGCGTAATTGCTGGCCTTTTTGTTCGAAATGCTCTGAGGTCACGCAAACATATTGCGCGAATCCCAGGCGGAGCATGCATGGAAAGAAAATAAATCCTCCACCGGGATAGAATATTGCGGCAACCATCCTCATCGCCCATCTTTTGGACGGTGACGGAAAGCCAGTCAGCGCAATTATTCCTCCTCCTTGCATGCGTCAGCGCGAACATTATTCCAAAAAAGCCAGCCTACGCTTATCGAAAATTATCTGGGCGATTGAATTATGTCAATAATGCTGACATATTTAACGCGACAGAACGGAGCACCGATGTGAATTCGACGAACGATATGAATTATATAAGCAATCCGTTGACGGCTGAGGAGGCTGCCGATCTCAACGTCATTGAGCTTCTGTTTTTTTCTTATCGCGATTTCACCGCCGACCCTGATCTTATCCTGGAAAAGATCGGATTCGGGCGGGCGCATCACCGTGTCCTCTACTTCATCAACCGCAAGCCGGGCATGACAGTCGCGGAGCTTCTGGAAGTGTTGCGGATCACCAAGCAGAGCCTGTCGCGCGTGCTTAAACAGCTTATCGATACGGGCCATGTCGTTCAGGCCACCGGCCTGCACGACCGCCGCCACCGCAAGCTTTATCCGACCAAGAGCGGTCGCCAGCTCACGCTTGCACTCGCCCTTCCACAGTCACGGCGTATCGCGCGCGCACTGGAAGGCTGCGCACCGCAAGACCGCGAAGTGATCGAACGCTTTCTTTATAATATGGTCAATCCCGAGCGGCGCGCCCAGATTGACGAGTTTTCTGCTGATGACAACTCAGCCAGACGCCTCTGAACCGACAATACTGAGTTTGAGTGTTACGTCTGGTTGCACTAAGTGCTTGTACAAGAAAGCTTCCATGCAGGCAGTGAATAGACGCGCCGCATTCCTGTCGGTAATATGCCGGACGGCGCATGTTGCGTCATAGAGCGCCGTGCGTCCATTCGGACGCACAAAGGTCGCTCTAACTTATTGAATCTACGCATCGTGCTTTCCAAAAAATCGATTCCGATTTTTGGGCCGATGCTGTAGTCGAATTGAAACGGAATGGGATCGAAAGACGCCATGGCTGTAGAAGAAGAAAAGACGCTCTCCGACGACGCGCCGCATCTCCTCGTTGTTGACGACGATACGCGTATCCGCAGCCTTCTCTCGCAATATCTGACCAACAGCGGATTCCGTGTCACCATGGCTGGAAGCGCTGCCGAAGCGCGCCGCAAGCTGGAAGGCATCGATTTCGATCTGCTGATCCTCGACGTGATGATGCCGGGCGAAACCGGCGTTTCGCTGACGAGATCGCTGCGCGAGCAGAAGAACGTTCCCATCCTGATGCTGACGGCATTGTCGGAAACCGACAGCCGCATCGACGGTCTGGCTGCCGGTGCAGACGACTATCTACCCAAACCGTTCGATCCCCGCGAGCTGACGCTGCGCATCAACAATATCCTGCGGCGCGGCGCACCACCCGCACAGCCGAAGATCGAGCAGATCGTGTTCGGCCCCTATACTTTCTTCATCCCGCGTCGCGAGCTGAAGAAGGGTACGGAAACAATCAAGCTGACTGATCGCGAGCAGGACATCATGGCGATCTTCGCCGAGCGCGCCGGTGAAACGATCCCCCGCCATGAGCTGACCGGTCAGGACGGCGATGTCGGCGAGCGCACGATCGACGTCCAGATCAATCGTCTTCGCCGCAAGATCGAGCAGGACCCAGCCAATCCGGTCTGGCTCCAGACCGTGCGCGGCATCGGCTACAAGCTCAGCATCGAATAGCAACCATCGGCAATCGGGAATATCGCGATCAGAAAATGGTGTTTTCTCAAAACGCAGGGCGACGTGTACAAACGGTACAGCCGCAATGTTGTTCATGGAAAACGTCATTTGCAGACAGCGATATTTCCGGAAGCGCATTTTCGAGCCAAAGGTGCGACGCAGCTTTGCGACAAAATAAGTATTTTGGACGCAACCACGGAGTACTGAGGGACGTTTTAACACGATGAAATCGCCCTTGAGAAAATTCTCCCGCTGGTTGGCGCGCATCATGCCGAAGGGGCTTTATGCGCGGTCGCTCATCATCATCATTGCCCCGATGGTTCTGCTGCAGTCCGTGATCGCCTATGTGTTCATGGAGCGTCACTGGCAGATGGTAACCGAACGACTGTCGACCGCTGTTGTGCGCGATATTGCGGGCATCATCGATATTCTCGAAACCTATCCGCAGGAACCGGGCTACGACAATCTCATCCGCATCGCGCAGCAGCGGCTGGAGCTGAACATTTCGATCCTGCCGCCCGATCCGCTGCCGCCTCCCGGACCGAAGCCTTTTTTCGCCATTCTCGATTACTTCCTCAGTGAAGAGATTACCCGCCAGATCAATCGCCCTTTCTGGGTGGACACGGTTGGCGATTCCGATCTCATCGAAATCCGCATCAAGCTTGAGGACAAGGTGTTGCGCGTCTTTGCGCGACGCAGCCAGGCCTATGCGTCCAATACGGGCATCTTCCTGACATGGATGGTCGGCACCGCACTCGTTCTGCTGATTATCGCCATCGCCTTTCTCCGCAACCAGATCAAGCCGATCCAGCAGCTTGCCGAAGCGGCGGAAAGTTTCGGCAAGGGGCGCCCCATGCCGGAAGGCTTCCATCCGCGCGGGGCCGAGGAAGTACGCCGCGCAGGCATTGCCTTCATCCAGATGCGCTCGCGCATCGAGCGCCAGATCGAGCAGCGCACTGCCATGCTTTCTGGCGTCAGCCACGATCTGCGCACCATTCTGACCCGCTTCAAGCTGCAGCTTGCACTGGCTGGCCACTCCATCGACACCGAGCCTCTCAATCAGGATATTGCCGACATGCAGACAATGCTCGAAGGCTATCTCGCCTTTGCGCGCGGCGAAGGCTCCGAGGAAACGGCAAGCTACGACGTCACGAAGCTTTGCGAAAAACTGGAGCACGAAGCGCGCCTGCGCGAACGCGGCTTCAAATATCATATTGAAGGCGACAGCGAGGTCTATGTGCGTCCAAACGCCTTCTCGCGCCTCGTCAGCAATCTCGTATCGAATGCCTTCCGTCACGCGCAGAATGTCGAGCTTTCAATTTCGCATGAGGATGGCTGGCTGAAGGTCGTCGCGGATGATGACGGGCCAGGCATTCCGGAAGACCGTCGCGAGGACGTCTTCAAGCCTTTCGTCCGGCTGGATGAAGCACGTACGCAGGATTCCGGCGGTACCGGCGGACTGGGGCTTGCCATTGCACGCGATATTGCACGCAGCCACGGTGGCGACATTACACTGGAAGACGCCCCGACGGGCGGCTTGCGCGCCATCATCCACATTCCGGCGTGAAGCATGTCGTTTGAAAGCGGGAAGCCGTTGCGGACTTATCTGAAAACAAAGGGTTAGACAAAGCCTGGGATATCAGGGCGGTCGGAACGTCGTCTTTTCCGAGATGGTTTGACTTGTCCCGGCCTTCCCGCGGAGCAAACAACGCCTCCCCCTCATTCTGAGGAGGTTTCTGAGCTTGCGAAGGAACCGTCTCGAAGGACGAGGGAAAAGGATACCGCTGCTTGTTCACCCAAAAATCACGCTCTTAATAAAGCTTGCCGCCGTTCGGCACGGGCTTGTCGATTCCCGCGAGAACCACTTCGCCGTCTTCGTCCGGCATGCCGAGCGTCAGCACTTCCGACATGAAGGGGCCGATCTGCCTTGGCGGGAAATTCACCACCGCCATGATCTGTTTGCCGATGAGTTGCTCCGGCGTGTAGTGCCGGGTGATCTGGGCTGACGACTTCTTGATGCCGATCTTTTCACCGAAATCGATCTTCAGCTTGAAGGCAGGCTTGCGCGCTTCGGGAAATGGCACAGCTTCCACGATGGTTCCGCTGCGGATATCGACCTTTTCGAAATCTGCCCAGGTGATGGTGGTTGCTTCGCTCATTCTTTCACTCCCCGGCCCTCATTCCCGGCCTCGCAGAAAACCCGGCGCGAACGCCGGGCCAAAACTCAGTTAATGGATAGTCAGGCGCGACCGACGGTCTCGAACACCACGCATTCCAGCGCTTCACGCGCCGTGACACCCGACCAGACCACAAACTGGAAAGCCTGGAAATAGGCTTCGCAAGCTTCCAGCGCAGCCGACAGCAACACTTCCACCTGACGGCTCGTCGGTTCCGCACCGCCTGCCAGCAGCAGCGACTGGCGGTACATGATCGCGCCTTCCTGCTGCCAGAGATCGAAATGCCCCATCAGAAGCTTTTCATTGATGAGCGACAGCAGGCGCATCACTTCGTTCACACGTGGCTCGGCCACCTTGATGTCGAATGCGCAGGCCAGATGCAGTGCCTCGAAATCCTCCATCCAGGAAAACGAGATGTGATAGTCAGTCCAGTTGCCCGCAACCGAAATTGCGATTTCGTCGTCGCCAGTCCGCTCGAACGTCCAGTCGTTTGAATGCGCGACCTGTTCGATCACATCCACCGGATGCGCCTCACGTGCGAATTCAAGCTCAAGAAGGCTCATGTCCGTTTCCTGTTCTGGGAACCATCTGCCCCCAGATGTTTCCTAATTCCCGGCGCGCAAGTCATTGCTCGCCCGTGCCAGCCACCGCGCAAGAACAAGCGCAGGAAAACAGGCACGAATTGATCGGTTGAGGAACCGGCATGCACGACGGCATGCAAGCGCCTCAATGGCACACGCACATACGCAACTGATACTGGAAAGCAGCCTGAAAGACGCGAAACCTGACACTCAGCCCCTCGCCGCCGCCTACATGACCGCGTTACGAATCATGTAGTGTTTTCAGTCTATTGATGCTGAATCTGAACGCCAGCCCCTTTTGAACAAAGAGCCGTGAAAGCATGTGGAAATATACGAGGGACCGACCGTGACCCTTGCCTTAACCGACTCTAAGACAAGGGTTTTTGCCACTTGCGGCCTGTTAATAAATATTCAGGGATTATTTTTGGATTTTGCCGAAGATGAAGCCGATTTTGCCGGTTTGGCATCAGAATCAACTTCGAATTTCGCAAGACGTGCTTCGAGAGCTTCGATTCTTGCCAACAACGCGCTGTTTTCCGCACGCGCCTTGATTGCCAATTCGCGAACGGCTTCGAAGTCTTCGCGCTGTACGACATCGAGCGTGTTGAGCACGCGCTCGCTCTGGGAACGCAACGCCGTTTCCACTTCACGGCGCACGCCCTGCGCAGCGCCTGCCGCATCCGTCACAAGCTTGGCGAGTTCATCAAGAACCCGGTTCTGTCCGCTGGTCATGGCAATCATTCCTTATTTCCAGGTGAGACCTGTTGAAAACATAAATTTGAAATAGGGCCGTCTCAGTTCCGATGCAAGCGCAGCTATAGAAAGTGATCGGCTTCAATGCAGCTGAATCAACAATTGCCGACCTCGCGAGAATAGCCGTCTGCGAGAACCCGAGGCGCCAGTGGAGAATGTACTTAAGGCTGCCTTAAGGGTAAATCAGCACCGGAAGCCCCGAAACCGCAATTTGCAACCGCGATTGCAAACGCGATTTGCAGCCGACGGGAACAGCTTGACCATATCGGGCCGGTCCAGCATGTTCCGTCACAAAACGGAGTGATTTCATGATTGAGACGTTGCTGCCCGCATCGGCGCTCGCCTTCCCCAATATCGATCCGGTGATCTTCCGGGTCGGGCCACTGGCAGTGCACTGGTACGGCCTCGGCTATGTCGTCGGCATCATGTTCGCCTGGTGGTACGGCAAGAAACTCTTGCGAAGCCATCGCCTGTGGGCCAATAACCAGCCGCCCATGGCACCGGAAGCGCTTGATGATTTCGTCATATGGGCAGCGCTCGGCGTCGTGCTTGGTGGCCGTATCGGCTACGTTCTCTTCTATAATTTCTCCTATTATATTTCCAATCCCCTCGCCATTCCGGCGGTGTGGGATGGCGGCATGTCGTTTCACGGCGGCATTCTGGGCACAACGCTTGCCATGTTCCTGTTTGCCCGCTCGCGCGGCATCAAGGTCTGGAGCATGTTCGACACGATTGCCGCCGGCGTTCCGGTCGGACTTGGCGTGGTGCGCGTCGCCAATTTCATCAATTCGGAACTCTGGGGCCGTGTCAGCGATGTGCCATGGGCAGTATACTTCCCCAATGGCGGCCCGCTGCCGCGCCATCCAAGCCAGCTTTATGAAGCGTTCCTTGAGGGTGTGGTCCTCTTCTTCGTGCTGTTCCTCCTCGTCTGGGTCGGACGCAAACTGAAGAAGCCTGGCTTCATTGCAGGCGCTTTCGTCACGGGCTACGGCCTCAGCCGCATCGTGGTCGAATTCTTCCGCGAGCCGGATGCACAGCTCGGCTATCTGTTTGGCGGATGGCTTACCATGGGCATGGTCCTCTCGGTGCCGATGGTACTGATCGGGCTCTGGGCCATGTGGCGCGCAAACCGGGCTGCTGCCAAGGATGCCTGATCTTCCGCTGAAAGACCGGCTGAAACGCCTGATCGCCACTTCGGGGCCGATCAGCGTTGCCGATTACATGGCAGCCTGCCTCGGCGACCGTGAGGCGGGCTATTACACCACGCGCGAACCTTTCGGACGTGACGGCGATTTCATCACCGCGCCGGAAGTGAGCCAGATGTTTGGTGAACTGATCGGCATCTGGTGCGTCAGCGAATGGGACGCGCTGGGACGCCCGGACAATATCGTGCTGTGCGAAATCGGCCCCGGTCGCGGCACGCTGATGAGCGACATGCTGCGCACCATCGGCAGGCTTGCCCCGCAAGTGCTGGCCCATGCGCGTGTTGCCATGGTCGAAACCAGCCCGCGCCTTGTCGAAAGGCAAAGGGAAAAGCTGTCCGATACCGATGCGAAGATCGACTGGTTCGAACGCTTTTCCGATATTCCCGCCGATACTGCCAACGGGCCGTTGATCCTCGTGACCAATGAGCTGTTCGATGCCATCCCGTTCCGGCAGTTCGTCAAGGTCGATGGCCGCTTTGTCGAACGCATGATCGCGCTCGACGAAAAGGATGAGTTCCATTTTGTCAGTGGTCTGGGCGGCATTGATCCGGCGCTGTTACCTGCAGGTCATGCGGAAGCACCCGAAGGCACGATCTTTGAAGTGGCCCCGGGGCGCACCGCCTTGATGCAGGAAATCGCCAGTCATATCGCGACCACACGCGGCGCGGCTCTCAATATCGACTACGGCCATCTGAAAGCCGGTTTCGGCGATACGCTGCAAGCCATGTTGAAACACAGCTTTGACGATGTCTTTGCCAATCCGGGCATTGCGGACCTCACCAGCCACGTCGATTTCGATAGTCTGGACAAGACCGCACGAGCCAGCGGCTGCAAGACCGGAATGATGACGCAGGGCGAATTTCTGCTTGCAATGGGCCTGCTCGATCGCGCCGGACGGCTTGGCGCCGGCAAGGATGCAGCGTTTCAGGAAAAAATCCGGCAGGACGTCGAAAGACTGGCCGCCCCCGATCAAATGGGAACCTTGTTCAAGGTGCTGGCCATCAGCGATTCCGACACAAAACTCATTCCGTTTGCAGTTCCATGACGGCGAAAGCTTCGATTGACAAGCTGTGCCTCCTCCCCCAACATCCCGCCGTTTGAAGAGAGAATGCTATGACAGATATGCCGCAACCGCTCCGCTCGCCTCTCCTTGAAAAGCCCGTCGGACAGAACGGGAAGCGGATTGCGCATGGCTTTTTCACCCGCAAGGGCGGCGTTTCCGATGGCATCTATACGGGCCTGAATGTCGGAAGCGGTTCGAACGATGTACCGGAAAAGGTTGCGGAGAATCGCCGTCGCGTCGCCGAAAACCTTGGCGTTGCGCCCGATCATCTCATGACCGTGCATCAGGTTCATTCGCCCGATGTCCTGCACGTCACCGAACCGTTCGGCGCACCGCGCCCAAAGGCTGACGCAATGGTCACAAATGTGCCGGGCATCGCCATCGGTGCGCTTTCCGCCGATTGCGGGCCAGTGCTTTTTGCCGATCACGAAGCGGGAATCATCGGTTCCGCCCATGCCGGATGGCGTGGCGCTTTCGGCGGTGTTCTGGAGAACACCATCGAAGCCATGATCGGCCTCGGTGCAAAACGCGAGAATATCGTTGCCGTTCTCGGGCCGACCATTGGTCCGGAAAACTATGAAGTCGGTCCGGAATTCTACGCCGAATTCATCGGCAAGGATGCTGCCTACGCCACCTATTTCCGGCCTTCCGACAAGCCCGACCACAAGCTGTTCGATCTGTGGACATTCATCACCGACCGCCTGACGAAAGCTGGCGTGCAGGCAGAATCCCTTCGCCAGTGCACCTATGCCGATGAGGAACAGTTCTATTCCTACCGGCGCACCACCCATCGCAACGAACCCGATTACGGGCGTCAGATTGCAGCGATCGCCATCATAGAAGATTAGGAGAACCGCATGGCCCTTCACTTCGAGCCGGAAGAATTCGCCGCACGTCGCGACCGCCTGATCTTGAAGATGGAAGAGGAAAAGCTGGATGCGCTTCTGCTGTTCGCACAGGAGAGCATGTACTGGCTGACCGGCTATGACACATTCGGATTCTGCTTCTTCCAGTGTCTCGTCGTGAAGGCAGACGGGTCGATGGTGCTGATGACGCGCTCCGCCGATCTGCGGCAGGCGCGCCATACGTCGAATATTGAGAACATCGTTGTCTGGACCGACCGCGACAATGCCAATCCCGCCGCTGACCTGCGCAATATCCTGACGGAACTCGACCTTCTCGGCACGCGGATCGGGATCGAATATCAGACGCACGGCCTTACCGGCGCCAATGCCCGCAAGCTGGATGAACAGTTGCAGAGCTTTGCCAAGCTTTACGACGCATCCGGCATGGTGGACCGCCTGCGCCTTTTGAAAAGCCCTGCTGAAATCGCCTATGCCAAGCGCGCTGCCGAACTCAGCGACGATGCACTCGACGCCGCGATAAAGCTGACCAAAGGCGGGGCGAACGAGGCCGATATTCTGGCTGGGATGATGAGCGCCAATTTCGCGGGCGACGGCGATTTTCCCGCCAACGAATATATCATCGGCTCGGGCGACGATGCCCTGCTCTGCCGCTACAAATCCGGTCGGCGCAAGCTGAACAAGAACGACCAGCTCACGCTCGAATGGTCGGGCGTCTTCCGCCACTACCATGCGCCGATGATGCGCACGATCGTCATCGGAAAACCGACCACGCATCATCTGGAACTCTATGCCGCCGCACGCGAGGCACTGGAAGCCGTGGAAGCGGCGATGACACCCGCTTCGACATTCGGTGACGTTTTCGACGCCCATGCCCGCACTATGGAAGCTCATGGGCTCACCCGCCATCGCCTCAATGCCTGCGGCTATTCGGTCGGCGCCCGATTTGCGCCCTCATGGATGGACCCGCAGATGTTCTATGCTGGAAATCCGGAAAGCATCCAGCCGGATATGACGCTTTTCGCGCATATGATTATCATGGATTCCGATACGCAGACCGCAATGACGCTGGGGCAGACATATCTCACAACAAATGGTGCAGCTCAGCCATTATCCCGCCATTCTCTTGATATGATTGTAAAATGAGGCGCAATCGGCGATAAAACTGCCACAAGCGCACGCCGGAAACTGGAAAGTGGTTTTCGGACAAGATGCACATCGAGAAAAATCGATAGATTATTTCAAACTGGAAATGCCCTACCGCAGAAAATCTGCGCCTTCAGGAGCATGAAGCCGAAGATGAACAAGGCACGTCTTTCAACGATGTTGTTGCTGGCCGGAGTGCTTACAAGCCTGCTCGCCGCCTGCAACAGCACCGAATCCGCTCTGAACGTACAGGGCAGCAATCAGAGTTCTGGGCAAACCGTTGCACCTGCGACGACACCGGGCACCCCGGCGACGGGTGCCGCTCCCGTGCAGCCTGCTGGAACAACCCCGCCTGCAACGACCACGCCAGCGGCACCACAGCGCAGTGCGGCGCTCAAGCCGGGCAAACTGCATATTGCCCCGATTGTCGGCGCGCCTGTGAATGTGGTGACGCCGCTGACCCATCGCATGAATGATGACGCCAAGACGAAGGGCATTGAGCTTGCGGGCAATAACGACCCAAGTGCTGCCTATGTCATGAAGGGTTATTTCTCCGTTCTTTCGGAAGATAACCAGACCACGGTGCTTTACGTCTGGGACGTGCTGGATGCTTCCGGCAATCGTCTTCACCGGATACAGGGGCAGGAGAAAGTTCAGGGCGCAGCCGCAGACTCATGGAGCGTCGTTCCAGCTTCCGCAATGCAGGCAATCGCCGACCGCACCATGCAGGAATATTCGACCTGGCTTGCGGCAAATCGCGCATAGAAACTTGCTTTGGCAGCAAAAGACTGAAATCTTTTGCTGAATCTGTTTTGCCTACTGTGGGAAAGCCGGAAAACCGGGCTTTTTACAGCAATTGTGTTCCGAGGGGCCTTGCAATGACGGTGACTCTTTGCAATAGGCCCCACATCCGAAAGAAAACCTTGCAAGCTGCAGTACTTGATCCCGTCAGAAAGTACGCAGCTTAAAGTTTTTAAGAGATTACGTCCGTTACGGCGGACTGTTGCGACAGAACCAAACTGCAAACCGCGACCGCATCGGCGTCAGAGGCAAAAGAATGAAACTTTTCGCAGGCAACTCCAACCGGGTTCTTGCCGAATCCGTTGCTCAATATCTCAACATTCCACTCGGTAAGGCCAGCGTCCGTCGCTTCGCCGATCAGGAAATCTTCGTAGAGATTCAGGAAAACGTGCGCGGCGAAGACGTATTCGTTCTGCAATCGACCTCCTATCCGGCAAACGATCACCTGATGGAACTGCTCATCATGATCGATGCCTTCCGCCGCTCCTCCGCACGTCGCATCACCGCCGTCCTGCCCTATTTCGGCTATGCCCGTCAGGACCGCAAGCCCGGTCCGCGCACGCCGATCTCGGCAAAGCTCGTCGCCAACCTCATTACCGAAGCCGGCGCCAACCGCGTTCTGACGCTTGACCTTCATGCCGGTCAGATTCAGGGCTTCTTCGATATCCCGACCGACAATCTCTACGCCGTTCCGGTCATCGCGCGCGATGTGAAGGCCAATTATGCAACCGGCAACTGCATGGTCGTTTCGCCTGACGTTGGCGGCGTGGTGCGTGCCCGTTCGCTGGCAAAGCGCATCGATGCGCAGCTCGCCATCGTTGACAAGCGCCGTGAGCGTCCAGGTGAATCGGAAGTCATGAATGTCATCGGCGATGTTTCCGGCAAGGACTGCCTGCTGTTCGACGATATCGTTGATTCCGGCGGCACGCTCTGCAACGCAGCCGAAGCCCTGCTCAACAAGGGTGCAAACAGCGTCACCGCCTATATCACGCATGGCGTTCTGTCCGGCGGCGCGGTTGCCCGTATTGCCGCGTCAAAGCTGAAGGAACTGGTCATCACCGATTCCATCCAGCCGACCACCGCCATCAACGATGCGCCGAATATCCGCGTGCTCTCGATTTCCGACCTGATCGGCGAAGCCATTGCCCGCACGGCAGCGGAAGAGTCCGTTTCGAGCCTGTTCGACTAATCAAAACATCAGGCGCATAGCAATCCCGAGACATGCCGCCAGCAACAGCACGAGCGGCATGTTCATCTTGAAAACGACAAGCAACAATGCCGCCGCGCCTGCGATCAGGACGGCGGCATTGTCTATTGTGCTCCAGATCGGCAGCGGCAATGTGACGGGGCCGACAGCCTTCTCCACCACCTGCGAAAACAGGACGTGCAGCGAGAACCATAGCGCCAGATTGGCAATCACGCCGACAACCGCAGCCGTAATGCCGCCCAGCATGGCAGACAGCCAGCGTACCTGACGCAGCCGTTCCACGAACGGCGCCCCTGCCAGTATCCATAGAAAGCAGGGCACGAAGGTAAACCACAGCGCGATCAATCCGCCGAAAAAGCCGCCCAGAAGCGGCGGCAGGCCTGACAGGTTCGCAGCCCCCACAAAGCCGACAAAGACCAGCACGAGGATCAGCGGCCCCGGCGTGGTTTCGGCCAGTCCCAGCCCGGTCAGCATTTCGCCCGGCTTCATCCAGCCGAAATGCTCGACAGCCTGCTGCGCCGTATAGGAAAGAGCGGCATAAGCGCCCCCAAATGTCACCGCAGCAAGCTTCGAGAAGAAGGCCGCTTCCTGCACGAAAACATGCGCACCGCCAAAAGCGAAGAAGAGCCCGAGCAAAGGTAAAAGCCACAACCCGCCCCAGATGAGTGTCTGCTGCGTGAATTCACGCAGGGCACCGGGCGTCGCATCCCCCAGAACAGTCGCTGCACTCTTCCCCTGAACGACATGTCGTAGCCCACCCACAAGAGCTGCCAGCAGGACGACAAGCGGAAACGGCAGTTTCAGGAAGGCTATCGCAATAAACGCCGCAATCGCCACCGCATAAGAAAAGCCTGAAGCCAGTGTCCGTTTGGCCATGCGGTAGAGCGCTTCGAAAACCACGGCCAGAACCGCAGCCTTGAGGCCGAACAACAGCCCCGCCACGACCTCGACATGCCCGAAGGCAATATAAAGCGCTGACAAGGCAAGCATGACGACAGCGCCGGGCAGCACGAACAACAGCCCCGCCAGCAAACCGCCGCGCCAGCCTTTCACCGCCCAGCCGGAATAGGTCGCAAGCTGCATGGCTTCCGGCCCCGGCAGCAACATGCAGAAATTCAGCGCATGGATCAGCCGTTCCTGATCCATCCATTTCTTCTCATCCACCAGCACACGTTGCAGCATGGCGATCTGCGCCGCAGGACCGCCGAAGGATAGAAGCCCGATCTTGCCGAATGTCGTGAAGAGTTCTTTGAAATCCGGCTGCTTTATTGGCTGTGTCACGCTGTCATCCTGAATGATCCGACCAAGCTCTTGCTGACAATCATTACAGGTTCATGACGATCTTCACAGTCTACTCAGCCGCAGCGCCTTCTTCCGCAAGCTCATCCGGCGCATTCGGGTCGCCCGGAGCGGTCTCACAGGCGAGATCGGGGAAATTGACAATGCGCATTCCCTTGAAATCATTGCGCACAACCAGAAGCCCGCGCTCTTCAAAATAGGTCAGCAAACGCCGCGCGCGGCTGAACGAATGCGTGCCGTAAGCCCGCGCCAAAGCCGCATCGGAGGGGCAAGGCGCACCGGTGACGGCTGCCTGCGCCACGATCAGGAACACGCCCTGCACATCGTCGGTGAGGCTTTCCGACAAGGAAAGCGCCTGCTGCCATGTTTCGCCACTGGCCACATCACTTTCAATGCTGGCCTGCGCCACCGCCAGCCTGCGCCGGAAGGCAGGCAGGGCCAGCGGTTCGCCGGGAACGCGGTGAATGCGGCAGCGCACCAGAAAATCCTGATAGAGAACGGCAACCGAGCGGAACGACGCTTCCGGGTCGTCCACGATCTCGCGCATGACCTTTTCAAGAAGCTCATCGCGTTCGACTTCCACAATGCCGGGAAACAATGGTTCCTGTGCCGGTTCGGCTTCGGGCTTGGGCTTTGCTACCTGGGCCAGAATTTCCGCCGTCGATGGCGGCGGTGGAGGCGGCGGCGCTCGGCGCACAGCGGTACGGATTTCCTGCGGCGCAGGCGTGAAGATCAGGTCGAGCGCATCTTCCGGCGCTTCGGGCAGCGGCATCAGTTTGGGCGACGACGAACGCGCCGAAGTTTCCACCTTGCCGATCTTGATCGGCAATGGACGGCGCGACAATGCGGGGCCAAGCGCCACAAAATGCCCGCGCTGCAAATCGCGGAACATTTCCGCCTGACGGCGCTCCATGCCGAGCAGATCGGCGGCGCGCGCCATGTCGATATCGAGGAAGGTGCGCCCCATGAGGAAGTTGGAGGCTTCGGCAGCAACGTTCTTGGCAAGCTTCGCCAGTCGCTGCGTGGCGATGACACCGGCCAGTCCGCGCTTGCGCCCACGACACATGAGATTGGTCATCGCGCCCAGCGAAAGCTTGCGCGCTTCGTCCGACACTTCGCCTGCGGCAGCAGGCGCAAACAATTGCGCCTCGTCCACCACGACAAGCATCGGGTACCAATAGTCGCGCTCCGCATCGAAGAGGCCACCGAGGAAAGCTGCGGCCGAGCGCATCTGCTGCTCGACGTCCAGCCCTTCCAGATTAAGCACGACCGAAACACGGTGCTGGCGGATACGCCCGGCAATACGGGTTAGTTCAGCTTCGGTGCGAGCGGCATCGACAACGACATGGCCGTAAAGATCGGCCAGCGTGACGAAATCGCCTTCCGGGTCGACAATGCACTGCTGCACCCATTGCGCGCTCTGTTCCAGAAGGCGGCGCAAAAGATGCGACTTGCCGGAGCCGGAATTGCCCTGCACGAGCAGGCGCGTGGCGAGAAGCTCCTCAAGATCAAGCATGGCCTGCTTGCCACCGCCAAGCGCCGCTGCCGAGGCAGAACCGCTTCCGGCAACTGCACCCATGTCGATACCGACCTGCATCTCGCCTCCTTGTTTCAATATAGCAGGAACAGACGACTCGCACGGCCAAGCCGCCAGTCGATCAGGCATTCGCTTAACACTTTTGCGGCCGCCATTGCCACCCGTTAAGACAAATGCCCACAGATGCTGGGCAGTAGATTTCAACCAGAAGTTTTGATAGCAATTGGATCAGGGGGCAAAAGCAGCAAGCGTCCAGCCAGCGGGCGCGTCGGGGAGGATGAGCCACCTCGACCGTGGCAAAGGCTTTGCCCTCTATTCGGAGGTGAACTCTATGTGGTTTATACCTATTAGATTCACACTTAGAATAAAGAAAACCCGCACTGGCTGGCAAGCCTCAGTGCGGGTACAGATCTTTATCTAAGTACGCGGTAGCTGGAGTTCGCGCTTCAGCTACCGATCCGAATATAGGCCGTCCGGATCATTTTTTCAACCATGGCCTGTCAGCCTCCGCACCCAGGCAAACCCAAAAAACTTGCACCGCCGCGCGCTATGCTCTATAGCACCGCCATCCGCGTAGACACCCTTGGAGGCAACGCGGAATGGAGCGGTCCGGTCTCTCACCTCGTGACAGACAATACGGGCTGTTTCATGTCGTTTGTTGAAGCTTGATCTCGAAAAGTGGAAACCGATTTTCGGACAAGATCATGCGCAGAAAACAAGCGACACTCCAGTAACATCGAAAGGAAATGCCATGAGCGAGACTTACGTGCTCAAGGCCGATCTGCGTACCCGGGTTGGTAAGGGGTCCTCCCGCGAACTGCGTCGCAACGGCCAGATTCCTGCAGTCATCTATGGCGACAAGCAGGAACCCCTCGCAATCGCCGTCTCCTACAAGGAGATTTTCTACAAGATTCATGGCGGTGGCTTCAAGACCACTGTTGCCACGATCGAAGTAGACGGCAAGAAGATTCAGGTCCTCCCGAAGGACTACCAGCTGGATCCGGTCCGTGACTTCCCGCAGCATGTCGACTTCCTGCGCGTTTCCGCGAAGTCGGTCGTCCACGTGAATGTTCCGGTTCACTTCAAGAACGAAGAAGCCGCTCCGGGCATCAAGCGCGGCGGCGTTCTCAACATCGTTCGTCACGACGTTGAACTGATCGTTCCGGCCAATGCAATTCCGGAAGCACTCGAGTTCGACCTGACCGGCCTCGAAATCGGCGACTCCGTCCACATTTCGGCAATCAAGCTGCCGAAGGGCGTAACGCCTGCCATCCAGGATCGCGACTTCACCATCGCCACGATTGCTGCTCCTGCCGGCCTGAAGTCGGAAGAAGCTGCCTCGGAAGGCGCTGCAGAAGAAGAAGTCAAGGACGGCGAATAATCGCTGTCCGTATTTTGGGAGCTCTGAACCATGCTGCTCATCGCAGGTCTTGGCAATCCGGGCCCCAAATATGCGCATAACCGGCACAATATCGGTTTCATGGCGGCGGATGAAATATTCCGCCGCCATCGCTTTTCCAACTGGCAGAAGAAGTTTCAGGCCGAGATCGCCGATGGTGTGATCGATGGCGAAAAGGTGCTGCTGGTCAAACCGCAGACGTTCATGAACCTCTCGGGTCAGTCTATCGGCGAGGCCATGCGCTTCTACAAGCTGACACCTGCCGATCTCGTCGTTATTTATGACGAACTCGACCTCGTTCCGGGCAAGCTGCGCATCAAGACCGGCGGCGGCTCCGGCGGCCATAACGGCATCAAATCCATCGACGCACATGTGCAGTCCTTCCCTGGCGGCCAGAATTATCGCCGTATGCGACTTGGCATCGGTCATCCGGGCGCGAAGGAACTCGTGCATAATTATGTCCTCGGCGATTTTGCCAAGGCCGACAATGAATGGCTGGAAACGCTTTTGGGCGCCATCGCCGATAATGTGGGCCTGCTTGCCACCAAGGGCGAAGACAACAGCTTCATGAACCGCATTGCGCTCGCCATGGGCGACGGCAATCAGCGGCCAAGCGGTTTCAAGGCCGATCCCGCGCAACTGGAAAAGGCCCCGCCCAAGGCGCAGAGCCATATCCGTCAGGCGCGGCAGAACCAGAAGAAGCCGGCCATTCCCGAAAGCGGTCCAATGGCTGAAATGCTGAAAAAGCTGCTGGGGAAGAAGGATTAATCCCCGGCGACGGCTGCGCCTCTTGACGCTTCACACCTCAATGTCGCATAGCGACGGTAATTCTATTCTAGTCTGACAGGTACGATCATGGGTTTCAAATGCGGCATCGTCGGTCTGCCAAATGTTGGCAAGTCGACGCTTTTCAACGCGCTGACCAAAACGGCCGCCGCACAGGCCGCAAACTATCCGTTCTGCACCATTGAGCCGAACACTGGCGAAGTGGCGGTTCCCGATCCGCGCCAGAACGAGATTGCCAAGATTGCAGGTTCGAAGGAAATCATCCCGACCCGCATCAACTTCGTGGACATTGCAGGTCTCGTGCGCGGCGCATCGAAGGGCGAAGGTCTCGGCAACCAGTTCCTCGCCAATATTCGCGAAGTCGATGCCATCGTGCATGTGCTGCGCTGCTTCGAGGACGATGACATCACCCATGTCGAAGGCCGCATCGATCCGGTATCGGACGCCCAGACGGTTGAAACGGAACTGATGCTGTCGGACCTCGAAAGCATCGAACGCCGCATCGTTCAGATCCGCAAGCGCGCCACCGGCAAGGACAAGGAAGCCCTCACCATTCTGCCGGTGATGGAAACGGCACTCGAACTGCTCCAGAACGGTCAGCCGGTCCGCCTGATGCTGAAGGATATTGCCGCAGAAGACCTGCTGACGCTGAAGGGCCTGAACCTTCTGACCTCCAAGCCTGTTCTTTATGTCTGCAACGTCGCAGAAGGCGACGCCGCCAAGGGCAACGAATTTAGCGCTGCCGTCGACAAGATGGCCGACGAACAGGGCGCGCAGACGGTCATCATTTCGGCTGCAATCGAAGCAGAAGTTGCACAGCTTCCCGATGAGGAAGCCAAGGAATATCTGGAAAGCATGGACCTTGAGGAACCGGGTCTCGACCGCCTGATCCGCGCCGGTTACAAGCTTCTCGACCTCATCACCTATTTCACCGCAGGACCGAAGGAAACCCGCGCCTGGACCATCCGGCGCGGCACCAAGGCTCCGGGCGCTGCCGGTGTGATCCACACCGATTTCGAGCGCGGCTTCATCCGCGCCCAGACCATCGCCTATGAAGACTATGTCAAATACAACGGCGAAGTCGGAGCGAAGGAAGCTGGCAAGGCAAGGGACGAAGGCAAGGAATACATCGTCCATGACGGCGATGTGATGCTGTTCCGCTTCAATACCTGATACGTTCAGGCCGCCGAAAACCGGCGGCCTTTTCTTTAGCCTACAGGGAGGAGATCGAGGGTGAGCAAACCTCTGCCGAAATATGCTTATGAGGATATGGAACCGGGAATGGCCCTTCCCTTCGGTCCTCGTACGATCAACAAGGAAGAAATCATCGAATTCGCCAGCGAGTTCGATCCGCAGCCATTCCATCTCGATGAGGAAGCGGGCAAGGCCAGCGTCCTCGGTGGCCTGGCCGCATCAGGCTGGCAGACAGCCTCCCTCATCATGCGCATGGTCTGCGACGCCTATCTCACCAACTCCACCTCGCAAGGCGGTCCCGGCGTCGAGTTCACACGCTGGAAACGCCCCGTGCTTGCGGGCGATACGCTGAATGGCGTGACGACGATCAAGGACAAGCGCATTTCCAAATCACGCCCGGCAATCGGGCTGGTAACGTTCCATCATGAGCTGTTCAATCAGCGCGGCGAAAGCGTGTGCGAAATGCAGCACCCATGCATGATGCTTCGCCGCGATTACGATGCGACGACGGGAGGAGCAGCATGAGCTTTCTGGAAGAAAATCTCGGGCAGAACCTCGTTATCGGCAGCTATACGTTTACGCCTGAGGAAATCATCGATTTCGCCAGAAAATACGATCCGCAGCCGTTCCATCTGGATGCCGAAGCAGCAAAGAAGAGCGTCTTCGGTGGGCTTTGCGCCTCCGGCTGGCACACCACGGCGGTGTTCATGAAGCTCAATGTCGCTTCCATCGTCCAGGCCACCAAGGATGCGCTGAAACGCGGTGAGACGCCGCCGACATTTGGCCCCTCGCCCGGTTTCGAGAACCTGAAATGGCCGAAGCCCGTTTATGCCGGAGATACCATTACCTACAAGCGTGTAGTCCATGCCATCAGGCCGCTCGCTTCCCGACCCGGCTGGTCCATGCTGACCATGACGACAAGCGCCCATAACCAGAATGGCGAAGAGGTGCTGTCCTTCGACAATGCGGCGATGGTGAAGCTGCCGCCCAAGGCCGATGCCTGAAACAACAAAGCCCGGAGCGATCCGGGCTTTTTCTTATTCTCAGTCGCCTTCAAAGGCAACGAGTGTGCGAACCGGCACGCCGAGAGCTTCAAGCTTCTTGCGACCACCCAGATCGGGCAAGTCAATGATGAAGCAGGCTGCCACAATGTCCGCACCCATTTGAAGCAGAAGCTTTGCAGCCGCTTCCGCCGTTCCGCCCGTGGCGATCAGATCGTCCACCAGAATAATCCGCTCGCCCTTTTCAATCGCATCGCGGTGCATTTCCATTTCATCAATGCCATATTCGAGGCTATAGGCGATGCGCACTGTATCGCGCGGCAGCTTGCCCTTCTTGCGAATCGGCACGAAACCAGCCGAAAGCTGATGCGCAATTGCGCCGCCAAGAATGAAGCCACGCGCTTCAATACCGGCGACCTTGTCGACCTTGTTGCCTGCATAGGGATAGACCAGTTCATCGACAGAGCGACGAAATGCCTGTGCATCGCCCATAAGCGTGGTCACGTCACGGAACTGGACGCCCGGCTTCGGATAGTCCGGAATGGTGCGGATCGCATCCTTCAGGCTGGCTCTAAATCCGGATTCCATTTTCCATCCTTTCAGGCGGCCTGCAGGCCGGTCAAGTTAATCAAGGCAAAGTTGGGGCCAAGCTCCTTTACACCCTCAAACGGGCAAATTGCAAAAGAAACCGCCCATTTCTGCCAAGAACATTACGGCGACGCACTGTCATTTTTATGGCTTATTTGTGGCACGACCGACCTTCCAGCTGCAGCACAAAAAAATGGGCGCCCGCGGCGCCCATTATTCAACTCAGGTTGATCCATTGTCAGTGCTTGACATCCGACCAGATCGAACGCTTGGCAACATAAACCAGACCAGCAAAAAGGATCAGGAATATGATGACCCGGAAACCGGTCCGCTTGCGATCTTCCAGATGCGGCTCTGCAGCCCACATGAGGAACGCCGAGACGTCGCGTGCATACTGATCGACCGTCTGCGGCGAACCATCATCATAGGTGACCTGGTCGTCGCTCAGCGGCTTCGCCATAGCGAGCGCCTTTGCCGAAATGAAGTACGGATTGTAATGCGTACCTTCGGCGATCTGCATGCCTGCCGGCGGCTGCTCATCGAAGCCGGTCAACAGAGAATGGATATAATCCGGGCCACCTTCGGCATATTGCGTGAATATATCGAAAATGAACTGCGGAAACCCACGCTCCACTGCACGCGCCTTGGCGATCAGCGAAAAGTCCGGCGGAGCCGCACCATTGTTTGCCGCCGCAGCCGCAGCCGCGTTCGGATATGGCGACGGGAAGTGATCGGTCGGAAGCGCCTTGCGGGTGAACATTTCGCCATCCGCGTTCGGGCCGTCCTGCACTTCATATTCAGCGGCAAGCGCCTTGACCTGTTCCGGCGAGTAACCGAGACCTTCCAGTGTACGGAAGGCCACCAGGTTCATCGAGTGACAAGCCGAGCAGACTTCCTTGTAGACCTTCAGGCCACGCTGAAGCTGGCCCTTGTCATAGGTTCCGAACGGGCCGGAAAAGCTCCACTTTTCCTGCTTGGGATGGTGGATCGGAAAATGTTCCGGCTCCGCAGCATTCCCGCCTTCCTCAGCCGAGGCACCACCCATCGAACTGGCGAAGGCGATACCAAGCGCAACCAGCGGAGCAATACCGAAGGCAGCGAAATTCTTGAGGATGTTTTTCATTGTTACGTCCTTCATCTCTCTCGCTGGTTCAGCCCTTGATTTCCACTGGGGTAATCTCGGCCTTGCCGCTCTTCTCCAGAACCGCCTCGGTGATCGAGTTCGGCAAACGCTTCGGCGTTTCGATCAGGCCGATGACCGGCATGATGATGATGAAGAATGCAAAGTAGTAGAGCGTACCCAGCTGCGCCATGAAGACGTAGGAACCTTCTGCAGGACGCGAACCCAGCCAGCCGAGGAAGATGGCGTTGATCACGAACAGCCAGAAGAACAGCTTGAACCATGGACGATAGACAGCCGAACGAACCTTCGATGTATCGAGCCAAGGCACGACGAAGAGGATCGCGATCGAACCGAACATGGTCAGAACGCCGCCGAGCTTCGAATCGATCGGGCCGATATTGAAGGTGATGGCGCGCAGCATCGCGTAGAACGGCAGGAAGTACCATTCAGGAACGATGTGAGCAGGCGTCTTCAGGGAATCTGCCGGGATATAGTTATCCGGATGACCGAGGAAGTTCGGCAGGTAGAAGACAAAATAGGCGAAGAACACGAAGAAGACGAGCGCACCGAAAGCGTCCTTGATGGTCGCATAAGGCGTGAACGGCAGCGTATCGGTCTTGGACTTGACTTCAATGCCGGTCGGATTGGTCTGACCCGTCACATGCAGCGCCCATACGTGCAGGATAACGACACCCGCAATCATGAACGGCAGCAGATAGTGCAGCGAGAAGAAGCGGTTGAGCGTTGGATTGTCGACCGCAAAACCACCGAGCAGCAATTGCTGGATCGGTTCGCCGATGATCGGGAAAGCCGTGAAGAAACCGGTGATAACCGTTGCACCCCAGAAGGACATCTGGCCCCATGGCAGCACGTATCCCATGAAGGCGGTTGCCATCATGAGAAGGAAGATCACTACGCCCAGGATCCACAGAAGCTCGCGCGGTGCCTTGTAGGAACCGTAATAGAGACCGCGGGCAATATGGAGATAGACGGCGATGAAGAAGAAGGATGCACCGTTGGAGTGCATGTAGCGCAGCAGCCAACCAGAGTTGACGTCGCGCATGATCTTTTCAACGGAATTGAACGCAATGCCCGTATCCGCAGCATAATGCATGGCCAGCACAACGCCGGTCAGAATTTGCGAAATGAGCATGAAGCTCAGAATGCCACCGAAGGTGTACATGTAGTTCAGGTTACGCGGCGTCGGATAGGCCACGAAAGAATCATAGACGAGACGCGGCAAGGGAAGCCGTTCGTCCACCCATTTTTCGATGCCGGTCTTCGGCGTGTATGTGGAGTGTCCAGCACTCATGTCTTCTCTCCCCAAGACCTGTTAGCCGATCCTGATGACCGTATCGGAAGTGAACGCATATTGCGGGATGTGCATGTTTTCCGGCGCCGGACCGCTGCGGATACGACCGGCGGTGTCATAGGTCGAACCATGGCATGGGCAGAACCAGCCACCGAAAGAACCGGATTCACCGAGCGGCACGCAACCCAGATGGGTACATACGCCGATCATCACCAGCCAGTTTTCCTTGCCTTCGCCTGCCGAGCGGGCGAGATCGGTCGCCTGCGCGTCCGAAGCAAGATTGGCATTACGCGCGATCGGATCCTTGAGATCACCAAGAGCGGTTGTCTTGGCATCCTCGACTTCCTTGGCGGAGCGGTTACGGATGAAAACCGGCTTACCACGCCATTTAACAGTTAATGATGCTCCTTCCGTCAGGGACGAAACATCAACCTCGATGGACGCAGCCGCGAGCGTCGAAGCGTCCGGACGCATCTGGTCGATAAACGGCCAGGCCAGTCCGCCAACTCCGACGACACCGGCCATTCCCGTCGCAATATACAAAAAATCACGCCGTGTCGGCTCAGCCGTGTCGTGTGCGCTCACGTGCCAATTCCTTTTCAACCTGCATGTTCAATTGAACTCTCCCCTCGTCCTCTTTTGCACTTACGCAAAAGTAGTCCCGCAAGTGCTCACAGGACGAAATTCCCTCCATTTCACTATCCGGTTTATGCGTGTAAAAATCGCTTGTCCAGACACCAAGCCCTTATGACGGCACGATGTCGCAGGCGGATTTGCTTGCTCAATTCAGCGAATGCACAGCAGATCGATAATGGACCACAGACAATGGAAAGCTTTCAACTTTCACCATTCCGCCCTATGAAACCGCCCGACTGACGGGCCCAAAGTCCCGCATAGATGCCGCCACGGGCGATAAGTTCGTCATGCGTCCCCTCCTCCACGATGCGGCCCTGATCCATCACCACGAGACGATCGAGCGCTGCAATGGTGGAAAGGCGATGTGCGATCGCAATCACGGTCTTTCCGTCCATGAGACGTTTCAGATTCTCCTGAATCGAGGCTTCCACTTCCGAATCGAGTGCGGAAGTCGCCTCATCGAGGATCAGGATCGGCGCGTCCTTCAATATGGCGCGTGCGATGGCGATACGCTGGCGCTGCCCGCCGGAAAGCTTGACGCCGCGTTCGCCCACAAAGGCGTCGAAGGAGCGCCGCCCCTGAAAATCCTCGAGATTGGCGATGAACCCGTCGGCCTCGGCCTGACGTGCCGCCTGCAGCAATTCTTCATCGGTCGCATCGTCGCGCGCCAGCATGATATTGTCGCGCAGCGACCTGTGCAGCAGTGCCGTTTCCTGACTGACGACTGCAACGGCCCGGCGCAGCGATGTCTGGGTGACATCGCGAATATCCTGTCCGTCGACAAGGATAGAGCCCTTCTCGACATCATAGAGGCGCAGGATGAGGTTCACGAGAGTGGACTTGCCTGCGCCGGAATGGCCGACGAGACCGACCCTTTCACCACCGCGCACAGTGAGGTTGATATTGTCGAGAACGCCTGCAGCCTTTCCATAATGGAACGTGACATTCTGGACATCGATACGCGCCTTTGTCTCCTGCAACGGCTTCGCATTGGGCCGATCCTCAAGACCGAGCGGAGCCGAAACCAGCCGCATGGAGTTTTCGATCAGTCCGAGCTGACGCAGCATGCCATTGAGCTGCATCATGAGACGGCCAAGCAGCATATTGAGGCGCAGCACGAGGCCAAGCGTGAACGACACTTGCCCGACTGTGATGGCATCGCGGGTCCAAAGATCGATAGCGATCGCCGCAACCGTCACGATCATCAAGCCGGAAAGTGCTGTAAGCGAAACGCGAACGCCGGTGAGCGAGCGCATGAACGGAAGAATAGCGCCAAGATACCGTTCGAAACCGTCGCGCAGATAGCGCTCATCGTCATCGGCAGTATTGAGCTTGATCGTCTGGATGTTGGAATAGCTGTCAACGATACGCCCGTTAATCATCGATCCCGCCTCGGCAGAGGCCTCGGCATTCTTGCGGATGCGCGGCAGATAGCGCCAAGCGATGAAGCCGAAGGCAATGATCCACAGGACCACCGCCGCTGCCAGCCGCCAGTCGAGCCGGCCGACCAGAAACAGCGTTGTAATACTGTAGATCGCCATGAACCAGACGACCTGAATGAGGCTTTCGATGAGGTCGCCTGCCGCCTGCCCAGCCTGCCAGACCTTGGTGGCAATGCGCCCGGCAAAATCATTCTGGAAGAAGGCGTAGGACTGGCGGAGAACATAGGAATTCGCCTGCCAGCGGATCATGTTGTAGAAGCCCGGCGACAGGGTCTGGTCCTCGATCAGCGTATTGATCGCTGTCACGACAAGGCGGATCACCAGGACGGTTATGCCCATGAACAGAAGTTCGGGCCCTGCCGCCTGCAAAAGCGCCGACCAGCTTCGCTCGACGCCACCCTTTCCCGCCTGATCGAGAATATCGACCAGCCTGCCCGTGAAATAGAACAGGCCCGCCTCGACCAGCGGCAGCAATCCGCCAACCATAAGGGAAGCGGCCAGCGGCCATTTCGCCTGTCTTGCATAATGCCACAGAAAGCCGAGTGTGGTGGAAGGCGGTCTCAGCCGGTCCGGTTCACGAAAGGGATCGACCCAACGTTCGAACAGACTGTAAACCGCTTTCATCAATGGCTTCTGTCCTTATTTTACCAGCGCATCCTCGGTATTTTCATCGAAGCCGAGGAAGCCGCCGGACTGGCGGGCCCATAGACTTGCATAAATGCCGCCGAGCGCCACAAGTTCCTCATGCGTGCCGTCTTCGACGATGCGCCCCCTGTCCATCACGACGAGACGATCAAGTGCCGCGATGGTTGAAAGGCGGTGCGCGATGGCGATCACGGTCTTGCCTTCCATCAAGGTATTGAGGCTGTCCTGAATGGCCGCCTCGACTTCCGAATCGAGCGCCGAGGTGGCCTCGTCCAGAATAAGGATCGGCGCATCTTTCAGCATCACGCGCGCAATGGCAATGCGCTGGCGCTGTCCGCCCGAAAGCTTGACGCCGCGTTCGCCGACATGCGCATCCAGCCCCTGCCGTCCCTTCGGGTCGGTCAACAGCGGAATGAACTGGTCGGCCTGCGCCAGACGGATCGCCTGCTGCAACATTTCTTCTGTCGCATCCGGTCGCCCATACATGATGTTTTCGCGAACCGAACGGTGCAGAAGCGACGTATCCTGTGTCACCATGCCGATATTGGCGCGAAGTGAATCCTGCGTGACTTTGGAAATGTCCTGCCCGTCGATCAAAATGCGGCCCTTCTCCAGATCGTAGAAGCGCAACAGCAGATTGACCAGCGTGGACTTGCCAGCACCGGACCGTCCAACCAAGCCCACTTTCTGGCCCGGCTGGATGGTAAGCGTGAGATTTTCGATAACCCCTTTGCCCTTGCCGTAATGGAAGCCGATCCTGTCGAAGTCGAGCTCGCCTCTGGTCACATGCAATGCCGGTGCATTGGGAATGTCCACGACCTCATGCGAACGCGCAATCGTCGTGATCCCGTCCTCCACCGTGCCTATGTTTTCAAACAGGGCCGACATTTCCCACATGATCCATTGCGACATGCCGTTGAGGCGCAGCACAAGGCCGATGCCGACGGCAACGGCGCCGACGGAAATCGCTTCATTCATCCAGAGCTGTATGCCGATTGCACCCACCGCAAACAGCAGAATGCAGTTCGCCATATAGAGCGTGAAATGAAACAATGTGATGAGCCGCATCTGCCGATGCACGGTGCCGAGGAAGCCATCGAAGCTTTCCTTCACATATGATTCTTCCCGGCTTGAATGCGAGAAAAGCTTCACGGTTGCGATATTGGTATAGCTGTCGACGATACGCCCCGTCATCGACGAACGCGCATCGGCCTGCTGTTCCGAAATCACGCGCAGACGCGGAATGAAGACACGCAGCAATATGATGTAGACGACGAGCCAGACGGCAAACGGAATCATCAGCACCAGATCCGCAGACGCTGCGATGAACAGCGTGCCCGCGAAATAGACGATAACATAGTTGAGCACGTCCAGAAGCTTCATCACCGTTTCGCGAACGGCAAGAGCAGTCTGCATCAGCTTGGTCGAGATACGTCCGGCAAACTCGTCCTGAAAGAACGCCATCGACTGGCGGATCAGGTAACGGTGCATCAGCCAGCGCACGCGCATCGGATAATTGCCGAGCAATGTCTGGTGGATCAGCAGCGAATGGATCAGCACCACACCTGGCAGGCCGATCAGGACGACCCCCGCAATCAGCGCAAGCCGCCAGCCTTCATTGCTCAGGAATGTCTCGCGCGACTGGTGTGACAGCCAATCGACAATATTACCCATGAAGGCAAAGAGCGACACTTCGATCACGGCGATGAGCGTCGTGAAGATCGCCATGCCGATGATCCATGGCCATGCGCCGCGGGTATAATAAAGGCAAAAGGCTACCAGTCCGCGCGGGGGTTCGCGCGGCGGCTCTTCTGGATAGGCTTCGAGTCGTTTTTCAAACCATCTAAACATGGTGCACCTTTTAGGTGGTCCCGGAAGAATTGCCAAGACGGAAGAGGAACAAAACGGGAATATTTCTACAGAGGTGTTCCATAGAAATCACAAGACCGGAGCTGTTGATGCTCTGGCTGTTGCCGCCTTCGGAGCTTGCGACAAACTACATTTCGCGTTACCCGCATCATATGGAACTGCGCGTCGCACTTTACCAGCCCGACATTCCGGGCAATACGGGAACCATCCTGCGTATGGCCGCTTGTCTCGGCTTTGCGGTCGACCTGATCGAACCCGCCGGATTCGACATTTCCGACCGGTCCCTGAAGCGCGCCGGCATGGACTATCTGGAGCAGGCTGCCCTCACCCGTCATCCGGATTGGCGTCACTTCGAAGACTGGCGCCTGCAGGCCGGACGCCGCATCGTGTTGCTGTCCACCACGGCAGTGATTCCCTATACGGATTACCAGTTTCAGGAAAATGACATTCTGCTCTTCGGGCGTGAATCGTCGGGCGTTCCCGACAATGTCCACGATTGTGCCGATGCACGACTCCTGATCCCGATGATGCCCGGCGCGAGATCGCTAAATCTTGCGGTTTCGGTTGCGATGACGGCAGGCGAAGCTCTGCGCCAACGAAGGGAAATCGTCGATTCCCTCCGGCAGGAATGACAACATCAGAATCGCGCTTCGCGAAAGGACCGGCTTCGCAAGGCATCCCATCCCCCATCCGGTCTGAAAGGCTCGCTTCGTCCATGAACCTGTCTGTTCGCACACTCGCTCTCGCTGCTTGCACGATTTCTCTGCTGGCAAGCACCTCGGCCTTTGCCAAGGAGGCTTCGCCCATCGCACCGAAGGTGATGGTCATCACCATGTTCGGCGAAGAAGCCAAGCCATGGCTTGAAGGCGAAAAATTCACGCAGAAGATCAAGCTGCCGGGGCTGAGCTCCGAATATCCGGAGATCGACTGCACCGCCGAAGGGCTTTGCCACATGACGACGGCCATGGGTTTTGCCAATGCCGCAAGCGCAACGGCGGCTATAGCGCTGAGCGACAAGCTCGACCTCAGCCACACCTATTTCCTGATCGCTGGCATTGCCGGTGTCGACCCCAAGCACGGCACGCTCGGATCGGCACATTGGGCAAAATATTCCATTGATGCCAATCTGAACCACCGCATCGACATTCGCGAAGCGCCGGAAGGCTGGCCCACGGATTTCTTCGGCCTCGGCGCTGCAAAGCCCGGGGAGAAGCCGAAATGGGCCGCAGGCACGGAAGTGTTCGAACTGAACGGCAAGCTGGCCGACTACGCGCTGGCAACGACCAAGGGCGTCGAGCTGCTCGATAGCGACGCTGCGAAGGAATATCGCAAGCATTACACCGAGGATGCGGCAACCGGCGCACCCAAGGTCACGATCTGCGATACGGCTTCGGGCGACACCTACTGGCACGGCGCGAAGCTTGGCGAAGCCATGACCGAATGGTCTAAGCTTCTGACCGATGGCAAGGCCGACTATTGCACATCACAGATGGAAGACAATGCTACACTGACCTCGCTGAAACGCGCTGCAGAAGCTGGCAAGCTCGATTTTGACCGCATCGCTTTGCTGCGCACCGCGTCGAACTTCGACCGTCAGGGCAAGGACCAGACGGCAGCTGAATCGCTTGCGGCAAATTCAGGCGGCTTCCCGCTCGCCACGACCAACGCCTATCGCGTCGGCAAGGCTTACGCCGACAGCATCATCCAGAACTGGGAAGCATGGGAAAAGGCCCCGCAGACTACGGCGCAGTAAGCCTGTAATGGAATAACGATTCAAACAGAGAAGGCGCCCCACGAGGCGCCTTCTCTGCTCGCCAATCTGAATCATATTTCAAGGCTTTGACCGTTGCGATTAAAGCGCAACTCAATCCGCAGTCGCCAGCCGGCGCATGGTGAATTCGATCACATCGTCCGGTCGCTCGCACCAGCTCTCGATTTCCGTCCAGTAGGCCGCTTTCGGGAATGTCTCGAACCATTCACGCGCTTTTTCGCGGGCTGCCAGCCTCGGCAGGGTGAATGTCTCGCGAACGAAACCGTCGCGCGGCATCCGGCTTTGCTTCAGGCCTTTCTGGGCGCGACTCTTCTGAAGCTGCTTGCGCAAGCCTTCGAGCGGTGGACGGGGCGGTGCTGCTGTCATGCGTTTGCCTCCAAACCCTAGGTAGAGAAAGATAGGGGAGCAGGTTAACAAAGACGAGTCTTTTCTTGGGGAGAGGGTCTATACTGCCCTGCGATCGTGCGCTTCGCGCTTTGCGCCAGCAGCGGACTTTGATAAGCCAAGAAACAATAGTTCATCCATTTACCCTTGGCCGCCAGATACCGCCGAGCGATCCGGCAAACCACGCCGGAAGGAAACAGACAATGCAACGCGACGAAATTCCAGCAATCATCCCCGCAGACATCGAAGAGAAGAAGCAGGCGGCACAGCGCTGGTTCGAGGAACTGCGCGACCGCATCTGCGCAAGCTACGAACAACTTGAAGATGAATTGCAGGGCCCGCTTTCGGATCGTGAGCCCGGACGCTTCGTCCGCACGCCCTGGCAGAAGGATGAAGGCCGTGGCGGCGGCGGTGTCATGTCCATCATGCATGGCCGTGTCTTCGAAAAGGTCGGCGTGCATGTCTCGACGGTCTATGGCGAGTTCTCGCCGGAATTCCGCAAGCAGATTCCGGGTGCCGAGGAAGACCCGCGCTATTGGGCCAGCGGCATTTCGCTCATCGCCCATCCGCAGAACCCGAATGTACCTGCCGTCCATATGAACACGCGCATGGTCGTAACCACGCGCCAGTGGTTTGGCGGCGGCGCCGATCTGACACCGGTTCTCGACAGCCGCCGCACGCAGGATGATCCCGATACACTCGCCTTCCACAAGGCTTTTCGTTTCATCTGCGAGAAGCACAAGAATATTGTCGACTACCAGCGCGTGAAGGACTGGTGCGACGAATATTTCTTCCTGCCGCATCGCAACGAGCCGCGCGGCACCGGCGGCATCTTCTATGACTGGCTGCATTCATCGGACGATAAGGGCGGCTGGGACGCGGATTTTGCCTATACGCGCGATGTGGGGCGTGGCTTCTCGGTCGTCTATCCGCATCTCGTTCGCCAGAACTTCAACAAGGACTGGACCGACGCGGATCGCAACGAGCAGCTCATCCGCCGTGGCCGCTATGTCGAGTTCAACCTGCTTTACGACCGGGGCACGATCTTCGGCCTCAAGACCGGTGGCAATGTGAATTCCATCCTGTCTTCCATGCCACCCGTGGTGAAGTGGCCGTAACAGGACTGATTGAAAAGGGCCGGTTTCCCGGCCCTTTTTTATATGTGGAATGCCGCATGATAGGCGACATCGCCTTCCGGCATGTTCGGTCCGAAGGCCAGACACTGGAAATATTCCGCTGGCACCCCCGGCAGTTTCAGCCGCTCATCGGCCTTGAAGCCGAAACGACCGTAATAGCCGGGATCACCCAGAAGGACGCAGCCTTTGGCGCCTTGCTGCCGCAGAATGGCAAGACCTTCGCGGATCAGCATGCCGCCGATCCCCTCGCCTTGACGGTCTGGACGAACCGAAACAGGACCAAGCCCGTACCAACCCATATCCTCGCCGTCGATCAGGACCGGCGAAAAGGCGACATGGCCAAAAATCTGTCCGTTCTCCACCGCAACCAGCGACAGGGTGAGTGCTTTTGCAGCACGAAGCGCATCGACGATCTCCCCTTCCTTCTGATTGCTATAGGACACGGGGCGGAAAGCGGTCTCCGTCACCTGGCGGATTTCAGCCGCATCTTCAGACGTTTCCTTGCGAATATGCATGACGCTCTCCTTCATCGGTTATTGAGCTGAGCGCGAACATTTTCGCGCCCTTTGAACGAGATGCGATAAGGACTGCCCATTCGGGATTCGATCAGCCGCTTGCGGCGTAATTGCTGGAAGACTGCCATCGTGCAATCGGAAAGCAGATAGCCTTCACGGGTAAAGCATTCGATTTCGCAGATACGTCCGTCTTCGCGCAGATGGCGGATGTAACCGCCCTGCGCCAGCACGTGCAAGACGCGCTGTTCCATACGTGAGATATTCATTGTTGTTTTTGCCTGGATGGAAACCATGACAAGCACCAGCGCGCGCGGATGGTGAACCATCCACGGCCAATGCCGTTTCCGCTCCTGAACACTGCCCGCCAGACGTTTTCAGCGCCCGCCATCTTGCAGCTTGTTCGGAACGATCAAAGGCTTCCTACAATCTCCAGCATCAACAATTCCTCTTCAATGCATTTCCGGCAAAAGCGCTAAGCTGTTTTGCGCCTCGAAATGCGTGGAGTAAGACAAGAGGGCCCACAAGCCCTCTGTCGGATCATCTAGGATCACATTCGCCAGAAGTCAAACCGTTCAGGCTTTCGGCTGGTTGCGAAGCTTTTCTGCTTCCGCATAGAACTTCTTTTCCCACTCATTGTGGTTATCGAGCCCTTCCTTGATGAAGGGCGTGAAGATCGCAAGATTCATCAGGCACCAGTTGACGAAACGCGCCGGGAACTTGAGCGGCTTCACGAAATCGACGAAAAGGACCACGCGCGTCTTGTCGGTGTGGTTCCACGCCTCATGCTCATAGGCATCGTCGAAAATCAGCACCTTGCCTTCGTGCCAATGGCAGACTTGCTTGTCCACGCGAATGGCAAGCTGGTCGTTGGGTTCCGGCACGATAAGGCCAAGATGCAGGCGCAGCACGCCATTATAAGGCCCGCGATGCGGCGGCAGATGCTTGCCCGGTTCGAAGATGGAGAACATTGCCGTCGTCAGGCCGGGGATCTTGTTGACGATACGCCAGGTTTCCGGGCAGGCATTGATGTTCTGTTCCGACTTCACGCCGAAACCGAGCAGGAAGAATGTCTTCCAGCGATTGTCGGTCGAGATCGTCTTCACATCGGTCGAAATATCCTGAAAGGAAGGCAGCTCACTCTGACGCAGAAGAACCTTTTCGAGCTCCTTGCGGATGGCTGGCCATTCCTTCTCGATTTCGGCTGACCAGGGGAAAGTCGCATTGTCATAGACCGGCGGGTTGCCGAGCTTGGCATATTTCAGATTGAGACCTTCGGCCCAGGATACGATCCCCATGAAGAAACGGGTGATCGGGCTTGGCCGGTCCATGGCGGCGATGCCTTCAGTGCCAAATTTCTGCTTCGGATCGGTCGCTGCCTTGTCTTGTATCGATGTATCGGGATTAGACATCTCATATTCTTTCAAAACGCGCGCTGAAAAGTTTTCATTGCCTATATTGGGCCTGTATTGGGCCTGTTTTGCCCCAAAACCGGTTCCCACTTTTGGGAAACATGCTCCCGCTATAAAGCGATGAAACTACGGCTGAAATTTGCAAGCAAGCCTTCAGTTGTTCATTTTAAAAGCATTTCCAACAAAAGTGAGACACGGTTTTGTGTTCGGAAATGCTTGGGAAAAAACGGTTAGAGCGGAACCGCTCTAACCGCGATCAAGTTTGTCCAGAAGCGTGGCACGGTCAAGACTAAAACCGGAGTCAATCCAGAAAGTTTCAAGCGACCGCAATGCCTCTCCGAGCCCCGGCCCTTTTTCAATGCCCAGAGCCAGAAGATCACTGCCCGTGACGGGGAAAACAGGAGCATCATAATGTTCGGCGGCATCCAGAAGACGCGCGAAACCGCCCGCGCGGATCATTGCATCGTCGCTGCCTGCAGCGTCGGTCCGCGCTGCCGCATAGGCCAGGCGAATACGATCAAGCACAGCCTGCTTGCTGCCGCGATAGATTGTCTTCTTCAGCGCTTGTTCTGAAAGCTCGGGCTTGACAGCGTCGGCCCGCGCCCAGGCTTCAAGCCGCGCCCTTTCTGCATTGGACATTTTCAGCCGCTTGCCCATCTCTTCCATCCGCACGCTATCGGGCGGAATGATACCCTCAAGCCGCAGCAGCGGATCAGGCTGCCAGCCAAGATCGGCCTCGGTTCGCACCAGCCCATGAATGGCGTCGATACCCCATTTCTCGCTTTCAGGCAGAATAAGATTCAGCACTCCCGCCTGCCGCATCCACAAAAGCGCGCGCGACGGATCGGGAGCGGACAGGAGTTTCTTCAGTTCCGACCAGACCCGTTCGGCAGAAAGCTGTGAAAGACCGTCCTTCAACCGCGCGCTGGCGCGCAAGCCGTCGGCCTCGGGCCGCCCTGAACCATACCAGGCGAAAAAACGGAAAAAACGCAGGATGCGCAGGTAATCCTCGCGAATGCGCTGTTCTGCATCGCCAATGAAGCGCAGCGTCCGACTCTCGATATCGGCAAGGCCGCCGACCTCATCGATAATTGTGCCATCGGCGGTCACATAAAGCGCATTGATGGTAAAATCACGCCGTTCAGCATCGGCTTTCCAGTCGGTTCCGAAAGCGACTTTCGCGTGGCGACCATTGGTTTCGATATCCTGCCGCAGCGTCGTGACCTCGAACGGATGACCCTGCACGACGACGGTGATTGTGCCATGCTCGATGCCGGTCGGCACCGGTTTGAAACCGGCTTCCGTCGCAAGCCGCACGGTTTCTTGCGGCAGATGGGTCGTCGCCAGATCGACATCGCTCACCTTGGTGCCAAGCAATGTGTTGCGCACGGCGCCACCCACGACACGCACTTCGCCGCCATCACGATTCAGCGCCTTGAACAGGGCTTGCAACGGCTTTGCCTTCAGCCAGTCCGCCTTGCCGGAAATATTCATATTCTCGCTCAAACGTAGAGCCTTTCGTAAAGTCCGCGAATGATACCGGCGGTTGCCCCCCAGATGAATCGCTCGTGATAGGGCATGGCGTAATAGAAGCGTTCCTTGCCGTTGAATAGTCGGCTTTCACGCCGGTGGTTCTCCGGGTTCATCAGGAAGGAAAGCGGCACCTCGAAAATATCGGCGACTTCATCTGGGTTCGGATGCACGTCGAACGGTGTTTTCACCACCGCCAGAATGGGCGTAATCGAAAAACCGCTGCCGGTGAGATAACGCGGCAGATTGCCGATGATCTCGGCACGATCCGCTGCGAGCCCGATTTCCTCATTGGCCTCGCGAAGTGCTGCCCGCTCCGCCGTGCCATCCTCCGGGTCGATCGCGCCGCCCGGAAAGGCAATCTGGCCGGAATGCTTGCGCAATGTATCGGTGCGCTGTGTCAGAAGAAGCGTTGCCTCCGATCCGCGATCCACCACCGGCACTAGCACGGCGGCGTCGCGCATCTTGGCCATCTGCATTAGTTGCGTAATATCGGGGTTAAGCGAGTGATCGCCGATCAGATCATCGTGATCGGGGCGCCATTGCCGAACCCGCTCGGCAAAATCACCCGCTGAAAAAGTAGGGAATTCACTCATTGCAGTGCAGCCTCCAGTGCATCGGACGCCATGATCGGAAAGACCGCGCCGCCCGAGCGAACGGCAAATGTCGGCACGCCGTCGATTTCGATTTCCTCGCCCAGCGCCACCAGATCATACATGACGGAACGAGCAATCAGTGCCTCCAGCCGTCCGCGAACCAGCACATAGGGTTTCAGCCCACCACTGACGGGCTCGATCACAAAGCGCAAGGGATGTTGCGCATCGGCGGTCACCACGTCACCGACATTGGTGCGGAACGTCAGCGCCTGCGCCTCGCCTTCGCCGGAAACTTCCATTTCCACCGCAACGAAATGTGCGTCCTCGACGCGAATGCCGACTTTTTCCACCGGCGTGACGAGATAGGTCCGGCCATCGTCATCCTTGCGCAACACCGTCGAGAACAGGCGCACAAGCTGTTTGCGCCCAATCGGCGTGCCCATGTAGAACCAGGTGCCGTCTGCCTTGATTTCCATATCGAGATCGCCGCAAAAGTCCGGGTTCCAGCGTTCAACTGGCGGAATTCCGCGCTCTTTCGTCGCCGGACCGCTTTGCGCATCGGCATGGGCGCGCGCGATCAGGGCTTCCAGTCCGCCGGTCGTCTCAGTGCTCTGCCCAATATCGCACAGAGATTCTTGCGGCGCGTCTTTGCCTTCAGGGGTGCTTTTTATCATCCGACTCGGTTATTCCTGCGCAAATAGACCCAAAGCCATGAAATAGTCACCCTTTCGCGGCTTGTCAGTATTATATAGCGATTTATGAGGCAGTTCCGCCAGAGCGGTCATATTGCGAGGTTCCCATGAGTGTCGTCATCACGCCTGAAACCGCCAATCCCGAACAGATCGTCGCGGAGGCCGAACGGGCGCTCGCAGACCTTGCCCGCATCAAGGAAAGCGTCGGGACTGTGATCTTCGGTCAGGAAAACGTGATCGAGCGCACGCTCGTCGCCGTTCTGGCTGGCGGACACGCGCTTCTAGTCGGCGTACCAGGTCTCGCCAAGACCAAGCTGGTCGAAACGCTGGGCACCGTGCTTGGTCTCTCAGGCCAGCGCATCCAGTTCACGCCCGACCTGATGCCGTCCGACATTATCGGCTCGGAAGTCATGGAACAGGATGCCGACGGGCGCCGCTCGTTCCGCTATCTCAAGGGCCCGATCTTCGCGCAGCTCCTGATGGCCGACGAGATCAACCGCGCCAGCCCACGCACCCAGTCCGCGCTGCTGCAGGCCATGCAGGAATATCATGTCACGGTCGCGGGCCAGCGTTACGATCTGCCAGCACCGTTTCATGTGCTTGCGACGCAAAACCCGCTGGAGCAGGAAGGAACCTATCCGCTGCCGGAAGCCCAGCTCGACCGCTTCCTGATGCAGATCGACATTCTCTATCCGGAACTGGATGCGGAACGCCGCATTCTTCTGGAAACAACCGGCGTTGCCGAAGCAAAGGCCTATGAGATCATCAACGCCGAACGGCTGATCGAAATGCAGACTTTGGTGCGACGTATGCCGGTGTCGGAAAGCGTCGTGGAAGCAATCCTCAAACTGGTGCGCTCCGCCCGCCCGGATGCCGACAACGACCACGCGAAGAAACATATTGCCTGGGGGCCTGGCCCGCGCGCCAGCCAGGCTTTGATGCTGTGTGCCCGCGCCCGCGCGCTCTATGAAGGCCGTCTCGCACCTTCGGTGGACGACGTGAAGGCACTGGCCGAGCCCGTTCTGCAACACCGCATGGCGCTCAATTTTGCTGCACGCGCCGATGGCATGCATATTCGTGACGTCATCGCCAATCTGGTAAAGGCTGCCGTCTGATGGTCATTGGCGCAGAAGTTTCCACCGCAGATCGCAAGGAGACACTTGCTCGCGCCCGTGCGCGGGCCGCAAGCCTCCCCGATCTGCTGGTCGAAGCTCAGCGCGTGGTCAACACTGTCATGAATGGCTGGCACGGACGGCGCAAACGCGGTCCCGGCGAAAATTTCTGGCAGTTCCGTCCCTATGTGGACGGCGAATCCCTTTCCCGCATCGACTGGCGGCGTTCCGCGCGCGACGATCATACCTATGTCCGCGACCGCGAATGGGAATCCGCTCATACGGTCTGGCTCTGGTGCGATTTCTCGCCCTCGATGCTCTACCGCTCGCAGCTCGCGCCGGTATCCAAGGAAGCGCGTTCGCTCGTGCTGACGCTCGCTCTTGCCGAACTTCTGTCGCGCTCGGGTGAACGCATTGCCTTTCCGGCGCTGATCCAGCCTTTTTCGGCTCGCAACGGCGCCGAACGTCTGGCGGCAGCGCTGATGCACGAAGCGCCGGTTGCAGCGTTGCCGGACATCGGCCAGATCCGCCGTTTTTCGGAAGTCGTCCTCGTATCGGACTTCCTGCATCCGTTCGATGAACTGACCGATCTTCTCAACCGTCTGGCAAAGCGCGGTGTCCGCGCGCATCTGGTGGAAGTTGCCGATCCGGCGGAAGAAACATTCCCCTATTCGGGCCGCACCGAGTTCCGCGATCCGGAAACCGGCGCCACGCTCGTCGCCGGTCGGGCGGAAACCTATGCGGACGACTATCGCCGCCTCTACATTGCGCGCCGTGAAACCCTGTCGGATTTCTGCAAGCGGCTCGGCTGGAGCTATACGGTTCATCGGACAGACAGGCCAACGGCGGAAGCACTGGCACGGCTTCACGATGCCCTGAGCGCAACAGGGAGCAGCGCCATGGGGGCTAGCACCAAGGGAAGCAGCACATGAATTTTCTGCCGCTCGCCTTCGGTTCGCCGCTCATTCTCGCCGGGCTGATCGCCCTGCCGGTCATCTGGTGGCTTCTGCGCATGACGCCGCCGCGTCCGCAGGAGGAAACCTTTCCGCCGCTCCGCATTCTGGCACAGGTCTTCAAGCGCGAGGAAGTCCCGTCGAAAAGCCCATGGTGGATGACTTTGCTGCGGCTGCTGATTGCCGCGCTCGTCATTCTGGCGCTGGCCTCGCCGATCTGGAATCCACGTCCGGTCGCACTGTCCGGCAATGAGCCGCTTGCCATCGTCATCGACAATGGCTGGGCTTCCGCCGAGGACTGGCAACAGCGGGTCAATGCCACCGAAAAACTTATCTCCGATACGGAAGGCACCGATGCGCCGATCTACATCTTGGGTTCGGCAGAACCGGCCAATGCCGAAATCGGCCCCTATGACGGCAAGCGCGCTGCCGAGCGTCTTCAGGCACTGGAACCGCGCCCCATCCCGGTTGATCGCAAGTCGGCAATGGAAAGACTGGCTTCCGCCTTGCCCGCCGATGCCAAGGTCCGCCTTGCCTTCATGAGCGACGGACTGGCATCGCCAGATGACGCGGAAACCTTCGCGGAACTGGACAAGTCAGGGCATCTGGCCTCCGTTCTCTGGTATGGCGCGAGCCTCAGCCGCACTTTCGCGCTGACCGGCATCGACAACAAGGCTGAAAGTCTGGAAGCCGTCGCCATCCGCCCGGAAGGCGTATCTGCTCCGCGCACGCTCACTGCTGCTGCCTATGACGACAAGGGACGCCGCATTGCCGAAGCGCCGCTTTCCTTCGCGCTTGGGAGCGCAGAAGGCACGGCACGGTTCAACCTGCCGGTGGAACTTCGCAACGATTTCCGCCTGATCCGCGTTGATGGTATCGAACAGGCAGGCGCGACCCGGCTGATCGATGCGGGATCGGAACGGCGCACGGTCGGCCTTATCGCCAGCGGAGACGGTGATCTGGCACAGCCTTTGCTCTCGCCGCTGCATTATATTTCCAGGGCGCTTTCGCCCTATGTCAATCTGATCGAACCGCGCTCTGCCGATCTTCTGCAATCCGTGCCGGAAGTGCTGGATGCAAAGCCGTCGATTCTCATCATGGCCGATATCGGCACGCTGCCGCAGCCTGTCACCGAACAGCTTTCCAAATGGATACAAGACGGCGGTACACTGGTGCGGTTCGCAGGTCCGCGCCTTGCGGGTGCCAGCGACAATGATCCGCTTCTGCCGGTGAAATTGCGCAAGGGCGAACGCGCACTTGGCGGCACGCTGTCCTGGTCGGAGCCGCAGAAGCTGCGCATTTTCCCTGACAAGGGACCTTTTGCCGGTCTGACTGTCCCAGAGGATGTCACGGTCACCCGGCAGGTTCTTGCTGAACCTTCGTTCGATCTCAACGACAAGGCTTACGCTGTTCTGCAGGACGGAACGCCGCTTGTGACCGGCGAACAGCGTGGACGCGGCAATATCGTATTGTTCCACATCTCTCCCGATGCCAGCTGGTCGAGCCTGCCCATTTCGGGTTCCTTTGTGGAAATGCTGCGCCGCATCGTGTCACTGTCACAGAGAACCGGCGCGCAGGAAAATCAGGCTTCGGTCTCGCTGCCGCCTTACCAGCTGCTTTCGGCTTCCGGTGCGCTGACCCCACCAACATCCGAAGCCAAGCCGCTGATCGTCGAAAAGAACAAGCCGGCCAGCGTCAGCATCAACACACCGCCCGGTTTCTATGGCAATGAGGACGGCTTGAAAGCGCTCAACATCTTCGAAGGTGCAAACATCAAGCTGCAACCGATTGCCCAACCGACGCTATCCGTCGGAATAACGCCCGCCTCCTATACATCGGATCAGTCGATCTCGCTGGCGGGACCGTTCTTTGCGGTCGCCGCGATGCTTCTCGCACTCGATACGCTTTTGATGCTGTGGCTGCGGGGTGCCTTCCGACGCCGCATGAAAGTGCGTGCCAAGGCAGCGGGAATAGCCGTTTTGCTGGCCGGTTCATTGGCCTTCAACCTTCTTCCTTCCGGAATGGGCAAAGCACAAGCTCAGACTCAGGCACAATCCCAGTCTGAGGCTCAAGAGCAGGTGCGTGATGACAGCAAGCCGGGAGACGAGGCGATCATCAACTCGGTCTCGCAGACGCATCTTGCCTATGTCATCACCGGCAGCGCCCAGACCGATGACATCAGCAAGGCAGGCATGCGTGGCTTGAGCTTCGCGCTGATGGACAAGACCGCGCTCGAACCGGGCGACCCTGTCGGCGTTGATCCCGCCAAGGACGAGCTGGCCTTTTATCCGCTGATCTACTGGCCGATCGACCCGCAAGCGCCGATGCCAAGCCCGGAAGCGATTGCCAAGGTCGATGCCTATATGCAGCAGGGCGGCACAGTGCTTTTCGACACGCGCGACCAGTTGCAAGCCGGAGCAAGCCTTGATCCGTCAGCCTCACCCGCCAACCAGCGCCTGCGCGCCATTCTCGATGGGATGAACGTTCCGCCGCTGGAACCTGTGCCCGACGATCACGTGCTGACCAAATCCTTCTTCATCATGCCGGATTTCCCCGGTCGCTATGAAGGCAGCCCGCTGTGGGTCGAGGCCTCCACACCGAACGCTTCCCCCCGTGAACGTCCTGTGCGCACCGGCGACGGCGTAACGCCGATCATGATTACAGCCAATGATTTTGCGGGCGCGTGGGCCGTGGATGAGCAAGGCAATCCGCTGCTTCCGACCGTGCCGAACGACCCGATGCAGCGCATCTATGCCATTCGCGGCGGCGTGAACATCGTGATGTATATGCTGACCGGCAACTACAAGTCCGATCAGGTCCACGCCAAGGACCTCATCGAGCGGTTGGGGAATTAGCATGATGTTTTGCAGCCCTATTACCACCCGATCCCGTTTGTCTTTCCCCCTCATCCTGAGGAGCCATCCCGCGCTTGCGCGGGGATGGCGTCTCGAAGGGCTGAGGGGAAACGCACGGCGCGCCTGCCCTTACCCTCGATCCTTCGAGGCTTCGCTTCGCTCCGCACCTCAGGATGGGGGTGGAAGCGTAATAGCTGACGCGGTAGAAACCTACGGCGATAGGAGGTGAGAATGAATATCGAATTCGAACCGTTCCTCTCCACGCCATGGCTTATTCCCATTCTCGCGCCGCTGGCGCTGTTGGTTCTGGCCACGATTGCGCTAAGAATGCGTGGCGGGCTGATCCGCCTTCTGGCTGCGGCGGCACTTGCACTCGCTCTTTTCAATCCCGTCATCATCAATGAAGAACGCGAACCGCTGAAAAGCGTGGTCTCGGTGGTGGTGGATCGCAGCCAGAGTCAGGAACTCGGCAGCCGCCGCGCCGACACGGATGCCGCCTTGAAGGCGGTTCAGGACCAGCTTGCAGCCATGCCGCAGTTTGAAACCCGCGTTGTGGAAGCAGGCCAACCCGGTGAAAACGAAGACGGTTATGCAACCCGGCTTTTCGGGCCGCTGGCGCGTTCGCTTCTCGATGTGCCGCCATCGCGCGTGGCGGGCGCGATCATGATTACCGACGGTCAGGTGCATGATATTCCTGCCAACAAGAATGCGCTTGGCTTCGATGCGCCGCTGCACAGTCTTGTGACCGGCAAACCGGACGAATTCGACCGCCGCATCCGCTTCAACAAGGCACCGCGCTATGGCATCAGCGGCAAACCGCTCGAAATGTCGTTTACGGTGATTGATGAAGGCAAGAATCTCGGTAGCCCTGCGCAAGTCGAAATCCGCGTCAATGGCGAAACCGTCAGCGAGGAAGAAGCGCAGGTCGGGCAGGAAACCCCCATCACCATCACCCTGCCGCGCGCGGGTGTAAACATTGTCGAAATCGCCACGCCAGCGCTTCCCGGTGAAGTAACGGATGCCAACAATCGCGCTGTCGCGACCGTGGATGGCGTTCGCGAGAACCTGCGCGTGCTGCTCGTCTCCGGCGAGCCGCACAATGGCGAACGCACATGGCGCAACCTGCTGAAATCCGATGCCGCCGTCGATCTCGTTCACTTCACCATTTTGCGCCCGCCGGAAAAGCAGGACGGCACTCCGATCAACGAATTGTCGCTGATTGCCTTCCCGACGCGTGAACTCTTCGTCGACAAGGTCAACGAATTCGACCTCATCATTCTCGACCGCTACCAGCACCGTGATGTGCTGCCGCTCCTCTATTACGACTACATTGCGCAATATGTGGAGAATGGCGGTGCCTTGCTGGTCGCTGCCGGCCCGGAATATGCAGGCGAAATGTCAATTGCCCGCACCCCGCTTTATAGCGCCCTGCCCGCCATGCCGACTGGTGCCGTGACGGAAAAGGCGTTCTATCCGCGCCTCACGACGATCGGCAAACGCCACCCCGTCACGCGCGGTCTCGACGGCAGCGATCAGGAACCGCCCCACTGGAGCCGCTGGTTCCGCACCATCGACATTACCGCGCCGCAGGGCGAAACAGTGATGAGCGGCGCAGACAACAAGCCATTGCTGGTTCTCAACCGCGTCGGAAAAGGCCGTGTCGGCATGTTCCTCTCCGATCAGGGCTGGCTCTGGGCGCGCGGCTTTGAAGGCGGCGGCCCCTATGCTTCGCTCTATCGCCGCATCGCGCATTGGCTGATGCAGGAGCCTGAACTGGAGGAAGAGGCACTGACCGCCTCCGGCAATGGCCGCACACTTTCTATCCGTCGCCAGACCATGGGCGACAATCCCGGTGTTGCAACCGTCGCGACCCCATCCGGCAAGGAGTTGCAGGTCAATCTTGCGCAGAGCAAGCCGGGTCTGTTCGAAGGTTCATTGCAGACGGACGAAATCGGCATCTTCCGGGTGAAAAACGGCGATCTTGAAGCACTGGCCCATGTGGGGCCGATCGATGCGCCGGAATTCGCCGACAGCATCTCCACGACGGATCGCCTGAAGCCGCTCGCTGACGCGACCGGCGGCTCGGTCCATCGCGTGCATGCAAGCGCCGACAGTTCGGTGCGTGTTCCCACGATTACCGCCGTCAGTGGTAATCGTAGTGCCAGCGGCAATGACTGGATCGGCCTTCGTGAGACGTCAGATACGCAACTGAAAAGTGTCAATCGCCTGCCGCTGTTCTCCGGCTTTCTGGCGCTCAGCCTGCTGCTCTTCGTCTTCGGCAGCATGTGGTATCGCGAAGGGCGGTAAACCGCCCCTCGCTTTCCCCTCTTTTTAACTATTTTGCCCGGTTGGCGTGGCGCACGATCCCGCTGGCACCATTCAGCGCGCCTGGCGCCAGTTCGCAAGCAAGCATCCGACGCGGATCGACCGATGCTGGCATGACCATCGAACCCGGCTCCACCATCTTGAAGCCGAACGGGCCATAATAGGGTTCATCACCGACGAGAATGACCAGCTTGTGACCGGCTTTCGTCGCCGCTTCCAGCGACATGCGCATCAGCTTGCCGCCAATGCCCCGCTTCTTCCATTCAGGTCTGACCGCAAGCGGTCCAAGCAGAAGTGCGGGCGTCTTGCCGATGACAACCGGCGTCTGCCGCACTGACCCCACGACGATACCGCCCATAAGCGCCACGAAGGAAAGGTCGAGATCGTGCGGGCCGCCTTCGCGGATGAAATGCGCGGCCCGGGTAAAGCGGCCCGGTCCGAAGGCTTCAGCATTGATAGCTTCGATTTCAATGTCGTGCGCCGGGCATTCCTGCGCGTAGGTCAGTTCAAGCTGCTGCATGGGCTTAGATCGCAATAGGAGAAGTCGGTGACCGTCAGGTCAATGGAATGCATTCCGCGCTTTGGCACGGTCCAAGTTTCATCGTCGGATGAAAAGCATTTCCATTACATCATTCTCCTTGGCAGTCGGCGTTTGGATGACCGCAATTTGGAAGTTGCATTACACCAAAATGGACAGAGGTAAAACTATTTTTTTCAAAATGGCGGTTTTGACTGACCTTTTTGGCATCGTTACGCACTGTTCACGGCTTGCAATGCTGCAAAATAGCGGTTCTCGGCCTATTCTCTTTCCAAAAGGAGAAATCACATGGGACTTCTGGTCGATGGCAAGTGGCACGATGTCTGGTACGACACCGAGAGCACGAAAGGCCGCTTTGAACGTTCAAAATCGCAATTCCGCAACTGGGCGACCGCAGACGGCAGCGCCGGCCCGAGCGGCGAAGGCGGCTTCAAGGCAGAACCGGGGCGCTATCATCTCTACGTTTCCTATGCCTGTCCGTGGGCCCATCGCACGTTGATCTTTCGCGCGCTGAAGGGACTGGAAGACGTCATTTCTGTCTCGGTGGTGGACTATCTGATGGCGGAAGAAGGCTGGACCTTCACCGGCACGACCGGCAGCACCGGCGATGCGCTCTACGGTTCGAAGCGGCTGTATGAAATCTATACCCGCGCCGATCCGAACTATTCCGGTCGCGTCACCGTGCCAGTTCTGTGGGACAAAGAGCGCCAGACGATTGTTTCCAACGAATCGTCGGAAATCATTCGCATGCTCAACACTGCCTTCAACGATTTCGGCAATGCCTCGCTCGATTTCTATCCGGAAGCACTGCGCGGCGAGATCGATGCGCTCAACGATTTCATCTATCCCAATATCAACAATGGGGTTTATCGCGCCGGCTTCGCCACCACACAGGAAGCTTACGAAGAAGCGTTCGGGCAATTGTTCGCAGCGCTTGATTCGCTTGAGGATCGCCTTTCGCGGCAGCGCTATCTGACCGGCGACCGCCTGACAGAAGCCGATTGGCGGCTGTTCACGACACTGTTGCGCTTCGATCCGGTCTATGTCGGCCATTTCAAGTGCAATCTGCGCCGTATCGCCGATTACCCGAACCTTTGGAATTACACGCGTGAGCTCTATCAGGTGCCGGGCGTGGCCGCGACTGTGAACATGGAGCACATCAAGGGCCATTACTATCGCAGCCACAAGACGATCAACCCGACCGGCGTTGTACCGCTTGGACCGGAAATCGACTTCTCTGCACCACATGACCGGGACCGGTTCCCGAAAGCCTGACCGGACCAACTGCGTTCTTCCTGCAACACTGTTGTTAGAACATCAGCACTCTCTCAAATCTCTTGCGCCCCTTTGATTTCGATCAATGGGGCGTTTCGTTGCGCGGTCCAGATTGCACGCATCACTACCCCCAAGGCGAACAAGACTGACCACGACTTAAGGAGAGAGAAGATGAACCGCTTCACGATGGGATTGCTGACTGCAACCGCGCTGAGCTTTGCCGCACCGGCAGCATTTGCTGCGGACGCCATCGTAGCCCAGCCTGCATCGGAAATTCAGGCCGTACCGGAAGCCCTGTCACCATGGCAGATCCGCGTGCGCGCACTTGGCGTCGTTCCCCAGAATTCGGGCTATGTGAACGGCGTTTCGGGTTCGGATCTCGACTATTCGAAATCGATCACGCCTGAACTCGACATCACCTATTACTTCACCGACAATTTCGCAGCCGAACTCATTCTCGGCACGACCTATGCCAATATCAATGGCGCCGGTTCAATCGACGGATTGGGCAAGATTGGCAAGGCATGGATTCTGCCTCCAACCCTCACCCTGCAGTATCACTTCACCAATTTCGGCGCCTTCAAGCCTTATGTCGGTGCTGGCGTGAATTACACCATGTTCTACAATCAGGATGCGACCGGCGTTGAATATCTCAAAGTCAAGAATGCATTCGGCGGCGCGCTGCAGATCGGCTTCGACTACATGCTCAACGAGCATTGGGGCGTGAACTTCGACGTCAAGAAGCTGTTCCTGGAACCCAAGTTCGACGCCACTCTGGCTGGCGGCGTGGAAGTCAGCGGCAAGGCCAAGCTTAATCCATGGCTGATCGGTACGGGTATCACCTACCGCTTCTAAACCTCTACGCTCCGGTAAAGGTGCGGCATCCGCGCCTTTACCAAAGCGGAAGCGGTTCCAGATCGTGAAGCGCTTCCTGCAGACGCCGCTTGGTCGACGGCGTTGTCCCTTCTGGCAGATCGTCCAGCGGGAAGAAGCCGCATTCGGCGATTTCCCGATCCGGCGAACGCGGTGCCGTCTGTTCGAATTTCCTGCATATATAAAGCGCCACGTGATCGCGCGGCGATGCATGCGCATTCTTGTAGAGCGCAAAAAGCTGCGGCGGGCCTGTCAGAACGATATTGGCCTCCTCGCGCAACTCCTTTTCCAACGCCTGCCCGAAGGTCTCGCCGCGTTCGACACCCCCGCCCGGCAATTGCCATCCCGGCACATAGGTGTGCTTCACCAGGAAAACGGAGTTCTTCTTTTCATCAAACACAATAGCCCTGACGCCCAATGTCATCGGGCGTCGCATTAAAAAATAAGTATGAAATATGAAATGACGAAAGCGCATACCGTCTCTCCGCGAGGCACTATACCTACAGCATCAGCCCAAAAATCGGAATCGATTTTTGGATAACACGATGCGTAGATTCAATAGTTTAGAGCGACCTTTGTGCATCCTTAAGAACACACGGCGCTCTATCCAAAACAGCAATGACATCAACAAAAAGTCGCTAAACAGGTTTCGATTCTAAGAATAATACAGTAAATGGGCCTTATGTTTCGTCTGGCCCATATCTCCGATATACACCTTTCGCCTCTGCCGCGCGTGCGATATCGCGAATTGGCATCGAAGCGTATCACCGGCTATATCAACTGGCTGCGTAATCGTAAAAATGCGATGCACGGAACTGTGCTGGATAGTCTCATCGGCGACATGCAGGCGCAATCGCCTGACCACATCGCAGTGACGGGTGATCTCGTCAATCTGGCGCTCAACCTCGAAATCGATATTGCCTATGACTGGCTGTCCAAGTTGGGCAACCCGGATGATGTTTCGGTCGTTCCTGGCAATCATGATGCCTATGTTCCGGGTGCGCTCGACAAGTCCTGCCGGAAATGGGAACCGTGGATGCGCGGCGACGGCATCGACAATCACGACAATCGCCCGCAATTTCCCTATATGCGCGTGCGTGGACCTGTTGCGCTGATCGGCGTATCGTCAGCGCGTGCGACGGCCCCTTTCATGGCGAGCGGTGATTTCCGGTCTGCGCAAGGCAAGCGTCTGGCCGCAATGCTGGATGAAGCCGGTGCGCGTGGCCTCTTCCGCATCGTGATGATCCATCATCCACCGATCTATGGCGCAACGCCTGCCCATAAACGTCTTTACGGCATTCGCCGTTTCCAGAAGATTATACGCAAGCACGGTGCGGAACTGGTCATTCACGGCCATACGCATCTTATCACGCACTATGAAATCGACGGGCCGAACGGCAAGATCCCCGTTATCAGCGTGCCATCTGCAAGCCAGAATTTCGGCGGCCATAAACCCGCCGCCCGCTATAATATATTCAGCATCGATAAACGGCCTGACGGCGGCTGGTCCTGCCTGATGGAAGAGCACGGCGTTTCCGATGCAAGCGAGAAAATAACGAAGCTCAACGAACGCGTTCTTTATTGACTCCATAACAAAAACGGCGCCGAAGCGCCGTTTTCATTCATTTATGTTCGCTCATTTGTTGATGACACGGTTGGCCGCCGACACGATGGCTTCCAGTGAAGCACTGACGATATTGTCGTTGATGCCAGCGCCGAACAATTTGCCGCCCGGATGAGCCATTTCGACATAGGAGATGGCCGAAGCGTCCGACCCCTGCTGTAGCGAATGTTCGGAATAGTCGACGACCGACATCTTCACGCCGAGATATTTGGACAGCGCATCGACAAATCCGTCGATTGGGCCGGTGCCTTTACCCTCGATATTCTTGGTCACGCCATTATCGGTAATCTCGGCGGTCAGGATACGACGGCCCTTCTGCTCGGGATCCGGCATGGTGTGATGATCGACGAACTTGATGCGGGCATCCGGCTGCGTCACATAGAGTTGCTGGAACTCCTCGTGAATGCGCTTCGACGGCAGTTCCTTGCCTTCTTCATCGGTGATGTTCTGGATAATCTCACGGAACTCGACCTGGAGGTTGCGCGGCAGGTTCAAACCGTAATCCGCCTGCAGGATATAGGCGATACCGCCCTTGCCGGACTGCGAATTGATGCGGATGATCGCTTCGTAGGAGCGGCCGACATCCTGCGGATCAATTGGGAGATAGGGCACTTCCCAGATCGGCGAATTGGCCGAACGGCGTGCCTTCATGCCCTTGTTGATCGCGTCCTGATGCGAGCCGGAGAAAGCCGTATAGACCAGTTCGCCAACATAAGGGTGGCGCTCGGCAATCTTCAACTGGTTCGAATATTCATAGACTTCCTTCATCCGGTTGATGTCGGTGCAGTCCAGTTCAGGATCCACGCCCTGCGTGTACATGTTGAGCGCCAGCGTCACCACATCGACATTGCCGGTGCGTTCGCCATTGCCGAACAGCGTGCCTTCAACGCGGTCAGCCCCCGCCATCAGGCCCAGTTCGGTAGCGGCAATACCTGTACCGCGGTCGTTATGCGGATGCAGCGAGATAATCAGGTTCTCTCGATTGTCGAGATTGCGGCACATCCATTCGATCTGGTCGGCATAGATGTTCGGCGTGTTCATCTCGACCGTCGAGGGCAGATTGACGATCAGCTTGTTGTCTGCGGTCGGCTTCACGATCTCGATCACCGCATTGCAGATTTCCAGCGCCACATCCATTTCGGTGCCGGTAAAGCTTTCCGGCGAATACTGAAAGCGATAGCCGCCGCCCGCCTTTGCCGCCATATCCATAATCATCTTGGCGGCGTCGGTTGCGATCTGCTTGATGCCGCCGACATCCTTGGCGAAAACCACGCGGCGCTGCAATTCACTGGTGGAATTGTAGAAATGGATGATCGGCGACTTCGCACCTTCCAGTGCTTCGAACGTGCGCGTGATCAGTTCGGGGCGGCACTGGACCAGAACCTGCAGGTCCACTTCGTCGGGAACATCGCCCTGCTCGATAGCCCAACGGCAGAAGTCGAAATCCGTCTGAGAAGCGGATGGAAAACCGATCTCGATTTCCGGAAAACCCATATCGACCAGCAGGCGGAACATGCGTTCCTTGCGATCATGCCCCATGGGGTCGATCAGGGCCTGGTTGCCGTCACGCAGATCGACCGAACACCAGATCGGTGCCTTTTCGATACGCTTGGACGGCCAGGTACGGTCATCGAGCTGCGGGACAGGGAAAGGCGAATATTTGCTGCCTGCAATAGGCATGCCTTTGCGCTCGAAGGTGGATTTCGATTGCGGCGTGGCGACGGACTGATTCATTTTCGTTTCCTCCCGGCTTTCGACGGCATTATAGCCCGTCAAGCACGGATACTACTGATCGATTATAAGGGTTTTTTGAAAAGGAGCACAGGCCAGCGGGACCGTTTTCGACCGCCGGACGCTCCTTCAGCGAGCCCGGCGATCGCCGCTAAGGCCGAGGGTAAGAAGCGAGTTTAGAACGCAAACATCAACGCGCGCGCCGAAGGCGGCTGCGGAATGTTCCAGGGATGTTGCGTTTTTGATCGTCATGGCAAAAGCTTTTACACGCGAGATTTGTACTGTGCAAGACAGTATTTCATTCAGTGTCTGGTTCAAAAAGCGGCAGGCTGCGGCGAAAATGGTGATTTCGAGAACCGGAGCGGAGTGTACTTGAACGTACATGAGCACCGGAAGCGCAGAAATTGTCATTTGCAGCCCGGCATGGCGACTTTTGGATCAGACACTCAGGCAAACGGTACTGCGCTCGTCCCCGGAGGCAACTTTGCCTCGTCTTCCGGCTCGACATGGATCACCACCCGCGCGCTATCAATCTGCTTCTTCAAAGCGTCTTCGATACGGTCGCAGATCACATGGGCATCGCCGACACTCATATCCGCCGCAACGACTAGGTGAAACTCGATGAAGGTAACACGGCCCGCAATACGGGTCTTCAGATCATGAACCTCGATGGCGCCACCCGCATTGGCCGAAATGACATCGCGAATGCGCATTTCCTCGGTCGGCTCGACGCCGATATCCATCAATCCCTGCACCGAGGAATTGATGACATGCCAGCCCTGCCAGAGAATGTTGATCGCCACCAGAATGGCGAGCAGCGGATCAAGTATGGCCCAGCCGGTCACGACAGCACCGACGAGACCGACCAGAACACCTACAGAGGTGAACACATCGGTCATGATATGTTTTCCGTCGGCTTCAAGCGCAGGTGAGCGAGACTTGCGCCCGGTGCGAATCAACAATGTCGCCCACACGCCGTTTATGACAGCGGCTGCCGTGTTGATACCGAGACCCAGCCAGGGTTCATCGAGCATTCGCGGTGTTTGGAGCGCAAACCACGCCTCGCGGAAGATCAAAAGTGCGGCGACCGTAATCAGAACGCCTTCCACGACAGCCGAAATATACTCGGCCTTATGATGCCCGAAGGGATGGTTGTCGTCGGCGGGCAGATAGCTGACCCGGATGGCCCACCACGCGCCGATTGCCGCGATCACATTGACGATCGATTCCAGCGCGTCCGAATAAAGGGCCACGGAGCCGGTCAGTGCATAGGCCAGATATTTCAGACCCATCACACCGAAAGCAATCGGAATAGACCAAGCGGCAAGCCGCCGAACCTTTGCACTCGCGTCCATGATGAACCTTTGAATATTTTTGATTTTGTCCCGAAACCGGGACGGGCCTACGCACAGCCCTTCATTCATTTGCTGGCTCGCAGGACGCATCCAAAACGCATCTGGCCTATGCAGCAACAATTCACCGCCGTTCTATACCCCAGAAAAGCGAAACTTCGTACCCCTGTTTTTCAGTTCTCGCATTTAATTTTCTCCTGCAAATGCAAGGCATTACAGTTGCAAATGAGTTGCCAAAGCAGGCAATGGGTAGGCAATAGAAAAGCACCGTCAGAGCATAAAAAAACCAGCCGCAGCATATGGCTGCGGCTGGTTTCAAATCAGTGCGAGATGCGCTCGATCAGTAGTTGCTGCGGCGCGCCTTATGCTTACCTGCCAGATGCGTCACCACATTTTCTATCATGCGCATACCGGCATTATGGCCGAGCGTCATGATGGATTCCGGATGGAACTGAACGGCGGCCACCGGCTCTTTTTTATGCTCGAAAGCCATGATGACACCATCTTCGGTCTCTGCCGTCACCAGAAAATCGTCCGGCAGACGTTCCGGATCGGCGAAGATCGAATGATAGCGCCCGACCGTCACTTCCTTTGGCAGACCGGAGAATATCCGTTCCGGCTTCGACACGCGAATGCGCGACGGCTTGCCGTGCATAGGAATGCGCAACTGGCGCAGCGTGCCGCCATAAGCTTCGGCCAGCGCCTGCAATCCAAGACAGACACCGAAGATCGGCAGTTCACGCTTGCGCGCCTTGTCGATGGTCGCCTTGCAATCGAAATCCTGCGGCGTGCCCGGTCCAGGTGACAGGACCACGAGGTCAGGCTTGACCCTGTCGAACACGTCGTCGGCAACCGGAGAACGCACGGTCGAAACCGTGGCACCGGTCTGGCGGAAATAATTGGCGAGCGTGTGCACGAAGGAATCTTCGTGATCCACGAGCAGGATCGAAACCCCCTCGCCCACCTTTGCCGCGACCCGCTCTTCGGCGATATGATTGCTCTTCTGTGCTTCGCGCACAGCCGCAATCATTGCCGATGCTTTCAATTCGGTTTCGGCTTCTTCTTCATCCGGGTTGGAATCGAACAGCAACGTTGCACCGGCGCGGATTTCAGCCACGCCATCCTTCACGCGGATCGTGCGCAGCGTGAGGCCGGTATTCATGTCACCATTGAAGTGCATCATGCCGATGGCGCCACCATACCATGCGCGCGGGCTGCGTTCGTTTTCCTCAAGGAACCGCATCGCCCACAGCTTCGGCGCACCGGTTACCGTCACAGCCCATGCATGGCTGAGGAAACCGTCGAAAGCATCCATACCGTCACGCAGACGGCCTTCAATATGGTCGACCGTGTGGATCAGGCGCGAATACATTTCGATCTGGCGGCGACCGATGACGCGCACCGAACCCGGCTCGCAAACGCGGCTCTTGTCGTTGCGATCCACATCCGAACACATGGTCAGCTCGGATTCGTCCTTCTTGGAATTGAGCAGTTTCAGAATCTGTTCCGAATCCGAAATCGCATCTTCGCCGCGCTTGATCGTGCCGGAGATGGGGCAGGTTTCGATACGCCGCCCGTTGACCCGCACGAACATTTCCGGAGATGCGCCGACCAGATATTCGTTGTCACCCAGATTGATGAAGAACGAATAGGGCGACGGATTGATCGTCTTCAACCGGCGGAAAATCTCGGACGGCGGTGTGTGGCAGCGTTCATAGAAAGTCTGGCCCGGAACCACTTCGAAGAGGTCGCCGCGCTTGAAGCTTTCCTTGGCGCGCTCGACGAGCTTGGCATATTCGCCCGGATTGTGATCGCCACGCGCGAGCTTGGCTTCCGAAGGCTTGAATGCCTGTGCGGGCGTTGACCGTGCAAGACCATGCGTGGAAGACCCGCCACAGGTAAATTCATAACGGTCCACCCAGGCACGTGCCGCATAATGGTCTGCCACGAAGATTTCATCGGGAATGAATAGCACCAGATCGCGCTGATCGTCGGGGCGCTTCAGCTTGTACTGAACCGGATCGAACTGGAACGCCAGATCGTAACCGAAGGCACCGTAAAGACCGAGATTGGCGTCTTCCTCGGAAAAGAACAGGCCGACAATGGCCCGCAGAACCGTGAAAACCGAAGGCATGCGCGAGCGCTCTTCCTCGGTGAAGGTTCCGCTGGGCTCGGCAATGGTCAGCTCGATGCGGTTTTCCTCGGCCTTGTCGACCGTTACTTCGGCAAGAGCCTTCACCGTATCCAGGATAGGCCGCAGAAGAATGATGCCACGAGCATTCAGTGCTTCGATGCGCATGGTGCGGGCGCGCGACGTAATGGCCACAGGAGGATCGACGATAGCCGTGTCCCATCGCGTGTAGCGGCCCGGATATTCGTAATTTGACGAAAACACCGCACCGCGCCTTTCGTTGAGCGCATCGATATAGGTTTCGATCGCACCCTTATAGGCTGTGAGGTGGCGCACGCGCTCGACGACAATGCCGCCTGCCGTCTCGTGCTGGAATATCTCGCTATCCGCAATCTTCGCATTCATGATCGGCTATCCCAAATTTAACTGTTTCCGAATACTTCCAGAACCCGGTTTTCCCCGCCGGTCTTATTCAAACAGCCAAACAAAAAGGCCGCCCGGATAATCCCAGCGGCCTGTTTCCTAAACGCAAATGCACAAACGCCTGCGTGGCCGCTTTTAGCGGGCCCACCACCAACCGTTGATGACGATATTGCGCGAAATGTTCATGGACGTACTGTTAGCGTTCAATGTGTTCGCTTGCAACCGGAAAATTAAACCGCCGAAATGCGCGGTGCAGACCATCTCAGGAAAGAGATTCGATCAATCTCGCAAAGAAAATCCGGACAGTTTGGGGCTGTCCGGATTTCCTCAGAACCGGGATGGACGAAACGGAAGGAATGGGACGATTCCTCCAGCTTCAGGCACCCCCTTCACCCCATGCCAAAATTTACAGGTGTAATATAACTTTCAGTATGCACAGTATCCTTACCATAGGTTGCGCATATTTTGCAACCTATGATTGTTATTTGCATTTATGCTGATGTTTAAGCGGCATTCATCGAAACAGTTCGACAATTTGTAGGACCACCCAACAAGTTTCGTCTTGCGTCAGGGGCCGATTTCGGATTGATTTCCGTGGCAACTCAAACACATATGCAAAAATCAAGAACAGAGCCGTCACATATAAACGGCCATTGGGGACAACTGATGAAGAATCTCGATGCGATGGACAGGAGTATTTTGCGCGCCCTTCAGGAGAATGGACGCCTGACCAACACTGAACTGGCCGATCGCATAAATCTCTCGCAGACAGCGACCGCCGAACGCGTCAAACGACTGACCCGTGAAGGGTATATTCTCGGCTATTCGGCAAGGCTTTCACCCAAGATGCTCGACCGCGCCATGCTGGTCTTCATCGAGATCAAACTGGACCGCACCACGCCGGAAGTCTTCGAGACCTTCTCGACCTTCACCCGCAGCAATCCCGACATTCTGGAATGCCACATGGTTGCGGGCGGCTTCGATTATCTCGTCAAAGCCCGTGTATCCGATATGGATCACTACCGGCGCTTCCTTTCGGAGGCGCTTCTTTCTCTGCCTGGCGTGCGAGAATCGCACACCTATGCCGTGATGGAGGAAGTGAAGGAAACCGCCTATATCGCGGTATAGTCCCGGTCAACAGGGCACGAGCGTTACCTGAAGGCATCGTTGCTGTCAGCAGAATGGCAGCAACGAACTCCCTGTTTTTCACTTCGATCTTGCTATCGGTCATTTGCGGGTATATACCCGCAATATGTCACATCCGTGTTTCTGTATCCTTCTGCGTCAGGCAGCCCGCAAGACATCGAGCGTCTATGACAACGCTCTGGCGCCGCTTGGCATCAACGTTGCCCAGTTCAGTACACTGCGAAAAATCCGCCGTGCAGGCTCCATTTCGCTGACGGAACTTGCACATCTGTCCGAGTTGGATCGTTCGACCATGGGCCGCAATGTGAAGGTTCTGCAGCGCATGGGCCTGATCGAGCCTGCGACCAGCGACGACCACCGCGAGACCAGCGTAACGCTGACCGCTGAAGGTCGCGACCTCGTGGAGCGCGGCGGTCCGCTCTGGGATCAGGCGCAGGAGGAGATTGAAGCCAGACTGGGAGAGGACGGCGTAGAGCAATTGCAAAGCCTTCTTCGCAGTCTCGATTGATCGGGCACCGAACGCCCTTTGACTGAAAACAATGACCTGAAGCCACGCGCCCGTTATGGAGCGCACGGTTTCGCCATCAGCCCATGGCTGGCCAATAGCCAGCTTGAAACCAGCTTGAACCCGAAAGCGCCAAAGATGATTTCTGCCCGCCTTGCCAGCTTTCTCGCCCAGAGAAACATCCATTACGGATGGGTCGTCGCCGCCATCACCTTCCTGACCATGCTGGCCACGGCTGCCGCCATGGGATCGGCGGGCATTCTGATCGAACCGCTCCAGCGTGAATTCGGCTGGACGAATGCGAATATCTCCTTCGCAATGGCGCTCCGCCTTGTGCTTTTCGGCCTGATGGGTCCGTTTGCCGCTGCCTTCATGAACCAGTTCGGCCTGCGCCGCGTGGTTGCAGCCGCTCTCGTCATGATTTCGCTGGGGCTTGTCGGTTCCATTTTCATGACCGAAGAATGGCAGATGGTTGCGCTCTGGGGCGTCGTGATCGGCCTTGGCACCGGCATGACGGCACTCGTGCTCGGCGCAACCGTCGCAGCACGCTGGTTCGAAAAGCGGCGCGGCCTCGTCGTCGGCCTGATGACAGCCAGCAACGCTACCGGCCAGCTCGTCTTCATGCCGATCCTTGCCAGCGTCAGCCAGACGATTGGCTGGCGCACATCGCTCACCATCGTTGTTTGCTTCCTCGTTGCCGCGCTTGTGCTGGTTCTCGCTTTGATGCGCGATCATCCGGCGGATATCGGCTTGAAGCCTTATGGCCGCACTGCACCGCTTCCGACACCCGAGCCCCGGAAGAGCTTCGGCGCCATGCTGGCCTCACCGCTCGTCACCCTGCGCGAAGCGTCTTCAACCGCCACTTTCTGGGTCCTGTTTCTGACCTTCTTCGTCTGCGGCTTTTCCACCAACGGCCTGATCCAGACGCATTGGATCACGCTCTGCGGCGATTTTGGCATCGCACCAGTCGGTGCGGCAGGCATCCTTGCCGTGATCGGCGCATTCGACCTGATCGGCACGATCATGTCCGGCTGGCTTTCCGACCGGTTCGACAATCGCTGGCTCCTGTTCTGGTTCTATGCGCTGCGCGGCCTGTCGCTGATCTACCTGACCTTCACTGACTTCACCGTCTACGAACTGGCATTGTTCGCCGTCTTTTACGGGCTGGACTGGGTGGCGACCGTGCCGCCAACCGTCAAGCTCGCCGCCGAGCGTTTCGGCCCGGAAAAAGCCGGTCTGGTCTTCGGTTGGGTCTTTACCGGCCATCAGATCGGTGCCGCGGCCGCAGCAGCCTTCGCCGGCTTCGTCCGCACGGATTATGACAGCTATACCCCTGCCCTGATCCTCGCCGGTGCCATGTGCTTTGCCGCTGCGGCCATGGTATTCATCATCAACCGCCCTGCTGCGAGGCCAGTGCTGCAGGCTTCATGATGCGACAGACTTCTTTCCCTTCCTGTTCAGTGCCAGCACACCGACGCTGATCAGGAAGGCGGCGAGCGTGTCGGTCCAGCCCGGCACCTCACCCAGCAGGACAAGCGCCAGAACCAGAGTGATGACAGGGATCAGTGCCGACAGCGCTGCCCCTGCCGCCGTTCCCAGCAGCACAACGGCACGGTTGAAGGCAAAGACGCCAAAGGCCGAAGTAAGTACGCCCTGATAGAAACCTTGCAGGGCAATATCGCCCCAGGACGTTGCGCCAAGCCCTTTGGGCAGAAAGATCATGTAGATCGGCAGATAGACGATTGCCGAGGTGACAGCTGCGATGGCGGTCGCGTGCAGCCCGTCCATTCCCTTCCTGCGAAACACCATGACATAGATCGCCCACACCAGTGCCGCGATGAAAAAGAAAAGGTGTCCGAGCATTTCCGGTCCGCCCAGTTGCGACAGACCGGCGATCAGCATGGCGCCGATCAGGATCAGCACGACCCCGGACCAGCGCGACGGCGCAAGACGTTCCTTGAGAAGCGCCATACCCAGAACGGCAACCATTGCTGTCATCAGCCCCGGAATGAGCGCCGCTGCATGGGATGCCGGAGCATATTGCAGACCACAGGTGGTCAGCAGCGCATAGGGAACACCTGCTCCGGAAACCAGAAGCACAAAGCCGAGCGGACCGAGCTTGCGAAAGCCAAACCCTTTCATCAGAACCACCGGCAACAGCACCAGCCCCGCCACGCCGAAACGCAACGCAATGATGTCGAAAGGCGTCAGTGCGGTCTTGAACCCGAAACGGGTCAGGACGAACGAACCGGACCACACGAGAACCCCGGACAGCCCCCAGGCCAGACCGCGTATGGTGTCGGAAGTCGAACTTGTCGGGGTGGTTTCGGTAATTGCCGTCATGGTCACTCGCTGCAGGATGAGGGAAGAGCGCAGACTATTGCACCCCGGGCATGCGCGAGCGCCACGGATAAGCAAGATATGAGATATTAGAGTTTCTTATGCCGCCCGGCTTCTGGCATCCACTGCCATATCGCAGAACCGTTCGACCAGATGCCGGACCGGACTGTCGGCCCGAAAAACAATATAGACCGTGCGAAACGTCGGCGGATCGAGGCGGCGCGCCCGCAATCCATGCAGATCGGCGCGCGGCAGGCTGATTTCTGACAGAAGCGTCGTGCCGATGCCATGCCGCACCATTTCCAGCACCGTGGCAACGTCGCGGGTGCGCACCTGCTCGCTGCGCGTCTCGCCCTCACCATGAATAATCCGGTCGATAATCATTTCGCAGCCTGCAGCCGCGATCAACTGGCGATCCCGCAAGTCCCCGGCAGTGATTGTGTCATTGCGCATGAAAGGGTCATCACGCCGCCCCACCACGACAAGTTCTTCCCGGCCAACTTCCCGTGCCTCAAGCTCGGGCGTCGGTAACGATGTAATGCCGAGATCGGCAATACCGTCGCGCACCCACAGGCTGACATCATCGTGCCCGCCCTCGAAAGCGCTGAATTCAATACCGGGATAAAGCTGCTGAAATGTCTTTCGCAGACCCGGCAAAACATATTCAAGCTGGCTTGGAATTGCCGCGACGCGCAGCCGTTCGGGCACACCGGAAGCACTGCATCGTGCCTGTAATTCTATCCGGTCGACTGCGGCAAGGGCGGCCTTGGCATCCGCAAGGATCGATTGTCCGAACGCCGTCAGGGCGACCCCATCACGCTTTCGCGCCAGCACATCGACCCCGAGGATTTTTTCCAGTGTTGCAATCGCCTGACTGGCCCCCGATTGCGTGAGACGCAAGCGCCGTGCCGCAGCACCGACACTGCCGGTTTCCGCGACAGCTTCAAGCAGACGTAACTGGACCAGACTGATCTTCATCGTTTTGGTTCCGGGTTTCGGTTCCGGCTCACTCTTTCATCAAGGCATCGCCCCAGTCGGCGCGACGCGCCCAACGGAACAGATCCCCGTCACGCTTGGTCAGGAGACGCTCTTCTGCACTGCCGTTATCCTTGCAGAGTTTAACTGAAACTTTGCCGCCGCCAACCCGCGTCGGCGCGATGATCCGCGCTTCCACATCACCGACCGTCTCGCGCACCGCAGCAAGATAGATAAACTTCTCATCCTCCCACGGCACTTCAGCTTCCTTGGTCAGACGATGAATACGCGAGCGCGCAACGCGGCGCGAAAAATGGCACCAGTCAGGCGCGACCAACGGGCAATCGAGCTGGTGTGGACAGGGTGCCGCAATAATTGCACCTTCAGCGATAAGCGCCCGGCGTGCATCGAGAATACGCTGCCAGCCTGCTGGTGTGCCCGGTTCCACAATCACCAGCATGTGCCGTACTGCCGCCCACAGACGCTCGATCAGTCCCAGCCGCTTTTCAGGAGCAAGCTCGTCGAGCACATAGGCAATGGTCACAAGATCGGCTTGCGGAAAATCAAGTTTTTCCCGGACCACATCCCCTGCCCGCCAGTCGAGGTCAGGCAGTCCGCTATTTTGCGAAAGATCGTTGCCCACAGCTCTGATCGCTGGGCTTGCCTCGATCATGGTAGCGGCTTGAAGCGTCGGCCAGCACTGCTTTGCCGCCCAAAGGGCTGTTCCCGGCCCCGCGCCCACATCGAGCATGGATTGCGGTGCAAAGTCAGGACAGACCTCGGCTGCACTATCCAGACTGGCGCGAACAGCCGCATAGGTCGCAGGCAGGCGCGCCGCCAGATAGGCCTTTGCCGCAAGATCGTCGGAAATATGCATTCGTCCGTCCCGCGTCTCAGCGCGGTAGCGGCGTGAAAGCAGTTCAGAGGCGCGCTTGAGGTCGGCCAATGCCACACCCTCAAGCGCGGCATCCACCGCCTGTCGCAAGGAAGCTGGCAGTTCCATTGCCGATCAGCGCTCCAGAACCTGTTTCACGTCCACCAGATTGGAACGGACACGCAGAATGTAGAAGCCCATCGTGGTCAGATGCGACGGCGTGAACCAGGCATCAGGACTACCATTGGAAACGATGAAAGGCTGCATGTCGAGCGCGGCGCGCATTTGCTTTTCCATCTCATCCCACACACCGTCGAGGTGCTTTTCGGCAAGAACGCCACGGAAATCAGAATGTGCTGCCCGCAGCAGGCCGTAATAGGCATAGAGCTGACCATAGGCGAACCAGAAGCGGTCATCCGCACGCGTATCGAACCAGCCAGCGTGGTAATTCTCGGCACGATCCTTGAGGATGGCGGAAGTGGAACCGAGGTCGCTCGCGATACGGTCGACGAACTGAATCAGGTTGTCGGCGCGGGCATCGAAGGTCGCCTGACAATTTTCAAGCCGTCCGTTGAAGGAACGCAAATCCTTGATCGCCGAACGGTAATAGCTCGGCGTCGGCGTCTTTGGACCGAACGGGCTCAGGCCGAAATACCAGGAATCTTCGGCAAACTGCAGATTGCCACGAGCCTTTTGCAGATCGCCGTCGATCTGCGATGTGCCGCGCAGACGGCCGATATTGTCGACAAGTTCAATCGCAGTACGGCGTACCGCTGCATTGATGCCGCGCTGGAACGACGCCTTGTTGTCGAGGAATGGGGTGCGATCCCAGTCCATACCAAAAAGACCGAGCTTGTAGAGCAACATGGAGGAAATCCATGCATTCTGGTTGACATTGAAGTCGGTGAGATCGGCAGCGACTTCGGCAATGGCCGAGCGGGAACATTTGCGCGCCGAGGATGGCAATTGCGCGGCCTGAACCGGCTGATTCGCAGATGCTTCATTGCCGGTCTGGTTGGCTTCGGGTGTGGCAGCAGGCTGCTCCACTGGCGCTGCGGTGGAAGGCGCTTCAGCCGGTACGACCTCCGCTTTCACCTCTTCACCGGGCGTGGTCGCATCCTGATAGCTGTACTTGGCCGGATAGTCGGGATCGAAATTCGTCCATACCTGAGTCTGCCAGATGAAATAGACGTAAAGACCGCCAAGACCGATCACGACGACCGCAACCGCGACTTTCCACAAAATTCCGAGCCGCAGGAAAAGCCGCCATAATCCGCCAAGCGGAATGGCTATCAGACGAGCAAGCGCGGCTAGGAAACGGCCCAGGAAGGAAAAAACGCCCTTTACTGCATTCCACACTGTAACAAATCCTTCCTTTTGCCCGAAACTCCGGGCTTTCCACCGCTTCTGCGTCGTCCACGGAACTATGCATCGCATGTCCCGTTCGCAAGCAGCCAAGCCTGAAAAAGCTTCAGGTTCTCAAATAGAGTGTGCTCATCTTTTCGACAACCTAGAACGGTCATCCAACTGATTTTATCCGTCATTTTCCGCTGACAGGGTTGAATCCCGAGGGCCGATCCGTAACATGGCGCCAACCCGCTACGGCCAAATGCGTGGCAATCCTGCCCGTTTCCCCTTGGCCGTCGGTTCCGGAAAATGATGAGCGACAAGCAGCTTCATGTCAGGTGCGAAACGGTTTTCCGCCAGAAACTGCGACCAACGTCGCAATCGAGAACATTTTCGCCGCTATGGTACTTGAATGGCGCAATCTTTGGTGTTTGCTAAAGCTGGAACCGGAAAAACAATCAATCCGTCAAAACGGCCCGGTAAATGGAGAGAACAATGAAGTCCGTATCGACCTATATGCTTGCGCTTGCCTTGGGTGGGCTTGCCACGGGAACGGCAATGCTAAGCGCGCCTGCAACCGGTTTCGCCGCCGAACCTGAAAGCTGTTCAACCGTCCGCTTCTCGGATGTCGGCTGGACCGACATCACCTCGACGACAGCGGTGGCGACAGAAATCCTGAAAGGTCTCGGCTACAAGACCGACATCAAGGTTCTCTCCGTACCGGTAACCTATGCGTCGCTGAGCAAAAAGGACATCGACGTCTTCCTCGGCTATTGGAACCCGTCCATGACCGCCGACCTCCAGCCTTATCTGGACAACAAGACCGTCGAGACGCTGCGCACCAATCTGACCGGCGCGAAATATACGCTCGCCGTGCCGAAATACGCCTATGACGAAGGCCTCAAGGACTTCAAGGATATCGCCACGTTCAAGGACAAGCTCGGCGGCAAGATCTACGGCATCGAGCCAGGCAATGACGGCAATCGTCTGATCCTCGACATGATCAACAAGGATGCCTTCGGCCTCAAGTCGTTCGAACTGGCGGAATCGTCCGAACAGGGAATGCTGGCGCAGGTCGCACGCAGCATCAAGAGCAAGGAACCGGTCGTGTTCCTGGCATGGGAACCGCATCCCATGAACAAGCGTTTCGAAATCGCGTACCTCACCGGTGGCGACGATTTCTTCGGTCCCAATCTCGGCGGCGCCAAGGTCGAAACCAATGTCCGCACCGGCTACACGCAGGAATGCCCGAATGTCGGCAAGTTCCTCACCAATCTGGAATTCAAGCTCGATATCGAAAACGACATCATGGGCAAGATTCTCGATGATGGCGAAGAGCCGTCGAAGGCTGCAACCAACTGGTTGAAAGCCAATCCGGGCGTACTCGACCAGTGGCTCGCCGGTGTAACCACCGTTGATGGCAAGGAAGGCCTTCCAGCCGTCAAGGCGGCACTCGGCCTTTAATCCCGACATGCTGCCGGGCTGCGACGAACGCAGCCCGGCAGTTTCAAGGATGTCCACACCCTTTCTCTTTGTTTTACGCATTATCCTAAGCGAAGCCGCATCGCACCTTTGCTGGAAATGCTCTAGCACGCAGCAGGAGACTTGATCGTTGAACTGGCTGACGGACTATAAGATCCCTGTCGGACCGACCGCCAAATCCGTGGTGGACTGGCTGACAACCCATTTGGGGCTTTTCTTCGACACTTTAGCAGCGGTCATGCAGGGCCTGATTGACGGCTTGTTGTATCTCCTACAACTGCCTCATCCCCTGCTTTTGATCGCCATCTTCGCAGTCATTGCATGGCTGATCCAGCGTCGTATCTCGGTCGTCCTGCTCACCGTTCTTGGCTTCCTTTTCATCATCAATCAGGGATATTGGGAACCGACCCTGAAAACACTGACACTCGTTTTGTCATCGTGTTTTGTCTGCATGGCAGTCGGCGTACCGCTTGGCATTGCCGCAGCCCATCGCCCGGCGCTTTACGCCGCGATGCGCCCCGTGCTCGACCTGATGCAGACCCTGCCGACATTCGTTTACCTGATCCCCGCAATTGTTTTCTTCGGCATCGGCATGGTGCCGGGCCTGCTTGCCACCGTTATCTTCGTAATACCCGCTCCCATCCGCCTCACTCAGCTCGGTATTTCCTCTACACCATCCTCACTCATCGAAGCTGGCGAAGCTTTTGGCGCATCACGCTCGCAGCTTCTCTGGAAAGTGGAACTGCCCTACGCGATGCCACAAATCCTCGCCGGTCTGACCCAGACGATCATGCTTTCACTTTCGATGGTGGTCATCGCCGCCCTCGTCGGAGCTGATGGCCTCGGTGTACCAGTCGTTCGCGGACTTAACTCCGTCAACATTTCGCTCGGTTTCGAAGCAGGTTTTATCATCGTCGTGGTTGCAATCATACTTGATCGCATCTTCCGCGCCGGGAACGAGAAATAGCATGATCCCGAAAAGTGGAAACCGGTTTTCGGATAAGATCATGCTTAAACTGAGATCAGGAGCAAGCGGATGACCATCATCGCACTCGAAGACGTCTGTATCATTTTCGGCAGCAATGTCGATGACGCACTTGCTCTTGCAGATCGCGGGGCCACCCGTTCACAGATTCAGGCTGAAACCAATCTCGTGCTGGGCGTACATAATTGCACGCTCAACATCGAGGAAGGCGAAATCCTCGTTCTGATGGGATTGTCAGGCTCTGGAAAATCCACGCTTCTTCGCGCAATCAACCGGCTTAATCCGATTTCGCGCGGGCGCGTTCTCGTGCGGGAAGGCGAGCGTGCAATCGACGTTGGCAAGGCTGACCGCGGAACCCTTCGCCATCTTCGCACCGAACTAGTCTCCATGGTGTTCCAGCAGTTTGGCCTGTTGCCATGGCGCACGGTCGAGGAAAATGTCGCTTTCGGCTTGGAAATTTCCGGCATGGGCAAGGAAGAGCGCCTTGCCAAAGCACGCGAGCAGCTTGAACTTGTTGGCCTGCAGGACTGGGCCAAGCGCAAGGTCGGGGAACTTTCCGGCGGCATGCAGCAGCGCGTCGGGCTTGCCCGCGCTTTTGCAACCGGCGCGCCGATCCTGCTAATGGACGAACCATTCTCAGCCCTCGATCCATTGATCCGCACGCGTTTGCAGGACGAATTGCTGGCCTTCCAGTCGCGCCTGAAGAAAACCATCGTCTTCGTCAGTCATGATCTCGATGAAGCCATGAAGATCGGCAATCGCATCGCCATCATGGAAGGCGGGCGTATTGTTCAATGCGGCACGCCGCAAGAAATTCTCCTGCAGCCTGCCGACGAGTATGTCGCTGATTTCGTCGCCCACATGAACCCGCTTGGCGTGCTTCGAGCTGGCGACATCATGGTGCCTTTTGATCGCAATGCAGCGCCACGTCCTTTTGCAGCAACCGCCCGGCGGGAAACGCTGGTACGAGAACTGATGAATGCTGTAGCGGACAGCAGCGGTGATGTTGGCATCATTGAAAACGGCACCATCGTCGGCAAGATTGCGGCAGATGACATCGTGCGCGCCCTCGCCTGGCATCAACAGCGCGGCACATAAACACACCTATGAAACGTGAACGAGTATAAGGGCCAGCGTGCCGAACAGGGCCAGCAACGCTACGGAAAGAATGATCAGAAAAATACGCATAGAATACCTATGTTAGAGCCTGAATCAAAAAGCGGCAGGCCGTGGCGAAAATGGTGATTTTCGAGTACCGGAGCGCAATGCACTTAACGTGCATGAGCACCGGAACACAGAAAAGCGCCATTTGCAGACCGGCATGGCGACTTTTGGAACAGGATCTTATATAAATGCAATAAGCATACTAACTTAGACGAGAGCTACAGAAGCAGAACTCGTCGCCCAAAAAATAGCGGATAATATTACCGATACGAAAGAAACAACAAAATAAAAATACATAACAATTCCAATTTAGATTTATAAAAATGTAGTCTCCTATACTTTAATAGCCCGTACATTACAACACTTTGGATGCAAACAAAAAGCCGCACATTTCCATGTGCGGCTTTTTCATTTTAGAGCGCGTTCCGATCAAATTGAACTGGATCGGCACTCTGACTGTTTATTTCTAGGTGCATCTTATCCGAAAGCCGGTTCTCGCTTTTGGGAGACTGCCCCGGCCTGCGTATAAATATGCGTCAGCTATGGGCTGCCTGTCTCGCAGCGGCACGCGCTTCAACACGAGCCCGAATAGCATCGACATCCGCGCGTGGCGTCGCAGCAAAGAGCTTCTTCGTATAGTCATGCTGCGGGTTGTTGAAGACGTCGTCACGCGAACCGTATTCGACCACCTCACCGAAATACATCACCATCACCTCATCGGCGATGTAGCGCACGACCGAAAGGTCATGGCTGATGAAGACATAGGTAAGACCGAACTCTTCCTGCAGATCGGATAACAGGTTGAGGACCTGCGCCTGCACCGAAAGATCGAGCGCGGAAACCGGCTCGTCGAGAATGAGCAGCTTCGGGTTGAGCATCAGCGCACGCGCAATGGCGATACGCTGGCGCTGACCGCCGGAGAACATATGCGGATAGCGGTTGAAGTGCTCGCGCCCGAGGCCGACCTTCAACAACATCTGCATGGCCTTGGCGCGCCGTTCTTCCGCTGACATGTTGGTGTTGAGCAGCAAAGGCTCTGCCAGCACGTCGCCGATTTTCTGGCGCGGATTGAGCGAACCATATGGGTTCTGAAACACGATCTGCACCTTCTGGCGCATTTCGGGTGTCAGGCCGTCGCGAGCAATGTCCACATCCTTGCCGCCGATCTTCAGCTCGCCAGACGTCTGCGGATCGATCATGGTGAGAATGCGCGCCAGCGTGGACTTACCGCAACCCGATTCACCGACAATCGCCAGTGTCTTGCCCTTTTCGACCTTGAAGCTCACGCCCTTGACGGCGTGAACTACCTTCGGCTTGCCGAACAGGCCGCCGCCAACGTGATAATCGCGCTTGATATCGCGCGCCTCGAGAACAATCTCGCTCATCGCGCTTCTCCCGCACCATTATTTTCAAAGACGAAATCGGATACCGTCGGAAGACGATCGCCGGTCGCATTTTCCGGCAGGGCGGACAGCAGCGCACGTGTGTAAGGATGCTTGGGCGCGGAGAAAAGCGACAGCACGTCGGCATCCTCCATCTTGTGCCCCTTATACTGCACGATCACACGGTCTGCGGTTTCGGCCACCACGCCCATATCATGAGTAATCATGATGAGGCCCATGCCGTGTTCCACCTGAAGCCGCATCAGAAGATCGAGGATCTGCTTCTGGATCGTCACGTCGAGAGCCGTCGTCGGCTCGTCGGCGATGAGAAGCTTGGGGTTACACGCAATCGCAATCGCGATCATGACGCGCTGGCACTGGCCGCCCGACATCTGATGCGGGAAGCTTTTCAAGCGTTCCGCTGCATCCCGAATGCCGACGAGCTCCAGTAGCTCGATGGCGCGTGCACGGCTCGCCGAGCCGTTCATGCCCATATGCTGCTTCAGCACTTCCTCAAGCTGATAACCCACCGTGAAGCAGGGATTGAGGCTGGCGACAGGTTCCTGGAAAATCATCGAAATGTCACGACCGATGATCTTGCGGCGTTCCTTGTCGGACATTCCCTGCAAGTCCTTGCCATCGAAGGTCATGGTGTCTGCGGTAACAGTTGCCGTCTTGGGCAGAAGACCCATGACCGCAAGCATGCCGACGGACTTTCCTGAACCGGACTCGCCGACAATCGCAAGCACTTCGCCTTTGTCGACTCTTATGTCGATCCCATCGACCGCCCGGAACGGGCCTGTAGAGGTATCGAAAGAAACCGTGAGGTTCTTGATTTCAAGCAGAGCCATCGATCAGCTCCTCTTCAGTTTCGGGTCAAGCGCATCGCGCAGACCGTCGCCGATCAGATTGATGGCGAGAACAGTAATCAGGATAGCAAGGCCAGGGAAGGTAACGATCCACCAGGCGCTGGTGATGAACTCGCGCGCCGATGCCAGCATGGTGCCCCATTCCGGCGTTGGCGGCTGTGCGCCCATGCCAAGGAAGCCCAATGCCGCCACGTCGAGGATAGCGTTGGAAAACGACATCGTCGCCTGCACCACGAGGGGCGCGAGACAGTTCGGCAAAATGGTCTTGAACATCAGGCGCAGCCTGCTTGCACCGGCAAGCTTGGCCGCCGTCACATATTCCCGTTCCTTTTCTGCCATGACGGCGGCGCGGGTGAGACGCGAAAAGTGCGGCAGCAGAACCAGCGTGATCGCTAGCACGGCATTGATGAGGCCGGGTCCCAGAATAGCCACCAGAACCAGCGCCAGCAGCAGCGACGGGAATGCCAGAATCACATCCATGATGCGCATGAAGACCGTATCGACACCGCCACCGAAATAGCCGGTGATAAGGCCGATGGTGATGCCGAGGCACATCGAAATGATAACGATGACAAAGCCCACGAGCAGCGAATATTGCGCGCCATAGATCAGGCGGGACAGAATATCACGGCCAACCTCATCCGTTCCAAGCAGGAACTGGGTCGAACCACCTTCCTGCCAGAAGGGCGGTAGCTTGATGTAATCGCGGAACTGATCGACAGGACTATGCGGCGCAATGACCGGCGCCAGAATGGCCACGAGAATGACCGCCATAAAGACGTAGAGGCCGATAACCGCGCCACGATTGACGCTGAAATAGAACCAGAAATCCTTCAGCGCGCGCATCTTGCCGATGTCGTTTGCGGCTTCCGGCTGAATAGCTGAGTGTGTCATGTTACCCTCACTTATGCCGGATACGCGGATTGATCAGGCCGTAGAGCAGATCAACCACCAGATTGACCACCATGATGATGGCGGCAATCAAAAGCAGACCGCTCTGCACGACCGGATAGTCGCGGCGGAAAATGGAATCGAGCATCCATTTACCGATGCCAGGCCAGGAGAAGATGGTCTCCGTCAGGATTGCACCGGCCATCAACACACCGACCTGCAAGCCGATTGTCGTGATGACGGGGATCATGGCGTTGCGCAGCGCATGAATGCCCACGACGCGACGGGTCGGCAGACCCTTGGCGCGAGCGGTGCGCACATAGTCCTCGCCCAACACTTCCAGCATCGCAGAGCGCGTCTGGCGCGCAATGACCGCGAGTGGAATCGTTGCCAGCACGATGGTCGGCAGGATGAGATGCGAGACCGCCGAAAGGAACGCGCCTTTCTGGTCCGACATCAGGCTGTCGATCAACATGAAGCCCGTCACCGACGGGAAGAAATACAGGAGCGAAATGCGGCCCGAAACCGGAGTCCACTGCAAAATGCCGGAGAAGAAAATGATGAGCAGCAACGCCCACCAGAAAATCGGCATTGAGTAACCGACCAGCGAAATGCCCATAAGGCCCTGATCGAACCAGGAACCGCGCTTGACAGCAGCGATGACGCCTGCGGGAATACCGAGGAAAATGGCCAGAATGATCGCGCAGATCGACAGCTCTACCGTAGCTGGAAACAGCGTGAAAAATTCAACGAGAACGGGCTTCTTGGTCACCAGAGACTGGCCAAAATCGCCGTGCAGCAGGTTCCAGACATAATCCAGATATTGCTGCCAGATGGGGCGGTCAAAGCCGAGCTGCGCCATCAGTTCGGCATGGCGCTCAGGGCTTACGCCACGTTCGCCTGCCATCAGCAGGACGGGATCGCCGGGCAGGACCCGGACGAAAGCGAAAGCAACGATCGTGATGCCAACGAAGGTCGGCACCAGATAGATGAGTTTGTTTAATATAAAACGAAACATACAAAAACTCCGACCGGGTGCGGAGGAACCCTCCACACCCGGCCGCTGGTGTTGTCAGATTTTACTCGGAAATATCGACTTCTTCGAAGCGATAGTCACCAAGCGGGCTCTGCTTGAAGCCCGTAACCTTGGCCGACATCGGCACGAAGACCGTCGAGTGAGCGATCGTGTTCCAAGGAGCCTGCTCCTTGAAGATCACCTGCGCCTCTTCGTAAAGCTTGGTGCGCTCTTCCTGACTGGTCGAGATCTTGGCCTTCTGGATCAGATCTTCGAACGGCTTGTAGCACCACTGGGCGCGGTTGTTATTGCCAACGCCGGCGCAGCCGAGAAGCGTGCCCATGAAGTTGTCCGGATCGCCGTTGTCGCCAGTCCAGCCGAGGATAACGGAACCGTCGCGGTCTTTGTCGGACGACTTCTTGAGGTATTCACCCCATTCCATCGAAACGATTTCGGCGCTGACGCCAACCTTGGCCAAATCGGACTGCATGAGTTCAGCAGTACGGCGGGCATTCGGCATGTAAGGACGGCTGACAGGCATCGCCCACAGCTTCATTTTCAGATCCTTGACGCCAGCAGCTTCAAGAGCCTTCTTGGCAGCTTCCGGATCGTACTTGTCGTCCTCGACCTTGTCGTTATAGCCCCACATTGTCGGCGGGATCGGGTTCTTGGCAACCTGGCCCTGCCCCTGGAACACGGCATCGACGATGGCCTGCTTATTGATAGCCTGGTTAAGCGCCTTGCGGACTTCCGGCTTATCGTAAGGTGCCTTCAGCGTGTTATAGGCGAAATAAGCCACGTTCAGGCCAGCCTGTTCATCAACCTTGAGGTTGGAATCGGCCTGGAGGCCCTTGATGTCAGCCGGGGCCGGATAGGACATCAGGTGGCATTCGCCAGCCTTCAGCTTCTGCGCGCGCACAGCCGGATCGGTCGTGATTGCGAAGACGAGATCGTCGATCTTCGGCTTGCCACCCCAGTAGTTTTCGTTGGCCTTGAAGCGAACGACGGCGTCCTTCTGGTAGGCGACGAACTGGAACGGGCCAGTGCCGACCGGAACCTGATTGAGGTCGTCCTTCTTGCCGTCAGCGGCGAGCTTATCGGTGTATTCCTTCGAAATGATCGAAGCGAAAGGCATCGAGATATTGGCGAGGAACGGCGCTTCCGGACGGTTCAGCATGAACTTGACGGTGTAATCGTCAACCTTGACGATGTCCTTGATCAGGGCACCCATTTCCATGCTGTCGAAATATTCGTAGGTGATGCCAGCGGTGTACTGGTGCCAAGGATTGTCCTTGTTGCGCATGCGATCGAAGGAGAAGATCACGTCGTCGGCGTTGAAATCGCGGGTCGGCGTGAAATAATCGTTCGAATGGAACTTGACGCCCTTGCGCAGATGGAAGGTGTATTCCAGACCATCGTCGGTAACATCCCAGCTTTCTGCGAGACCCGGCACAACTTTCGTCGTTCCGTTTTCGAATTCGGCAAGGCGGTTGTAGACCGGATGAGCAGATGCGTCGAACGTATCGCCACCGGTATAGGCAGCCGGATCAAAGCCTTCAGGCGAAGCCGGCGAGCAATATACAAAGGTCTTTGCCGATGCAGCACCGCTCATCAGAGCCACCAGCGCGGTTGCTGCCAGGAGTTTTTGATAGAATTTCATTATTGTCCGCCTCCACGGAAAATCATGCCGCGCGCACCCCATTGCCCGCAGCTTGCGCTTATCGAAACGTGTGGACCGTCACTTTGCAAGCGCAATTTTTAGAACCAGTTCATATTCTCAACCGAATATAGCCATATTCGTTAGATTTTTATTCTACTAACTGGCGCGATTTCGGAAAATTGCGCTAAAGCTCTCTGATTTATAATATTATTCGCAAAACCTGCATAGGGTTATGCAACCTTTGCATCATCGACTCAGGCGCGACACTGACACGTCTTCATCAATTGTAAATTGCTCGCAATATCGGCAGATCATCACATTTATCGCACCGAATTCGCTGGTTCTTTAGAAGCAGGGGTATTATTAAGTGGATTGTATTAGTCATATTTGAGTCCAGCAAACATGCCCGAAACCAATCCAATCCGCCCGACGACGCCAGAAGCCATTCAGCTTGCCAAAACATTGCTGAGAACATCACGTTACGGCGCTAGTGCCGTCTTCGATGCATCCACCGGTCGGCCGCTTGCAAGTCGCGTTGCCGTTGCGACGGACACAGATGGCACGCCGTTAATCCTCGTTTCGGGGTTGGCGGCGCACACACCGGGCCTGCTGGCAAATCCCGCCTGCTCGCTTCTGCTGGGTGAAGTCGGCAAGGGAGACCCTCTCGCTCACCCGCGCGTCACTTTGCACTGCAGAGCACAGAAGGTCGAAAAGGCGGCACCAGACTATCCACGCATTCGCCGGCGCTATCTCAATCACAATCCGAAAGGTTCGCTCTATGTGGATCTGGGAGATTTCGCATTCTTCCGGCTTGATCTGGAAAGCGCCAGCTTGAATGGCGGATTTGGCAAGGCATTCAACTTGACGCGGGACGACCTGCTTTGCAAAGCCTCCATCAGCGCGGATTTTGCTGAAAGCGAACAAAACGCACTCGACGAGCTGAACAACCACCACGCACCCGCCATCACACAACTTGCTCAACAGCTTTTGAAAGCAGGCGCTATTAAAGATCAACAGAAAGTGATAGGTTTGGACCCTGATGGTGCCGACATCGCCAATGGCGACCTCGTTCTGCGCTATGTGTTTCCGCTGCGCCCTGATTCCGTAAGGGAAGCTGTTACAGCACTGACCAAACGGTAAAATAAAGCCCCCTGAAACAAAAACGCATTCTTTTTGGGACGAAATTGCACGTCTTTACTCTGGATGGAATATAAGCAAGGGCTTTTCAAATTCGGCATATAGTATTATTTTCAATATGCATGCTTATGAAAATTCGCATGTATATTTCAACTTTGTCCAGTCTTACGGGGGTATGACGGCAAATGAGCAACGAAGATACTTTCTTTGATTTGATTGAAAACGTAGATCAAGCCGCTGATTTTCTATCGGCACTTGCTAACAATAAGCGATTACTAATTTTATGTAAGTTGCTTCACAATGAAATGTCGGTAGGTGCACTTGCCAAGGCGATTGACCTTAGCCAATCCGCTTTGTCTCAGCACCTGGCAAAATTACGAGCTCTCGACCTCGTTTCAACCCGTCGTGACGCGCAGACCATCTACTATATGGTCTCTTCGCCGCATATCGAGTTGATGTTGTCGACGCTCTCGAGTCTCTATATGAGTCCAACGCCGCGCAGACACAATCTTGCGGCAGTCGCTCACGCATAACAATATGAGGTCACAGCCGTGCGATGAACGAAATTTCTCATTCGCACGGCTGCGTCTGGAAGATCGACGATCCGGACGACATCCGCCTTTCCCCCTATCGCAGCATCCGCGAAAAAGATCTTGTAGGGCGCCAGCAGCGGTTTATCGCTGAAGGCAAGGTGGTTCTGAACGTCCTGTTCTCATCTTCGGCGCGCTTCGAGACCGAATCGCTGCTTGTTCTGGAGAACCGGCTTGCAGGTCTCAGCGAACAACTCAACCAATTGCCGCCAGGCGTTCCTGTTTATTCTGTCCCGCAAGCTGTTATGGATGCTGTCGCAGGATTTCATGTTCATCGCGGTATTCTTGCAGTAGGCCGTCGCAAGACACAGCCGAGCCTCGATGCGATGTTGGATGCCCTGCCCACGAAATCGCTCGTTGTCGTTTTGTGCGGCATTTCCAATCACGACAATGTCGGCTCTATCTTTCGCAACGCAGCCGCTTTTGAAGCCGATTGTGTGCTTATGGACGAAACCTGTTGCGACCCGCTCTATCGCAAGGCCATTCGCGTATCGGTCGGCGCAACGCTAAAGGTCCCTTACTTCCACGGCGGAAGCATCGATCAAATTATTGCCGTACTGGGCGATGCCGGGTTCAATTTGCTGGCGCTCAGTCCGTCATCTTCGCTCAGCATCTATGATGCCACCAAGCACGATCGCCACGCACTCCTGCTTGGCACAGAAGGTGAAGGATTGCCGCCTCGCCTTCTTAATAAACTGCAAACGGCCAAGATTCCGATGTCCACTATGTTCGACAGCCTGAATGTTGCAACTGCATCAGGCATCGCCTTGTCACGTTTCAGCAAGTTTCAGTAGACTTCTCGTTTCCCTGACAACGACAACGCGACCAACCGGCCGTCGATGGCTGCCAAACCTGCTGCGATCATTGCCATGCCGATGAAATGCTTGGTTTGCAACGTTTCGCCAAGAAAGAGCGCTCCAAGCAGGATCGCACTGACCGGAATGAGAAACGTCACCAGCATGAGATTGACTGCACCCGCCGTCGCCAGAATGCGGAAAAAGAGAACGTAAGCGAGTGCTGTCGAAAGCAGCGCAATACCGGCAAGCGCTCCCCAGACTGCAGCGCTCGGAGCAGCCAGCGTCCAGGGATGATCCACCAGCAGGGTTACAGGGATGAGCATGATCGTCGTTGCTGTCACCTGGCCGGTGGCCGTTATCAGGGGCGCTACTCCCAGCGCTTTGAAGCGCCGCCCAAAAATACCTGCCAACGAATAGGAGAATGCAGCACACAGAATCGCAAGCTGCGGCCACAGCTTGCCTCCGATTCCGCTGATAGCATCGGGGCCAATCATGATTGCGACCCCGCAAAAGCCGATCAAGACACCAGCGATCTTGTTTCGGGTGATCTTTTCGTCCGCAGTCAAAAAATGCGCGACAATAACGCCGAAGAGCGGTGTCGTGGCATTGAGGATGGAGGCCAATCCACTGGCGATCTGAGTCTGCCCCCAGACGATGAGACAGAATGGCAGCAGATTATTGAGAAAGCCCATACCGAAAAACGCCAACCATATGCGGCGATCTTTCGGTAACGATAGGCCCATCATGCGAATTAACACCACCAAAGCGAGCGCAGCCAGCCCGACCCGGAGCGTGACGATAGTAAAAGGTGGCAACTCTCGTACGGCGATGCCGTTGAAGAAAAATGAACCGCCCCAAAGAACGGACAGGACAAGAAGCATCGCCCACTCCTTCCATCCCATCATCTTTTGCACCGTCATTTTCAACACCTCTGAAGCCAAAGCTTAAGTTCCGCCCACTATGAGCTTAGATTCACTCAGTGCAATTGACTTCCCGTTTATCGTTTTCAAATTCCAGAGCATATCTCTCGAAAGAAGGAACCGGCTTCAGGAGTTAGCATCTAGCTGGAGCAGATAAAAAAAGCGGGCGCTCTCGCGCCCGCTTTTCATTCATCAATCGGAAACTTGGTCAGGCCGCAGAAGCACTGGCCGCGTTGGCAACAAGACGGCGCAGCATTTCCTCAGCTTGTGGTTCGCGTTCCGAACGGCCAATAAAGCCGCCGCCAAAGACGCGGGCAGTGTTGCTTTCATCGGAATAAAGCACGCAGGCCTGCCCCGGAGCGATGCCGCTTTCGCCATCAACCAGCTCAACCCAGGTCTGGCCATCGGCATGGCGCAGCACGGCGGGGCGTGGCGGTCGGGTAGAGCGAACCTTGGCGAAAACTTCCATTCCACTTTCCGGAAGATCATCGATCGGCGCATCGCCCAGCCAGTTGATGTCACGCAGGAAGACCTTATGCGTTTCCAGCGCTTCACGCGGACCGACGATAACCCGCGCATTGGCGGCATCGAGATGGACGACATACAGCGGCTCACCCGTGGCGACGCCGATACCGCGACGCTGGCCGACCGTGTAATGCACGATACCGTCGTGGCGGCCGAGCGTGCGGCCATCGATATGGACAATATCGCCCGGATTGGCCGCTTCCGGCTTCAGCTTGGAGATAATGTCGGAATATTTGCCCTGCGGTACAAAGCAAATGTCCTGGCTGTCCTGTTTCTTGGCAACAGTCAGGCCCATTTCCTCTGCGATTTCACGCACCTGAGCCTTCGGCAAGTGGCCAAGCGGAAAGCGCAGATAGTCGATCTGCTCCTGCGTGGTTGCAAACAGGAAGTAGCTCTGGTCACGATCCGTATCGACCGGACGATAAAGCGCGCGGTGCGCACCATTGGTGCGGCTACGGATATAATGTCCCGTTGCCAGCGCATCGGCACCAAGATCACGCGCGGTCTGCAGAAGATCAGCAAACTTTACCGTCTGATTGCAAGAAACGCATGGAATCGGCGTTTCGCCGCTAACGTAGGAATTCGCGAACGGGTCGATCACGGCTTCACGGAAGCGTGCTTCGTAGTCGAGAACATAATGCGGAATGCCGAGGCTTTCCGAAACGCGGCGGGCATCTTCGATGTCCTGTCCCGCGCAGCAGGAACCAGCGCGATGAACAGCTGCGCCATGATCGTAAAGCTGCAGCGTCACGCCAACGACATCGTAACCTTCACGTTTGAGAATCCCGGCCACAACAGATGAATCGACGCCGCCCGACATGGCGACGACAACGCGCGTGTCTTCCGGCTTTCCCGGCAGATCGAGGCTGTTCAGGCTCATGATTGATTCCAGCTTCCGGGCATGCGCCCTGCTTCTCAGAATTTAGGTTTCTGCGCCTTATATAGGCTAAAGTGCGGCAATTTGCCAAGGGTCCGAGAGCAATCATTGTCCAGATTGCGACAAGCGACACACACTTCCCCGTGAAGTTTTCGGTTTATACGCCGTAAAAATGCCCGCAATAGGGCGAAAACGAATATTTTTCCAAGTGTTACCAGAGCGTTACCAGCTGCTTAGGTAATTTTTAAAGCTGTCACGCTAGTCTCACACTCGATTAGGTCCTTGAGTGTTGTGTAGAGAGTACAATGACCGATCTGGTAAGACCGCGTATAAAGTATGTTATCGGTCCTGATGGCAGCCCGCTGACCATCGCGGACCTCCCCCCCGCCAATACAAGGCGCTGGGTCATCCGCCGCAAGGCTGAAGTCGTCGCTGCTGTTCGCGGCGGGCTTCTAAGCCTTGAGGAGGCATGCCAGCGTTATACATTGACGGTGGAGGAATTCCTTGGCTGGCAATCCTCGATCGACGAGCATGGTCTCGCCGGCCTCAGGACCACCAGAATTCAACAGTATCGTCACTAAAGCCTGTCTTTCCAAAAGCGAAGACGAGCTTTGGAAGAACGGTACCATGACCAGGCGGAGCAATAACTTCCGCGATGGATCTGACAAATCGAAAACCGGCCCACGTGGCCGGTTTTTATTTGCACATTCCGTTCCTATGTTGTGAACTTGGTGTGTTAATCCAGGCACATAATGTTCAGGAGGATGGCATGAGCGGGAATATCGAGATTCGCAAGGAAGACAGCTCTGACGGTGGGCGTTATGTGGCTGTTCTCGACGGCAGCGAAGCCGAAATGACTTATACGAAGCTCGGCCCTTCCCTGGTATCCATCGACCATACTTTCGTACCGGATGCGATGCGCGGCAAAGGGATCGCTCAGGCGCTTGCCAAGAACGCTGTTCTGGACGCACGCCGGAGCGGCTGGAAGATTATCCCGCGCTGCAGCTTCATGCATGCACAAGCCATGCGCCATCCCGACTGGGCCGATGTTTTAGGCAAGGAATAGCGGCTGATGCATGTCTCCAAAAGTGGGACCGGTTTGGAATAAAGACATGCATGAAAACAAAAGCTTAAAGCGTGTTGCGCGAATACAATAAAACGCGACGCGCTTTAGATAGAAGATTTATTGCAAATCGCGTATGCGGCGTGCCAGGCTTTTGGAACTGGTCTTCTTGCCTTTTCCTGTGCCGGATTTTTCTGCCCCCTCAAGAATTGAATGGATCGGGGATTCTGGTCCTTCTTTTTCGGCGGTCACGGCCACCATGCGAGCGGCAAGCTCAGCCATTTCTTCACGAAGCGCTGCATTCTCGCGTTCGATTTCAGCGAAATCCGCGCTGTCATTCACGCCAGCATTCTTACGGCTATAGCGCTCGATTTTTTCCTGCGCGTCGGAAAGCTCGGATATCAGTTTCTCAAGCTTTTGCTGCAGTTCACCGTTGCGTCGCTTTTCGCTTTTCAACTCCGTCTGCGCCGAGGTCAACTGGGTCGAAACCTCGTTGTAACGTGCCGCGGCTTCCTTGCGATCTCGACGCATTTCGGTCATCTCGTTTGTCAGACGGCTGTATTCCGTCTCGCTTCCACTTATTTCGATACGCAAGGTATCGGCCAATCCCTCGAGCGCGCTGTAGTGGCTCTGCATCCGTTCCAGTTCCGCCTGGAGGATTTCTGCCTTTTCAAGTGCTGTATCGCGCGCTGTTTTGGCTTCCTTCGTCACCCGCTCATGCTCTGCAAGTTGCTTCTCGATACCGGCCTGGCTTTCCTCGAGCAGCGGGATGCGTTTCAGCTCTTCATATTGCCGGGCAAGCGTCACCTTCTGTTCCGCATTCTTGTGACGTTCGAGCTTCAGCAGTTGTTCCTGCCGGCTGACCGCAACGGCGTGTTCGGCACGCAGCCCGTCCCGGTCAGCGCGAATCTCGGCCAAGGTTATAGGCAGTTCGGCCTGAACCTGCCTGCGCGCCAGAAAGAACGCGCGTCGCCAGACGGACGGGCCGAGTAGAATCACGACGAAAACCGCCACAAGAACGCCGAATATGAAAAAGAGAGCGGACTGGATCACGGTTTCAAACGGGCCCGAGCGGTTTCAGACAAGCATTGACTATTCATAGTGCGCAGTCGACCGTCTTTCCAGCCAGCAAAAACAATCACCGGCTGAAAAGACACCTATTCGCAACTAATCCTTAGAACGGATTCCACGTCGGCGCGGCGGAAAGCTTCAGATAACCGATATTCACGCCGAGCCTTGCGCCCACACCAGTGCGAATCGGCACCAGCATAATGTTCTCGCGTTTCAGGACATTGAAGCCGACGCCCGCAATGACATAGGCGGAACCTGCAACACCAGCATAACGGCCGTAAAGGTTCTGGATGTCGTCGAGATTATAGACGAGCATCATCACGCGAGAACCCTGCCCGCCGAAATCCCAGCCAAGCGAGGGGCCTTGCCAGTAAGTCTTATGGTCGCCTGCGTTCTTGGTATAGAGCGTACCTTCTCCATAGGTCAGGCCGCCGATGAAAGCGCCGGAACCTTCTTCACCAAGAATATAGCCGTTGGGCAGACCAAAACTCTGGAACGCCTTCTCGACCGCACTTGCGATACCGCCCGAAGTCGACCCGAAGAACCTGTGACCAGATTCAACGATTTCCTCGGCAGTGTATGTGTTCTGTGCTCTGGCCTGATTTGGCAGAGCGATGAAAGAAACAAACAGCGCCGCAAAAAACGCAACGAAGCACGCCGCATTGCGGAACCTGATTTGCGACAGGGATTGTATGGCCATGTAAAATTCCTTTTGGCTCTCCGCTCCTCTGTCTGACGGCCCTGTTAAAAGCCAGACCACGTCTCTTCCGGACATTTTGGTCGAATCGCGCCTATTCTAGACCCGAATTTATTGTCCAAACCTTTAAGCATCGAAATTGGCTTTACGAAGGCATGCAATTTCCGGTCTTTTTTCACACTGATGTGAGGGAATGCCGGGGCTAGTGGATTGAATTTGACATTTGAATCGCGGCTAAATGCAGATGCTGTTTCAAACGTCAAATTCGAAAAATCCACTAGATAGATATAGTTGCTAGTGGTCTTTTTGATTCCAACATTTGTCTGATGCTTGTAGCCGAGGAATGCAAATGTCGGCATCAGACCACTAGTCGGATCGAAAAGAGAGCTTTGTTGCGGCGGTCCGATGGCCCGTGTATCCAGTTAAATCGATATTCCGGGCGATTCGCCCACCCTCATGCAGCGCGCAAACTCTGGCTTTGCGGGCTGTTTCGTTAACCGATAACGGTCTGCTCATCCAACACGCTGGGACGAGCAGAATCGATCCGCGTTCCGGAGAAAACGCCATGCCAATGCCCGTTACCCTTTCCGCGCTCGACCTCGGTGCGCTTCTGTGCAGCAGGATCTGTCATGACATCATTTCGCCGGTTGGCGCGATCAATAACGGCCTGGAACTGCTGGAAGAAGGCGGAGCAGACGAGGACGCGATGGCGCTCATCAAGTCGAGCGCACGTAACGCCTCCGCCCGCCTTCAGTTCGCCCGCATCGCTTTCGGCGCCGCAGGCTCGGCCGGCGTGCAGATCGACACAGGCGACGCGCAGAACGTCGCTACTGAATATTTCAAGAACGAAAAGCCGGAATTCACCTGGGAAGGCACTCGCGTCCTTCTGCCGAAGAACAAGGTCAAGCTGCTCCTGAACATGCTCCTGATCGCCAATGCTGCCATACCGCGTGGCGGCTCGCTGGCCGTGCGCCTTGAAGGCGGAGATACCGAACCGCGCTTCGTCATCACTGTGAAGGGTCGCATGCTGCGTGTTCCGCCAAAGTTCCTTGAGCTTCATTCGGGCGCTACCCCGGAAGAGCCGATCGACGCCCATTCCGTCCAGCCTTACTATACCCTGCTTCTGGCCGAAGAAGCAGGCATGAAGATTTCCATCCACGCCACTGCAGAAGATATCGTATTTTCTGCTGAATAAGCGCCCCGGAGCGCGGGGCCGACCCGCGCTCATACTGGCAAACCGCAATAAAACCCTCTATCAGTCAGGCGATGCATTTCTCGTCAGGATATGCGTCAGAAGATATTCGTCGAAGGCGTGGCAGCCGGCGCGCATTTGTGGAGGGGGACTGCATGGCGAATGAATCAATGACAGGTTATTGCCTGCTGGTTGACGACTCCTCCGTCATTCGCAAAGTCGCGCGCCGTATTCTTTCCGAAACTATTGCAGAATTTGCTGAGGCATCAACCGGTCGGGAAGCGCTTGAAGCCTGTTTTTCGCACATGCCAGACGTCATCCTGCTCGACTACGACCTCCCCGACATGACGGCGCTGGAGGTTGTGACCGAACTGCGCGCCATGCCAGGCGGCGACCGCCCCCACATCATCCTGTGTCTTTATGAACTCGATGTGACCCGCATCATGCGGGCGAAGCGTGCAGGCGCCAATGGCTATATTCTGAAGCCGTTTGACCGCGCCTATCTCACCGAACAGTTTGCAGGCGTTCTGTCAGCTTAATTCCGGAAATAGCCACTTCAAAAAGCAAAAGCTCCGCCGAAGCGGAGCTTTTTACATTTCGAAGCCTGTTGCCGATCAGGCGCTTTCACGCATTTCTGCATCCGGCTCACGCAGCACATAGCCGCGACCCCAGACCGTCTCGATATAGCTCTGGCTACCGGAAACAGCATCAAGCTTCTTGCGCAGCTTGCAGATGAAGACGTCGATAATCTTCAGTTCCGGCTCGTCCATGCCACCATAGAGATGGTTGAGGAACATTTCCTTGGTAAGCGTCGTACCCTTGCGGAGCGAAAGAAGCTCCAGCATCTGGTATTCCTTGCCTGTCAGGTGAACGCGCTGGCCGGAAACTTCGACCGTCTTCGCATCCAGATTGACCACCAGATCGCCCGTCGTGATGACCGACTGAGCATGTCCCTTCGAACGGCGCACAATCGCATGAATACGTGCGATCAGCTCGTCCTTGTGGAACGGCTTGGTCATGTAGTCATCGGCACCGAAGCCCAGACCGCGAACCTTGTCCTCGATACCGGCCATGCCGGAAAGGATAAGGATCGGCGTCTTCACCTTGGACAGACGCAAGGTGCGAAGAACTTCGTAACCAGACATATCCGGCAGGTTCAAGTCCAGCAGGATGATGTCGTAATCATATAGCTTGCCGAGATCGATGCCTTCTTCGCCCAGATCGGTCGTGTAGACATTGAAACTCTCGGACTTAAGCATCAACTCGATGCTCTGTGCGATAGCACTGTCGTCTTCAATCAAAAGGACGCGCATCTCTTATCCCCTTTCCGCAGCCGACCCGATGTCCCTCACGGCAGCACACGGAACTATCGTTGCCTTTGCATGAAGGTGCCAGCAAATGGTTAACAAAATATGATTCTGCTTGGCAAGCATATTTCTGCCCTGTTTAGAAAATTCTCTTACGCGCCTGAATCATAAAGACATTCTCTTCCTCATGACTCTAAAGCATCGCATTAAGAATCTTCGCTAAACGATTCATCTGACTCTAGCTTTCGCCTGTTGCCGAAAAACCACACGAGGTTTACCGAGCCTTAAGTCCTAACGCGTATGATTAACTTCGCCGGTAAAGGAATGGTTACCAAACGAGCGAATTCTTAACTTTTTGTTTCGCTTGTTGAGCCATTTCGGAAGAACGGCTGCGATGATTTCCCCTTTAGGGGGTTGAATTCGCAAGGAGATTCGGGGGTGAGCCGGGTGTGTTTTACCTGTTTACACCTGTTAATAAAGTCGGGGGGAACGCCCCAACACATGAAAGCTGGTTGGTGTTCAAGGAGTATTGCGTATGAAGCCACGTGAAAGCCTAGTCAGGCTGAAACTGTTCCAGGTGAAGGAAAAACGCCGTCAACTGGGACAGCTCGACCTGATGATCGGCGAGTTCGAACGGATGGCCGGAGAACTCGACGCCCAGATTCTGTCGGAAGAGAAAAAAGCTGGCATCACTGACATCAATCATTTCGCCTATCCGACCTTCGCCAAGGCGGCCCGCCAGCGACGCGACAATCTCTTCGTATCGATTCGCGACTTGATGTCCCAAAAGGAAGCGGCCGAAGCCGAATTATCGGCTGCGGAAACCGAACTGACGAAAGCCGAAGCGCTCGAAGAACGTGATGGCGGCAAGGCCCCGCGGGAAGTGATCGAGCGCCCTGTCAACCAGCGCCGCGCCATGATCGGCTGATCGAAGTGATCACGGGGTAATGCAATACGCTGCTTTTCTCGAAAAAGCAGCGTATTGCCGTTTGCTGCAAACACCTCATCTTCCTCAGTATATTGATGTTTAGAAATCAATGTTTCTTGATTAAAATCGGGTTTGCATAGCTCTCTCGCCAGATGTAGTGAGGAAGAGCAATGCAGAAGACCTCCCCTTCAGGGCCGAATTCGACCCCAAGCAAATTTAACTTCAAGGACAGAGCCAGACCGATCCAGTGGGTCTTTCTGGTCGTATTTTCTGCCATTCTGATTTTTGCAGGGGAAGAGCTACAGCTGCCTGCAGCCATGCTTCTGGGTGCGATGGTCGGCGCAATCCTGATGGGCGCAGGCGAAAGCAACTTGCGGGTTCACCGATGGCTATCCCTGGGAGCGCAGGGCGTCGTCGGGTGCCTCATAGCCCGTTCAATCACGGCTGAGTTTTTCACCAGTATGGGGCAAAACCTGCCCGTCATCCTGTTATCCGTCGGCTATGTACTGTTTACCAGCACATTTATTGGCTACCTGCTCGCACGGTTTCGCATTTTGCCGGGAACAACTGCCGTGTGGGGCTCTTCTCCGGGTGCCGCCACCGCGATGACGCTGATGGCTGAAGCCCATGGAGCGGATGCTCGTCTCGTCGCCTTCATGCAATATCTGCGCGTGGTGCTGGTCGCCACAGCCGCTTCGCTTGTCCTGCGCCTCAGCGCAGGCGTGGAAACCGTTGCGCCTGTCGAGATCGTCTGGTTTCCGCCCATCGACTGGTCCACCCTTGGACCGACGTTGCTTCTGATCGTCGGCGGCTCATTCCTTGGTGAAATCCTACGCATCCCGACCGGTGCCATGCTCGTCCCGCTGATATTGGGGGCACTGCTTCAGGACACCGGTTTCATCACCATCGACCTGCCACCATGGCTGCTCGCGGTCAGCTACTTGCTTATAGGCTGGCGCATCGGCCTCGGCTTCTCACGCGCCATCATCGCTCATGCCGCGCGGGCCTTTCCGGCAGTTCTGACATCCACGCTGCTCCTCATTGCCGTTTGTGGACTGTTCGGCATGGCGCTCGGTCACGTGCTGGGCCTCGACCCGCTTACCGCCTATCTTGCCACCAGTCCCGGCGGGGCCGATACGGTTGCGATCATCGCAGCATCCAGCAGTGTCGATCTGCCCTTCATCATCGCGATGCAGACCAGCCGCTTCTTCATCGTGCTACTGGCAGGCCCTGCCATCGCCCGCTTTGTCGCCGCGCGCATCGATAAGCGGATTACGAAGAAGAACATTTAACAGCCAGATTGCCGAAACTGGCGGGGCCGTGTTAGGCTTTCGGCATGACACAGGTTTGCACCCATCTCATGTTTCAGGGCAGTGCAGGCGCAGCTCTGGAAACATATCGTTCGATCTTTCCCGACTTCCTGATCGAGTCGATCAAAACCTATGACGAAGCGAGCGGCAGTCCCGGCAAGGTGCAGATAGCGCGCGTGACTTTTGCCGAACACCGGCTGATCGTGATCGACAGCCCCATCCCGCACCAGTTCGATTTCAATCCATCCATATCGCTGTTCATCGATTTCCACGATGAGGAAAGCCTGACCAGCGTTTTTGAGAAGCTTTCAGAAGGCGGCGAGACGCTGATGCCGCTCGACAATTATGGGTTCAGCAAGCTTTTCGCCTGGATCAAGGACAAATACGGCGTTTCCTGGCAATTGAACTTGCAAGCCTGATTAGAGCATAATCCGACCGGAGTGAAACGAGGATCGATAAGATTATGCTTGAAATAGAAGAAGTTAGAGCGCCGATCTGATCCAATCAGATCGAAACGCGCTCTAAACAGAAAACCTGGCTTTCGCCGGGTTTTTCATCAATCAGATTGGAAACTGATCAGGCCTTCTTGCCGTGGAAACCACGGATAGCGCCGATGATCTTGTCATGATCGGCTTCCGACAAATAGGGGTGCATCGGCAGGCTCAGAATACGGTTCGGCAGGCTTTCCGAAACCGGAAGACCGCCCGGCGCAACCGGATAATGCTTGTATGCAGTCTGCTGATGCAGCGGCTTCACGTAATAGATAACCGAAGGAATGCCTTCCGCCTGAAGATGCGCCTTCAGACCATCACGGTTTTCGCTTTCGATCGAGTACTGAGCCCATGCCGAACGGTTTCCAGCCGGAAGTGCCGGAACCTTGACGACATCCTTCAGCGCTTCGTTGTAGCGCCTGGCAATACGGTCACGTGCTTCCATTTCGTCTTCCAGAATTGCAAGCTTTTCAAGAAGAACAGCAGCCTGGATCGTGTCGAGACGCGAGTTGATGCCAATACGGACATTGTCGTACTGGGTTTCACCCTTGCCGTGGAACAGGACCGAACGCAGCGTATCGGCGAGTTCGGCGTCGTTGGTGAACATGGCACCACCGTCGCCATAGCAGCCGAGCGGCTTGGCCGGATAGAAGCTCGTCGCGCCGACATGGCCGAAAGCACCGCACATGACATTGTCACGCTTGCCGCCGATCGACTGCGCAGCGTCTTCAATGACGAACAGGCCTTCGCGGTCGGCGATAGCGCTGATGCGGTTATAATCGGCAGCCAGACCGAACAGATCGACCGGAATGATCGCCTTCGGCTGCAGGCGGCCTTCCTTCCGGATAGCGGCGATGGCAGCTTCAAGCTGTTCGACATTCAGATTGTATGTATCCGCGTCTACGTCGATGAAGACCGGCTCTGCGCCGACCAGCGCAACAACTTCCGCCGTGGCAGCAAAGGTGAAGGACGGAACGAAGACGGCGTCACCTGGCCCGATGCCGCGTGCCATCAGGGGCATCTGCAAGGCGTCGGTGCCGTTGGCACAGGCGATGACATGTTCCACGCCCAGATACTCGCCGAGTTTCTTTTCGAATTCGGCCACTTCCGGTCCAAGAATATAACGGCCTTCCGCAACAACCTTGGAAATGGCGGCATTGAGACGGTCTTCGATACGCGCGCGCTGCGCTCCAAGATCAATAAACTGCATGTTGGCTCCAATATATCTGGCCCGCACAATTCGATATGCGAATCCTCGGCAACCTATTTATTCACTTGCGCCCTGCCCCGCTACGGCCAGAGCGTTCAAAGTTTTGCGATTCCTGTAACACCGCTTGACGCAGATTACTCGGACCGCACGGCTCCCTTTTAACGCGGGTGCCGGACAGTACCTTCCGTGAGAATGCGCAGCACGCTGATCGCTTCCTTGCCATCGGTCCGCGGCTTCTCGCGTGTCTCGATGCAATGCATGAAATGCTGCAATTCACGTGTCAGCGGCATGCCTTCCTCGACCTGGATATAGACCGGCTCGACGGATTTGAAAGACCACTGGTCGTTTTCCCGCCAGACTTCATGGCTGTAGAGCGCAAGCTTGCGATCCCATGGCTCGCCGTCGTCGAATACGGCCATGCCCTTTGTGCCGGTGACTGTCAGGCGGCGCTCACGATAGGCATTGAGGCGTGACGCAAACAGATGGCCACGGATGCCATTTGGAAAATCGAGATGAAGATGGGCGATGTCGGTAAGATGATCGAGCGTCGCAACACCCTCTCCGCGAACCGCGCTCGGTTCTTCTCCGGTGATGGCCAGGATCATCGAAAGATCGTGCGGCGCAAGATCCCACAGGGCATCAAACTCGTTGTGGAACTTGCCGAACCCGACGCGATGCGAATGCACATAGCGAATATCGCCGAGTTCGCCGCTTTTCACCATGTCGAGAAGCTTTTCGAAGGCCGGATGGAAACGCAGCACATGGCCAACCATGAACACGCGACCATTTTCGCGGGCAGCTTCCACTTCGGCTTCTGCAGCCGGAATGTCGAGTGCGATTGGCTTCTCGACCAGAACGTCCTTGCCGTTCTTCACTGCCTGAATGGCATATTGTGAATGAAACTGCGCTGGCAGTGCCAACACGATGCCGTCAATGTCCGGACGCGTGAATAATTCTTCGACAGGAACACTGGGAACATTGAACTCGGTCGCGAAGCGTTCCGCCTGTTCTGCCCTTGAATCCGAGACTGCCTGAAGGGCACCGAGACTCTTCAGGGTACGAATGTGATTGCCGCCCCAATAGCCGCAACCCAAAACCGCAATACGAGGTGCCATAAAACTATGCCTTTGCTGATGCAAAGTTCCTTATCGGTGCAAATGATAGAAAACAAGACGAAAGCTATGCGAAGAGTGCTTGACAGCTTTTCATTCCGCACATATACCGCCGCCATTCCTTGCAGGAACAACGATTTGTCCCACCGGAAACGGCGATCATGAAGTTGTCTCTGTAAAGCGACGCGTGGCGGAGTAGCTCAGTAGGTTAGAGCAGAGGAATCATAATCCTTGTGTCGGGGGTTCGAATCCCTCCTCCGCTACCATCGCTCTCCCTCTCCAGACATTTGTACCATATTCACATAGCTTGACCGGCTATTGGTGCGCTTTATGTTGTGCGCGTCATTGTTTAACGTCGGCACGTTCATGCAAATTATCGCTCTCGATCATGTTCAACTGGCAATGCCTGAAGGTCAGGAGCAGAAAGCGCGCGATTTTTATGGCTCGATCCTCGGCTTCGTGGACGTTCCAAAGCCTGAGAATCTCGCGGCGCGTGGCGGTTGCTGGTTTGAGAAGGGAGCAATCAGGCTTCATCTGGGCGTCGAGCGCCCTTTCTCGCCCGCACGCAAGGCGCATCCTGCATTTCTGGTCGATGACCTGCACGAAATGATTGCACATCTGACGCAAGCAGGCATCGAAACTATCGTGGACGAGCCGCTGCAAGATTATGATCGTTGCTACATCCACGACCCATTCGGCAATCGTATCGAATTGATGCAGAAGATAGCCTGACGGCAATAGCCATCAGGCTATAAGTTTTAATTCGCTGCGGCAGCGATGATACGGCAAAGTCCTTCGCGTACCACCGACTTGCTAGTCGCCTGCCCCGCCTGAATACTGAAGATCGCGTCGACACGAGTGCCCTTACCCTGCGCTCGTGCCGTGACGCGCAAGGTCTGGATACGGCCCGATCCAGTCGTTTCCTGAAAAGCGTCTATGGAAGCGAGCTGCTTGTTGATCTTGATACCCGAAAACCCTTCAGCTGCGACGGCTTGTGCCAGACGCTGCAAGGCTGTCGATGATTTCACACCGGCAAAGCTTTGTGTCGAGCGATAGCTAATCGCAGTTACGAGCGGAACACCCTCGGACTTGAAATTCTGTTCGCACGAAGCGGCAAAGCCTACCCCGGTTGTCGCAAGGGTCAACAGACCCGCAAGCAGAAACACCCGCATTCATCTCTCCCTCAACTATATTAGACAGTTGGACTATTAAATCGTGGCGGCGGTTTCGCCAACGGGAAGTTGATGGCCATGCGGCAACACTTCACTGGATTGTAGCCGGTGCAGCGACTATATCCGCCTCAGAGTCCGCTTTCCGGCGCAACGACATCAAACAGCGATCATGACCCTTTTCATCAATCAGCCTCATCCGTCCATTGATCCAGCCTCCATTGAAAAGCTGGTGGCCACTTTCTACGGACGCGCACGCGAGGATGAAGTCATCGGGCCGATCTTTGCCGCTGCAGTTCATGACTGGGATCATCACATCGCGCAGATCGCTGCATTCTGGTCGTCGGTTATTCTCAAGACCGGCAATTATGAAGGGCGTCCCATGGCGCCGCACCTCAAGCTGGCGCTGAAGAACGAACATTTCGACCGCTGGCTTGATCTTTTCGAGAAAACTGCGCGCGAAATATTCCCTCTGGAAGCCGCAATCATTTTCATTGATCGGGCTCGACGCATTGCCGACAGTTTTGAAATGGCAATCGCCACCAACACGGGCCAGATTTCCGCGCCACGGCATTCACGCCGTCCGCTTTAACCAAAATCGCACGCAACCCCTGCGCGCAATGCAACATATCTTGTCATCGAATATTTAACTATATAAGCACGTCCACAGAATAGGCGGACTGCAGTTCAGTCACGTCAACAGAAAATAAAGGCTTGTAGGAGCACAAAAGGCCAAACGCACGCTGGTGTGTTTGCGATGTCACTAATATTCGCAACATATCACTTGCATAAAGGGGCAGAATTTCGAACAGTTGCCGCAGCTTTTTTGAAAGCTCGATAGGTCGTGTATCGCGTCAACCCAGACGCGAAGTTTCGACTTGAGCGGATATGCAGGGAGTTAAACTATGAATGAATCCATTCGCGAACTTTTGGCCAAGGTCGGCGGACTACCGGGCCCGGTGATGGACATTGCCGACGATGCTGATCTTTACAGCGCAGGCCTGTCGTCTTTTGCCTCGGTACAGCTCATGCTCGGTCTGGAAGACAAGTTCGACATCGAATTTCCGGACCAGTATCTCAATCGCAAGTCTTTCGCGAGCATCAAAGCCATCGAACAGACGATTGCCCAGATTCTCAAGGACAAAGAGGCCGCATAATGAATGCCGGGGCGGGGAACAGTCTTTCAGAGCGCGTGGGCCGCGTTGCGGCCATAGCGGGTAAATTTTCCGATAGCGTCGATAAGGAAGGCCGCTTCCCGCGTGAAGCAATCGATGCGATGAAGGTCGAAGGCCTGCTTGGCATTCAGGTGCCGAGCGAATTGGGTGGCGAGAGTGCGGAAATCGACCAGATTGCGGAATTGTGCTGCGTTCTCGGCCAGTCCTGTGCGTCGAGCGCAATGATTTTCGCCATGCATCACATCAAGCTTTCGAGCCTGGTGGAACACGGCCAGACGGTCGAATGGCACCGGGATTTCATGCGCAAAGTCGCAAAAGACCAGCTACTGCTTGCTTCGGCTACGACCGAAGGCGGCATTGGCGGCGATCTGCGCAACTCGATCTGCGCTATCGAGGTCGAAGGCGACATCTGCCGTCTGGAAAAAAATGCCACCGTCATCTCCTATGGCACCTATGCCGATGCCATTCTGATCACGTCGCGATCGCATGAAGGTGCCGCATCGTCGGATCAGGTGATGACCGTGTTCCTGAAAGACCAATACACGCTCGAAAAGACCCATGACTGGGACACGCTCGGCATGCGTGGCACCTGCTCGGAAGGCTTTGTGTTCCGTGGCGAAGCAGACAAGGTGCAGATCCTGCCGCATCCCTTCGCTGAAATCGCAGCGCAATCCATGCTGGCACAGTCGCATACGCTGTGGAGCTCGCTCTGGTATGGCATCGCCGTCGATGCGGTCAACCGGGCGCAGGCATTCGTGCGCGCCGCCGCGAAGCGCAATCCGGGCGCGCCGCAGCCGGGCGCCTTGCGCGTTGCCGAAGCATCCAACATGCTTCAGATGCTGAAGTCCGAAATCGTCGCCTGCCTCAAGACCTATCGCGAAGCAAAGCACTACCCTGACAAGCTGGCCTCCATGGGCTTTGCGATTGCGATGAACAATCTCAAGATTGCCGCATCGCAGACGATCCTTCAGATCATCAATCACGCCATGCTGGTCTGCGGCATCATGGGCTACAAGAACGGTACGCCTTTCAGCCTCGGACGCCATCTGCGCGACGCGCATTCCGCGCAGCTGATGATTTCAAACGAGCGCATCCTCGGCAATACAGCCACCATGCTGCTCATTCACAAACAGAACACCAGCCTTTTGGGATAATTGCCATGGATGCTCAGAGATCATTTCTAGACCGGCTTTTCGATTCCGGTCTCCTGATCGACACCGGCGTGGAAGGTCTATATGGACGCTCCGGCCAGTTCGAAGATGTCATCCAGGCATTTGAACGCCTGATCGACCGTACCGGAGGCAATGACGGCGCCGAAGCGATCCGCTTCCCCCCCGGCATGAACCGCGCTTTTTTCGAAAAAAGCGGCTACATGAAAAGCTTCCCACAGCTCGCTGGCACCGTGCACAGCTTCTGCGGCTGCGAGCTTGACCACGTCAATCTCATCAAATGCATGGATGAAGGCACGGACTGGACGCTGGAGCAGAAAGCGACGGATATCGTGCTGACGCCTGCCGCCTGTTATCCGCTCTATCCGACAGTCGCCAAGCGCGGACCGCTGCCGCAGAGCGGCGGGCTCTACGACCTGCAATCCTATTGCTTCCGCCATGAACCGTCGGTCGACCCTGCCCGCCAGCAGCTTTTCCGCATGCGTGAATATGTGCGCATGGGCACGGAAGCCGATGTGATGTCGTTCCGCCAGCTCTGGATCGACCGTGGCACGGAAATGATGAAGAAGGTCGAACTGCCCGTCGAAATCGACGTGGCCAACGACCCGTTCTTCGGACGTGCTGGCAAGTTGCTGGTCAACAACCAGCGCGACCAGAACCTGAAATTCGAACTGCTGATCCCGATCACCAGCGTCGAAAAGCCGACTGCCTGCATGAGCTTCAACTATCATCAGGACCAGTTCGGCGTGAAGTGGGGGCTCTCGCTTGATGACGGTGCCGTGGCACACACGGCTTGCGTCGGGTTCGGGCTGGAACGTATCGCGCTGGCGCTCTTCCATCATCACGGTCTGGATGTTGAAATCTGGCCGGGAAACGTACGCAAGGAATTGTGGGGCTGATCGCGACCATGCAGGCAGTTTTTCCGAACATTGCGCCCGACCGTTACACGCCGCACGCTTTGCACGCCCAGACGCGTATCTGGCCGGAAACCAACTGCTATGTCGATCTTTGGATCGAAGTGCTGGCAACATTGGGTGCCGAACCGGAGGCCATGCTCGGCTTCACTCTGACACAGGATTTCGAGGGCGACCAGTTCACCTTCTTCAAGGTGCCGCTGGAAGACCTCGAAGCCCTTTATGGCGTTCGGGCGACGGAGCTTGCGATTTTTGATCGTGTGGAAAGCCATGTCGCCGAGCAGATCGCGCGCGGACGTCTGTGCATGATCGAAATGGACAGCTACTTCATGCCGGATACGCATGGCGTCAGCTACCGCACAGAACATGGCAAGACGACCATCGCGATCAACCGTATGGACGTCGAAAACCGCTCGCTCGATTATTTTCACAATGGCGGTTTCTATCACCTCGAAGGTGAGGATTTCGACGGCGTTTTCCAGCGTCATCTGACGGAAACCGACCTGCCCTTCCTGCCCTACACGGAATTTGCCAAGTTTCCAAAGCATGTGCCGGATGAGGCGCATCAGCGACGCATCGCCGAAATCCTTCTGACGCGCCATTTTGCGCGCAGGCCAAAGGAAAACCCGATCCGCGCTTTTGCCAGCATGTTCCCCGCTCAGGTCGAAGCAATCGCGGAACGCCCGTTCGGCTTCTTCCATAAATATGCGTTCAACACGCTGCGCCAGCTCGGCGCGAATTTCGAACTCGCGGCAAGTCATCTCGACTGGCTCGGGCAAGGCAGGCTCTTTGCAACAGCCTCGGCAGATGCCTTGCAGATTGCAGAAACAGCAAAGGCTGTTCAGTTCCAGCTCGCCCGTGCCGTCATGCGCAAGAAATTCGACGTATTGTCCGGAACGCTACAACCGGCGGCAGATGCCTGGGATCGGATGATGGCAGCGCTTGCAGCGGAACTTGGTCGCGATGCGGCTTGAACTAAACTCGACCAGCCGACCGCTCTCGACCGGGTGGCGGCTTGTCATCACCGGCCCGGATGCGGCGCAAACGCCACTTGACGCGAAGTCCGGTGAGGCGATCAATGACGCGCCGGTGCCCGGCACAGTGGCGGAAGCTCTGGAAAAATCGGGACGTTTCGACCGAAACAATCCCGTAGCGCTCGACAATCAGGATGCCTGGTATTTCCTTGATATCAAGGAGACGCCCGGCCCGGCGACACTCCATTTTGCCGGGCTTGCTACGATTTGCGATGTCTTTTTCAATGGCAAGTTGCTGCTGCAAACCGACAGCATGTTTCTCGGCCATGATCTGCCCGTTACACTGACCGGCAAGGACGAGCTTGCCCTGTGTTTTCGCGCGCTCGCACCTCACCTCAGCCAGAAAGGCCCACGTGCCCGCTGGCGCACGCAACTGATAAACACACAGGGCCTGCGCCTTATCCGCACGACAGCACTCGGCTATATGCCGGGCTGGTGCCCGGAAGTGCATGCCGTAGGTCCATGGCGTCCGATTTCAATAAGCCGTTCGGATGCTGAAGCCATATCCGACATCGCCATTCAGGCAAGACTGACCGAAACCGGTGACGGCGAACTTCAGGTCGGCTTTACCTATAGCGGCAAGGCCGAGGCACCCATTCTCCATTGCGCAGGGCAACAAATCGCCTGCAAGCGCCAGACTGGCAATCAGTGGACAGCAAGGCTGATGCTTCCCAGCGTCGAACCGTGGTGGCCGCACACGCACGGCAATCCAGCGCTTCACAATGTCGAACTTTCACTCGACGGCGAACTATGCCCGCTCGGGCGCACCGGCTTCCGCCGCATCGAGGTCGATCGCGGGCCGGACGGCAAGGGCTTTGCACTCAGGATCAATGGCGAGAAGATTTTCTGCCGCGGCGCGGTATGGAGTTCTGCCGATATCGTCCGCCTTCCCGGCGCACGCGACGATTGCGAACCATGGCTGAAGCTCGCGCAGGAAGCGGGCATGAACATGCTGCGGCTGAGCGGCATCACCGCCTATGAGACACCGGACTTTTATGCGCTTTGCGACGAGCTGGGCATCATGGTGTGGCAGGACTTCATGTTCGCCAATTTCGACTATCCGGTGAAGGACGAAGCATTTGTCACAAAAGTGCAGGCAGAAGCGTCTCAGCTTCTGGCCGCTGTCGAGCATGCGCCATCGCTGACGGTCCTTTGCGGCGGCAGTGAAATTTACCAGCAGGGCGCAATGATGGGCCTGCCGGAAGCGACCTGGAAAGGCCTGCTTACCGAGGAAATCCTGCCCGCTATGGTCGGCAAGCTTTGCCCCGATACTCCCTATGTGCCGAATTCGCCCTGTGATGGTGCCCTCCCCTTCATTAGCAACGAAGGCGTCAGCCATTATTATGGCGTCAGTGCCTATTGCCGTCCGTTGGAAGATGCGCGGCGTGCGGAAGTACGTTTTGCGACCGAATGTCTGGCCTTCTCCAACGTGCCCGAAGCACGCACGCTGAAAACCCATCTCGATGTGCCGCCGGTTCACGATCCGCGCTGGAAAGCACGTGTGCCCCGCGACCGTGGCGTATCTTGGGATTTCGAGGATGTGCGGGACGCCTATCTGGAGATGTTGTACGGTTACGATTCAGCACGACTGCGACGCGAAGATGTGGAACAATATCTCCACCTCTCCCGTGCAGTCACAGCGGAAGTGATGGAAGCGACCTTCGCCGAATGGAGACGACCGGGAAGCACCTGTTTCGGTGGCCTTCTCTGGATGTTTCAAGACCTGTTGCCCGGCGCGGGCTGGGGCATGATTGATGCGACCGGTGAACCCAAAGCGTCATGGCATGGCCTGAAACGCGCCTTCCGTCCACAGCAGGTCGCCTTGACCGACGAAGGCGTTAACGGCCTCGCGATCCATGTTTTAAACGAACGGGCCGAAACCGCTGATCTTTCGCTTGAATTAGCATGTCTGCGTGCCGGTTCGCAGCCGATGGTTTCCGGTCGCCGCGATCTTTCGATTGCCGGTCGTTCAGCGATCACCATTGCCGCAACGGATCTGTTCGGTGCGTTCTTCGATGTCACTTACGCCTATCGTTTCGGCCCTCCGGCCCATGACGTGACCATTGCACGACTGAAGCGCAATGGCATTATGATTGCTGAGGCATTTCACTTTCCGCTCGGACGAACAAAGGCATTTCACGACGCCGCTATCGAAGTAGCTCTCGTCGAAGAGAATGGAAACTGGTTCCTCGATCTGAAAACGCCGGTTCTCGCCCAATCTGTCAGCATCGATGCAGGTGACTGGCGGACTGCCGAGAACTGGTTTCACCTTGCTCCCAACGAGGCGAAACGCATCGCCCTTATTCCGCGTAAGGCGACACCCGACAAGCCGTCTGGAGAAATCCGCATCGCCGGTTCGTCACGGATCGTCTGGTTCTAATCCCGTAAGGTCATTGCGCGGATCGTGTCGATATAGATTTCGCGCGAATGTTCCGGTGTGAGATTATGATCAGCATTTGGAATGATGGCGACTGACGCATTGTCGAAGCCCTTCAGGCCGGTGCCCAACTGATCGAAATAGAAATTGAAATGCTCGCGCCCGATATCCTTCTCAGCGTAAACGAGCGCCAGTGGCACCTCACGCTGCTTCAATTCGTCAAAGGCCGAATAGACTGCCCGTCCTTCCACTGTGCGGCTGCGCAGAAGCTTGCGTGCCAGCCCGCGGATACGCCCTGCAACCCCGCGCGTAAGGTTGCGCAGGATGGCACGGATATCCAGCTCGCCGCGAAACAGGCGCTGGAATGTTTCGGCGCGGAGCGCGCGACTGCCATAATCCTCTAGCGTGCGCTTGCCTTCTCGAACTGCATCTTCGACCGAGCGTCCGGGCGCCCAGTAGAATGTCTCCGGATTGACGAGGACCGCACCTGAAACGCGCTCATCTTTCAAGGCGCTGTGGAACCCCAGAAATGCACCGCTGCACCGCCCGGCGATCACTGGACGGCCCCAGTCAATGGCGTCGAGATAGTCGAGGGCTTCGGCAACATCGGCCTCTGCCCCGTTGGTGTAAAGCACCTGTTCCGGCATCCCCGGATTGGGCGGGCTGTCGCCTGCATTCGCAATATCGAAGCGCAGTGACGCTATCCCTTCCCGCGCGAGCTTGCGCGCCATATCGACGGTCGTACGGCCCCATCCTACACGTCGATCATAGGCCGCGGAGAGAAACAGGACCGCCTTGCCCCGTCGCTCGCCCAAGGGGGCGCAGAGAACACCAGAAAGGCGGTTGTCGGAACCGAACGAGACAGGCGTTTCGACAAAACCGTCGCCCGTCAAAGTGCCGCCTAGTGCACTTTCATCCGGCTTGTTCCGTGAGGGCGTGGAACCTGCAATACCTGCCGCCCAGTCCACAAGCTGGTCCGCGACTTCCACCGGCAGGCGCGAGATGACCGGGTTAGAAATCAGCTTGTCATAATCGGTAAAGGCTTCAACCGTCACATCAGCGCCAAGCTTTTCCAGATGGGTTGCCAGTTCGGCATCGTTCGGACGGTCCGTCCGCGCCAGCAAAAGACATTGAGGCGCAGGCTTCGTCTCCAGCGACAGAAGATTGATCTTCTTCACATCGGCAGCCACTTCCGGCTGCATTGTCAGCGATGCGATGGAAACGCTGTTCTTGATCCTTTGCTCGTCTGTCAGTCCCAGATCGGCATCGACCATGCCCGACCAGACGGCCAGTTCACGCGTGTAGAACCGTCCGGAAATGACCGGCGCCAGAAGCGCCAATGCCGCGACGCCTTCGATCCGGGCCGCCGTTTGGGCAGCAATCGCTGCACCAAGGCTCTGCCCAATGATGATGACGCGGCTTGCCCCAGACAGGTCACGCGCCTTCCGGGCAGCTTCGGCAAGCGTATTGTGCCAGAGTTCCAGCCCGTTGGAAAAATCGATGTCGTCGCGCCCGTCACCTGTGCCGGGCCAATCGAAGCGGAAGGAACCTATCCCGCGCACCGCAAGTCCATCGGCGACGATGCGCCAGAATTTGCGAGTCGTGCAGAGTTCTTCCAGCCCCCAGGGGCTTGCAAAGACCACAACCGTATCGAGAGATTTGCCAACGGGCGCCTGATAAAGGCCCAGCGTGTCGCAGAAGACGACCGGACTGGCGGCAGACCGCACAGTATTTCCCGATTGTCTGAAGGATGTTTCGTTTTCCACCCTGTCGCCCATGCCCAATGCACCCCATCACAGAAATCACATCCTGCAATAATGGAAGTCGCGCACGGCACCAAGGATTTATCGCATTAATTGCGACAGTTCGACCCCGCCGTGCATCAAACGCGGCAGGGTTGCAACAGGTAGAGCCCATCTTCCAAAAGTGGAAGCTGGTCAAAAGATCGGATCAGGCCGCTGGCTTGGTCTTTTCGCCTTCCAGCAGCTTTTCGTGACGCAGCAGCATGCCGTAGAGATCCCGCGGCTCATCTGGATCGGCAAGAAGATCCAGCTTTTCGTAGAAGCCGGTGTCCTTCAGCTTGTCACGCACATAGCGTAGAGCCGAAAAATCCTCTGTCGCAAAGCCGACCGAATCGAACAGCGTAATCTGGCGAGCATCGTTGCGTCCGGCGATCTTGCCGGTGATGACTTCCCAAAGCTCCTTGACCGGATAATCTTCCGGCAGCTGCTGGATTTCGCCTTCGATGCGGGTCTGCGGCGGATATTCGACGAAGATGTCCGAACGACGCAGAATATCGCCGTGCAGTTCCGTCTTGCCGGGGCAATCGCCGCCAACCGCATTGATGTGCACGCCAGCGCCAACCATGTTGTCGGTCAGGATCGTCGCATTCGCCTTGTCAGCGGTCACGGTCGTGATGATGTCCGCACCCTCGACAGCCTCTTCGACTGTCTTGCAGGCAACGATGTTGAAACCGGCGCCTTGCAGGTTGCGCATGCACTTGGCAGTCGCTTCCGGATCAAGATCGTAGAGACGCAGCTTGTCGACGCCGAGCAGCGCCTTGAAAGCCAGCGCCTGGAATTCACTCTGCGCGCCATTGCCGATGATGGCCATCGTGCTGGAATTCTTCGGGGCCAGATGCTTTGCAGCAACTGCCGAAGTCGCGGCAGTGCGCAGTGCGGTGAGGATGGTCATTTCGGTCAGCAGCATCGGATAGCCGCTGCCCACATCGGCAAGAACGCCGAATGCCGTAACGGTCTGGAGACCTTCACGCGTGTTCTTCGGGTGGCCATTCACATATTTGAAGCCGTAGAGCGTACCGTCGCTCGTCGGCATCAGCTCAATCACGCCTTCCTTCGAGTGCGAAGCCACACGCGGCGTCTTGTCGAAGTTTTCCCAGCGGCGGAAATCTTCTTCGACATAGTCGGCGAGTTCCTTGAGGAAGGTTTCCACGCCAACGGACAGCACCAGCTTCATCATATGATCGACGCTGACGAAGGGGACGATATTGAGGTTTGGTTGGGTCATTATTGCTCCTTGAGCGCATCCCGAAAAGTGCGAAGCGGTTTTCGGAACAAGATGCGCGTAATACAAATAGCTTGAGCATTCTACCACCGGATGAACCCATCCGGCGCTTTACGAATGCGGCCTCCTGATTTCAGTAATTGATGGTTGGGCGATCCATGACGCTGCGGCCCAGCAAGCTCGCCATCAGGTCGACCATCACAGTAGCGGTACGTCCGCGTTCATCGAGAAACGGGTTCAGCTCGACGAGATCAAGGCTCGTCACCAGATCGCTGTCATGCAGCATTTCCATGATGAGATGCGCTTCACGGAAGGTCGCGCCGCCCGGAACCGTGGTGCCGACAGCGGGCGCAATCGACGGCTCAAGGAAATCGACATCGAGGCTGACGTGCAGAAGGCCGTTTTCGTCCTTCACGCGCTGCAGGAAGCGGCGCAACAGGGCTGCCACACCATGCTCATCGATGAGGCGCATGTCATAGACGGCAACTTCGGTCTGCTTGATCGCAGTACGTTCTGCCGGATCAACACTGCGAATACCCATCATGCAAACATTGGCGGGATCAATCGGTGCTGCAAGAGCCGGGAAATAACCCTCAAAGCCCTTTTGTCCCGTGTAATAGGCAACAGGCGTGCCATGCAGATTGCCGCTGCCCGTCGTTTCCAGAGTATGGAAATCCGTATGCGCATCCAGCCACAGCACAAATTGCTTGCGACCCTTTTCAGCGGCACGGCGTGCGATGCCCGGAACGGTACCTGCTGCGAGCAGATGATCCCCGCCGAGGAAGATCGGAAAACCCTCTTCGCTTTCACGATAAGCGGCTTCACTAATTGCTTCAATCCAGGCAACAGCCTGCGGCAAAGCCTTGATTACAGGATTGGGATGAGTCAGCGGGCGCAGTTCAGCCGGGGCCAAATTGCCGAGATCGGTAAACTCGTGGCCGAGTTCGCGAATTGCATCCGCAATACCAGCGGCACGATAACCGTCCGGCCCCATATTGCAGCCCAGATGACCCGTGCCTTCTTGAACCGGCAATCCCAAAATCTTGCAATGCATAAAGTGCTACTCCAGAGAAATTATTGTCATAGATTGACCATTTACGCTTGGCGATGTGAAGCAACCGGATTGGCAATTTTAACGGTTTGGTTTATCAGAATGTCGGATTGGCTTTTCAAAATGGAGAAAACATGGACGATCTGGATGAAAAGCTGATTACGCTTTTGCGCCACAATGGACGACGCAGCATTTCGGATATTGCAATCGATCTCGGCGTTTCACGAGCCACCGTGCGAGCGCGCATGGAGCGCCTGGAAAATTCCGGTGACATCATCGGCTATACAGTGATCCTGCGGTCCGATGCGGTCGATCTGCCGGTACGCGGTATCATGATGATCGAAATCGAAGGCAATGTCGCCGACCGTGTCGTGAAGGCGCTTGGCGGTTTTTCGGAAGTTTCAGCCGTCCACACCACCAATGGCCGTTTCGACCTTGTGGTGGAACTGGGCGCTGCCACGCTCACCGATTTTGATGCCGTACTGCGTCGCATCAGGCTGGTGCCGGGCATCAAGGCCAGCGAAACCAATCTTCTGCTGGCAACGCCGCGATCAACGCGCGCGCGTCTTTAATAAAAAAGCCCGGCGATTCGCCGAGCTTTTTTATTTTATTATTAAGTGTCTGAATCAAAAAGCGGCAGGTCGTGGCGAAAATGGTGATTTTCGAGTACCGAAGTGGAGTGTACTTTTGGGTACATGAGCATCGGAACGCAGACAAATTGCCAATTGCAGACCGGCATGGCGGCTTTAGGAACAGACCCTAAGCAAGGATCGGATAATCCGTGTAACCCTTGGCGCCACCGCCATACATATGCTGTTGATCCAGCTCGTTGAGTGGTGAATTGTCCTTCAAACGACGGACAAGATCAGGATTTGAGATGAACGGTTTGCCAAAGGCAACCACATCAGCGCGGCCGCTTTCGATTTCCTGTTCAGCCAGTTCGCGATCATAGCCATTATTGACCATCCAGGCAGCTTCGCCACCGGCATCGCGATAGACCTGCTTGAGACGCGCATAATCGAATGGCTGCGGACCCTGCTGGAAATCGCGTGGGCCGCCGGTCGCACCTTCGATGATGTGAACATATGCAAGACCGTAAGAAGCAAGCTTTTCGAGCACATAATCAAACAGCGGCTGCGGATCGGAATCCGATGCATCATTGGCAGGCGTCACAGGCGAAAGACGGATACCAACCTTTCCAGCACCGACCGCCTTCGTCACGGCGTCAACGACTTCGAACAGGAAGCGAGCACGGTTTTCAATCGAGCCACCATATTCATCGGTGCGGTGATTGCTGCCTGAACGCAGGAACTGATCGATCAGATAGCCGTTTGCAGCGTGGATTTCCACACCGTCGAAACCGGCCACTTCAACCGCATCCTTGGCCGCCTTGCCATAGGTGGCGACGATTTCCGGAAGCTCGCTCTTGTCCAGTGCACGTGGTTCGGACGTCGGCGCAAATTCGCCGGTGCCGTCCGGATGCACGAGATAGGTCTTCGACTTGGCCGTGATGGCCGAAGGCGCTACTGGCTTGCCGCCATTTGGCTGCAGGCTGTCGTGCGAAATACGGCCCACATGCCACATCTGCACGACGATCTTGCCGCCTGCGCTATGAACAGCGTCGGTTACACGCTTCCAGCCAGCAAGCTGCTCATCGGAGTAAAGACCCGGCACATCGGCATAGCCCTGCCCCTGATGGCTGATCGGCGTTGCCTCGGTGATGATGAGACCAGCACTTGCGCGCTGTTCATAATAGGTGACGTTGAGGTCGTTTGGCACAGCGCGGGGCGAGCGATTGCGCGTCAGGGGGGCCATGACGATGCGATTGGCAAGCTTTAAATCACCGATGGTGACTGGATCGAACAATGTGGCCATGGATGCATTTCCTTCAAGTGGGAAAGATCGTTTCAGGATGGATTAAAGATCGGACAGTGATTTGAGCAAGGCGGCTATCGCCTCCTCATCGCGTTTGTAGAAGGTCCATTGGCCGACGCGATGGGGCGTAATCAGACCCGCTTTCGTCAGCACAGACAAATGGGCAGAAACGGACGACTGGGAGAGGCCGCACCGTTCGAACTGGCCCGCGCACACGCCCATCTCCAGAGGCATGTGCTGACCAGAGAAATGGTTCTCCGGTTCCTTGAGCCAGCTCAAAATGTCAAGACGCACAGGATTAGCGAGCGCCTTGAGTATCTCGTCCATAGGTATAGGCTGAACATCCGACATCGCAGTCACCTCGCTGATCTTCTGATACGTATCGTCATTTCCCGATATAAGTATTGATTGAATCCGATTTAAAAAGAGGCCGCTCGTTCACATCGCCGTGAACGGGAAAACCGAAGCCTTTCCTGTGGAACGTCGTTACTGCCTTGATTGCGCCGAACCGACATCCGACTATGTTCGGCGTGACAGTTGAGAATTGGAAATTACATGGCGGACATTACCAAGCGCATTGCCGGGATCATCGCGGCGGAAATCAACGCAAAGCCGGATCAGGCACTGGCAGCAATCGGCTTGCTGGACGAAGGCGCGACAGTGCCTTTCGTCGCCCGTTACCGCAAGGAAGTCACCGGCGGGCTTGATGACACGCAATTGCGTCAGCTTTCCGAACGCCTCGCCTATCTGCGCGAACTTGAAACACGCCGCACCTCGATCATGGAATCGATCGGCGGCCAGGGAAAGCTCACGCCTGAGCTTGAACTTAAGATCGCAGGCGTTCAGACCAAGGCCGAGCTTGAAGATCTTTATCTTCCCTACAAGCCCAAGCGCCGCACCAAAGCGGAGATCGCCCGCGAACGCGGTCTTGGACCGCTTGCCGAAGCCATTCTCACCGACCGCAGGCTGGTCCCCGCAGAGATTGCTGCGCAATATGTCACCGGTGAAGTTGCAGATGTGAAAGCAGCCCTTGAAGGCGCGCGCGACATCATCGCCGAAGGCTTTGCTGAAAACGCCGAACTGATCGGCAATCTGCGCAACTATCTCAAAGATCGCGCCGTACTGCGCTCGCGCGTTGTCGATGGCAAACAGGACGCAGGCACGAAGTTCTCCGATTATTTCGACCATTTTGAACGCTGGGCAAATGTTGCAGGCCACCGCGCTCTGGCCATGCTGCGCGGACGCAACGAGGATTTTCTGTCGCTCGACATTGAAATCGACGCCGACGACACCTCACCTGTAAAGCCGGTCGAACGCAAAATTGCAGCCGCCTATAATATCGGCGCAACCCTGCCCGGCGACCGCTGGCTGATGGAAGTTGCAGGCTGGGCGTGGCGCGTCAAGCTCTCGCTCTCGTTGTCACTTGATCTCATGCGCGACCTGCGTGAACGCGCCGAGGAAGAAGCCATCAACGTCTTCGCCCGCAACCTCAAAGACCTGCTGTTAGCCGCCCCTGCAGGCTCCCGCGCCACCATGGGCCTCGATCCGGGCATCCGCACTGGCGTGAAAGTCGCAATCGTCGATGGCACTGGCAAACTGCTCGACACCACCACGGTCTATCCATTCCCGCCAAAGAACGATGTGCGCGGCACCCAGGCCGAGCTTGCAAGCCTGATCCGCAAACACAAGATCGAGCTGATTGCCATCGGCAACGGCACAGGCAGCCGCGAAACCGAACGGCTCGTCGTGGATATGCTCAACGACCTTCCAGCGCCAAAACCGCTGAAAGTCATCGTGTCGGAAGCAGGTGCATCAGTCTATTCGGCGTCAGAAGCCGCAGCGAACGAATTTCCGCAGCTCGACGTATCGCTGCGCGGTGCCGTTTCCATCGCCCGCCGCCTGCAGGACCCTTTGGCGGAACTCGTGAAGATCGAACCGAAATCCATCGGCGTTGGTCAGTATCAGCATGATGTCGATCAATCGCGTCTGGCGCGTTCGCTCGATGCGGTGGTCGAAGATGCCGTGAACGCGGTCGGCGTTGATCTCAACACGGCTTCTGCTTCGCTGCTGGCGCGTGTGTCGGGTCTCGGAAAGTCTCTCGCCGAAGCAATTGTTGCACATCGCGATGACGCCGGTGCTTTCAAGAACCGCAAGGAACTTTTGAAAGTCGCGCGCCTCGGCAACCGCGCGTTTGAACAATGCGCAGGCTTCCTGCGTATTGCGAACGGCACAGAGCCGCTCGATGCATCTTCCGTTCACCCGGAAGCCTATGGCGTTGCCAAGAAAATCGTTGCTGCCTGCGGTCGCGATGTGCGCAGCCTCATGGGCGATAGCGTAGCGCTCAAGGCGCTTGATCCACGCGTCTTTGTCGATGAGCGTTTTGGTCTGCCAACCGTGCGTGACATCATTGCCGAGCTTGACAAGCCGGGCCGCGATCCACGTCCTGAATTCAAGACCGCGACCTTTGCCGACGGCATCGATGACATCAAGGACCTGAAACCTGGCATGATGCTTGAAGGCACCGTCACAAACGTTGCTGCCTTTGGTGCCTTTGTCGATATCGGCGTGCATCAAGACGGGCTTGTCCATGTCTCGCAACTCGCCGACCGCTTCGTCAAAGACCCGCATGAAGTGGTCAAGGCTGGCGATGTGGTGAAAGTGCGTGTGACGGAAGTGGATCTGCCACGCAAGCGCATCGGCCTGACAATGCGCAAAGATGGTGGCGAAGCCCCAGCACCGCGTAACAACGCGCAGCGCGACACGAAACCTGCACAGAAGCAAAACTTCGCTCCGCGCAAACAGGAACAGCCGTCAACCGGCGGCTTCGGTGCAGCCCTTCTGGAAGCGATGAAGAAGAAATAAGCTGCCGCTTATCCAAAACGCCCGTTTTTCCTCATCCTGAGGAGCCGTTGAAAACGGCGTCTCGAAGGGCGAGGGAAAACACGTCAGCAAACGCAAACCGCCCCTCGTCCTTCGAGACGGCTCCTTTCGCAAAGCTCAAGGAGCCCCTCAGGATGAGGGTCTCTTCAAGCTGTTATCATTCTGCCTGGCGCTTCAGATCTTATTCCCGATTGGAAAGCCGGTTGAGACTTTTCTCACCGGCATTTCATCGGTGGGAATGATCCAGCCACCGCGAATGGCGATGCGAACCTCGTCGCCTTCTTCCAGTCTTACCGGATCGCGCACTTCAAAATGCAAGTGAATATCTGGCTTGGTGAGCGGATGTGCCTCGATGCGCGAGCCGCCACCGCGATAGACCGAACGCTTGACCCGCACAGGGATGCCGCCGATTTCGGTCAATGCCAGATCTTCTGCGCGAACGCAGAGCTGCGCATTGGCGCGCGGCATTTCAATGCCAGAACAACGCACCTGCGCGCGGCTTCCCAGCACCAGCGCCTCGCAATGTCCCGCTTGCGCAAAAGACACGACCTCCGCAGGCAGAACCATGCCATGCGCGATGAAGGACGCAACCATTTCGCTGGCCGGTTCTTCGTAAAGCTTGCGCGGCGTATCGAACTGCTGAAGCTTGCCGTGATCGAGAACCGCAATCCGGTCAGCAAGCGCCATGGCCTCGGCCTGGTCATGCGTGATGTAGATAATCGTCGTGCCGGTACGCTTGTGGAAAGCCGCGAACTCATCTTCCATCGAAGCCCGCAAATGCACATCGAGATTGGCAAGCGGTTCGTCAAACAATACCAGCGAAGGGGCTGCCACCAGACAGCGGGCCAAAGCCACACGCTGCCGCTGACCACCCGAAAGATTGGCCGGACGGCGATCACCGAAACCGTCAAGATCGACCAGCGCCAGTGCTTCCTTGACCCGGCGTTCGCGCTCGGCCTTGGCGATTTTGGCCACGCGCAGGCTGTAGCCGACATTCTCGGCCACCGTCATATGCGGCCAGAGCGCATAATTCTGGAACACGATGCCGACCTGACGCTTCTCAGGTGGCACGCTACCGTCAACATGGGAAACGCGGCTGTCACCAATATGGATTTCGCCGCCGTCAACATCTTCAAAACCTGCAATCATCCGCAAAAGCGTGGTCTTGCCGCAGCCGGATGGTCCGAGAATGGCAACAAACTCGCCGTCCTTCACATCAAGCGACACTTCAGACAGGGCCTGAAACTCGTTGAAGGCCTTGGAAACAGAAGCGATTTTCAGTCGCGCCATGGCAGCACCCCGTTTGGAAGACGCCGCGCAAACAGATTTGTTGCAAGCATCAGCATGAATGTCACCGCAACGGCCAGAATGGATATGGCAGCCGCATAAGCGGAATCGCCCGCCTGTTCGAAAGAAAACATCACCACGCCCAGCGTTTCCGATCCCGACGCCCATAGTAGCGCTGAAACCGTCAGCTCACAGAATGCGGTCATGAAAATGAGCACGCCGCCTGCAAGCGTCGCTGGCGCGACAAGAGGAAATATAATAGTCCGCAGTCGGTAGAAAAGCCCCGCTCCCGCCACTCGCGCGGCTTCTTCCAACGCACGGTCTATCTGGTGCAGGCCGGCAACCGTTGGCCGCAGCGCCAGCACGAAGAAGCGCGCAAGATAGGCAAACAGAATGATCCAGAGGGTATTATAGAGGCTGACACCGACCACCGGCAGTGGCTTTAAGAACATCAGCAGACAGGCGATTGCCAGCACAACGCCCGGCAGCGCGTAAGGCATCTCGGCTGCAAAGTTGAGGATCGGAGTCCAGCGCCGCTTGCGCCATGCCAGCATATAGGCAAGCGGAACCGCAATCAGCACAGCAAAACCCGCCGTAACCACCGACAGCAGAATACTGTTGCCAAAAGCGCGGGCTGATCCGCTGTGTTCAAGCATGACAAAGCGGAAATTTTCAAGTGTTGCTGTCGCAAATGTAAGCGGCACGCCATAGGCCGGAACCAGCGCGGAAAGCGATAATCCGATCAGCGGCAGAAGCAGCACGATCACGATCGACAACCATGCAGCCAGTTCCGCCCACACACGCCATGCGCCAAGCGCAAAAGGCGCGGCTGGAAGCGAGGTTGAAACAATGCGGAAATCGCGACGGCGTGAGGCATAATCCTGCGCGGCGATCCCTGCCATGGCGATCAGACCGATCAGCACCGAAAGCACGGCGACGCTGGACAGGACGGCTGGCCCACCGCCCGCAAGACGCTGATAAATCAGCGTTGGCAAAACGAGATAGTTCGATGGAATTCCCAGAAACGCGGGAATACCGAAATTGCCGACACACGACACAAAGGCCAAGGCGGCAGCACCGATGATCGATGGCGTCATCAGCGGCAGGATGATGGTGCGCAGAACGGTCCATTTGCTGGCACCGGCACTCAGACCCGCTTCGACCAACTCGCGTGGGAGTTTGCGCAGGCCCGCCCGTACAATCAGAAAGACCAGCGGTCCATATTGCACGCCAAGCAGAAAGATAATGCCCCAGACGGAATAAAGCGGATTGCGGCTTCCCAGCGGCGGCGCCATGCCGATGATCTTGAGGAATTGGCTGGAAGGCCCGAAAAGCTGGAGCCAGGCCAGCGCTGTTACCTGCGGGGCGATCAGCAGCGGGGTCACATAGAAAAGCACGAAGACGTTGCGCCCGCGCATATCTGTGAGACCGACGAGCAACGCCGCAACAATGCCAAACACCAGCGCCAGCAGCGTGCCGCCAATACCGATCTGCAAAGAATGCCATGTGGCAACCCATGTCGAGCGGCTGCTCAATGTTTCGGAAAGAACGGATGTCGAAAGCTGTCCCTGCGGCGCAACAAGCTCAACAAGCAGACGCGCCATCGGTAGAAGCGACAGCACCGCAACAATCAGCGTTACACCAACAATCAGGGCCGTATCACGGCCCTGAATATCTCGAAACATTCGCATTTTCGCTTTTTATCCGCCAAACAGCTCGGAGAACTGCTTCTTGTCGGCATCAGTCTGATCGAGAACCTTCTGGGTGTCGATAGACATGATGCTGATCTTGGTGCCTTCTGGCAGCCATGCAGGGCGACCGACGCCGTCCTTGGCAGGCAGATAGCCCTGCTCAAGTGCCAGCTTCTGGCCATCATCCGACAGGATGAAATCAACGAACTTCTTGGCACCGTCGACATTCTTGGCGGTGGCCATGATCGCAACTGGTTCGGTTACGGCAGGCACACCTTCCGACGGGAAAACGAACTCGATCGGCGAACCCTTGGCTTTGGCATTGAGCGCCATAAAGTCAACAAGAATGCCATATGGCTTTTCGCCACTCGCAACCGACTTCAGCACTGCGCCATTGCCCTTGACGCTTGCCAGTTCATTGGCCTTGAGGTTCTTGAAATAATCCCAGCCGAGATCCTTGTTGAGCGCGAAACCGCTCAGGAGATAGGCAGCAGCGCCCGAATAAAGCGGGCTCGGCATGACAACCTGCCCCTTATAGTCGGCCTTGGCGAGATCAGCCCAATGTTCAGGTTTCTGCGTCGCACCCATATTATAGGCGATGCCGGTGGTGATCAGCTTGGAGCCGAAATAGGTCTTGTCGGCGTCATAGCTATCTGCAGCAAAACCATCGACCTTGGCTTCCGGATAGGCGAGCAGGCGCTTGTCCTTCTTGAGACCTTCCATCGTCACCGCATCAGCGATCAGAAGCACGTCAGGCTGCGGCGCGCCAGCCGAAAACTCGGCTGCAAGCTTGGTGAGGAGTTCGCTCGTACCGGAACGGAAAATCTGCACATCCGTATCTGGATTGGCCTTGCGGAAAGCTTCGACTGTCTTGGTCGCATCCGCTTCCGGTTGCGACGTATAGAGCGTCAGCGTATCGGCCTGTGCCACGGCGATGGAAAGAGCAAGAAGCGCAGGTACGACAGCAGCCCGCTTCAGCATCTTGTTCATGGGATTCGCTCCTCGAATTTCTGTATAATGTTCGCCAGCATGACCAGCGATGCCGGTGCAATCCTGACGCGTGCGAAGTGATAGCGCGCAGATACTGCCATGGCGATAGGCACGATCATTTCCATTCATGGTGCACCTGTCAAACATCCTGCAACGTGAACCCGGAAAACAAAAGCCTTCCGGCGGAATCATATCCATCGGAAGGCTTGTAAGACATTGAATGTTTTGCCGAACAGCCATCCGTACCTCCAAGCATGGAGAAGATGCGGATGGCATTAGAGGAATTGCAATGCGGTTTTATGACAACCGTAAACGCATCCCCGCTGAAAAGATCAACAGATCAGATAACGATCTCGGCAACATGCGCAACCTGAGCGCCGGCCTCGTAATAGGCTTCACGCAGATTGCGGAAATTCTGCTCTTTCGGATCGCTGACCGGCAGCGGCAGATCATCTTCTTTGATCTCGCCTGAAACGAGCTGCGAAAGCAGTTTCCCGAAGACTGTTCCCGGCGCGATACCGCGACCGTTGTAACCGGAGAACCCAACCACATTGCGGGCGAGGCGATGGAATTTCGGCAGGCTGTCATCGGTCATGCCGATCTTGCCATACCATTCGGCTTCGAATTCGATTTCGCCGATCTGCGGGAACAGACGCTTCAACGATTTCTTCGCCCATGCCTTGTGCACGGCGGCACCCGTATTGCGCAACGCACCAACGCTTCCGAAGACAAGGCGACCCTGCTGGTCGAAACGGAAGGATGAAAGGACTTCCTTCGTGTCCCACACGCCCTGACGTTCCGGCAATATGGAGCGCTTGATATTATCCGACAGCGGTTTCGTGGCCATGTTGAAATATGGCAGATGAACCAGCTCGGCGCGCACTTCCGGCCATGGTGCATTGGTGTAGGCATTTGTCGCCACAACGACCCAGTTTGCCGTCACTGACCCCTTGGCGGTCTTGACCACCCATTTGCTGTTCTTTTCCTCGGCCCCGATCACCGGGCTTCCGGTAAACACGGTCGCGCCAGCGGCAATGGCCGCATGAGCAAGCCCGCGCACATAAGCGAGCGGCTGGATCGTACCGGCGCGCAGATCGAGCAGCGATCCGGCATAAGCCTTGGTTCCAACCTTGGCTGCAGTTTCCTTGGCGTCGAGCAGCTTCACATCGGCGCCACGGCGCGCCCACTGCTCATAGCGGTCTTCAAGTTCCTTCAGGCCCTTCTTGCCGACGGCGCAGTGAAGCGTGCCCTGCTTTTCGACTTCACAGGCAATCTTGTGCTTCTCAACGATTTCGAAGACAAGCTTCGGCGCATTGCCGAGGACATCAAGCAACCGGTCACCATATTTCTGGCCAAGCACGCCGGGCAGATCATCCGGCATGACCCACATGCCTGCATTGACCAGACCGACATTGCGGCCCGAACCGCCATAGCCGATCTCGATACCTTCGAGGACGATGGCTCGCGTGCCTTTCTCGGCCAGATGCAGAGCTGTCGAGAGACCGGTAAAACCGCCCCCAACGATCACCACATCCGCAGTCAGATCACCTTGCAGCGTGGCCGTCTTGGGAGCAGCAGGGGCGGTCTTTTCCCAAAGACCATGGGAGCGCGGATCGTTCAGCATTGAGAGCAACCATTTTAAATAGTGAAATACGGGCACCCTGCCCGACTGTTTCTATTTCACGCCGCGAAAGCCGGTTGGACAGCGTTATTTGCGCAACAATTCATTCCGGTTTGGAATGAACCAGCATCGAATAATCCGTATTGCCCACCTGCCCGGCAATCCACTGGCAGAACACCTGCGTTAACGGATTCTCCAGTTTTCCTTCCGGTACAACCAGATAATATTCGTTCTCGGTGCGCATCGGCTTCTCAAAAAGCATGACCAGTTCGCCGCTGAGCAACTCCTGCTCAATCAGATAAAGTGGCAGAAGCGCAAAACCCAGACCGGCCAGTGCCGCACCAATGACCATCGAGAACTGATCGAACCGATGTCCCCGATAGGCCGAGCGTCCCTCAACACCGCAGCTTTCAAACCATTGCGCCCACATTTTGGGCCGCGTCGCAAGATGCAGCAAAGGCTCGTTTTCAAGCTCTTCCGGTGCCGATGGATGACGCGCTTTCAACAGGCTCGGGCTGGCGACCGGCACGATGACTTCACTACACAGAAAGGTACAGGTGGCATGTGCCCAGACCGGCTGTCCATAATGGATGGCCAGATCGAATGGCTGCTCCTCGAAATCGAAGACGCCAGAGCGCGACGCGACATTGATGGCAATGCCTGGATGCTTTTCGATAAAATCGGAAATGCGCGGCATCAGCCAGCGCGTGCCGAATGTCGGCAGGGTAGCCACACTGAAAGAAGACGTTGATTGCGCCGAAGCCATGGCGCGCAACATCGTATCTTCCGTCTGGTTCAGTAGACGCCGCACTTCCGGTAGAAATTTTCTGCCTGCATCGGAAAGCAGAATGCGCTGGCGGATGCGCTCGAACAGCAGGACGCCAAGCTGGCTTTCAAGATCCTTGATCTGACGGCTGACCGCGCTCTGGGTGAGATTGAGCTCGTGCGCAGCCTGCGTGAAACTGCCATGACGGGCGGCACACTCAAATGCCTGCAGCGTGGCGATATCAGGGATCAGTCGTCTGCTCAGCTTCATTCCATTCTCGCATTAACATAGTTGCTTTCGTCGCAAGCATAACCGCAAAACGGTCTATATGATACATTTTCATCATAATCCACGCATGTTCCTCCCAAGCACGACATGCATCACCCGAAGATGCCCCACTCGACGGAAATTTTCGCCATGAAAGACCAGAAATTCGTTTCGCCGGACGCTATTCGTTCTGCCTTCTCGGCGGCAATGTCCGCAATGTACAAGCAGGAAGTGCCTGCTTATGGCACATTGATGGAACTCGTCGCCGATGTGAATGCCAAAGTGCTGGCTGATGACAGCCACTTGCATGAACGTCTGACGGAAACAGATTCGCTTGAGCGCATCTCGGAAGAACGCCACGGCGCAATCCGTCTCGGCACGGCTGCCGAGCTGTCGATGATGCGCCGCGTCTTTGCGGTCATGGGTATGTTCCCGGTCGGTTATTACGATCTTAGCGCCGCTGGTGTCCCGGTTCACTCGACTGCCTTTCGCCCGGTCGACGATGCTGCCCTGAAGCATAATCCGTTCCGCGTCTTTACCTCGCTCCTGCGTCTCGATCTTATCGCCGATGAAAAGCTGCGCGCTGAATCGGAAGAAGTCCTGTCGAAGCGCAACATCTTCACCGGTGGTGCCATTGCACTCGTCGAAAAGGCTGAAGCCGAAGGCGGCCTCAACGACGACGACGCAAAAGCTTTTGTCGCTGAAGTGCTGGAAACATTCCGCTGGCACGATCACGCCAATGTCAGCGCCGAACTTTATCATCGCCTGCATGACGCGCACCGCCTGATCGCCGACGTCGTCTCTTTCAAGGGTCCGCATATCAATCACCTGACGCCGCGCACGCTCGACATCGACGCCGTGCAGGTTCAGATGCCGGATCGCGGCATCAACCCGAAGGCCGTTGTCGAAGGCCCGCCAACCCGCAAGTGCCCGATCCTTCTGCGTCAGACCTCGTTCAAGGCGCTGGAAGAAGAAGTGTCCTTTGTCAGTGCTGATGGCACCTGGACGCCGGGCTCGCACACTGCCCGTTTCGGCGAGATCGAACAGCGCGGCGTAGCACTTACGCCGAAGGGCCGTGCTCTTTACGACAAGCTGCTCAACGATACCCGCGCCGTTGCGCGCCCTGCTCCGGATGGCTCGAATGCGGCTGAATATGTGAAAGCGCTGAGCGACACTTTTGCAGCCTTCCCAGACACATGGGCTGGCGTGCGTGAAGAAGGCCTCGGCTACTTCGCCTATTCGGTCAGGGACGCTGCAAAGCTTGAAGCCTACAAGCCGGGCACCGATATTGAGGTTCTGATTGAAGCTGGTGCGGTTCAGTTCGACCCGATCATCTATGAGGACTTCCTGCCGGTAAGTGCTGCCGGTATATTCCAGTCCAATCTGGGCGACGACGACACACAGGAATTTGTTGAAAGCCCCAACCAGAAGCGTTTCGAGGATGATCTGGGTGCGAAAGTGCTTAATGAATTCGAGCACTATGCCCGCATCGAACACGAATCCATCGAAGCCGTTAAGGCAGGTTTGAAGGGCCTCGAAGCGGCAGAATAAAAGCATAACCCCGAAAAGTTGCAGACTTTTCGGACAGGATTATGCGCAAACAACTCATACAGAGAGGAAAGCCATGAACACCGCTGTTAGAAAAATCGACGTGAAGAAGGAAGCCGCCGATCTGCTTTCCAAACTCGGCGTCGATGCCACCGCCTATACCGGCGGCGACCTTGCCGGTTTCAGCCCCGTTTCGGGCGAACAGATTGCTGCGGTCAAGACCCACAGCAAGGAAGACGCAGTCAAGATCATCGACAAGGCTGACGAAGCTTTCCGCGTCTGGCGCAACGTTCCGGCACCGAAGCGCGGCGAACTGATCCGTCTGCTTGGTGAAGAGCTGCGCGCTTCCAAGGAAGACCTTGGCCGTCTCGTTTCGCTCGAAGCTGGCAAGATCCCTTCGGAAGGCCTCGGCGAAGTACAGGAAATGATCGACATCTGCGATTTCGCAGTCGGTCTGTCGCGCCAGCTTTACGGCCTCACCATTGCAACCGAACGTGCTGGCCATCGCATGATGGAAACCTGGCATCCACTCGGCGTTGTCGGCGTTATCTCTGCCTTCAACTTCCCCGTGGCGGTCTGGTCATGGAATGCCGCTCTGGCAATCGTGTGCGGCAACTCGGTCGTCTGGAAGCCATCTGAAAAGACCCTTCTGACCGCTCTTGCCTGCGATGCGATCTTCAAGCGCGCACTGAAGCGTTTCGGCGATGCACCGGAGGGCATTTCGCTACTTCTGCTTGGTGACCGTGAAATCGGTGAAGTCCTCGTTGACAGCCCGAAGGTTCCAGTCGTTTCGGCAACCGGTTCGACCCGCATGGGCCGCGAAGTCGGTCCGCGCCTTGCCAAGCGTTTTGCTCGTGCGATTCTCGAGCTCGGCGGCAACAATGCCGGTATCGTCTGCCCGTCGGCCGATCTCGACATGGCGCTGCGCGCAATCGCCTTCGGCGCAATGGGCACCGCCGGTCAGCGCTGCACCACGTTGCGTCGCCTCTTCGTGCATGAAAGCGTTTACGACGCTCTCGTTCCGCGTCTGCAGAAGGCATATGCCAGCGTCACCGTTGGTTCGCCGCTCGAAACCAGCGCTCTGGTCGGTCCGCTGATCGACAAGGTTGCTTTCGACAACATGCAGAAGGCGCTTAAGGAAGCTGCTGCTCACGGCGGCAAGGTACAGGGCGGCGAACGCGTCGATGCTGGCCATGAAAACGCTTACTATGTGCGTCCGGCTATCGTCGAAATGCCGAAGCAGGAAGGTCCGGTTCTCGAAGAAACCTTCGCGCCGATCCTGTATGTCATGAAGTATTCGGACTTCGACGACGTGCTGGCAAGCCACAACGAAGTCGGCGCAGGCCTGTCCTCTTCGATCTTTACGCTCAACCTGCAGGAAGCAGAACGTTTCCTCTCGGCTGAAGGTTCGGATTGCGGCATTGCAAACGTCAATATCGGTACTTCGGGTGCTGAAATCGGCGGCGCATTCGGCGGTGAAAAGGAAACCGGCGGCGGTCGTGAATCGGGTTCGGATGCGTGGAAGGGCTACATGCGCCGCGCAACCAACACAATCAACTACTCGAAGGCTCTGCCGCTCGCACAGGGCGTTTCCTTCGACATCGACTAATCGATCTTATTACAGATCAAAAGAAAACCCCGCTTTGGCGGGGTTTTTTATTGACGCAACATCAGTGATTAGCGGAGATTGTGGTTATGGCATGCCGAAAATCGTGGCTTTTGAGAACCGGCGCGCAGCGTACTTGAGTACGTGAGCACCGGAAGCGCAAAAAGACGCGATTTGCAGGCCGCCAGAGCCGCAATATCACCCCATGCGTTCGGAGGCGAACGACCCGGGGCTAGCCGGGAATACGACTGTGCGATTGCCGTTGAGAAACGAACGGTGATGAATATGCGCGTGAACAGCGCGTGCCAGAACCTGCGCTTCGACATCACGGCCAATCGACACGTAATCGGCTGCACTCTGCGCATGGGTAATGCGCGCAACGTCCTGCTCAATGATCGGACCTTCATCGAGATCTGCGGTCACATAATGCGCCGTGGCGCCAATCAACTTCACGCCGCGCTCATAAGCCTGCTTGTAAGGATTCGCGCCCTTGAAGGACGGCAGGAAGGAATGATGAATGTTGATGATCTTGCCCGACATCTTCTGGCAGAGCTGATCGGACAGAACCTGCATGTAACGGGCAAGAACCACCAGCTCCGTGCCTGTATCATCGACAATATCCAGGAGGCGCTGTTCTGCCTCCGGCTTGTTGGCCTTGGTGACGGCGATATGGTGGAACGGAATGTCGTGATTGACGACAACCTTCTGATAATCGAAATGGTTCGACACCACGCCGACAATATCAATCGGCAACGCACCGATCTTCCAGCGATAAAGCAGATCGTTCAGGCAATGGCCGAAACGCGAAACCATCAGAAGCGTTTTAGTCCGTTGCGCATTGTCGTGGAATTCAAATTCCATCTCGAACGGAGCTGCCACGGGCGCAAAACCTTCACGCAGAACATCGAGAACGACGCCTTCTTCGGAGATAAAGCTGACGCGCATGAAAAAACGACCGGTGTCCAGATCGTCAAACTGGGCGCTATCGATGATGTTGCAACCCTTGCCCGCAAGATAACCCGAAATCGCGGCAACGATACCGCGGGTGGACTTGCAGGTGACGGTCAAGACAAAATTATGCATCGGACTTCCTCAAATTTTCGAAGGCGCAAGCCAGGGCGCGCGCCTTGAAACTAGTTCACGATGCGGCCCCCGCCATGCCAGAATGCGTAATGCACTGACCGGATTGCGCTATCAAGCAACTTTGGAAGAAAGATTGCTCTATTTTGATCGTGTCTGAATCAAAAAGCGGCTGACCGTGACGAAAATGGTGATTTCGAGAACTGGAGCGCAGCGTACTTAAAGGTACCTGAGCACCGGAAGCGCGGAAATCGCCATTTGCAAACCGGCGTGGCGACTTTTGGATCAGACACTTAAAGATGCGGATTGCGATTACGGTAGCGGGCAACCAGCGAACGGTTCACGTCGCCGGAGCCCGGCATGTTGGCGCTCAGATAAATTGGTGCATCGCCCTCACCCACCAGCCTTGCCGCGACATCGGCAAAAATGGCATTGAGGATCGTAACACCAAGGGCAGTCGAAACCGGGCCGACCTTCAAAGCACTGCCTTCGACTTCCAGCACCGCATCGCCAGCAGGCGCATCATTATCCAGTACGACATCGGCCAGAGAAAGCAGTTGTGTGCGGCCTTTGGCGATGGCGTTGGAATAGGTGACAGAGGTAACCGCAATGACGGCGGCCCCCTGCTCCCGTGCAAAGCGCGCCGCTTCAATGGGAGCAGCATTGACGCCGGAATTCGATACGACGATCAACACGTCGCCTTCGCGAATGCCGTAGCGCTCGAGAATCGGAAGTACGGCCCCTTCAATCCGCTCAAAATGCGAGCTTGCCACCGCGCCATCCTGCAGCATGATCGCGCCGCAAAGGATCGGCACGGTAATCGCCAGTCCGCCAGCGCGATAATGCAATTCTTCCGCCATCATATGCGAATGGCCGGTACCAAACACATAGACCCGACGATCCGCCGTGGCCGCAGTGGCAATGAGCTCGGCGGCTTTGGCCATCGGCTCGGCAAGGCGATCACGCAGACCGGAAAGCCGGGCTATCAGATCATTGAAATAACGATCGGTGATTTCCGTCATCAGCCTTACCCTGCTATCTGCTTTTCACCCGAAAGCCATGTGGCTTTCGCAAACAGCCCGTCGTCAAGATGGACTGCATCCATCCGCATGCCGGGACGGAACGTGCCGCGATCATTGAGACGCAAATAGCGCGCCGGATAGTGGCTCGCCATGCGCAGCGCCTCGGCCAGCGTCAGCTCCAACTCGGCCACGCCGAAACGCACTGCCGACGCCATATCAAGATCGGAACCGGCAATGGTGCCATCCGCCAGCACAAGCTTGGAGCAGATGCCGCCCGGCACACGACGGACAGCACGTCCGTTGATTTCGAAGCTTTCAGAGTCCGAACCAACCAGAGCCATGGCATCCGTTACGAAGAAAAGGTGGGCATCTCCCCGCTTCGCCCGCAAGGCAAGCCGCAGCGCCATCGGATCGACATGGTGGCCATCGGCAACGATGCCGCACCAGATATCGGGATGGTCAAGCGCTGCCCCTGCCAGACCCGGCGCACGATGGCCGATCTGGCTCATGGCGTTGAAAAGATGGGTGACGCTACGCGCACCCGCATCGAAGCGCTTGAACGCCTCTTCGGCGGTAGTGTCACTGTGGCCGATGCTGACGACGACACCGCCTTCGCTCAGGCGTCGCACCTGCTCAGGTGTGACCTGTTCTGCGGCAAGCGTGACCAGTAATGTCCCTACCTGCCTTGCCGTATGGATATAGAGCGCAATATCGGCATCATTGACGGGACGCATCAGTTCCGCCAGATGAGCGCCCTTCCGTGCCGGGGCCAGATGCGGTCCCTCCAGATGGAGACCGGCAACGCCCTTGTCGGCCTTGACCGCTTCTATTGCCGCTTCAATGGCGTGGTCGCGTACCGGTGTTGTATCGGTGATCAACGTCGGCAAAAGGCTCGTCGTTCCATATTTGCGATGCCCCTTGGCAATCACGAACATGGTCTCGGGCGTGGGCTGATCGTTCAGCATGCGCCCGCCACCGCCATTAACCTGCGCATCGATGAAGCCGGGCGCCAAAACACCACCGTTCAGGCGCTCGACATCATGGGCTTCGCCAAGTGAGGCTTCCGGCACAATGGCCTCGATCTTGCCATCACTGAACACCAGCGCACTTTGGTCATGAAAGCGCTCGCCATCAAAAATGCGCGCGCCTGCTATTGCCGATTTCCTGGTCATACCGTCACCGTGACCTTGTTGAGATTGCGCGGCTTGTCGGGATCGAAACCCTTGCGGCGCGTGACCGCTTCAATGACGCGGTAATAATTGATGAGGGAAACCAGCGGATCGAGATGCGCATTGCCCGTGCTTGCCGATGGCAGCCGGAAGCCCGGCGTTTCCGCATCGGACAGCGACACAATGCTCGCCCCGAACGAATGCAGTCGCTTCAGGGCCTGCATATTGGTGTCGAAAGCTTCATCACGCGGCAGGAAGGAAATGATCGGGAACCCCTCTTCCACAAGACGCATCGGCCCGTGCATCAGCTCCGCCAGCGAGAAAGCCTCCGCATGGATGTTGGCGGTTTCCTTTGCCTTCAGCGCCGCTTCGAGCGCAATCGCAAAGGCCGTGCCGCGACCGCCCGTATAAAGCGAGCGGGCATTAAGAAGGAGATTTTCAACTGCTTCGCGACCATCGGGCCGTGTTGCAGAAAGCGCCTCCGGCAGGCGTTGCAGCCCGGCCTGCAGGCTTGCATCGCCGCTGGCCGACGCCACCACCCCCGAAAGCGCTGCAACTGCAGCAATGAACGACTTGGTTGCGGCAACACTCTTTTCTTCACCGGCGTTCAACGCCAGCACGACATCGGCGGCATTGCCAAGCGGGCTATCGACAACGTTCACGACCGCAATTGTGGTTGCACCACCCTTTTTGGCAGCTTCCTGCGCCGCGACAATGTCGGGGCTGGCGCCGGACTGCGACACAGTGAAATGCAGTCCGTTCTTGAGCTTCAGCTTGGAACCATAGACCGATGCCACCGAAGGCCCGATGGATGCTACCGGAATACCCATCGTGATTTCCATCAGATATTTGAAGAATGTCGCCGCATGATCGGACGAACCGCGCGCGGCGGTCGTGATGACGGCAGGTTCGCTCTTCTGGAAAATGCGTGCTATCTCCGCAAAGGTGCCTGCCTCCTTCTCAAGCAGACCGGCGACGACGGCAGGCGACTGTTCTGTTTCCTGCAGCATCAGGGAGGAAGGGCTATTCATGGTCATTCTCCAATTTTCAGTTCCGCGACGAAGTCATAGGCATCGGCGCGATAATGCGAACGGGTATATTCGACCATCCGGTCGTCCTCGAGATGCGAGACACGCTCGATCAAAAGCGCGGGCGCTCCCCGATGCACACCAAGCAGGCGTGCCGTACCGGGGTCGAGTGTAACTGCTGTCAGACGCTGCAAGGCGCGCACCGGCTTGTGGCCACGCCGCGCCAATGCGCCATAAAGCGAGGCTTCTTCGACACGATCCTTATCCAGATAATGGCGCGGAACCACCGCCCGCTCGAAGGCCATCGGAACGCCATCGGCAAGACGCAGACGATCCAGCCGCACCACCGTCGTATCGACACCGATCCCCAGCCGGAAAGCCTCGTCGGGCGACGGCCTGTCGACCTTGTTGGTGACAACGCGCGCGCCCGGCTCCTTGCCGCGTGACAGCATGTCCTCGGAAAACGAAGTCAGCCGCCAGAGATGCTGGCTGATACGGGCAGGCCGCTCGGCAACGAAGGTGCCGCTGCCACGTCGCGCCTCCACCGCGCCCTGTGTCAGCAATTCCTTATAGGCATTGCGAACGGTGATGCGGCCGATGCCAAGCTGTTCCGCCAAATCGCGCTCCGGCGGCAGGCCCACCGCGGGCGCAAGCTGCCCTTCCTCGATCAGTTCACCGAGAATGCGCGCAAGGTTCCGGTAAAGCGGCCCCGTCAGCTGCGGGTCGTGCAAGCCACGCTCTTCGATAGCCGTGATCAATGTGGTTCTATTCATACTTTACATAATAGAACCTATATAGAACCAATGACAAGTGACAATCTCATGAAAAAAGCCCGGTCGTGACCGGGCTTTTTGTTTAATGCGGTTGCTGCGCAGGATGCGCCTCAACTGGCGGCTCATCCGGCTTATGCTCCGGCTCCTTGATCCGGAACCACGCGACATAAAGCGCTGGCAGGAACAGCAGTGTGATTGCCGTGCCAGCTATGATACCGCCCATCATGGCATAGGCCATCGGCCCCCAGAACACTTCACGCGCAATCGGGATCAGCGCCAGACTTGCAGCGGCCGCAGTCAGAGCGATCGGTCGCATTCGATGCTGGCTCGCTTGCGTCACCGCATCCCAGGGATGCATGCCCTCGGTGATATGCTCCTCAACCTGCACGATCAGGATGACCGAGTTTCGGATAAGAATGCCAACCAGCGCCAGCACGCCGAGGATCGCCACAAAGCCGAGCGGTTTGCCACTCGGCAATAACGCAGCTACGACACCGATCAGCCCAAGCGGCGCCACAGCAACGACAAGGAACAACCGCTGGAAGCTCTGCAACTGAATCATCAGGATCGTAGCCATGACGAACAACATCAAAGGCACCACGGCAGCAATCGGCCCCTGACTTTTACCGCTTTCCTCCACCGTCCCCGCCGTCTGAATATAGTATCCTGATGGCAGCTTGTCTGCGAATGTCTTGATGGCTGGCGCCAGATCCTTGACGATTGTATCTGGCATTGTCTTGTCGATGATACCAGCGGCTACCGTGATCGTCGGAATACGTGAACGGCGATAGACGACCGGCTGTTCCAGTTCATACCGGAAATTGGCAATCGCCGCCAATGGCACCGACGTCCCGTTGCCAGTTGCAATCTGAAGGCTCTGCAGCGTATCGATCGAGTCACGCTCGTGTTTCTGCGCCCGCGCAATGACGTCGATTAGATATATCGAATCCCGAACCTGGGTGATCGTGATACCGCCGACAATACCGTTGAGGGTTGTTGCTATATCCTTGGAGGAGATACCGAGTTTTCTCGCCTTGTCCTGCATGACGTCGACGCGGATAACGCGACCCGGTTCGTTCCAGTTGTAGCTCACCACCCCAAGTCGCTTGTCGGAACTGAGGATACCAGCAAAATCCTGCGCGACGCCGCGCAGCTTCTGGATATCTGGCCCCGAGATACGATACTGAACCGGACGACCAACTGGCGGTCCGAGCTCCAGATACTTCACATAGACGTCCGTTCCGACGTAATCCTTCCGCAGAACTTCGTTGAATTTCTGCTTGAGCCTGTCGCGCGCTTCAAGATCTTTCGCAACGATGACCATCTGCCCGAAATATGGGTTTGCAGGTTGGACATCGAAGGAAAGAATGAAGCGGATAGCGCCCTGCCCGATATAGGTGCTCCAATGATCCACATCGGGATTATCCTTGAGCATCGTTGCTTCGAATTTCTCCATCTGGGCTTTGGTATCCGAGATCGAACTGTTCTGGGGCAGCGTCCAGTCGAGTACCAGTTCCGGACGATCCGATTCCGGGAAGAATTGCCGCTCGATAAATCCCATGCCAAAAACCGAGACGAGGAAAAGTGCAATCGTCGTAATGATCGTGATCCATTTGTGCCGCATAGAGGCGAGCAGGACCTGAGAGAACATGTTGAAGAAACGGCTATGCTTCTCCTCATGCGCCTTCATCTTCCTCGGCAGGAACGTAACACCGAGCAAAGGTGCGAAGAGAACGGCGACGATCCATGAAACAAGCAATGAAACCGCAATCACGACAAACAGCGTATAGGTATATTCGCCAGCCTGACTGTTGTTCAGCCCGATGGGGATAAAGCCTGCAATAGTGACGAGCGTACCCGTCAGCATCGGAAAGGCCGTGTGCGAATATACATAGGTCGCAGCCTTATTGATGGGGTCACCGACCTCCAGTCGCGCTACCATCATTTCAACTGCAATCATCGCATCATCGACAAGCAGACCCAGTGCGATGATAAGCGCACCGAGAGACACGCGCTGCAACGAAATATCCATCAGCGACATGGCCAGGAAAGTGATCGCCAACACCAACGGAATTGACAGCGAAACGACAAAGCCTGCTCTTACGCCCAGACTCACGAAGCTCACCGCCAGAACGATGACGACGGCCTCGAACAGCGCTTTGGTAAAGCCAGAAACAGCTTCCGTGACGACCTGAGGCTGATCAGCGACCTTGAATAGCTTAACTCCGACAGGCAGTTCCGCCGTCACCTGGCTCATCATCTTGTCGAGTGCAGCGCCGAATTCGAGCAGATTGCCGTTCGGCTTCATGCCAATGCCAAGACCGATAGCATCTTGTCCGTTCACCCGGAAAATGGATGTTGGCGGATCGACATAGCCCCGTGTGATCGTCGCCACGTCGGAAAGGCGGAAGAAGCGATCATTGACACGCAGATTTACTGCACGCAAATCGGCCTCGGAGTTAAATTGCCCGCTGACACGCACACTAATGCGCTCTGGCCCGGCTTCCACCACACCAGAAGGCGTGATCGCATTCTGATCCTGCAGGGCTTGCAGGATTGCCTGTTGGTCCAGTCCGAGCGCGGCAATCTGACGGGTCGAAAACTCCAGATAGATTGCCTCATCCTGCGCGCCGATCAGTTCGACCTTGCCCGCATTGGGCAATGTCAGAATTTTTGTCCGCGTGCTTTCGGCATAGTCCCGCAACTGTCGCATGGAAAGACCATCCGACGTAAACGCGTAGACGTTTCCGTAAACGTCACCGAATTGATCATTAAAATACGGTCCGAGAACGCCCTGCGGCAGCGTATTCTGAATATCATTCAGAAGATGGCGTACTTCGGTCCATGACTTTTTGACCTGCTCCGCCCTGGTCGTATCTTTAAGAAATACAAACACGACCGATTTGCCCGCTGTGGTTATGCTGCGGGTATAATCCAGCGTATCCAGTTCTTCGAGCTTCTTTTCCAGCCGGTCCGTAACCTGATTGAGCGTTTCCTCGACAGAAGCGCCGGGCCAGTTGGCCTGTACAACCATCGTTTTGACGGTGAACTCCGGATCTTCCTCACGACCGAGATCGATATAGGAAATGAGACCGGCCACCAGAAAGACAAGCATGAAGTACCAGACCAGAGACCGGTGATTCAGAGCCCAGTCAGACAGATTGAATCCCTTCTTCACAGGCCTGTTCCTTTCTCGTTCAAGCGGACCTTCTGTCCTTCCTTCAACTCATGCACACCGGCAATCGCCACATAGCTTCCGACATCCACGCCACCGGCAACGAAACTGTTGCCATCCCGTTGGATAACCTGCACATCATGAAGAGAAACCGTCTGTTTATGCGGATCAATAATCCAGATGCTCGTCTTGCCATTTTCATCGAGCAAGGCCTGGATCGGCATCGTCACAAGATTCCGTTCAGGCGCAGCCATAACGGCCCGGATCGTCGCACCGAGGCGAAAGCCCTCCGGCGGATTTTCAAGCGCAATACGCACACGCCGCGTACGTGTCTGAGCATCTGCCTGTGGGGCAACTTCACGCACGGCTCCCTGCCCGGTGACACCAGGATCAGCCTGCAACTGCACATTGAACGGCGTGCCCTGTTCAAAATATTGCGTCATGCTATCGGGAATATCGAGCACCGCTTCGCGAATATCGGGACGTGCGACTGTCATCACGGTCTGTCCAGCCGCAACCACCTGACCGACTTCCGCATTCGTTGCGGAGATGACACCGTCGAAATCTGGACGCAGCACTGCATAGCTGCGCTGATTCTGCGCCATCTTCAGACTGGCCTGAGCCTTTTCAAGACCCGCTTCGGCACTGTCGCGCCCCTGTTTGGCTGCATCATAGTCGGCTTGCGAGACATTATTGCCTTTCAGCAAGATATGCTGGCGTTCTTCGCTTGCCGAAGCGTTTGCATATTGCGCCTGAGCGCTGGCAAGATCGGCGCGTGCGGACTGCACCGCCAGATCAAGCGTGGACGGATCGACCATCGCAACCATTTCGTTCTTCTGAACGAGATCACCAACCTGAACGGGCCGGTTGATGATGCGCCCAAGTACCCGGAAAGCGAGATCGGTCGAGTAACGCGGTTCAATCGTACCGGCAAAACCCGTCTGGGTAACCGGCTTCGGCTCAACGACCATATAGAGCACCGGTCGCACAACGTCCGTGTTCGCTTGCTTCTCTTCTTCCTTGCCACAGGCGCTGAGCAGAACCGCCGCACCAAGCACGACGATACACCCCATCGATCGCATCATGGGAAACTGGATTATCTGCTTCATTGCGAGACGGTTCCTTCTGGCCCCTGCACAATTTCAGTCGGCTCGCCGGAGCGCAGCATCTGCGCACCCGCAGTCACGATCAGCTCGCCTTCCTGCAAGCCGCCTTCCACGATCAGCCGTTCCTTCTCATAGGCAAGGACCTTGATTGGAACGAGTGTTGCGACTTTGGAATCTTTTGCAATTCGCCAAACGGCTGTGCGCCCCGCATCCGACGTCATCGCACTCCACGGCAGAGCGATCACCCGCAGAACATCCATATGAACCGTGCCCGTTACGGTGGCGCCCAGCGCCATCTGCGGCGGTGTCCGTGCTATCCCCACCTTCACCCGGACTGTGCCGGTTTGTGAATCGACCACCGGCGAAATTTCACGGATCTTGCCTTCAGCGGTTACGGACACATCGGAGAGCAGGGAAATCGTGACCCCCATGCCGATCTTGGCATGATTGACTAATGTTTCCTGCACATCGAAGACAGCATCGCGCGGACCGTCCTCAGCAATGGAAAAGGCTGTCTGCGCCGCTTGAACGACCTGACCGGTCTCGATATTGCGCGCAGTTATCATACCGGTAACAGGCGCCAGCAATTCCGTGTAGGACAGCTGATCGCGCGCATCATTAAACTCGCTTTCAGCGCTGGAAAGAGCGCTCTGAGCCGTCTGCAGGTTTTGGTTTGCCTGATCATAGGTGCTGCGCGTCGTAAACCCTTGGGCGAGCAAGGCCTTCTGACGTGTGAAATTGGCCTGCGCCTGCACGAGTTGCGCCTGTGCGGCGTCTTTCGTAGCCTGTGCAACACGCAGATTGGCTTGCTGCTCGACATTGTCGATACGCGCCAGGGATTGCCCCTTCTCCACGTGCTGGCCGATTTCTGCCATACGTTCGACTACCTGACCATTCAGGCGGAAAGAGACGTTGACGAGTGAGCGAGCCGCTATCGCGCCTGACAATGTCAGTTTCGGCTGATAGTCACTCGCCTCGGCCTTTAAGACCGCAACTGGAACGACATCAAACGACTCCGCATAAGCGAAAGACCCCGTCGCCAGTAGAAGAGCCAAGCCCGCTAGCATGCCACGACTTTTCCGGTAGGGGCCTGGTCGCAAAATCTGCTTCCACCCATTCCATAAGCCGTAAGTGAATGATTTTACCGCCATTTGCACGATTCTCACTGGTTCGGTTTCATTGAGAATGCACTAAAACTATGCAAAAAACAGCGCCATGGTAAAAGATAATGAATCATAGTTATCACTAATAAAGACACGGAAAATACAAATTTAGAAGCAACTGACGTACTCCGTCACGTATCAAGATATTTATAAGTAGAGACGTATTTCTTTGATAAATTCTGGGAGTTTTTCCAGAATAGAATGACAGCCCATCATCGTGAGCGTCGTACTACCTTTCTATCCTCTCGATAATTCTTTGCCCTGCGGCGCTTAATTCGTAGCGCGTACGTTGTGTCCGCGGATCGCGATGCCTGATCCTTATATAGCCGTGATCCTCGCCGAGCACCGAAATTTCCCGGAGCACCAGCGCGTGCGCAACACCCAATAACCGCGCAAAAGTTCGACTGTCCGATGCAATATCCAGTGCCAGCGCGGCGACAATACCCGCACCAAGACCGGTAAGGCTGCTGGCCGCACTCATGAGAGCCTCGACGAACGCCATATATTCCGCCTCGCCCTCATCCATCATGCGGCAGCCGATTTAAGAGGACGGAACGAAACAATCACAGATTTCGAGGTCGGCGTGTAGCTTTCATCTCCGGAACTGGCGAGCGGCACCAGCACATTCATTTCCGGATAGTAGCCCGCGATACAGCCGCGCGGGATGTCGTAGGGCACAAAGCGGAAATTCTGCGCAATACGCTCCACACCATCGTCGAATTCGCCGACAATATCAGCCCGATCACCGGCCTCGACACCGATATCCGCCATATCATCCGCATTCATGAAGACCACTTGCCGCTCGCCGTAAACGCCGCGATAGCGATCATCCATGCCATAGATAGTCGTGTTGTACTGATCATGGCTGCGGAATGTCTGCAGCACATAACGCCCCGGCATACCACGCGCCTGCTGATGTTCGACAGTTTCCGGCAGAGCGCCGGTCCAGAATGTGGCCTTGCCCTTTGCCGTGTTCCATTCCAGCTCGCGGGCAGAATTGCGCAAATGGAAGCCGCGCGGGACCCGCACGCGCTCATTGAAATCATAGAAGTCCGGCAGCACACGGGCGATATGATTGCGGATAAGATCATAGTCGTCAGCAAGCTCCAGCCAATCGACCGGGTTTGCGCCGAGTGTCGCCTGCGCCATGCCCGCAATGATCGCCACTTCCGAACGCAGATGCGCAGATGCAGGTGCGTTGATGCCGCCTGAGCCATGCACCATGCTCATGGAATCCTCAACCGTCACGATCTGCGCCACACCTCTGGAATTGAGGTCGATCTCTGTGCGGCCAAGGCATGGCAGAATGAAAGATTCCCGCCCCGGCACCAGATGCGAATGGTTGAGCTTGGTCGCGATATGGACCGTCAGGTGCTGACCGGAAAGCGCTTTCGAAATAAGCGGGCTATCCGGAGTAGCCCGGGCAAAATTGCCGCCAAGGCCGATGAAAGCCTGAGCAGACCCGTCGAGCATGGCACCAATGGCACCCAAAACATTGTGACCCGGCTCACGCGGAACATCAAAGCCGAATTCCTTTTCAAGAGCATCGAGAAATGCGACCGGAGGCCGTTCATTGATGCCGACGGTACGATCGCCCTGCACGTTTGAATGGCCGCGCACCGGACAGAGCCCGGCGCCCGGCCTGCCAATATTGCCGCGCAACAGCATGAAATTGGTAATTTCGCGGATCGTGATCACCGAATGGCGGTGCTGGGTGATGCCCATCGCCCAGGTACAGATAACCCGTTCCGATTCCATATAGACTTGCGCCGCGCGCTCCAGTGACTGTCGGAGAAGCCCCGACTGGTCCTCAATTTCTTCCCATGAGGTCGCGTCAACAGCCGCCCGATAGGCTTCCAGTTCCGCCGTATGTGTACAGAGAAACTCCCGATCGAGGATCGAGGGCTTGCCTGCGGCGAGTGCCGCATCGTCCGCCGCGAAAACCGCCTTGGCCATACCACGGAAAGCGGCAAGATCGCCGCCAAGGCGCGGCTGGAAATAGTCGCTCGCTATGGCTTCGCTACCGCCATGCAGCATTTCAAGCTTGTTCTGCGGATCGGCGAACCGCTCCAGCCCGCGTTCGCGGATTGGATTGAAAACGACAATGCGCGCGCCGCGCTCGGCAGCACGGCGCAAATCACCCAGCATGCGCGGATGATTAGTGCCCGGATTCTGGCCAACGACGAAAATGGCATCGGCCATTTCGAAATCTTCCAGCAGCACTGTCCCCTTGCCGACGCCAACCGACTGTTTCAGTGCAACGCCGCTTGCCTCGTGGCACATATTGGAGCAGTCAGGGAAATTGTTGGTCCCATAGGCACGCACAAACAACTGATAGAGAAACGCAGCCTCGTTCGAGGCGCGACCCGACGTATAGAACTCAACCCGGTTCGGACTGTCGAAACTCTTGAGAATGTCGCCGATAGTCTTGAACGCCTCATCCCATTCGACGACTTCATACTGATCGGTCGAAGCGTTGTACCGCATCGGATGGGTCAAACGACCGGTATTTTCCAGATCGTAATCCGTCCAGCTGCGCAATTGCGAAACCGTATGTTCGTGGAAGAAGGCAGGCGTCGTACGCCGGTCGGTTGCCTCCCAGGCGACAGCCTTCACGCCGTTCTCGCAAAATTCGAAGGAAGAGCCATGCTCCGGATCACCCCAGGCACAACCGGGGCAATCAAACCCGTCAGGCTGGTTTGCCTTGAGAAGCGTGCGCGCGCCGGAGAGCGGAGCGCCGCTTGCAAGCAGTTGCTTGCCGCAGCTTTTCAATGCACCCCATCCGCCTGCTGCAGCGGATCGCTTGCCGATGAAACCGGTTTTGGTGGCCTTGCTCATCCGTTACCCTCTAACCAATTGCGGGACCGCCTTCTCACTAGCAAAAAGATGCCTTGGGCGGGTGCCAATATCATAAGTGGAATTACCTGTTCCTTCAATTAACCGCGAGGCAATTGTTATTCGATACTTGTTCGTACTTGATTTCAGCCGCGCGATCCGTCATGCGATTGGTCAAGAAAAATTACCACAAGGGGTGGGATAGATGCCCAACATCGTTGAAATCGCCGATTTGAAGCGGCTTGCCCAGCGCCGCGTCCCCAAGATGTTCTTTGATTACGCGGATTCTGGTGCCTGGACCGAGTCGACATATCGCGCAAACGAAGACGACTTCAAGAAGATCAAGCTGCGCCAGCGCGTCCTCGTCGACATGACGAACCGTTCGCTGGAAACGACGATGATCGGCGAAAAAGTGTCCATGCCGGTAGCGCTAGCCCCGACAGGCCTGACAGGCATGCAGCACGCCGACGGTGAAATGCTGGCAGCGCAAGCAGCTGAAGCCTTCGGCGTTCCCTTCACGCTCTCGACCATGAGCATCTGCTCCATTGAAGATGTCGCTTCGGTCACCAAGAAGCCGTTCTGGTTCCAGCTCTACGTGATGAAGGACCGCGACTTCGTGAAGAATCTGATCGGTCGCGCCAAGGCTGCCGGTTGCTCGGCATTGGTGCTGACACTCGATCTTCAGATTCTCGGCCAGCGCCACAAGGATATCCGCAACGGCCTTTCAGCTCCGCCGAAATTCACCCCAAAGCATATCTGGCAGATGGCGACCCGCCCCGGCTGGTGCCTTGGCATGATGGGCACGCAGCGCCGCACATTCCGCAACATCGCCGGTCACGCCAAGAACGTCACCGATCTTTCCTCGCTTTCTTCCTGGACGGCGGAACAGTTCGATCCGCAGCTCAACTGGAACGACGTGGCCTGGATCAAGGAACAATGGGGTGGCAAGCTCATCCTCAAGGGCATTCTCGATGCCGAAGACGCCAGGATGGCGGCAAAGTCAGGTGCAGACGCAATCATCGTGTCGAACCACGGTGGACGTCAGCTTGATGGCGCACCGTCTTCTATCTCCATGCTGCAGCCGATCGTTGACGCTGTCGGCGACAAGATCGAAGTGCATGTCGATGGCGGTATCCGCTCCGGTCAGGATGTGCTTAAAGCCCGCGCGCTCGGTGCGCAAGGCGTGTTCATCGGTCGCCCGTTCCTCTATGGCCTCGGAGCGATGGGCAAGGACGGTGTAACGCTGGCGTTGGAAATCATCCGCAAGGAACTGGATGTCACCATGGCGCTTTGCGGCAAGCGCGATATCAACGATATCGACAAGTCGATCATCCATTCCATAGATTTTTGACAGCTAACGGAGCCGGCTTCGCGTCGGCTCCGATATTTTAGCAATTACTTGAATAATATCGCGCCACACGCGAGTACCGGCGAATGATGCACCGCAAAGTTACTTAAAAATAACCAAGTGTTAAACATATCTCTTTACCATATTCGGCAGTACGGCTCGTGGCCGTTTTTCTGTTCGGATTTGGAGTGGGAACCGATGAAGTGCACTTCCGCCATTGCCATCGTGGCTATCAGTCTGATGGCGGGATCAGGAGCGGCGTTTGCCGCCGATATAATTGCAGACCCTGTCATCGAGCCCATGCCGGAACCGGTTAATTCCTCCGGCTGGTATATTCGTGGCGACCTCGGTTACAATTTCAAATCGAGCACGGATGGCGACTGGAGCTTCTGGAACCAGTTCGATCCGCCCTATCGCGGCATTGACGACACGCTGCGCTACGACGATTTCAACCTCAAGGCAGGCGCGACTTATGGAGTGGGTGTCGGTTACCGCTTCACCGACATGTTCCGTGCCGATGCCACGCTCGACTTCTTCCGCGCGGGCATCAACGGGCGCACCGCCTGCCCAAGCTATGTGAAATCCAGCAAGGGCTTCAACCCGGTTGAGGATAATTGCAATTACGAGGATTCCTCGACGGCCAATATCTGGACGGCCATGGCTAATGCCTATGTCGACCTACCGCGTGTAGGACCAGTCACACCTTATTTAGGCGCCGGTCTGGGCGCTGCCTATGTACAATATGACGACTGGAAGACCCATGAAGTTTGTGCTGGCTGCACCTATTCAAGCGAAAAGGACGGGCTGGACAGCTGGCGCTTTGCAATGGCTCTCATGGCCGGTGTCAGCTACGATCTGACCGAGCAACTCAAGCTGGATGTCGGCTACCGCTATATGCGCATCAATGGCGGCAAAGCCTACGGTTTCGACGCCGCCGACCGCAGCACCAATCCTTACGGCAATGCTGAAGGACCGGGCGCAACCGGAACGCAGGCCAAGGACAATGGCTTCAACATGCACACGATCCGTGCCGGTCTTCGCTACGAATTCCGTTAAAAAGGATACGTTTGAATAGAAAAGCCCGGTCAGTGCCGGGCTTTTTTCATTTCAGCCGCGTGAAGTCGGCGCTTTCGACAGGAGCACCGTTCGGATGGCGAAACTGGAATGGATGCGCGCGACACCGGGCAGTCGCGACAGGATTTCCTTGTGAATGATCTCATAAGCCGCAGCATTTTCGGCTTCGACACGCAGAATATAATCCGCGTCCCCCGTCATGAGATAGCATTCCTGTACTTCCGGGTGCCGCCGCACGGCCTCCTCGAAACGGTTCAGGAATTCCTCGGTCTGCCGGTCGAGCGTAATACGCACGATGGCGACCAGCCGCTCATCACCATCGGATGAGCCGACGATGGCCGTGTAGCCACGAATGACCCCACTTTCCTCCAATATCTGCACCCTCCGCAGGCAGGCGGACTGCGAAAGCCCCACTTCGCTGGCAAGATGGCTGTTGGTCATGCGCCCATCCCGGCGCAGGCAGCGGATGATATTGCGGTCAATACTGTCGAGCGTCGGCATGAATAATCTTCAACCTGAAAGCTAAAATATGCGCAAGATGTGCCGAAATTCGCATAATATGCGACAAATAGCAAAAACATTCGAATAGTCTTCGACTAATATGCGGGCAAGCTTTGGGAGTGAGGAGTCACAAGGTTTCTCAACAAAGGCTTATATGCTTTGGGCGGCAGACGATCCATATCGACAATGACGTTCCAAGCGTTCTCGTAGAGTAGTGAGCAGTTTGGAAAGAACCGTGTAAATGGTTGATATGTCGATGCAATTTTCACAGGATGAGCGCGATCTTGCTGCCGGTGGCGTATTGACCATCGACCTTTCGGCGCTGCGCCACAATTATTCGGCCATTGCCCGTCATATAGCACCCACCCGCGCCGCCGCCGTCGTCAAGGCAGATGCCTACGGGCTCGGCGCCTGCCGTGTCGCGCCAGCTTTTTACGATGCCGGTTGCCGTGATTTCTTCGTTGCGCATCTTGGCGAAGCCATTGCACTGAAGCCATTTCTCCAGCCCGATGCGACCCTTTACGTCCTGAATGGTCTTCAGCCGGGAACGGAAGAAGCCTGCGCCCGCGAAGGCATTTTGCCGGTACTCAACTCGCTGGAACAGATTGAAAACTGGGCCGCACTCGCCGCCAGACAGGGCAAGAAGCTGCCCGCCCTGCTCCAGCTCGATACCGGCATGTCACGTCTCGGCTTGTCGCCGAAGGAATTTGAACGCCTTCAGGAGAGTTCAGCTCTTTTGGACAACATCGACATCAAGTTTGTCATCAGCCATCTGGCAAGCGGCGACGAGCCGGAAAATGCGGCAAATGCCCGTCAGCTTGCCAATATGACCGCCCTGCTTGCGCGCCTGCCAAAACTGCCGGTTGCTTTTGCCAATTCCGGCGGAAGCTTCCTCGACAAGACCTATCATTTCGACCTCGCCCGCCCCGGTGTCGCGCTTTATGGCGTTGGACCTAAAAGCGAGATCGTTCCTGTCCTCACCCTTTCGGCACGTGTCATCCAGGTGCGCGACATCGACAAGGGCGCGGCTGTTGGCTATGGCGGCACCTATATAGCCGAAGGCCCAATGCGGGTGGCCACAATTGCCGTCGGCTATGCCGATGGCTGGTTCCGTTCTCTCAGCAACAAGGGCGCGGCCTTCTTCGGTGATACGCGCCTGCCAGTCATCGGCCGAGTATCGATGGACTCGATCACGCTCGACGTCAGCGCATTGCCGGAAGGCACGCTGAAACTCGGCAGCCTTGTGGAACTGATTGGTCCGCACCAGCGTCTCGAAGACGTGGCGCGCGACTGCGACACCATTCCCTATGAAATTCTGACTGCGCTCGGCAACCGTTATGCACGTGTCTACGTGGAGAGCGGCGCGAGCGGCATAAAAGCATAAGACAAGAGGCGAACATGCAGATCACTATCCTCGGCAGCGGCGTTATCGGCGTTACGACCGCTTATTACCTCGCCAAGCTCGGCCACGAGGTAACCGTTGTCGACCGCGAAGAAGGCCCGGCACTGGAAACAAGCTTCGCCAATGCGGGTCATGTTTCACCCGGTTACGCGTCGCCATGGGCCGCACCCGGCATTCCGTTCAAGGCTGCGAAATGGCTGTTCCAGAAGCACGCGCCGCTCATCCTGCGCCCGACCTGCGACCCGGCTCAATATAGCTGGCTGATGCAGATGCTCGCGAACTGCACCGACAGCCGCTACAAGGTCAACAAGACCCGCATGGTGCGCGTTGCCGAATATGCGCGCGACTGCCTTGTCGATCTGCGCAAGGAAACCGGCATCGAATATGACCAGCGCATGCAGGGCACGCTCCAGCTTTTCCGCGAGCAGTACCAGCTTGACGGTATCGGCAAGGACATTGAAGTGCTGCGTCAGGACGGCGTACCCTTCGAAGTCCTCGACCGCGACGGATGCGCCAAAGTGGAACCGGCGCTTGCCCGCGTGAAGGATAAGTTCGTCGGTGGCTTGCGTCTGCCGCATGACGAAACCGGCGACTGCTTCAAATTCACCAATGCGCTGGCAAAGATTGCCGAAGGGCTTGGCGTGAAATTCCGCTTTGGCGTCAACATCAAGTCGTTGCTGATGTCCGGCGGCAAGGTTTCCGGTGTCGAGACCTCCGAGGGCGTTCTGACCGCCGACCGTTATGTCGTCGCGCTCGGCAGCTATACGCCAGCGCTCGTCAAATCGCTGGGCCTCAACGCCCCGATCTATCCGGTGAAAGGCTATTCCATCACCGCGCCAATCGTCGATGAGGATCGCGCGCCGGTTTCGACGGTTTTGGACGAAAGCTACAAGATTGCCATCACCCGCCTTGGCGACCGCATTCGCGTCGGCGGCATGGCGGAAGTGTCAGGTTTCACCAAGGATCTTCCCGCCGCGCGCCGCGCGACGCTCGATCTGTCGGTAACGGACCTGTTCCCCGGCGGCGATCTGAAAGCAGCAACCTTCTGGTCTGGCCTGCGCCCGATGACGCCAGATTCCACGCCGATCATCGGCGCAACGCGCTACGACAACGTGTTCATCAACGCCGGTCATGGAACGCTCGGCTGGACCATGTCGTGTGGTTCCGGCAAATTGCTCGCCGACCTTATTTCCGGCAACAAGCCGGATATCCGGGCCGACGATCTCGGTATCTCCCGCTACGAATAAGAATACGTGCACGAAATTGAATCGCCTTTCCGAGGCGATTCAAAAACTCGGCGGCGTGCAGGCGCTCACGATTTCGCATGGCACCGGTCCGACGCAACGGAACCGGTGCGGCAGCTTGCTGGAAAAATAATAGGCATCGCCCGGCCCCAGAATGCGGCGCTCACTGCCGACAGTCACTTCGATGCGACCCGAAATGACGATGCCGCCTTCCTCACCCTCGTGCATCAAAAGCACTTTTCCCGTGTCGGAACCCGGCTCATATCGCTCCTTCAGTATCTGTAAAGAGCGCGAAAACAGATGGTCGCCCACCTGACGATAAGAAATCGGCCCCTTGCCGATTTCCACCAACTCCTCGGCCTGATAGAATACCTTGTGAGGCGCATCCGGTTCGAGCGCGAAAAACTCGGCCATGCCGATGGGAATGCCGTCGAGAATGCGCTTCAATGCACCGACGGACGGATTGGACTGATTGGCTTCGATGAGGGAGACCGTGGAGTTCGTCACACCTGCCCTCTTGGCAAGTTCACGCTGCGACAGATTCTGCCGCATGCGCACATAGCGAAGCCGCCCGCCAATATCGATGCTCATCGAACCTTCCCCTCATGTTTATGATGTTCGATATAGCACAAACCTGATAATTACCCTACATAAAAACAATGGCTTAATATCCTCAAGAAAAGGACTTGTTGCACCTCGCAAAGCGTGGCCTGCTGCTTACAAATAGGAGGTAACTATGCTCACCAAAACCAACACGCCAAGCCTTGAGAACTTCTGGATGCCGTTCACCGCGAACCGGCAGTTCAAGGCAGCGCCTCGCCTGCTCGCAAGTGCCTCGGGCATGTATTACACCGACACCGACGGCAATCAGGTTCTGGATGGCACGGCTGGTCTATGGTGCTGCAATGCCGGCCATGGTCGCAAGCGCATTACCGAAGCCGTCGAGCGCCAGATTTCGACCATGGACTTCGCTCCCACCTTCCAGATGGGCCATAATGTAGCTTTTGACTTTGCTGAAAAGCTCGCAGCCATCGCGCCGGGTGGACCGGATGCAAAACTCGACCGCGTATTCTTCACCAATTCCGGTTCGGAATCGGTCGACACCGCACTGAAAATCGCCATCGCTTATCAGCGCGCCATCGGCCAAGGCACCCGCACCATGGTTCTGGGTCGTGAGAAGGGTTATCACGGTGTTGGTTTCGGCGGCATTTCCGTCGGCGGCCTTGTCAATAACCGCCGTGTATTCCCCCAGATTCCTGCCGACCATCTGCGCCATACGCTCGATATTGAAAAGAACGCCTTCTCTAAGGGCCTGCCTGCAAACGGCATTGAGCTTGCCGACGATCTGGAACGTCTCGTCCAGTTGCATGGCGCTGAAAAGATCGCCGCCGTCATCGTTGAACCAATGTCCGGTTCGGCTGGCGTCATCCTGCCGCCGAAGGGCTATCTGGAACGCCTCCGCGCTACGGCAGACAAGCATGGCATCCTCCTGATCTTCGACGAAGTCATCACCGGTTTCGGCCGCCTCGGCACGCCGTTTGCCGTTGATTATTTCGGCGTCGTGCCCGACCTCGTGACAACCGCCAAGGGCCTGACCAATGGCGCCATCCCGATGGGCGCAGTCTTCGCCGCCCGCAAGGTCTATGACGGCCTGATGACCGGCCCGGAAAACGCCATCGAGCTGTTCCATGGCTACACCTATTCCGGCCATCCGGTTGCTGCTGCTGCCGGTCTTGCAACACTGGAAGTCTATGCCGAAGAAGGCCTGCTGACACGCGGTGCAGGGCTTGCCAATCATTGGCAAGAAGCGCTTCATTCGCTCAAGGGCGTTTCGAACGTCATCGACATTCGCAACCTCGGTCTGGTTGGCGCAATCGAACTCTCGTCGCGCAAGGATGCACCGGGCGCACGCGCCTACGATATTTTTGTGGATTGCTTCCAGAAGGGCCTGCTCATCCGCGTGACCGGCGATGTGATCGCGCTTTCGCCGCCGCTTATCGTGGAAAAGGAGCAGATCGACACGATCGTGTCCATCCTCGGCGACGCCATCAAACGCGCAGCCTGATCTTCACCCAAGTCATGCTGCCTTTTAGCCGCCGCTGTTCCCCTGCGGCGGCTTTTTTGTCTGCTGCCAGAAATTGGCGAACGGTAGTATCATTTGGAACGTTTCGTAAAACGGACACTATATATCTTCGGGAACCTTTTGACCTCGCATACATCCAATAAACTCCACAGGAGTTTGACCCATGCGTGCAAAAACAGCCATACCAGCCATCTCACCGACATTTCAGGGTGATCTTGCGCTTGCTCAATGCGCAAAAATGCACGATCTGGATGCGCTGCGCAAAATCATGCAGACCAACAACCAGCGGCTCTATCGTTTGGCCCGCAGCATCCTGCGCAACGACGCCGAAGCGGAAGACGTGGTTCAGGAGACCTATTTTCTGGCCTTCAGGAGCCTTGATCGCTTTCGCGGTCAGTCCAGCCTGACCACGTGGTTGTCCCGCATCGCAATTCACGAAGCACTCGGCCGCCTGCGCAAGACCCGGAAGGCCGAGAAACTTCTCGATACATTGCCCGACACATCAGCGGACAATATCATCCCGTTCCCCTCTGCCATAAGCACGGACGATCCCGAACGCGGTTTTGCGCAGCGCCAGATTTTGCAGCTGGTCGAACAGGCAACGGACAATCTGCCGGAAATTTTCCGCCTTGTATTCGTCGCACGGGTCATCGAGGGCTTGAGCGTGGACGAAACCGCCGAATTACTGAATCTGCGTCCGCAGACCGTGAAGACCCGTCTTCATCGCGCCCGATATTTGCTGCGCAAACAGCTGGACGAAAAAATCGGCCCCGTGCTGCTCGATGCATTCCCTTTTGCAGGCAAACGCTGCGAACGGATCATAACCGCCGTTCTGGAGCGGCTGGAAAAGCAGACCTGATATCAGGAACCTTTTGAATTCTCCTGCATCCAATAGCTGTCGCTAAAAAAGCAGCCCGGAATTTTGCCGGGAAAGGGAGAGTTCCATGTCTATTCGTTCAGTTGTATCCGTTGCTGCAATTTGCATTTGCGGCAGCCTGTCTCTGGCAATCGCCCATGACGGAAAATTACACGATCCGGCGATAGCCCATATTGCTTACACGGCAGGCGCTATCGACGTCGCAGCCGCCAAGCAAGCACTTGAAAAATCCAAAAACAAAATGGTGCTCGAGTTTGCACAGACCATGGTGCGCGATCATGAAGCGGTCAATCAGCAAGCGCTCGCTCTGGTCAAGAAACTCAAGGTCACACCAGAGGATAACGACACAAGCAAAGCCTTGTCCAAAGCGGCTGCAGACGAACTGGCAAAATTGAGCAAGCTTGATGGCGCAGCCTTCGACAAATCCTATGTCGACAACGAAGTTGCCTATCACAAGGAAGTCAACAAGGCTCTGAAAACCACGCTCATCCCATCCGCCAGCAATGCCGAGCTGAAAAGCCTGCTCGAAACCGGTCTCAAATTGTTCCAGAGCCACGAGAAACATGCCGAACACATCGCCATGTCTTTGAAATAGGAACAGTCATATGAGATATGCTCAAGCCGCCACGATACTTGCCGGGTTTCTCATTATCAGCGCCCCGGCAAAGGCGAAAATGATAGAGGTTACGGTCGAGAAGCTCGCGTTCTCCCCGCCGAATATTGAAGCGAATGTTGGCGATGTGATCGAATGGAATAATAAAGATCCCATGCAGCATACCGCGACCGTAAAGGGAGGATGGGATATTCTGCTTCCACCCAAAAAAATTACGAAACAGGTTCTCAATTCGCCCGAAACGGTGAATTATTACTGCCGGTTTCACCCGGACATGGTCGGAAAACTGACGGTTAAACCATAAAGAAAAGCCTGCCGATTCGTCTGCTGCCTTTTCATCCTCCCTGCGACGGCGTGAAATTCGCCACCAGCGCATGGCTGTCGCCGGGATAGGTAAAACGCACATGCGTTACCGGCTGGTCGGCATTCCAGGTCTGCCGTTCGATCACCAGACAGGGCGAGCCCAGCGGAATGCCAAGCATGGCCGCATTCTCCGGCGTGGCGGCAATCGCGCGTATAGAGTGCTTTGCGCTGCTCCACGGCACACACGAAACCAGCCATGGCCCCGGAGAGTTTTCGGCAAAATCAGTCTGCGCTGCTGTTGGAACAGCATGCAGACTGATAATGCGCTCTTCCAGCGCAAAGACGCGCTTGCCCGCATAATGACGGCAGACGAGTTCAACCAGCGGCGTGTGGCGCGGCATGTCGATATGCCGTGCATCCGCAGGCCCGCTCAATCGCTCGCGCCTGCTCGTCAGCTCGAACCGATAGGCGGCACCAAGCGCTGCCACCTCATCGCGGATATCGTGGATTTCCAGGATCGCCGCCTGCGATTGCGGAAAGGAAACGAAGCTGCCGGAGCGCCGCTTGCGCTCGATCAGGCCCGCTTTGGCAAGCTGGGTCAGCGCCTTGTTCACCGTCATGCGCGAACAGCCAAACTGCTCCGTCAGCTCGTGCTCGAAAGGGATGCGATGGCCGGGCAGCCATTCTCCCGACAGGATGCGCGATTCTATATCGTCCAGAATACGCTGGTGCAGCGAAAGAACCGGTACATCCTTTGCGATCAAATCTTCGCCAGCCATGCCGTCTCCTGTCAGGCAAGTAATTCGCCAAGGGTTTTCTGGAAAGCACGCTCCGCCTGATCACGCAAGCGGTGACGCCCGCCTTCCACCTGTTTAACGCCGCGCACCCACACGTCGGACGGTCGTGCGCGACCGCCGAACAGCCATCCATCCAGCACAGCATCGCCCTTGGCGTGCGGCAGACGCCCGGTATCCAGCGCCACAAAATCCGCCGAAGCCCCTTGTTTCAAGCCTTCACCTGCGCACCCCATCGCGATGTTGCCGCCCGTTACCGCGCCATCGAACAGCGCGCGGCCCGTTGATCCTTCATTTTCAGCAAGCACGTTGCGGGCGCGATGTTGGAGACGCTGCGAATATTCCAGCTGGCGCAATTCGTCGCCAATGCCGATTAGCACATTGGAATCCGAGCCGATGCCGAACTTGCCGCCAGCAGCAGTAAACACCGTCGCGTTGAACGTTCCGTCACCGAGATTGGCTTCGGTCACGGGGCAGAGACCGGCAATCGCCCCGGACTTGGCCATGCGCTGCGTTTCATCATCGGTCATATGGGTCGCATGAATGAGGCACCAGCGCGAAGATAAATCCTGATGGTCAAGAAGCCATTCGACCGGGCGCTTACCCGACCATGCAACACAGTCCTCGACTTCCTTCACTTGTTCGGCCACATGGATATGCACCGGCGCGTCGGGCAGGAGCTTCGTCACGACGCCCAGTTCATCCTGCGTCACAGCGCGCAGGCTGTGAGGTGCCACACCCAGAACCGCACCGTCGAAACCCGCAAGCGCTTGTTTGCAGCCTTCGATCAGCCGCGCGAAACGTTCAGGATTGTTGATGAACCGCCGCTGTCCTTCGTTCGGAACAGCACCGCCAAAACCCGAATGCGCATAAAAGACGGGCAGAAGAGTCAGACCGATGCCTGCCGCCTTGGCCGCGGAAACAATGCGGTCGGACATTTCCGAGATATTGCCGTAAGGCGTGCCGTCGCGATCGTGATGCAGGTAATGAAACTCGCCGACGCGGGTGAAACCAGCTTCAAGCATATCGACATAGAGCCGCAATGCCACGGCTTCGGCCTGTTCCGGCGACATGGTGAGCGCGAACTTGTACATGATCTCGCGCCAGCTCCAGAAGCTGTCGGCAGACGAACCGCGCCGCTCAGCCAATCCAGCCATGCCGTATTGGAACGCATGGCTGTGCAGGTTCGGCATGCCGGAAATGATTACTGCGTGATGCTCATCTCCCGACTGCGCGCTGATACCAGTTTCCACTGATGCGATTTTTCCATCCGACATGCCAAGCCGCACATCATTCGCCCAACCGGTTTGCAGAAGCGCCTGTCCGGCATGGATAAATTGCATTTCGGTGGCTGCAGCAGACATTCGAACAGGCTCCTCATTTCGCCAGATTTTCACGCCGATCTTTCAACAGATCGCAAATGGATGCATTTTTTCTCTTGGCGGTTCCGCTAATATGTATATACATTATTGAAAAACAGGGAAGCGAGAAAACGCTCATGTCAGATAAAACAGGCTACATTTTCAGCAACGCCCGTATCGCCACGCTGGGTGAAAACTCCGAAGGCCTGGGCCTCATCGACAATGCAGCGCTCGCCGTTAAAAACGGCAAGATCGCTTATGTCGGTCCGGAAAATACCCTGCCCGCTGAATATGCATCCTTCGAGAAAATAGATTGCGGCAACCGGCTCATCACGCCGGGATTGATTGATTGCCACACCCATCTCGTCCATGCAGGCAATCGCGCGCATGAATTCGAACTCCGTCTCAACGGCGCATCCTATGAGGAAGTCGCGCGTGCTGGTGGCGGCATTGTTTCCTCGGTCAAAAACCTGCGCGCGGCCAGCGAAGACAATCTGGTGCGTGAAACCCTGCCCCGTCTCGATGCGCTGATTGCCGAAGGTGTCACCACTGTCGAAGTCAAATCCGGTTACGGTCTCGACCGCGACAGCGAAATCAAGTCACTGAAGGCCGCCCGTCGCCTTGCTGAAGAGCGCGACGTTGCGATCCGCACCACCTTCCTCGGCGCGCACGCCCTGCCTCCGGAAATGAATGGCGACAAGGCCGCCTATATCGACCGTGTCATCAACGACATGCTTCCGGCTATCGCCGATCAAGGATTGGCTGATGCGGTTGATGGTTTTTGCGAAGGGATAGCCTTCCTGCCCGACGAAATCGCCCGCGTCTTCGATGCGGCCAAGGCCCATAATATCCCGGTCAAGCTTCATGCCGACCAGTTGTCCAATCTGCATGGTGCGGCGCTTGCCGCCTCCTATGGCGCGCTTTCTGCGGACCATCTCGAATATACCGATGCGGAAAGTGCCGCCGCAATGGCCAAGGCCGGAACAGTGGCCGTGCTGCTTCCCGGCGCTTATTACTTCATCCGCGAAACGCAAAAGCCGCCAGTTGAAGCCTTCCGCGCCGCTGGCACCAAGATGGCGCTCGCCACCGACAACAATCCGGGCACATCGCCGCTGACCTCGCTTCTGCTCACCATGAATATGGGCGCAACTCTGTTCCGCATGACCGTCGATGAATGCATCGCAGGCGTCACTCGCGAAGCAGCACGCGCCCTCGGCCTTCTCGACCAGACCGGCACGCTCGAAATCGGCAAGGACGCCGATCTCGCCATATGGAACGTCGAGCGTCCGGCTGAACTCGTTTACCGCATAGGCTTCAATCCGCTCTGGAAGCGGGTATTCAAGGGCCAGCTTTAATTGTTGTTTCGAACCGCGCATCTTTTTCGAAAACCGCTTCACACTTTTCGGGATGCGCTCTTATGGAGCCTTCTATGACCATCATCCTCAAGCCCGGTTCTGTCCCGCTGGAAACGCTGGAAAAAATCTATCGCGATGGCCTCCCCGTCCGCATCGATCCTGCCTTCCATGCTGGCGTTGAAAAGGCGGCAGCGCGCATTGCGGAAATCGCAGCGGGGGATGAACCGGTTTACGGCATCAATACCGGCTTCGGTAAACTCGCCTCGATCCGCATTGCAGCAAGCGATGTCGCCACGCTCCAGCGCAATTTGATCCTGTCGCATTGCTGCGGCGTCGGCGATGCGCTGCCGGAAAACATCGTGCGCCTTATCATGGCGCTGAAGCTGATTTCGCTCGGTCGCGGTGCGTCCGGCGTGCGGCTTGAAGTCATCACGCTTCTCGAAGACATGCTGGCAAAGGACGTGATCCCGATGATCCCGGAAAAGGGTTCTGTCGGCGCGTCCGGCGACCTTGCGCCGCTGGCCCATATGACTGCCGCCATGATCGGCGAAGGCGAAGCCTTCTATCAGGGCGAACGCCTCTCCGGCGTAAAGGCACTGGAAAAAGCCGGATTGAAACCTGTCGTTCTGGCTGCCAAGGAAGGTCTCGCACTCATCAACGGCACGCAGACCTCGACTGCCCTCGCACTGGCAGGTCTCTTCCGCGCGCATCGCGCCGCGCAGACCGCGCTCATCACCGGCGCATTGTCCACTGATGCCGCCATGGGATCGGACGCGCCATTCCATGAGGAAATCCACACGTTGCGCGGCCATAAGGGCCAGATCGATGCAGGACGGGCGCTACGCGCCCTGCTGGAAGGCTCCGTCATTCGCCAGAGCCATCTCGAAGGCGATCAGCGTGTGCAGGACCCTTATTGCATTCGCTGCCAGCCGCAGGTTGATGGCGCCTGCCTCGACATTCTGCGACAAGCCGCGCGCACGCTGGAAATCGAAGCCAATGCGGTCACCGACAATCCTCTCGTTCTCTCGGACGGGCGCGCAGTATCGGGCGGCAACTTCCACGCCGAGCCTGTTGCCTTCGCGGCCGACCAGATTGCGCTTGCGGTCTGTGAAATTGGCGCGATTTCGCAGCGCCGCATTGCGCTTCTGGTCGATCCGGCGCTTTCCTTCGGGCTTCCAGCCTTTCTTGCCCGCAAGCCGGGCCTCAATTCCGGCCTCATGATCGCAGAAGTCACCTCTGCCGCGCTGATGAGCGAAAACAAGCAGATGGCGCATCCAGCTTCCGTTGATTCCACCCCAACCTCGGCCAATCAGGAAGACCATGTGTCCATGGCCTGCCACGGCGCGCGCCGCCTGTTGCAGATGACCGCCAACCTCAATGCCATTATCGGCATCGAAGCGCTGACCGGCGGACTGGGCGTGGAACTGCGCGAACCGCTGACCACCAGCCCTGAGCTTGCCAAGGTGATCGCGGCATTGCGCGGCCGCGTGCCGACGTTGGAAGACGACCGCTATATGGCCGACGACCTGAAGAATGCCGCCGATCTGGTCGCTGACGGCGTGCTTTCCGGTGCGATTTCGAGCGGCATCCTGCCAGCGCTGGAGGCGTGAGCATGAGCCCGTTCGAAGTTCGTCAGGGAACCTCGCCCGTCATTCTGGGCCTTCCACACACCGGAACCGATGTGCCGCAGGATATTTTTGCGCGGCTCAACGACAATGGCAAAATTCTTGCCGACACCGACTGGCATATTCACAGGCTTTATGACGGTCTCATCGACGGCGCGACCATGGTGCGCGCCACCTTCCACCGCTATTGCATCGACGCCAATCGCGACCCGGAAGGTGTGAGCCTCTATCCGGGGCAGAACACCACCACGCTGATCCCGGAAACCGACTTTGACGGGCTGTCGATCTGGAAGGATGGAGAGGCACCGACCGAAGCCGACATTGCCGACCGCATCGTGCGCTTCCACAAACCCTATCACGAGGCGCTTGCCGCCGAGATCGAACGGGTAAAGGCAATCCATGGGGTCGCCATCCTTTATGACTGCCATTCGATCCGCTCGCATATCCCGTTCCTGTTCGAAGGCAAATTGCCCGATTTCAACATCGGCACGGATATGGGCAAGACCTGCAATCCGAAGGTCGAGGCAGCCGTTGTCGACGTGACGGGCGGGGCACAAGGTTACACGTCGACCCTCAATGGCCGTTTCAAAGGTGGCTGGACGACGCGCCATTACGGCAAGCCGGAAACCGGCGTGCACGCGATCCAGATGGAGCTTGCGCAATCAACCCATCTTGCGACCGAAGCCGTGCCTTTTGCCTATGACGAAGCCAAGGCGGGCAAACTTCGCGTCCATCTCAAAAACCTTTTGCAGCGGCTGGAAACGATTGCCGCCGACCTGAAATCCTGAGGAGGAAACCATGTCGAACCCACGCCACAATGAGCGCGAAGTCCGAGCGCCGCGCGGAGACGAACTCAACGCCAAGAGCTGGCTCACCGAAGCGCCGCTGCGTATGTTGATGAACAATCTCGACCCCGATGTGGCCGAGCGTCCGCATGAGCTGGTGGTCTATGGCGGCATCGGTCGCGCAGCCCGCACATGGGACGATTTCGACCGTATCGTCGCCACCCTCAAGACACTCAACGAGGATGAAACCCTGCTGGTGCAGTCGGGCAAGCCGGTCGGCGTTTTCCGCACCCATAAGGATGCGCCGCGTGTTCTGATCGCCAATTCCAACCTCGTACCGCATTGGGCAACCTGGGATCATTTCAACGAACTGGATAAGAAGGGTCTCGCCATGTATGGCCAGATGACCGCAGGTTCGTGGATCTATATCGGCGCACAGGGCATCGTTCAGGGCACATACGAAACCTTCGTGGAAGCCGGTCGCCAGCATTATGATGGCAACCTCAAAGGCAAATGGATCCTGACCGGCGGTCTCGGTGGCATGGGCGGCGCACAGCCTCTGGCAGCCGTTATGGCAGGCGCTTGCTGCCTTGCGGTCGAATGCGACGAAACCCGCGCTGATTTCCGCTTGCGCACCCGTTATGTCGATGAAAAGACCCACAGCCTCGACGAAGCGCTGGCCAAGATCGATGCATGGACCAAGGCAGGTGAAGCCAAGTCCATCGCGCTCATCGGAAATGCGGCCGAAATCTATCCGGAACTCGTCAAGCGCGACGTGCGCCCCGACATCGTCACCGACCAGACCTCGGCGCATGATCCGGTGCATGGCTATTTGCCGCTTGGCTGGACCGTCGCCGAATGGCGCGCCAAGCAGGAGAGTGATCCAAAGGTTGTCGAGAAGGCTGCCCGCGCGTCGATGAAGATACAGGTTCAGGCCATGCTCGATTTCTGGAGTGCAGGCATTCCAACAGTCGATTACGGCAACAACATCCGTCAGATAGCGCTGGAAGAAGGTCTGGAAAACGCTTTCGATTTTCCTGGTTTCGTACCTGCCTATATCCGCCCGCTGTTCTGCCGCGGCATCGGCCCGTTCCGTTGGGCCGCTCTCTCCGGCGATCCCGAAGATATTGCAAAGACCGACGCCAAGGTGAAGGAGCTGCTGCCCGACAACAAGCATCTGCACAACTGGCTCGACATGGCGAAAGAACGCATTGCGTTTCAGGGCCTGCCTGCACGTATCTGCTGGGTCGGCCTCGGTGACCGTCACCGCCTTGGCCTCGCCTTCAACGAAATGGTCCGCAATGGCGAATTGAAAGCGCCTATCGTGATTGGTCGCGACCATCTCGACAGCGGCTCGGTGGCTTCGCCGAACCGCGAAACGGAAGCCATGAAGGACGGCTCGGATGCCGTGTCCGACTGGCCGCTCCTCAACGCCCTCCTCAACACCGCTGCAGGTGCGACCTGGGTGTCGCTGCATCACGGCGGCGGCGTCGGCATGGGCTTCAGCCAGCATGCGGGCATGGTCATCTGCTGTGACGGCACGGAAGATGCGGATCGCCGTCTGGAGCGCGTCCTGTGGAACGATCCGGCCACCGGCGTGATGCGCCATGCCGATGCGGGCTATGAAGAAGCGCTCGACTGGGCCAAACAGCAGGGCCTGCGCCTCCCAGCGATCCTTGGAAATTGAGGTCGAATGGCTTTCTCTATCCGCAAGGCAGAAAGTCATCGCCGCATGCCGTGGAAAAACGGTGGTGGCGTGACTGTTGAAATTGCAGTCTATCCGGAAGGCACGTCAGTCGATAATTTCGACTGGCGCATTTCCATGGCAACGGTCGCCAGCGACGGTCCGTTCTCCATCTTCCCCGGCATCGATCGCACCTTGTCCGTATTGGAGGGCGACGGCATCGTGCTCGACGTCGAGGAACAGACGAATATCCTCACTCGTGAAAGCGCGCCGTTGTCCTTTGCCGCCGATGCGCACTCCAGCGCACGGCTGATCGGATCCGCCATTACCGATCTCAACGTCATGACCCGACGCGGGCGCTTTATCCATATGGTCCGGCGCCTGCCTGTCGGTGGCACCACGCTCACCCAGGCCGACGGGAATCCGTTACTTCTCTTCTGCGCCGAAGGTCAGGTCGATCTGACATTTGCAGGTAAAACCACAAAACTTGAGCAGCATGATTGCGCAGTCTTCACGAACTGCGACGCCTTGCCTCTTGAACTAAAGGGGAAGGGAACGACTTACCTGATCGCAATTAATCCAGCCTGACCAGTAGCTTATGACTGTTCGGAGGAGATGGGACGGCTCAAATATCCGCGACGAACTCTCTGGACAGACGACACGGTCCTGTTAATTTGGCAGGAATGAAGGGACAAAAAAGTCTCACTATAAAAGGGGTACTACACATGAAGAAATCATTGCTCGCCGGGGCAGCACTAGCAGCATTCGCGTTCACATCGGCTGCGCATGCGGAAACCGCCGTTTCTATCGGCCTGTCCGGCTGGACCGGCTTTGCTCCGCTGACACTTGCGAAAGAAGCCGGTATTTTCAAGAAAAATGGTCTCGACGTGACGCTGACCAAAATCCCGCAGGCAAGCCGTCATCTGGCATTGGCTTCCGGTGATATTCAGTGCGCGGCCACCACCGTTGAAACATGGATCGTCTGGAACGCGGCTGGCGTGAAGACCAAGCAGATTTTCCAGATGGATAAATCTTACGGTGCTGATGGTATCGCGGTCCGCGCCGACGTGAACTCCTTCGCCGATCTGAAAGGCAAGACGGTTGCCGCTTCTGCACCGGGCACATCGCCTTACTTCCTTCTCGCCTTCATGCTCGCCAAAAACGGCATGACCACGAAGGACGTCAAGGTCGTCAATATGGAGCCGGGACCGGCTGCTCAGGCTTTTGTGGCAGGCCAGAACGACGCCGCTATGACCTACGAGCCTTATCTGTCCACCGTGCGCGGAGCACCCGACAAGGGCAAGATTCTCGCCACCACGCTCGATTATCCGGCCGTCATGGATACGGTCGGCTGCACGCCCGATTTCCTGGAAAAGAACCCCGAAGCTGCCAAAGCACTCGCCGACAGTTATTTTGAAGCGCTGCAGCTGATCGCTTCCGACAAGGCCAAATCCTATGAAATCATGGGCAAGGACGTGAAGCAGTCGGGCGAGGATTTCGGCAAATCGGCCGATTATCTTCGCTGGCAGGACAGGGCGGCAAACCAGAAATTCTTCGAAAAGGAATTCAAGGAATTCTCGACCGAAGCCGCCGACCTTCTGCTGCAGGCAGGCGTGATCAAGTCGAAGCCCAATCTCGACGATATCGTGGACACGAGCTTCATCAAGTAACATCGTTTCATGCGCCAGCCCGGACCAAGCGTCCGGGCTTCCTCATTTTCCGCCTGTCGAGTGCGGCAGATACACGATCAAACGGAAAAATATATGCAGCCCTTGCAGCCGATAGGCAGTCAGCCCCGGATATTACTGGGTATTCTATTCTTCATTCTCTTCTTTGTGTTCTGGGGTATCGCCACTCTGGGCGGCTTCGTTTCCCCGACTTTTCTTGCAGATCCCATCACCATGGTGAAGGACGGCTGGGACCTTATTGCCAATCAGGGTTTCCTCAACGATATCGGCATGACGGTCTGGCGTGTGCTGGGCGGCTTCGTGCTGGCAAGCATCGTTGCCATTCCGCTCGGGATCGCCATGGGCGCCTACAAGCCCATCGAGGCCCTGCTGGAGCCCTTCGTATCCTTCGCCCGCTATCTCCCGGCTTCAGCCTTCGTGCCACTGCTGATCCTGTGGGCAGGCATTGGCGAAACCCAGAAACTGCTGGTTATCTTCATCGGTGCAGTGTTCCAGATCATCCTCATGATCGCCGTGACCGTCTCCAATACACGACGCGATCTTGTCGAAGCCGCCTATACGCTCGGCGCATCGAACAGCGGCATCATTCGCCGTGTCCTCATGCCTGCCAGTGCTCCGGATATAGCCGAAACGCTGCGCCTCGTGCTCGGATGGGCCTGGACCTACGTGATCGTGGCCGAACTCATCGGCGCCTCGTCCGGCATCGGTTACATGATTATCAACAGCCAGGCGCTAATGGCCACCGGCCAGATCATTTTCGGTATCATCGTCATCGGCGTCATTGGCCTGATCTCCGACCTTGCCTTCAAATATTTCAACCGCTGGCTCTTCGCATGGAGGTTCGCATAATGGTTACGAAAGGCGACCAGGAACTTGTCATCAAGGGCGTGAGCCGCACCTTTCCGGGGGTTCATGGCGGCAAGCCGACACTGGCATTACAGCCGACCGATCTCGTCATCCCGAAAAATGATTTCGTGACCGTCCTCGGCCCTTCGGGCTGCGGTAAGTCCACGCTCCTTCGCATCATCGCCGGTCTCGACAAACCGACCACCGGCACAGTGACGCTGGAAGGTAAACCCGTAACCGACCCCGGCGCCGATCGCGGCATGGTGTTTCAATCCTACACGCTGTTTCCGTGGCTCACGATCCGTCAGAATGTCGGCTTCGGGCTTCGTGAAAAAGGCGTGCCGGAAAAACAAGCGCGCGAAATCGTGGACAGCTATATCGACAAGGTCGGGCTGCGTGGTTTTGAAGATCACTGGCCGAAGCAGCTTTCGGGCGGCATGCAACAGCGCACGGCGATTGCCCGCGCACTTGCCAACGATCCAAAAATCCTGCTTCTCGACGAGCCGTTCGGCGCACTCGACAACCAGACCCGCGGGCTGATGCAGGAACTTCTGCTCGGCATTTGGGAGCGGGAGCACAAGACAGTGATCTTCGTCACCCACGACATCGAGGAAGCCATCTTCATGGCGACCCGCGTGGTTACGATGACCGCTCGTCCGGGCAAGATCAAATCGATCACCCCGGTCGATATCGCCCATCCGCGCACCTACCACGTCAAGGCAAGCCCGGAGTTTTCCGAACTACGCCTGAAGTTGACGGAAGAAATCCGCAGCGAAGCCATCGCCGCTGCAAAGCAGGCCGCCTGAAAATAGCTGTTTCCCATTGCAGCCGAGTGACCTATGAAAAGACTGCGACTTGATCGCAGTCTTTTCGTTTCAGGACACATTCCATCATGGCCGTTTCAGCAGAAGAACTCGAAAACCGCATCGTCTATGTCAACGGCGAATATGTCACCGCCCGCGACGCGCGCATTTCCATCTTTGACCGTGGCTTCCTGTTCGGCGACGGCATCTACGAAGTGACAGCCGTTCTGGAAGGCAAGCTCATCGACAGCGAGCCGCATATGCGACGCCTGCGCCGCTCGACCGGCGAGATCGGCATTCCGATGCCAATGAATGAAGATGAGATCGTGGCTATCGAACGCGAACTGGTGCGCCGCAACAACCTGACCGAAGGTCTGGTCTATCTACAGGTAACGCGCGGCGACGGACGCGATCGCGATTTCGTACCTGCAAAGGGTATGAAGCCATCAGTCGTCCTGTTCACACAGGAAGCCAATCTGCTCGACAAGCCTGCACTGAAAACCGGTGCACGCGTGCTTTCGCTGGAAGACCTGCGCTGGAAACGCCGTGACATCAAGACGGTCTGTCTGTTGCCGCAAGCGCTCGCCAAGGAAATCGCCAAGAACGCGGGGTGCGATGAAGCGTGGATGATCGAAGACGGTTATGTGACCGAAGGCGCATCGTCCACTGCCTATATCGTGACCAATGATGATGTCGTCGTCACACGGCCTAACAGCAATTCCATCCTGCCCGGCTGCACGCGGCTTTCGCTTCTGCAACTGATCGCCGAGACCGGCATGAAGCTGGAAGAGCGGCTCTTCACCATCGATGAAGCCTATGCAGCAAAGGAAGCCTTCCTCACCAGCGCGGGCACTTTCGTCACGCCGATCACCGTCATAGACGAGAAGACCATCGGCACGGGCAAGCCCGGCCCCATCGCCCAGCGCCTGCGCGAGATTTATCTCGATCACGCGCGCCGCACAGCGATCTGAATAACAAATACGTCAGAACCCGGTGCCGCCATTCCGCCGCTCCGGGTTCCTTGTTTTCGCGCTCAATCCGATCCGGAAACTGGCTGAGCCTAAAATTAATAAGTTAGGGCCACACGTCCATTTGGACGCATGGCAGCCTCATGATTAGTGCCCACGATTAGTGGTTATCTCGCGGCAGGCCGCGAGTATGGGCGATGTCCTGATACTTGACCGCATTTTCAAGAACCGCGCCGGTTTCCATCTGACCGACAACCGCGCGCTGAATTTCCTGCCACGGCGTCTGACTTTCCGGATACTTGTAGCCGCCAGTAGCTTCCAGCGCCTTGCGACGTTCAGCCAGTTCCTCATCCGAAATCAGGATATCTGCCGTGCCGCGACCGAGATCGATGCGCACGCGGTCACCCGTCTTCAGAATGGCCAGTCCACCGCCTGCGGCAGCTTCCGGGGAAGCATTGAGGATCGACGGTGAACCCGACGTGCCCGACTGGCGACCGTCGCCGATGCATGGCAGCGAAGTAATGCCCTTCTTCAAAAGATAATCCGGTGCGCGCATATTGACGACTTCCGCTGCACCCGGATAGCCGATCGGGCCCGCACCACGCATGAACAGCACCGTATTTTCGTCGATTCCCAGCGACGGATCGTCGATGCGGTGATGATAATCTTCCGGCCCGTCGAACACGACCGCCTTGCCTTCAAAAGCGTTCGGGTCCTTGTCATCGGACAGGTAGCGGTTGCGGAACTCGTCCGAAATGACGCTCAGTTTCATGATCGCCGACGAGAACAGATTACCGCGCAGCACGCGGAAACCGGCATGCTTCTTCAGCGGCTGGTCGTATGTCTTGATAACATTGCTGTCTTCGATGGTTGCAGTCTTGCAGTTCTCACCAATGGTCTTGCCGTTGACAGTCAGCGCATCCTCATTGATGAGGCCCTGCCCCATCAGCTGGTTGACGACGGCCGGTACACCACCCGCGTGATAATAGTCCTCACCGAGATATTCACCGGCAGGCTGCAGGTTGACCAGAAGCGGAATTTCCTCGCCATATTTCTGCCAGTCATCGACCGTCAGTTCCACGCCGACATGGCGGGCGAGCGCGTTCAGATGGATTGGCGCATTGGTCGAGCCGCCAATAGCGGAATTGACGCGAATGGCATTGACGAAGGCATCCTTGGTCAGAATGTCCGACGGCTTCAAATCCTCATGCACCATCTCAACGATGCGGCGTCCGGTGAGATATGCCACTTCCTGACGGTCACGGTAGGGTGCCGGAATGGCGGCGGAACCGGGAAGCTGCATGCCGAGCGCTTCGGCGAGCGAATTCATCGTCGTGGCCGTGCCCATCGTGTTGCAATAGCCAGTAGACGGTGCCGAGGAAGCAACGAGCTTAACGAAGCCCTGATAGTCGATTTCGCCCTTGGCAAGCAGCTCGCGCGCCTTCCAGACGATGGTGCCCGAACCGGTGCGTTCGCCACGGAACCAGCCATTGAGCATCGGACCCACCGACAGCGCAATCGCCGGAATATTGACGGTGGCCGCCGCCATCAGGCAGGCAGGCGTGGTCTTGTCGCAGCCAATAGTCAGCACGACGCCATCGAGCGGGTAGCCGTAAAGCACTTCCACGAGGCCGAGATAGGCAAGGTTGCGGTCCAGACCTGCGGTCGGGCGCTTGCCGGTTTCCTGAATAGGATGAACCGGAAATTCGATAACAATACCGCCCGCCTCACGAACGCCCTCGCGGACGCGCTTGGCCAGTTCCAGATGATGACGGTTGCAGGGTGAGAGGTCGGAACCCGTTTGCGCAATGCCGATGATCGGACGACCGGACTGCAGCTCTTCCTGGCTCAGGCCATAGTTCATGTAACGCTCCAGATAGAGCGCCGTCATATCGACATTATCAGGATTGTCGAACCAGGCGCGCGAGCGGAGCTTTGGCGTTTTCGGAGAGACGGGCTTGTTCATTTCACTGTCCTGCGTGGGTAAGAGACCAGACAACGGTCTCGATTCCTTCGACGCCGATCCTTAAAATCAGATCGACATTCCAAATGTTTGGCTCATCGCGCATCTTGTCCGAAAACCGTTTCACACTTTTCGGGATGCGCTTTAATCTTCAAATGCTTCGACGACATGCCGCTTTCCGAACAGGAACGCATCGGCCACATGAGTCAGGGGAGCGAGATCGACATCCGAACGCCCCTCACCGATCAATTGCACAAAATGCTTGTAAAGGCGCTGATATTCGCGGTCCGGCTCAGCCATTTTTTCATCGCCAGCAATAGTCAGGCGACTGCCGCCATGGCTGAGCAGAAGCGTGCCCTTGTCGGTTTCGACGCGAATATCCCAGGTCTGCGGGCCAGTCTGGCGCCAATCCAGCTCAAACGAAACCGGGATGCCGCTTTCCGTCTGGAACTGAAGGTCAGCCGCAATCGGCGCTGCGCGATTTTCCGGGAAATAGAGGTCGGACTGCGTCAGGAAAAAGCGTTCCGGCAGAATATGCGTCACGATGGACAGCGCATTGATGCCCGGATCGAATACACCGAGCCCGCCCGGCTCCCAGATCCATTGCTGGCCGGGATGCCAATGGCGCACGTCTTCCTTCCACGCAACGGCAACCGAACGGATCACCGCGTCTTTCAGAAACTCGCGCGCCGGTTCCACCGCCGCAGCTTCACGCGAATGCCAGGTGGCGTAAAGCGTCAGACCTTCCGCCTTGGCCAGACGGTCCAGCGCCTGCACCTCGGAAATGGTCGCACCGGGCGGCTTTTCCAGCATCACATGCTTGCGCGCTTTCAAAGCGGCATAGGCCTGCGCAAAGCGCCCCTGCGGCGGGGTGCACAGCGATACGGCGTCGATGGCCACACCGGATGCCAACAGCTGGTCGATATCCGTAAAAGACGGCACACTATCCAGACCGGCATTGCGGCTGGCGACAGCGGCCAGCGCGATACCGTCCACCGCCTCGATGGACGGTAGATGCTGGTCGCGCGCGATCTTGCCAAGACCGACAATTGCTAATGCGATGTTGGACGAAGCTGTCATCTTGCTACTCACAATGCACTGACGGCGACTTTCTCTGCCGCAGCCTGTGCCTTTGTCGCCTCAGCGAGCGTGTTGACCAGCGGATAGCGGAATGGCTTGGCGGAAATCTCGAACCGGTCGCCAGCTTCCGTCTTCACACCCTCCGAAAACGACAAGGTTGCCGTGCCAAAGAAGTGGACATGAATATCGCCCGGACGGCGGAACAGCTCATATTTGAAATGATGATATTCCAGATTGGCGATTGTGTGCGACATGTTCGCTTCGCCCGACAGGAACGGCTTTTCAAAGATTATCTCATCGCCGCGACGAATACGCGAAACGCCTTCCACATGGTCCGGCAACGCGCCGACATAGAGTTCCGGCCCCAACGCGGCCTGGCGCAACTTGGAATGGGCGAGCCAGAGATAGTTCTGCTTTTCGGTCACGTGGTCGGAGAACTCATTGGCAAGGCAGAAACCAAGCCGGAACGGCGTACCGTCCGGGCCAATCAGGTAAATGCCGGCCAGTTCCGGCTCTTCACCGCCATCTTCGGCAAAGGAAGGCGAAACCAGTTCACCGCCGGTCGCGACCAGCGCCGAACCGTCACCCTTGTAGAACCATTCCGGCTGCACACCGGTCTGGCCCGGCTTCGGCTTGCCGCCCTCGACGCCCATCAGGAACATGCGCATGGAATCGGTCGGCTTTTCGGCGGCTTGCGCGGCCTTGTGCATCTTGTCGCGACCGTCAGCTGAACCCAGATGCGTCAAGCCTGTACCGGCAACAATCAGATGCGCCGGATCGGCATGGGTAATCGGCAAGCCGACGCGGCCCGCAGCCAGAGCGGCCTCGATATCTACAGCATCGCCATTACCGCTGCGTACTACCTGTTCTTCAAGGCTGATACCCGCTGCAATTGCCGCCGAGGCCAGCTCATAGGTCGTTGCCACGCCCTTGACGACATGCGCCGCTCCCTCGTCATTGCAGGCAGCCACACGCATTTCTCCGCTTTCATCGCGGAACTGGACCAGACGTAACATCAAACCTCCCATTTTCCGCATACCCACTGCGGAATTCACCCCGACCGATTGAAAAACGCCATAAGGCGCCATTTTACGGTTCGGGTTATTAATATGACTATTTTGCCGCAACCCGCTTTGTCAAGCGAGCTGCCGCCCCCATTGGGGCAGTTCGCAAAGACCACAGAGACAAAGCGAATACAAGCCTTTGTTTTACATTTATAAATGTGACTATTGCGCGTTTGTCGCACCGACATTTCATCAGGAAGCACCGAAAGACGCTTGCCATAAAGTAATATTATATGCTTCATAAATGACGAGGCCGGGAGGGCCTTAATGGGAGGAACCACCATGAAACGCAGTTTGACGGCCCTGACGGCCGCACTATCGCTTGCCCTGATTTCCAGCGCGTCCGCCGCATCGCTGACGGTCGGCTTTTCACAGATTGGCTCGGAATCAGGCTGGCGTGCCGCAGAAACGGCCCTGACCAAGCAGGAAGCTGAAAAGCGCGGCTATACGCTCAAATTCGCCGACGCCCAGCAGAAGCAGGAAAACCAGATTAAGGCCGTGCGTGGCTTCATCGCGCAGGGTGTGGATGCGATCCTGATCGCGCCTGTTGTCTCCACCGGCTGGGATGCCGTCCTCAAGGAAGCCAAGGAAGCTGAAATTCCGGTTGTCCTGCTCGACCGTCAGATCGATTCACCGGAAGATCTTTACCTAACCGCCGTTACCTCCGATCAGGTCCACGAAGGCAAGGTCGCCGGTGACTGGCTGGTGAAGGATGTGGGCGACAAGCCGTGCAATGTCGTCGAGCTGCAGGGCACCACCGGCTCCTCGCCAGCGATCAACCGCAAGAAGGGCTTCGAGGAAGCGATCAAGGGACACGACAACATCAAGATTTCCCGCTCGCAGACCGGTGACTTCACCCGCACCAAGGGCAAGGAAGTCATGGAAAGCTTCATCAAGGCCGAAGGTGGCGGCAAGAATATCTGCGCCGTCTATGCCCACAATGACGACATGGCCGTCGGCGCCATTCAGGCCATCAAGGAAGCTGGTTTGAAGCCGGGCACCGAGATCAAGATCGTATCGATCGACTCCGTGCCGGACATCTTCCAGGCCATGGCCAATGGCGAAGCCAACGCGACCGTCGAGTTGACGCCGAACATGGCAGGCCCGGCATTCGACGCGATTGAAGCCTTCAAGGACAAAGGCACTGTTCCGCCGAAGTGGATCCAGACGGAATCGAAGCTCTACACGCAGGCTGACGATCCGAAGGCCGTCTATGAAGCCAAGAAGGGTCTCGGCTACTGATCCTCTCGTCCTCGGGCCGCGGCTATCGCGGCCCGGAATGACCTTTGCAAAATGCAATGGAAGACTGCCATGGCTGCAAAAGACGCTCCATCGGCGGCCGCAATGCCGCTTCTTGAAGCCCGCTCGATCACCAAATCCTTTCTGGGCGTGACCGCGCTCGACCATGTCGATTTCACGCTCAACCGGGGTGAAATCCATGCATTGCTCGGCGAAAACGGTGCGGGCAAATCCACGCTCATCAAGATATTGACCGGCGCCTATCACGGCTTCGACGGGGCGATCCTGCTTGAGGGCCAGCCGATCGCGCCCGCCTCTGTGGCGGAAGCGCAGACGCTCGGCATCGGCACGGTCTATCAGGAAGTCAACCTGCTCGAAAATCTGACGGTCGCCGAAAACCTGTTTCTGGGGCGCCAGCCGAAACGTTTCGGGCTGGTTGACCGGGGCCGGATGGAAAAAGATGCAGCGAAACTCCTTTCCCGCTACGGCCTTACCATCGATGTCGCCGCGCCTCTGTCCGCCTATTCGGTCGCCATCCGCCAGATCATCGCGATTGCGCGCGCCGTCGATCTTTCCGGCAAGGTGCTGGTTCTCGATGAACCAACCGCCAGCCTCGATGCCCGCGAAGTCGAGATGCTGTTCGGCGTGCTACGCCAGCTGAAGGCCGAAGGCCTCGGCATCGTCGTCATCACCCATTTTCTGGATCAGGTCTATGCCATCGCTGATTGTGCCACCGTGCTGCGCAACGGACGGTTGGTCGGCAGCCGCAACCTGTCGGAACTGCCGCGCACCGATCTGATTTCCATGATGCTCGGCCACCAGTTGCAGGAAACCGTGCGCCGCCAGCTCACCGAGGAAGTAAGTCGCGATACAGTGGCCCCGATCCGCTTTGCAGGCTTCGGCAAGAAGGGTAGCGTGGCGCCATTTGATCTCTCGATCAAGCCAGGAGAAGCCGTCGGCATTGCCGGGCTGCTCGGTTCCGGCCGCACCGAAACTGCTCTTTTGATGTTCGGTGTCGATCAGACCGATAGCGGCACCTTGACCGTCGACGGAAAGGAAACCAGACTTCCCTCGCCCGTCGCCGCCATTTCGGAGCGCTTCGCTTTCTGCCCGGAAGAGCGCAAGACCGACGGCATCATCGGTGATTTCTCGATGGCAGAAAACATTGCGCTCGCCGTTCAGGCGAAGCGCGGCTGGTCCAGACCCATTTCCTCGCGCGAAAAGACGGCGCTTGCCCAACGCTACATCAAGGCGCTGGATATTCGTCCGCCCGATCCTGACAAGCCGATCAAATTCCTGTCCGGCGGCAACCAGCAGAAGGCCATTCTGGCCCGCTGGCTCGCCACCGATCCTCGCCTGCTGATCCTCGACGAGCCGACGCGCGGTATCGACATCGGCGCTCATGCTGAAATCCTCAAGCTCATCGGAGAGCTTTGCGCCGATGGCATGTCGCTGGTTATCATCTCATCCGAATTCGAGGAGCTTGCCGCCGTTGCCAATCGCGTCATCGTCCTATCCGATCGACGCCATGTGGCGGAACTGAAGGGCGAGGAAATCACTGCCGACAATATCGTGCGTGCAATCGCTGAGACCGGAAGTGAAAAGGAAGCTGCAGAATGATTGCCCGCATGACCAGAAAACTCAAAAGACTTAGCCCCCAACTGGCTGCCCTTGTGCTCATTCTGGTGGCAAACACTATCATCGCGCCGGGCTTTCTCGACATCTCGTTCCAAAACGGACGGCTCTATGGCAGCCTGATCGATATTCTGGTGCGCGCCGCACCCGTTGCTATTCTGGCCGTTGGCATGACGCTGGTAATCGCAACGCGCGGCATCGATTTGTCGGTCGGTGCGGTCATGGCAATCAGCGGCGCTTTTGCCGCGTCACTCATCGTTGCAGGCTATCCGCTTGCAATTGTGATTCCGGCAGCGCTTGGCGTTGGCCTTTTGTGTGGCTTGTGGAACGGCTTTCTGGTTGCAGTCTTCGATATTCAGCCGATCATCGCGACGCTTATCCTGATGGTGGCAGGTCGCGGCATCGCACAGCTTATCACCGAAGGCGCGATCCTGACTTTCAACAATGATTCCTTTGCAGCGCTTGGCTCCGGCGCATTTCTCGGCATACCCATCCCCGTGCTGATCTGGATTTTCGCCGGGCTGGTAGTCGGTATCGCGGTGCGTTCCAGCGCTCTCGGCTTTCTGATTGAAGCAACCGGCATCAATCGGCGCGCCGCCATGCTGGCGGGCGTCAAGGCGAGGTTCCTGCTGTTCAGCGTCTATGCGGTTTCTGGCGTCGGCGCTGCCCTTGCGGGGCTGATTGCGGCGGCGGATATTCGCGGCGCGGATGCCAACAATGCCGGGCTGTGGCTTGAACTCGACGCCATTCTGGCCGTCGTCATCGGCGGCACCTCACTTAATGGCGGGCGCTTCTCGATCATGGCCTCGCTTCTCGGTGCGCTCATCATCCAGTCGATCAACACAGGCATCCTGATGGCGGGCTTTCCGCCGGAATTCAACCTCATCATCAAGGCCGTCATCATCGTGATCGTGCTCACCTTCCAGTCACCGGCCATTGTGCAGCTCATTACCTTCCTGCGCTCAGAGCGCAAGGGCAATGGAGCCAATCCGGTTCACCAGAGCCAGCAGGGAGCACGGCAATGAAAGCACTGCGCAATCTGCCTTTTCTGACCACGGTTGCAATCTTTTTGCTCGCCTATGTGATCTGCATCATCCAGTTTCCGAATATGTTGTCGACGCGGGTGATCGGCAATCTTCTGACCGACAATGCCTTTCTCGGTATTGCCGCCGTCGGCATGACATTCGTGATCCTCTCCGGCGGCATCGATCTGTCGGTCGGTTCGGTCATCGCCTTTACCAGCGTCTTCGTTGCCGTGCTCGTCGGGCAGTTCGGCGTCCATCCGCTTGTGGCTTTCGCGCTCATTCTGGTGATCGCGGCATTGTTCGGGGCGTGGATGGGCATGATGATCCATTTCTTGCGGATTCCACCCTTCGTGGCAACGCTTGCGGGCATGTTTCTGGCGCGCGGCGCGGCCTTCCTCATCTCGACGCAATCCGTGCCCATCGCGCATCCTTTCCTCGATACGTTGCAGGGGCTTTATTTTCGACTTCCGGGTGGTGGCAGGCTGACATTCATCGCCATGGTCATGCTGGCAGTCTTCATCGTCGGCGGCATCCTCGCCCATCGCACGCGCTTCGGTGCCAATATCTATGCGCTGGGCGGCAACCAGCAGTCGGCTGAGCTGATGGGCGTTCCGATTGCCCGCACCACAATCGGCATCTATACGATGTCGGGTATCCTTTCCGGCCTCGCCGGGATCGTCTATACGCTTTATACCTCGTCCGGCTATTCGCTGGCGACGGTGGGGGTTGAACTGGACGCCATCGCATCGGTGGTGATCGGCGGGACCTTGCTGACAGGCGGTGCCGGCCTTGTGGCCGGAACATTTGTCGGCATTCTGATACAGGGGCTGATCCAGACCTACATTGTTTTCGACGGCACGCTGTCTTCCTGGTGGACCAAAATAGCAATCGGTATATTGCTGTTCCTGTTCATTGCTCTGCAACGAGGGCTTGTATGGTTCTCCGATCTAAGACTGGCGCGGCAACGCATGAAGGAGGCCTGAATTGGGATTGCTGGAAACGGCCATAACCGGACGCAAGCGCCATAACAGCCACGCAGTCGTAGTGGGCGAGTTGGGCCGTGGCATCGTCGCGGGCACCATTCCCGAAGGGTCCATTCTTCCCGGCGATCATGAGTTATCGCTGCGCTTCGGCGTATCCCGCACGGTTCTGCGCGAGGCAATGAAAACCCTTGCCGCCAAGCGCCTCATCGAACCCAAGGCCAAGGTCGGCACGCGCGTTCTGGGCCATGCCAGCTGGAACTTCTTCGATCCCGACGTGCTGACATGGCGGTTCGAGGCGGGCTTCGATGAAGTCTTCGTGGACCATCTGGCCGAAATGCGCATGGCGCTGGAACCGGCAGCCGCAGCCGCAGCCGCAGAGCGCGCTTCCAGCGACGAAATTGTCGAGCTTTACGCGCTCGCCGCCAAGTTCGACGATCCGAACCACACGCCGGAATCCATTGCCAAGGTCGATCTGGAATTCCATCTTGCCGTTGCCCGCATGTCCGGCAACCCGTTCATGCGTTCGGTGAGCGGCTTGATCGAAGCCGCGCTCGCAGTCTCGTTTCAGTTGTCTTCACCGGCAACTTCGCGGGAGGGCATTACCGAATGCGCGGCCAATCACCTGCGTATCGCACATGCCATTGCATCGCGTGATCCCACAAAGGCGCGTCTGGCCATGGAAAACGTCATCAAAGTCGGCGTCGAACGCATCCGGGATGTGATCTGAAGGTTACGATACCTTCAGATCAAACCGCGGCTCGCCGCGCAGCGTATTGCTGACGGTGCAGATTTCCTCGGCCATTTCGGCAAGGCGATGTTTTTCGTCGTCGGTCAAATCACCGTCGAAGTGAAAGGTAATGTTGAACCGTTCGATACGCGACGGCCCTTCATGCGCCTTGTCGCCCTTCACTTCCACCCGCACATTGGTCAGCTTTTCCTTCAGTTCGAGTTTGGTCGCGGCAATGCGCGCGCTCAACGCCATACAGGCCGCAACTGACGAATAGATAAGGTCGAGCGGGTTGAAGCCTGCCTGACTGACACTGGTGACGATTTCAACCACGCCGCCGGTCGGCGTGGTGATGACAGGCAGTTTTCCCTGCGGCAGTTCAGCGACGGCGCCCGTCTCGCGGGTTCTGACTTTCAGTTCGCTCATTCCTGAATTCTCCTGTAGTCCACATGCCGTGCCAGCCAGCAGCCGACGGTCATCCCTGTTATCTCGCCTTTGGCATCCCGATGGAAGACAAGTTTCCATTCGCCCGGTGACGGTGCATCCATCGAGCGCTGCACCGGCAAAAGCCACACATCCGGTCCCGTCTCATAGAGCGAATACATATCGCTCTTGCCGAGAAATCCTTCAAAAGCTCCGTAGAAAGCACCGCCCTCATTGACGATCAAAAGATCGGCCTCAAGTTCGTCGCTGCGATAACGCCCCGCAATATCCTGCTTCGCCGCACCTTTCAGGCGCTGCATCGTCAGGCTCAGATTTTCATCTTCGCGCGCCAGATGGATCGTATCACCATCGCGGCGGATTGTGGTCATCGAGGAACGCGCTTCGTTCTCGCTCACCACGTCCATCATTTCCGGACCAGTGCCGAAACGCGCTTTCATGCATCCACGTCCCGCATCTTCGAGGCTCAGCACAAGACCTGTTTCACGATCGAGCCATGAACCGAACCATGCGGCATCGGCTTCGACCCTGACCGTTTCCGATGTGGAAACGCCAAGCGCAATATTCATCAGCTTGAAGGCAACGTCGGACGCGCCGCCTTCAAAATTGAACATAACGATTGTCGAGAGGCGCTCGTCCGCGCAATGCCAGCGCTGGCAGCGCCAGCCGCGCAGAGCGCCGCCGTGGCCGGTCAGCCGCTTGCCTCCCGTTTCCTCGAATTTGAGGCCAAGACCGTAAGGCGCTGATGCACCATCGCGGAAAGTCTGCGGTCCGCTCAGGCGACGATAGATTCCATTTTCGTCGTCGCGGGTCGCATCGATGAACTGCTCCCAGGCAATCATGTCGTCCAGCGACGCGCAGATGCCGGCATCTCCCATCCAGTGGAGGCGATTGACGGCAGGCAGGAAGCCGCGCACCGTGTCACCCTCATAGCCGGTGCATTCGCTGAACAGAGCCGTATCGGGAATAAGCTCTGCGGTCTTCATACCAGCAGGCTGGAAAATGCGCTCCGACAGGAGTTCGACCAGCGACCGGCCCGTATGCTGCTCGATTAGATCAGCCAGAATGCGGAAATTGCCGTTGCAATAGGAATAATGCGTTCCCGGTGCAAAATGCGTGGTCTTCAGGCGGCGCAGCAGGCTTTGCGCCTGTTCGGGCAGAAAAATGCCTTCCGGATCGGCCCCGCACAGAACCGTCAGCGCCCAGTAGTCACGCAAGCCCGACTGGTTGTTGCATAGATCGCGCACGCTGGGGCGCTTTTCCGCAAATTTGTCGAGATAGGCGGCAAGGGCATCGTCAAGAACTTCCGGCTCGCCGACACTGTCGAGCAGAACGGCGCAGGTGAACTGCTTGCTGACCGAACAGATCGGCATACGCGTTTCGGGCGTCATTGCCTTGCGCGCAGCAAGATCGGCAAAGCCCCATGCATGGCGCAGCACAACCTTGCCGTCTTTCAGCACCGCGACCGCACCGCCCGGTCCCTTGTAATTCTGCGGAATGGTATGAACGAAGGCTTCAAGCGCGGAAAGATCGAATTTTGACATGATGCTCAGGCGACTCAGATGAAAATCAACAGCCGCCACGAGGCATCATTTTGCCCGTTCGATCAAGGCCATGGCCGCATGCGGATTATGCGCCTTATAGCCGCTGATGACATAGAGATAGACATCGCGGGCAATATGATCGGCAACAGGCGGCGTGACGGTCTTCAATCCTTCGGGAATTTCTCCAACGGCTATCGCCTGCGCGCGCGCCGCCCACTGGTCGAGATCGCTTTCGCTATAGCCAAGCGGTTCGCTTTCCTTCGTTCCCATGATGCGAAGATAGGCGAAAGGCGCTGTCATATCGGCAAATTGCGGAAAGTCGCTGTCGCCCGCAATCACCACGGCTACCCCATATTCACGCAGCAAGGCAATGAATTCCGGTGAATTGAAACTGTCGTGGCGCACCTCCACCGCATGGCGCACATCGCGCCCGTCCACACGTTTCGGCAGCAGCTTCAAGAACGCCTCGAAATCCACGGGATCGAACTTCTTCGTCCCCATGAACTGCCAGTTGACCACACCGAGCTTGTCCTTCAGTTCCATCATGCCGCCGGTCATGAACCGTTCAATGCTCTCGCCCGCCTCCGCCAGCACGCGGCGATTGGTGGAAAAACGCGGCGCCTTCAGTGAAAACACAAAGCCTTCCGGCGTTTCATCGTGCCATTTGGCGAAGGTCGTGGGCTTCTGGGGTCCGTAATAAGTGCTGTTGATTTCGATCGATGTCAGCTTGCTCGAGGCATATTCAAGCTGGCGCTTCTTCGACAGCTTTTCAGGATAGAAGCTCTTGTCCCACGGTTCATAGGCCCATCCGCCAATACCGATGCGGATCTTGCCCGTGTTTTCCTTGGCCATCGCTGTTCCTCCATACCGGTGCATCATGAGTTCATACAGTTTAGTCATGATGTTTAATCTGTATTCGCACCGCTGGCTATGTTCATATCAACGTGTTTGACTGGGAGGAGAAGCAGGCGGCTGAACCTGAAAACTTTGCCGCAAAACTAAACAGGCCTGGTGCACCTGTCGGCCATTTGGGTGCGTCTGACCATGAATTCCCGTTCCCCTAAACACATAGGTTGTCGGAAATTTACGGCAATCTTTTTTGAAAAGAGGCGGAGAAACCGTCCTTGCAAGGCGAGCCGAATGGCAAGCCAGACATGGTGAGATTGAGGAAATGCATCACATGACGAGCAAACCCAATGCCCGTACCGGAGGCCAGATTTTGGTGGATGCGCTACGCATCCATGGCGCTGACCGGGTCTTCTGCGTCCCAGGCGAGAGCTATCTCGCCGCGCTTGACGCCTTTCATGATTCCAGCGACGCGATTGACCTGATCGTATGCCGGCAGGAAGGCGGCGCGGCCTACATGGCGGAAGCCTATGGCAAGTTGACCGGCAAGCCGGGCATCTGCTTCGTCACACGCGGTCCGGGCGCAACCAATGCCTCGGTCGGCGTCCACACGGCCTTTCAGGACTCGACGCCGATGCTGCTCTTCATCGGTCAGGTCGCCAGCGATCAGGTCGAGCGCGAGGCGTTTCAGGAAATCGATTATCGCCGTATGTTCGGCCAGATGGCCAAATGGGTCGTCCAGATCGACGACGCCGCACGCATACCGGAACTTGTGAGCCAAGCCTTTCACCGCGCCGTCAACGGACGCCCCGGCCCGGTCGTGATCGCCCTGCCGGAAGACATGCTGACCTCCTATGCCGCCGTCAGCGATGCACCGGCCTATAAGCAGGTCCAGATGCATCCAGGCGCTGACCAGTTGCAGGACATGCAGGCGCTGCTCGCGAAGGCCGAGCGGCCTCTGGTCATCGTCGGCGGTGGCGGCTGGGATGCTAGCGCCGTCAGCGATCTGCAGAAATTTGCCGAGAACATGCATCTGCCGGTCGCCGCATCCTTCCGTTGCCAGGATATGTTCGACAACACCCATCCGCTTTATGCCGGTGAAATGGGAACCTCGATCAGCCCCAAGCTGGCGCAGCGCGTTCGCGATGCCGATCTTCTGATCGTGATCGGCGCCCGCCTTGGTGAAATGACGACGCAGGGCTACGAGCTGGTATCCATTCCGGTGCCGCAGCAAAAGCTCGTCCATATCCATCCAGGCGCAGAGGAACTGGGCCGCGTCTATCATGCAGACGTTCCGGTCAATGCTTCCATGCCTGCCTTCTGTGCGGCGGTAGCGAAGCTCGCGCCAGTTGCCGATCCGCGCTGGAAGGCATGGACCGACAGCGCCAATGCCGATTACCGCGACAACATCAAATCACCCACCATCCCCGGCGATGTGCAGATGGGCGAAGTGATGGAATGGCTGCGCGCGCATCTGCCAGCCGATGCCATCATCACCAATGGCGCGGGCAACTATTCCGCCTGGCCGCATCGCTTCTACCAATACCGCACCTATCGCAGCCAGCTGGCGCCGACCAATGGCTCCATGGGCTATGGCGTACCGGCTGCGGTCGCGGCCAAGCTCACCGCGCCGGAACGCACAGTGGTGGCTTTTGCAGGCGACGGCTGTTTCCTCATGAACGGTCAGGAACTGGCGACAGCCGCGCAATATGGGGCCAATGCCATCTTCATCGTCGTCAATAACGGCATGTATGGCACGATCCGCATGCATCAGGAACGCACCTATCCGGGCCGCGTTTCAGGCACCGGCCTTGCCAATCCTGACTTTGCGGCGCTCGCCCGCGCCTATGGCCTGCATGGCGAAGTGGTGGAAAAGACGGCTGATTTTGCCCCTGCCTTCGAGGCTTGCGAAAAGTCCGGCAAGCCGGGCCTTATCGAAATCCGCATCGATCCGGAAGCACTTTCACCGAAAATGAGCCTCAGCCAGATGCGTGAGCAGGGCCTCGCCAAACAACGATAAGCTGGCCCCAATAAAAACACGCTTCCCTCGTGGCCAAGAGGGAAGCGTGCTAGCAAGACATTCCGTTCACAGTTGCCCCCGGCTTACCCATGACGTGGCGCGAGCGGATGGAGCGCACCAATGAATGTCTTTCGCATTCCCGAACATCTGTCCGGGTTTCTTGCAATCAAGCCTGCGCTTCTCCGCAAACCTGCCGATTATCAAGTGCTTCAACCATCAGCTCCACAGCTGACGAGATCGGCGCGACGATCGGAACATCGAAGCTTCCCTGCAATTGTTCCGCAGCCTCACCTAGCGGTCCGCCGCCGATGATAACCGCCTCTGCACCATCCGTGATGCAAAGCTGCACTGCCGCTTCCAGCTCCATGCGCAAACGCTCACCATCACCTGCCAGTTTTTCCGGATCGCCCGGCGTGCAACGAATACCCGTATAAAGATGCGACAGGCCGAGGCTTTCCGCCCTGGCTGCTATCGCATCGGCAAGATCCGGCGTTACCGTTGCAATGCCGAAACGTCGTCCGTTCCGCGTTGCCTCGACCATCGAGGCCTCGCATATGCCGAGAACCGGCACTGCCAGGCTCTCCTGCAGATGCACAACACCGGGATCGCCATAAGCGCTGACGATGACCCCGATGCAGTTCGAATCCTGCCGCCTGCCGATTTCGATGACCTGTGCCGCAGAAGCGTGAAGCTGCTCGTCATTGACGATCATCGAGGGGCTGCGCGTGGCGGTGGCTGCTTCAATCCGAAGCCGTCCATCCGCCCTGCGTCTGGCAATATCGAGCATCATCCCGCTCGTTGCCTCCGAGCTGTTTGGATTGATCAGCAGGACATAAGGGGATGATGCAGTCATGTTCAGGCCTGTTCTTTAGCAGTTTTAGTGAAGTCGACCGTTGGCTCGTCGGCTTCCGCCGGCTGCGTCAGGTCTTCCATGGACCGGCCATAGGTTTCTGGCCCAAGCTGGATGCAGAATGCGAAGATGGCATACATCGATGCTGCAAGGCCGAAGACACCGAGCATTCCATATGTGTCGAACAAGGCGCCAGCAATCGTCGGAACGAAGGACCCGGCTGCCGAGCCGCTCGCAAGGATGAGCGCCACACCGAAGCCGCGGATACGGGTCGGGTAGAGTTCCGGCGCGTAAATCCAGATCGACGTGTTCAGCAACAGCACGAAGAACTGGAACAGCGCTCCGAAGAACAGCACCAGATAGATGTTCGTGCCGAGATAAATGATTGAAAGCGCAGCGGCACAGGCGCAGACCGCACCGAGACTGAGAACCTTCTTGCGCGGGAAATAATAGCCGAAGGCCGATGCCGCGATAGCGCCAAGCACGCTGCCGCTCTGGATAATCATGCTGTAAAGAAGGCTGCCCGAAAGCGTATAGCCCATCGAAACGAAGATCATAGGCATCAGTGTCAGTACGGAAAGCTGTGCGCCGTAGCTCATCAGGATCGCGATCGCCACGGGGACCGTACGGCCAAGATAAGGGGCCTGAAACAGTTCCTTCCAGTTGCCTTTGACAGGCTTGGTGTCACCATCTTCCATCTTCGACAGATATTCGGTGACTTTCAGGTTCTTGGGCCGGAGTGTTCCGGACGCCAAAATGGAAAGCACCTTGTTTGCTTCGTCGATCTTGCCTTGTGAGGCCAGAAAGCGCGGTGTTTCCGGTACGTAACGGCGGAAGAAAACGACGAGGAAAGCCGGGATCGCCAATACGGCGAAGAGCCAGCGCCAATTGTCGTCGCCCGGAAAGAGCGTAAAGACCAGCAGGCCGAAAGCCGGTGCGAGGAAATTGCCGAAGCCACCTGCGCCGACATTGACGAGACCGGCAGCGGTTCCGCGGAACTTCGGCGAACAGAATTCGGCAAGCATCGTCACCGCGGTCGAGATTTCGCCGCCGACACCAAAACCGACAATGGCACGTGCGAAGCAGAGCCAGCCGAAGCTCGGAGCGAGTGCACAAAGTGCGGAACCGACGGTGAAGAGAAGAAGATTGATTGTCAGCATGACACGGCGACCGTACCGGTCACCAAGAATGCCGGACAGGAGACGGCCTGCCGCCGCACTTGCGAAGGTGATGGTGTTGAGGAAACCGATATCGGCACCCGACAAACCCCATTGTTCGCGAAGGATCGGCCCCACAAGGCCAATCGTATTCTGCTCAAAACTGTCAAAGAGACAGCCGATCAGGATCAGCGCGAGAATCTGCTTGTGCGCAGTCGTCACACCGATGTTTCCCAAAGCATTTTCCATCTGCTTGATGGCCGGTGATGTCGCACCGGATTGTATCATTTGTTCCCCTGCCATAACGGTCCAACTCCCATGATATTAGCCGCATGAAATTATTTTTTCATAATCAAACATCAGAAAATCGATTTTTACAAGAACTTTTTTATCGTTTATTTTCAGATAGATAATCTGCACAATCCTTGAGCGAAAAAGATGCAAAAATAATCAAAAGCTGCTAATAGTTAGGCATTCTGAAAATCTGATTTCATCAGGCAGGCCATGAAACCCACCGAAAAGTCCTTTCTGACCCGTGTAAGAGACGTCATGGGCGAACTGCCGCCAGCCGAAAAAAGGCTTGGTGAATTCGTCTGTGATTTTCCGGGGGAACTGGCGAGCTATTCGGCGTCGGAACTGGCAGCACTCGCCCATGTTTCCAACGCGACTGTGACGCGCTTCGTGCAGCGTCTCGGCTACGACACTTATGAAGAATCCCGACGTCACGCCCGCGAAGAAAAACAGACGGGATCGCGTCTGTTTCTGTCGAGCGCCACCGACACGGAGAGCGGGCAGTCCCTGTCCTCGCATGTCGGTCAGGGCATTGCCAATCTGGAAAAGACCTTTCTTTCCATACGCGAAACGCAGATTGATGCCGTTGTGGATGCGATGCTTGCTGCGCGCAAGACATGGGTGTTCGGTTTTCGCAGCAGTCAGCCTTTTGCGGCCTACCTGCAATGGCAGATGATACAGGTGGTGGACAATATCGTTGCGGTTCCCGGACCGGGCCAGACACTGGGCGAATATATTGCGAGCATCAGTCCCGACGATTTGGTCATCGTCTTTGCGCTTCGCCGCCGTATCGCGAAGATGGACGACATTCTTGCCGCCATCGAAAAGCGCGGTGCGAAACTTCTCTATATCACCGATGAAGGCGCACCGTTCCGGGCTTCCGCGCAATGGCATTTTCATTGCCAGACACTGGCGCCCGGCCCGCTGTTCAACCACGTCGCGGTCATGGCGCTCTGCCATTTATTGACCACGCGGGCGATTGAAAAAGCAGGCGCTTCCGGACGAAAGCGCCTGCGCGATATTGAAGCCTTCGGCGATCTGCTCGAAGAGCTGTAAACCTAGAGCGTGCCTCCCGAAAGTGGGAACCGGTTTCGGGATAAAGACATGCGTAAAAACAAATAGATAGAGCATTTCCAAAAATTGAACCAAAACAGGAAATGCTCTATGTCCATTGAGTAAAACTCATTGGACTTTGGTTAAGCCCGAATGGCGATTGAACTTTTTCAAGGCGTGATGCGTTAGCATCTCAGCGCCTTGGTATAAGTCCTGTTATTTTACCGGCGGCGCGTACATCAGCCCGCCCTTGTTCCACAATGCGTTGATGCCACGGTCGATCTTGAGCAGGCTGCCCTTGCCGATGGTGCGTTCGAACATTTCACCATAATTGCCGATCTTTGAGACGACATTGTAGGCCCATTTCGGCTCAAGGCCGAGCTGCTGGCCGCTGTCGCCTTCGGTTCCAAGGAACCGGCGCACATCCGGCTTCTTGGAATTGAGGTCCGCTTCCGCCGAGGCCTGCGTAATGCCCAGTTCCTCTGCCTCAAGCATTGCAAACAGGGTCCAGCGAACGATGTTGAACCATTTGTCGTCGCCCTGGCGAACGGCAGGTCCAAGCGGCTCCTTGGAAATCACTTCCGGCAGAACGGTGAAAGCATCGGGTTCGGCAAGCTTCAGACGCTGCGCATAAAGTGCGGAGGCATCGGTCGTGTAAACATCGCAGCGCCCCGTTTCGAACGCCTTCAGAATACCGTCGGCAGAATCGATGACCACCGGCTCGTATTTGATGTTGTTGGCGCTGAAATAATCGGCAACGTTCTGTTCGGTGGTCGTGCCCTGTTCGGTACAGACCGACGCGCCATCAAGCTTCAACGCGCTATCGACGCCCAGATCCTTGCGGATCATGAAGCCCTGCCCGTCATAATAGGCAGTGCCGACAAAATGGACGCCCATGCCCGCATCGCGCGAGAGCGTCCAGGTGGTCTGGCGAGAAAGCAGATCGACAGTGCCGGATTGCAGCGCAGTGAAGCGTTCCTTGGTCGAAAGCGGAATGAAGCTCACCTTGTCAGGATCGCCGAAGACTGCCGCCGATACGGCGCGGCAGAAATCAATATCGAAGCCGGTCCATTTGCCTTGATCGTCAGGCGACGAAAAGCCTGCAACGCCCTGACTGACACCGCAATTGATCTTGCCGCGTTCCTTTACGGTCGAAAGCGTATCCGCCTGCGCCCCGCTTTGAGCGGACAGGGCAAAGCCCACCGCCAACAACGAACCCAAAACTATCTTTTTCATTGTTCCTCCTCCCAGAGTTTCGGGCCAAAATTTCGGCCCAGAATTTCGACAAAGCCGATCCATTGGCCGGCGACATGCCGCCGGACTTGTTGTTTGTTCAGTTATCCGACTACGAACTACTTCAGCGCAGCCGCGAAGCTATCCTCCAGAACGCTTAAGAGATGATCGGCATTGGCGCGCGTGAAGATCATCGGCGGGCGCATTTTCAGCACATTGTCGAACGGACCTTCGGTCCCCATCAGAATGCCGCGTTCGCGCGCGCCATCGTTGATCTTCTTGGCCAGCGCCGTCGCCGGTTCCTTGGTTTTGCGATCCGTGACCAGCTCGATACCGAGGAACAGCCCCTGCCCGCGCACATCACCGATGACATCGAAGCGCTTCTGCATCGAGCGGAACCCGTCGATGAGATAATTGCCGATGTCGAGCGCGTTGCGGCGCAGATCATTGCGCTCGATGACATCCAGTACTGCCAGACCTGCCGCGCAGGACACCGGATTACCGCCGAATGTGTTGAAATATTCCATGCCATTGTTGAAGCTGTTGGCTATTTCGCGGGTCGTTACCACAGCCGACATTGGATGGCCGTTGCCGATGGGCTTGCCCATGGTGACGATATCCGGCACCACATCCTGCATTTCAAACGCCCACCAGTGGCTGCCGACGCGACCGAAGCCGACCTGCACCTCATCCGCGATGCAGACACCGCCAGCCGCCCGCACCATCGCGTAGACTTCCTGCAGATAGAACTCCGGCAGGAAGACCTGACCGGCGACGCTCGGGATCGACTCGGCAATGAAGTAAGCCGGGCCGCGTCCAAGGCTTTTGATGGCCTCGATCTGCTCGGCAATGCTTTCGGCAAAGCGCTTGCCATGTTCCGCCAGCGGCCAGTTTTCCGGCGCGCGGTAGCTGTCGGGGATAGTGGCCTCGAACACATGGTCCGGACGTCCCTTGCCGCCCTTGCGCTTGTATTTATAGGGGCTGAGGTCGATCAGCTCCTGCGTTGTGCCGTGATAGGCCCAGTCGAGCACCAGCGCATCGCGCTGGCCTGAATGGGCACGCGCCATACGAAGCGCCAGGCTGTTCGCTTCACTGCCCGAGCAGGCAAAAGAGGCCACTGTCAGCCCTTCCGGCAAAGTCGCTGTCAGGCGCTCCGCATAGGAAACGATGTTGTCGTGCAGATAGCGCGTATTGGTGTTGAGGATCGCAGCCTGTCTGGCGATCGCTTCCACCACTTCCGGGTGCGCATGACCTAGATGGCAGACATTGTTGAAGCAATCGAGATAGGCACGGCCCCGATTGTCGATCAGCCATGCCCCTTCGCCGCGCACGAACTTGATCGGCTCGGAATAGGAGATGGAGAGGTTCGGCAGCAAAATGTCCTTGCGGGCGCTGACGATTTCGGCGCGCGTGCGTCCTGTCTGATGGAAGGCTTCCGCCGGAATATCGGCAAGGACTGCGGCATCCGGGAAAATATCGGCCCAGACATCGAGATAGGCATTCTCGCCGACACCCAGAATTTCCGCTGCCGTGAGGCCAGTATCGGTCGAAATCTGGAAATGGAGATGCGGCGTCCAGCCGCCATTCTCGTGCATGTCACCCATAGCGCCGACAAGATCACCGGCGGCGAGCTTTTGCCCCGGCTTGAGGCGGGACACAGCCTCATGCGCCATATGGCCCCAAAGCGTGATGAAAGGCGGGCAGCCTTCCGGCTGATGCTCCAGCGCGATCAGCCCGCCATAGCCAAGCGGCGCGGTCTCGATCTCGACGCTTTTCACAGTGGCTGCAAGCGGCGTGTAGACGGGCGTGCCTGCAGGCATGAACAGGTCGAGCCCCAGATGGTGGACACGCCGCTCGCCTTCGACAAAGCGGGAACGAAACGCCTCATCGGTATAGACGGTGCGCTTTTCTCCCCATGGGCCGATGCCGAGCTGCACATGGTTGCGGGCGCAGAAATCATCCCACCAGGCGGTGGCTTCCTTCGGGCGCTGTCCCGCAGAATCGACCGTCATCACATGGGCCGGATCGCCATAGGGCACCAGCGCCTTGGTCATCGTCGCCGGATGCGGGCGGACGATGGGGGCGAAGTTCTTTCGGTTGGCGCTGATCCAGTCACGCACCGCACCGGCACCGTCGACAGCATCGAAACCACATGCCTTGCGCAAAATGGCGGTGGCAAAGCGCGGGTTCATGGCATCGAGCTTATGCAGAAGCCGCCATGCAGGCGCTTCGCTGATCGCAAGATAAGGATTATCGTCGGTCTTTTCGCGGCGCGAGGCCGACAGCGTGACGCTTGTGACGAGGCGCATCGCAATCAGATCGAATATGAGATCGATTTCCTGCGGCAGAAGCGGATATTTCGCATGGAACCCGGCAGCAAGGGCTGCGGCTGCACCAATCGGGTCGTCCATGTCCAGAATGGAATAGGCAGCGGCAATCGCTACTTCGGCGACCAGAACGGTGTGAACCGCATCACCGAAATCGATCAGCCCGGCGATGCGTTCATTGTCCTGCGGGTCGACCAGCACATTCCAGTCATTGGCGTCGCTGTGGATCACCTGCGCGCGCTGGAGCGGCAGCTTTGGCGCCACATCGCGCTCGAAACGGACAAGGAAACGCTCGACGACGGCGCGATCTTCCGGCTTGTCGATGAAATGCAGACGGTCACGCGCCCGGCCCGCATGGCGCACGTCCCAGTCGAAATCGCGCAAGGCGCCCGGATGAATGAAGCCCTGCAAGGCGCGGTCCAGTTGCCCCAGCGCGCCGCCCAAATTGTGCATCAGCCTGTTGGTGCGCTTGACCTCGGCCAGTGGGGTGCCGGGAAGCCAGCTTGCCACCCGCAACGCATGAGGCTTGCCCTGTTCCTTTTCGGCAGAGGCCAGCACCTCGCCCGACAGGCTCGCCTTCAGGCGTGGCACGGCAAGCGCCGGATCGGCCTTGGCCAGATGCTGCAGAAGCGCGGTCTGGAACTCGCTTTCGACGCGCGGCTCGCTGGCATTCACGACCTTCAGAATCCAGTCCCCTGATCCATTACCCGTCTTCAGCCGGAAATTGCGGTCGCGCTCGCTGTCGAGCGGCGAGGCACTTGCCGTCACACCGAAATGAAGCTGGGCCAGCACTTCAGCCTCTTGCGCAGAAAAATCGGGGGCGGGATGCGAGATATCGGTCATGGGAGGCGCTTCACGGGTTGAATATAAATGGGAGATCACAGGATCAGCTTGGCATGTCCGCGATTTTCAGGCATCAGACAAGGCGTCGGTCAGACCGGCACATTGCCGGAATGGACCGGCACATTTACGGCAACACGAAAGAACCGACCATGCGGGAACTGGATGCGAAGGATCGCGAGATACTGGCCATTCTATCCAAGGAAGCGCGCATACCGCTGAAAACACTGGCGGGCCGCATCGGTCTTTCGCGCAGCGCAACCGGAGAGCGCGTCGCCAATCTTGAGAAGAATGGTGTCATTCGCGGCTACAGGGCGGATATCGGCCAGATCGACAAGAATGTCATTCGCGCCATGATCCTGGTCAGCCTCAAGCGCACGCCGGCACTCGGCCTCCTCGATGAACTGGCGCGTCATGCCGAAGTGCGCCGGGTCTCCTCGGTGAGCGGCCAGCTCGATTTGATTGTCGAGGTTGAAGTTCCCTCCATAGACCGGCTCAACAGCTTGCGCGATCTCATCGCCACCCATGAAACTGTAGAGGATCTCACTACAGCAATCGTGCTTCGCCGTGATATCGAGCGCGAAACCGTCTGAAATCAGGCTCCACAACTTTAGTCTGGATGAATGCAATTTAGAGTAGACATTCTACCGCAAGTCGAACATAACGCCTCTGGGTTGAAAGGGAGGGGCCATGAAAACGCTTAATCTATTCATTATCGGGTTCGGCTTTACCGCGCTCGTCATCACATGCATTTTCGCCATTGGCGGCGGTACGATCTAGAGCGGTTTCAGTTAAGACGGAATCGTAGAGCCGCTCTATCTCTTTGTTTTTACGCATTATCCTACGCATCGAAGCGGGATCAGAAATCAGTCCAGTGAACTGATTTCCCCGCGTAGACGCTTCGCACTTTTGCTGGAAATGCTTTGACCGGCAACGAACGACAATCTCACTATAATTCATGCCCGCAGCAAGGATTCCCCAAGGAAAATTGCTGAAGATTCGCGCACAGAACGGATCATGAAATCGCTCAGCACCCGGATTCGCGGTGCAGCCACCACATCAATGTGGCAGCTCATCCAGTATTCACGCACCAGATGCATCTCACGCGGCAGAACCGGAACCAGTTCCGGATGCCGGCTGGCGATGAAGTAAGGCAGCACGCACAGCCCATAGCCGATCTGCGTGGCGATAAGCTGCGCATGGATGCTGGAGCTTTGATAGGTGCAGCGCTGCCCCGGCAGGATTTCGCGCATGTAATCAAGGCCCGGCGTGAAAACCATATCGTCGATGTAACCGACGAACGGATGCCGGGCCATGTCCTCGCGCGTCCTGATCGGCGGATGCCGTTCGAGATAATCGCGATGACCATAGATGAAGAGACGATAAGGCGTCAGTTTCTCGCTGTGATAGGGGCCGGTGCGCGGCATATGCAGTGTAATCGACAGTTCCGCCTCGCGGCGCGATAGCGACATGATCTGCTGGATCGTCACCACCTCCACAAAGAGGCTCGGATAGGATTGCGCCAGCACCGGCAGGCGATCGGCAAGAAAGAAATTGCCGAAACCTTCCAGCGTCGAAAGGCGCACGACGCCCGACAGTGCCGCCAGATTGCCGGTGGCTTCAGTGTGGAATTTCATCGCCTCACGTTCCATGACTTCGGCAGACGTTACCAGCCGCTCGCCGATCGGCGTCAGCAGATAGCCGCGCGGATTGCGCTCGAAAAGCTTGGTCGCAAGCGCCTGTTCCAACCGGTCGATCCGACGCAGAACAGTGACGTGGCTGGTGCGCAATTGCCGTGCCGCCGTGGAGAGCTGGCCGGTGCGGGCAACCGCCAGAAAATATTGCAGATCGTCCCATGTGAACTGCCGCATGCACCCCTCCCAAACAATTGCAGCAGCTTATGCTGCTCTATCTGTACATTTTTGAACAGACACTGTTCAAAAATTGTTATTCGTGTACGCATTTGTCAATGCTACCGTTCTAATTCAACGCCCGAGCGGAGGAACAAATCGGGCGGAAGCAGAGGGTGGCTTGTCGTGAGGAAGACGGCCCCGCCCCATCTGAAAAAACTGCTTCATAAGGAGGATACCGTACGGCTTTCCGTTGCGGTTTATGGTGTTATTGGGAGGAGCACTTCATGAAATGTCTCGCACTTGCAACGGCAGCGCTTTTCGCCGCCACGGCTATCTCGTCGGCGGCAGAAATTTCCGACGGCAAGGTCAAGATCGGCATTCTGAACGATCAATCCGGCGTCTATGCCGACTTCGGCGGCAAATGGTCGTTCGAAGCTGCCAAGATGGCAGCTGAGGATTTCGGCGGTAAAGTGCTCGATGCGCCGATTGAAATCATCACCGCCGATCACCAGAACAAGCCGGACGTCGCCTCGAACATTGCGCGCCAGTGGTACGACACCGAACAGGTCGATTCCATCATGGAACTGACGACCTCGTCAGTCGGCCTCGCCGTGCAGGCCCTGTCGAAAGACAAGAAAAAGATCACCATCAACACCGGCGCCGCCACATCGGAACTGACCGGCAAGCAGTGCACGCCTTATGGCTTCCACTGGGCCTATGACACTCATGCGCTTGCAGTCGGCACCGGCGGCTCGCTCGTGCAGCAGGGCGGCGATACCTGGTTCTTCCTCACCGCCGACTATGCCTTCGGCTATTCGCTGGAAGAGCAGACGACCAAATTCGTCGAATCCAAGGGCGGCAAGGTGCTTGGTTCCGTGCGCCACCCGCTGGCAACCACCGATTACTCGTCCTTCCTGCTGCAGGCACAGGCCTCCGGCGCGAAGGTGGTCGGCCTCGCCAATGCGGGTCTCGACACATCGAATGCTATCAAGCAGGCGGCTGAATTCGGTATCGTTGCCGGTGGCCAGCGGCTCGCGGCCCTGCTCTTTACCCTGTCGGAAGTGCATGGTCTCGGCCTCGAAGCCGCTCAAGGCCTGACGCTGACGGAAGGCTTCTACTGGGATCGCGACGATGAATCGCGTGAATTCGGCAAGCGTTTCTTTGAGCGCACAGGCCGCATGCCGAACATGATCCAGGCAGGCACCTATTCCGCCGTCACCCAATATTTGAAGGCGATCAAGGAAGCAGGCACGGACGAAACCGAAGCCGTCGCCAAGAAGCTTCATGAAATGCCGGTCGAAGATGTCTTTGCTCGTCACGGCAAGGTCGGCCCCAACGGACGCATGATCTACGACATGTATCTGATGGAAGTGAAGAAGCCTGATGAAAGCAAGGCGCCTTGGGATTACTATAAGGTGTTGGACACCATTCCCGGCGATCAGGCCTACATGAAGCCGGAAGAAAGCGGCTGCCCGCTGGTAACGCAGTAAGAGGCTGGTTGAATGAACGCAGCAACTGGCAATATGGCGGCCCTGCATGAAGCAGGGCCGGACGGTGGCGGCTCATCCGGCGGTCGAACCGTTCTTTCGGCGCGCGGACTGGGCAAGTCTTTTGGCGGCTTTCACGCGGTCAAGAATGTCGATCTCGACGTGGAACATGCTCGCGTTCACGCGCTGATCGGCCCGAATGGCGCAGGCAAAACCACGGTTTTCAACCTCCTGACCAAGTTCTTGCAGCCTTCGAGCGGCGAGATCACTCTTCTGGGCGAAACCATCACCAAGATCGATCCGGCCAAGGTGGCCCGCATGGGGCTGGTGCGCTCGTTCCAGATTTCGGCCACGTTTCCGCATCTGACCGTTCTGGAGAATGTGAAGGTTGCGCTGCAACGCCCCAATGGGCTTGCCACGCAGTTCTGGCGTTCGCTCTCGGCACTCGACCGGCTCGATGCGCAGGCCGTTGAGCTTCTGGAACGGGTCGGCCTTGCCGATGCCCGTCATGCACTGGCCGCCGATCTGTCCTACGGCCGCAAACGCGCGCTCGAGATCGCCACCACGCTGGCGCTCGATCCGAAAGTGCTGCTGCTCGATGAGCCGATGGCCGGCATGGGCCATGAAGACGTCCACACCATTGCCGCCCTCATTGCCGATGTGGCGAAGGATCGCGCGGTGCTGATGGTCGAACACAATCTCAAGGTGGTGGCCGACATTGCACACCACGTCACGGTGCTGCAGCGCGGCGAGATTCTCGCCTCCGGCAGCTATGCCGACGTCTCCAGGGACGAGCGCGTGCGCACCGCCTATATGGGAACCGAACATGAATAAAGGCCAACCGCTATTATCCGTGCGCGGGCTCAATGCCTGGTATGGCGAAAGCCATGCCTTACATGGCGTCGATCTCGACATCTGGCCGGGCGAAACCATCACGCTTCTGGGCCGCAATGGCGTCGGCAAAACGACAACGCTGCGCGCCATCATGGGCATCATCCGCAAACGCACCGGCACCATCACACTGGACGGCAAGGACATTATGCGCGTGCCGCTGCATCGCATTGCCCATGCTGGTCTCGGTTTCGTGCCTGAAGAGCGCGGTATCTTCGCCACGCTCAGCGTGCATGAGAACCTGCTTTTGCCGCCCGTCGTTGCTAAAGGCGGCCAGAGCCTCATGTCTCTGGATGAGATCTACGAACTCTTTCCCAATCTGCATGAACGCCGCAACAGCCCCGGCACCAAGCTTTCGGGTGGCGAACAACAGATGCTGGCAATTGCGCGCATCCTGCGCACCGGGGTCAAGGTGCTGCTGCTCGACGAGCCGACCGAAGGTCTTGCGCCCGTCATCGTGCAGCGCATCGGCGACGTGCTGGTGGAGCTGAAGAAGCGCGGCATGACCGTACTGCTGGTCGAGCAGAATTTCCGCTTTGCCGCCAAGGTCGCCGACCGCTTCTACCTCATGGACCATGGCGTGGTGACGGAAAACTTCCCGACCGCCGAACTGCCCGCCCGCATGGCGGCGCTCACGCACGCGCTGGGAGTCTGAGACAATGACCATGATCTTCGGAATACCTCTGCAGGCACTTCTCGGGCAGTTACTGGTCGGCCTCATCAACGGCTCGTTCTATGCCATGCTGAGCCTTGGCCTTGCCATCATCTTCGGGCTCCTTCGCATCATCAACTTCGCCCATGGCGCGCAATACATGCTGGGTGCCTTTGTCGGTTATTTGTTGTTGAGCTGGCTCGGCATCGGCT